>LFMX01000003.1 GCA_001184405.1 Candidatus Burkholderia humilis
CGAATTTTTCGACGTCGTCTTCGATGCCACCCGCAACGCGCGCGCGATGGAACGCGGCTTCGAGTTCATCGCGCATGGCGGCAAGTACGTGCTGGTATCGATCGTGCCAGACCGCATTTCCTTCGCCGATCCCGAATTCCACAAGCGCGAGGCAACGCTGATCGCGAGTCGCAGCGACGCCAGAAGACTTCGAGACCGTGCTCGCCGCCATGCGCGCAGGCGATGTGCCGACCGATGTGCTGAACACGCATCGCCTGACGCTCGGCGATGTGCCCGAGCGCTTCTCGTCGTTGCTCGATCCGAACGCAGGCGTGGTGAAGGCGATCGTCGAGTGCTGAGGATTCAATCGGGCCACGCGCGCAAGTAGCGCGTCGTGCCACGGCTCGGCGTTCTTGCACCACAACTCGTAGGACGGCGGAAAAATGCCGGTTTCATCGAAGATGCCGGTCGGCACTTCAATCTCGTCGACGCCATCGAACGCGAGGAAAATCGGCGATCCACAGACCTGGCAGTGATGCCGCTTGCCCGTCGCCGAACTGTCCCACGCGATCGTATCGCCGGAAATCTGCACCGCGTCGCACTCGAAAATCGCATAGACGTCGAACGGCGCGCCGTGGATGCGCCGGCACGTCATGCAGTGACACAGGTTGACTTCCTTCGGCGCGGCCATCGCACGCACCTGCACCGTGCCGCAGGCGCAGCGGCCTTCGTGAATCGGCTGTGGGTTCATGCGTCTGTCTCCTTCGATCAGCTTCGGACTTCGCGACGGATCAAGCCAAACGGCTTTTTGCATGCGAAATGCAAGAAGCGCCCGAGTTCGTCGGGCGCTTTCGCGTGATGCGGCGTGCTTCACACGCGCTCAGCGCACGAAGTATCCACGGTTTTGCATGCATTCGCTGTACGCGCGCCAGTAGCGCACCATCGGCGGTTCCGGAGGCGGCAGCGGCGGCATCTTCATGTCACCGCCCAGAATGGCGTCCGATGCGCCTGATGCCATTGCAGGCATGGCGGGCATCGCGCCCGAAGCGCCGCCAGCCACTCGCGCGCCATGACGACCTTGGTCGTCTGATGGCGTACGCATAGCAGGCGGCGTTGTCGACGGACTGCTGCGCCGAGCTCTGACTGCGGCCGGGCAAGGTGAGCGGCGGCTGCGCGAACGCTGCGCCACAGGCGACGAGCAAGGCGAGTCCCGCGTAAGTGGAATGTCTCTTAGGCATGCTGTTCCCCGATGCGGTGTTTTTAGTCGTTGCAGCCCGTCGCCTCGCCCGAACTGAACTGAACTGAACAGCGAGCGTGCGACAGGCGGCACGAGTCTGCGCCGGGCTTGCTGTAAGCATACCGTGACCGCGAAACAGTCCACGCCAGAAGCACCGGCATCATCCGCCAATTTTCAGACGATGATCGCGCCGGATGCACCAGACGCACTCAGCCGCCGCATCAGAACTTCATGCCGACGCCAAGCCCGATCACCCACGGATCGATCTTCAGCGAGCCGAGATCCGTCCCGCCCGCGGATGCGCTCGTGCGCATCCAGATCTTCTTCACATCCACGTTGACGAAGAGGTTATTGGCCACCTGCACATCGACGCTCGCCTGCAACGCCGGGCCGAAGCTGCTGCGCTTGATCGAAACGGGCGTATCGCCGGCTTTCAGCTTGTCGTTATAAAAGTACGTGTAGTTGACGCTCGCGCCCGCGTACGGCCGCACGCGTCCCGCATGATTGAAGTGATATTGCAGCAGCAAGGTCGGCGGCAACACATTCACGCCGCCCAATCCGCCGATATTCGACGTCACCTGATGCCGCGACGTGCCCAGAATCAGCTCCACGCCGATGTCATCGCGGATCATGTAGGTGAAATCGAGTTCCGGCACGATCGCGTTATTCACGTCGACGCGCAGCGTGCCGAGCGCTCCGCCCGCCGATGCCTGCGGCTCGATGCTGATCGCCCGCAGCCGCACGAGCCAATCGTTCGCATAAATGCCGCCGCTTGACGTCGAGCGCGCCGAAGCACTGTCATCCGCTGCGTGCGCCGCGCCCGCGAACAGCGCTGCGCAGGCCAAAACCATCACTCCGAGAGACTTTTTCATTGTTTTATTCCAGCGTTGAAAGCTGAAATTTTCCCGGCGTCAGCCACACGCGAAGTTGATGCGGATCAACCGCGCGCGCGACGTGCGGAAGCGCCACGCACTCGCTTGCGATCGGACAAGCTACGGCGCTATCGGGTCCGCATATTGCTGAAAAAGGAGTAAAGCGCAGAACAATGGGAGGACGAGATGAGACCCACAATCAGCGTATTGACGCGTGCAGCGAGTGTGTTACTAGGCGGCACGCTGGCGGTCGTCGCGAGCGCGCAGCAGCCGAACAAGCTCGAATATGACAGCACGCCCGCGTATCAGGAGCACAACACGACGCCGCCGGCGCAAGCGGCGCGTTGAACACGAAGCCCGGCAAGCAATCGGCGGGCAAGCAGCCTGCGCCAGACCGGCCGAACGGACTCGGCATGGATGCGGGCGCGGCCAGCATGGGCACGAAGAAATAGCCTTGTTTTCAGGCTGATTTGTCGGGCCAGAGCCACGTCGAATAGCGCGTGGACTGCTTGGCTTCGTTCGATACGGACACATGCGCCGGTGCCGCGTTCTTCGCGGCTTCGGGCAGATCATCGGCGAACCATTCGACTTCGCGGCGGCGCTCTTCGACATACGCGTTCCAGCCGCGCGCGTTGTTATCGAAGAGATCGTGCTTGACAGTGTTGGCGAGCATCGGACGATTCAACTCGGCATCGAGCAGCGATTTCGGCCACACGAAAAATGCGCCCGTCGTGCGACGGATGAACTCACGCGGCGTCATGTTTCATCGATGAAACCGAGCAGCGTGAAGCCCGCGCGCGCGTCGTTGCCACGCACGGCCGCGCCGATGCTCGCGTATTCGTCAGCGCATTAGCTCAGGCAAAAGACCGTCTCCAGCACATCGCGCAGATGCAGCAGCAATGCGCGTCGTTCGTAGGGATCCTTCACGGCTGCGTCCTGTTTCGTCATTCGCTCTCTTCCGGGATTTCATTGATAGGTGACGCATCCATTCTAACGAACCGTTCATCGGCGATGCTGTACGGACCCATATCGACGTGAAAGTGCGTCTTGTGCAGCGCGCTGTAGTCGGGGCCGAGTGTCGTGTCGAAGGCGTAGTAACACGCGCCTTCATGAACGCGTTGCAGAAACGATGCGTCTTGCGTGGCTTCATCGTTCCAGCGCGCGAGCGTGATACGCCTGCCGTTCGCAAGCACGAAGCCCGTCAGGTCGATGGCGCTCGCGCTCGCATGCTGACTCAGCGCCGTGTCCTGTTGATGATTCACGTTGCGGCATGCATAACTCCCGACATGCTCGATGCGCGTCACACGCTCGCTGAATATCTCGAGCGCCGCCGATTGCAGATAACGATGCTCGAAATCTGCGATGCCCAATGCAAGCGGACACATCGCAAGAAAGGGTGAACTGAAGCGTGTGTCATCGGCTTGCGTGATGCGCACGACATCGTTCAGTGCGCAGCCGCCTGCGCCGACGGAATCGGCCATCGGTTTATACACGAGGCCGGATTCCGCGAGCGCGGCTTCGCAAAGCTGTGGATCATGCATCGTGCGCCAGCGCTTGTACACGGTGAACGGCCCTTGCGGCGCGCGCACGTCATACGGTGCAAAGGGATCATAGCGCTCGGGCACATCGATACGACGCGAGTACACGCCATACGCGATCACGCCGATCAGCGTGAACAGCAACAGCCACGCAATGATTCGCCCGGTCACACTCGCGCTCCGCATCGTTCAGATGACGGCGCAACGAGCACGTCATGTGCCACCGGGTCAGGAATGGTCCGCGCTCGCCTGCACGCGCTCGGCGAGTTTGGCGTCGTAACTGGAGTGGATATGCGTGCGCTTCTTGTCGGGATACGCATACGAAAACGCCTTGCGCAGCGCAAGCGATGCTTCATGAAAGCCCGACAAAATGAGCTTCTGCTTGTTCGGATAGTTGGCGATATCGCCGACCGCGAAGATGCCCGGCCGCGACGATTCGTAATTCGACGTATCCACTTCGATGCGTCCGCCGCGCACATCGAGGTCCCACGTCGCGATCGGCCCGAGATCCGCGACGAGCCCGTACAGCACGATGACCTTATCTGCCGCGATGTCCGTCGTGCCGTCGATCTGCTTGATGCGCAGGGTGTGCAGCGCGTTGTCGTGGGCATCGAGCGAATCGATGATGCCCATGACGAAACGCATTTCGCCTGCTTCGACGGCGCATTTCATCGCTGCGACGGAATTCGCGTCCGCCGAGAAGCCCGCTCGCCGATGCACGAGCGTGAGCGTCTTCGCGACGTTCTTCAGCGCGAGCGCCCAGTCGAGCGCGGAATTGCCGCCACCAGCGATGACGATGTCGCGGCCTTCGAATTCGGCGAGACGCGTGACACTGTAGTGCACTGCGTTGCCTTCGAGCGCGGCGGCTTCGGGCACTTGCAAACGTTGCGGCACGAACGAGCCATTGCCCGCTGCGATGAGGATGGCGGCGATATCGAAGGTCATGCCTTGCTCGGTGATGACCGTCCAGCGGTGGTCGTCGCGTTGTTCGACTTTGCTGACGCGTTGGCTGAGGTGGATGGGCACATCGAACGGACGGATTTGCTCCATCAGGCGATCGACGAGTTCTCGCGCGGTGCACGAGGGGATCGCGGGGATATCGTAGATCGGCTTGTCGGGATAGAGCTCGATGCATTGTCCGCCGATGCGGTCGAGGCTATCGACGATTTGGCACATGAGGCCGATGACGTTGGCTTCGAATGCGGCGAAGAGGCCGACCGGGCCGGCGCCGATGATGAGTATGTCCGTTTTGATTGCTTCCATTTTCGTGCATTTGGTTAGTCTGCGCGCTTCGCGGTTTTGCAGCATTCATCGGGCCACGATACAGACAACTGTTTTTTCGGGCAATGATGTCCCTTTTTGTTGCACGGCGATTGGTCGGTTTTTTAAGCTGCGCTTGGGCTTTAGGGTTTTCTTCTTCTTTTTTTCGTGCAAAGCGCTTCTCTTGTCTTGGGGGTTTTTTCAGTAGCCGCCTCCCCGACGGGGAGGCGGCTACTGAAAAAACCCCCAAGACAAGAGAAGCGCTTTGCACGAAAAAACTCAACGAGAAGAAGCAGAAGAAGAACCCAACTCCCGTGCATAGTACGAAGCAGCCGCTTCGATCTCCTCATCGCTCACACCACCATCGATATCATTAGTCCGCGTGCCTGCACGGAAAGCGATAAGTTGCGCCCGCGTATAAGCCGCCGGCAGCCCATCAAGCCAAGGACTGCCGGCCTTCTGATCAATTCCCCCATGAGGAGCCGCACACGGCGACACATTCCGCATCGGCGCACCATGCGCCACGATAGACGGCGCCAAAGAAGCGCTCACCTTGCGCTGGGCCGGCGGCCTCGGCAAGCTCGCATAGTAAGCCGCAAGATCCCGCATATCCTGATCGCTGAGATTCACGGCCATCGGCAACATGACGGCATTCATCCGCGCGCCCGACTGAAAATCGATCAATTGCTTGTAAATAACCGATGCATACTGCCACGCAAGATTCGGCGAATTCGCTTCGCTCATGCCGCGCTCGCCATGACACATCGTGCATCGCAAGGCGAGTGTCGCGCCACGTCCGACGGAATTGGCCGTGGCGTTCGCGAGCAGTTGCGGCGTGACTTCGACATGCGAAAGTTTCACCTTGGGCTCAACGGTCGTATCCTGCCCCGCGTACCAGCTACGCGGCGCACCCGCCGCGCTGCAGATGGCGTTCCAGATGCCAGTGAACTGCGCATCGCGCTGAGCGAATGGCAGCCACACGAAACCAATCAGCGCCGATACCGCCGCGATCCCGATCGTCCCCAGTACGTTGACCGTGAACCAGCGATTGCGAAATGTGAAGAGGCGTTCGTCGCTCATCGCTGCGCTCCGATAGGAACCGCGGGAACGGAGGTATCGCCGCCACGCGAGACGAGTTGCGCAATCGGATAACCGTAGTTGACGAGCGTCAGGCCGATCATCAGCACGAGCCACAACGCGAAACTGTTCAACGCCACCGGAATGGTGCGTGGTTAGTGGATCGCGCGGCTGAAGCGGAATTCTTCGGGCGCGACTTGCGGCGCGCGATGTCCGCCGATCAGCACCGCAAAGAACAGCACCGCCGAAATCACGAGAATCAGCCCGCCGAGCACCAAGATCACGACCGACAAGGCTTGCGCGGCGATCGCCAGATCGTTGTAGTCGTAGAACGCCATGCGTCGCGGCATGCCGAGTATGCCGACGAAATGCCACGGAAACGTCAGCACGATCATGCCGATGAACCACAGCCACAACTGCCAGCGCACCAGCTTGAGATTCATCAGCGCGCGGCCCGTCAGATGCGGCCACAAATCGTAGGCGATCGCGAAATACATGATAACGATCGCGCCGCCGAAGATCAGATGAAAATGGCCCGTCACCCATTGCGTGTTGTGCACGGTCGAATCGAACTGATAACTCATGTTGATGAGACCGCCCGCGCCGCCGAAACCCAGCATGACGAAGGAGAACGCAACCGCAAGCATCATCCGATTGGACCAGGGCAGCGCCTTGATCCAGCCGAACGCGCCCTTGCCGCCGCGCAGCCGCGCCGCGATTTCCACCGATGCGCAGATCGTGAACACGGGTCAGCAAGGTCGGCACCGCGACCAGCGCCGTGAACACCGAATGCATGAACTTGAAGCCCGAGCCGACTTGCGGATCGGCGAACAAATGGTGAATGCCGATGGGCATCGACACCACGAGAAACAGGATGAACGAGATGTACGCCATCGCATCGCTATAGAGACGGCCGCCGATCGCGCGCGGAATGATCGTGTAATACGCGATATACGCGGGCATCAGCCAGAAGTAGACGATCGGCAGTGTCCATGAGAAGAAGACGCGCGCGAGACCGGCATCGATCGTGCTCTTGAAGCCAAGCGCGACCGGCAAAATCAGAAACAGCACTTCGATGGCCGCGCCCACCGCCGTCCAGCCCCAAAAGTACGCGCCGGCTACGGTCGCGAACATCGCCAAGGGAACCGGCTTGCCGCGGTTTTCACACTTCCACGAAGCGAGATTCACCGACATCAGCGCAACCCACACCCACGAACCGACCACCACCAGCACCACGCCGATATAGAAGAACGCGTTGGCGATCATCGGCGGATAGAAGGTGTAAAGCACGGAGGCGAGTCCCATCGCGACCGGCGTTTCCGCGCACACCGCGCCGATGGCGACGAGCCACCAGCCCGCCCACGCCCAGCGCAAGCCGACGAGCGGCCGCTTCAACGCAAGCTCGCTGACCGCATAGCCGAAACCCATTGCGATCAAGGTGGGAAACGCGTAACCCATCACGGTGCCGTGCGCCGTCACCGGGCGATAGTAAAGCTCCGGATTCTGCAGCCACGGATGCAGCGGGCTGCGCACCAGCATCTGCCACGCGCCGCGCAAGAGCGCGACACCGAAGGCGATGAACGCCAGCCAGAAATGCGCGAGAACGAGGCGCTTGCTATTGAACACAGGACAGTCTCCGCGAATCGGCCGGCAGCTTGTCGGCCATCTGCATGAACTCGGCGCGATCGATCACCTTCACGTGTGCCCACATGTTCTGATGCCCGGTGCCGCAGTATTCGTGGCACGGCATCGTGTGGTCGCCGGGTCGGTCGAAGGTCGTCTTGAAGGTCAATACATAACCGGGTTCGAGCATCGAATTGATGTTGGTATCGGTAATCAGAAAGCCGTGCACGACATCCGAACTCGTCGCGCGGAACGTGATCGGCACGCCCGCCGGCACGACCAGACATTGCGGCGTGAACGAATACTGCTGCGCGACGATACGCACCGTCACCGAGCCGTCGCTTTACGGCGCGCTGCCCAGATTGCTCTCGATGAATTCGCCCAATACGTGCAGCGTTTCCTGGCGAACGGTCTCGACGCGCGAGGGCGGCATCATCGCCCAGTGCAGGCCGGTGTAGACCGTCATCGCCACGAGAATGGCGACGATGATGAGCACGACGATCGCCCAGCGTTTCTCGACGCGTTCGGCGACCTCATGCGAACCTGGATTGATTGCCATTGACGATTGCCTCGATGAATTACTGAATCACGCCGCGAGGCAGGAACACGGCGAAGTAAAAAATGAACCAGATGCCGATGACGATCGCCGCGAGCGCGATCGCGCCGCCGGGGCCGCTATGGACGATCTCGTCGAGCTTCGCGTCTTCGTTGGAGTCTTCGTTCATGGTGACGTCTTCAATAGAGTGGCACGGAACGCAGATCGTTGACTTCCTTCACGGACACCCGCGCGCCGCGATTGCCCCATGCCGTGCGGATATACGTGACGACCGCCGCCACTTCCACATCGGACAAGGACTGCGCGAACGGCGGCATGCCGTAAGGCTTCGGGTTCTTGAACGTGCCCGGCGGATACCCGCCGTTGAGCACCATGCGGATCGGATTCACCGCGCTGCTCATGACGATCGACTGGTTGTTGGCGAGCGGCGGAAAATCGGGCGGCTTGCCCTGACCTTGTGCCGCGTGACATTCGGCGCATTGTGCGTCGTAGATCTTCTTGCCGAGCGGCGACAGATTCGTCTTTTGTTCGACGATCGCCTGACTCGGCGGCTCGGACTTGTCGCCGGAACGCGCGGGTAAAGCCTTCAGATAGACGGCCATCGCGCGCACGTCTTCTTCGCTCAAATACTGGAGACTGTCGTAGACGACTTCGGCCATCGGTCCATACACCACCCCCTTGTTCGATACCCTCGCGTGCAGCAAGCCCACGATCTCGTCGATATTCCAGTCGCCCAGCCCCGCTTCCTTGTTCGATGTCAGCGACGGCGCGTACCAGTTCTGAATCGGAATCAGGCCGCCTTCGAACGCCTTCGAGGTCACGTTGCCGCCGAGCGCGTTGATCGCGGTGTGGCACATCGAGCAATGCCCGAGTCCTTCGACGAGATACGCGCCGCAATTCCATTGCGCCGACTGCTTCGGGTCAGGTTGATATTCGCCCTGCTTGAAAAACAGCGACCGCCAGCCGATCAGCAATTGCCGCTGGTTGAACCGGAAGCGCAATTCATGCGGCCGGTTCGGCTGATGCACTGGCGGCGTGGACATCAGGAACGCGTAGATGGCGTCGGAATCGGCGCGCGTCACTTTGGTATACGACGCAAACGGCATCGCGGGATAGAGCAGCGAGCCGTCGCGCGACTTGCCGGTGTGCATCATCGTGTAGAACTCGTCGGCGGTCCAGTTGCCGAGGTCCGTTTCCTTGTCCGACGAGATGTTGGGCGTGAAGAGCGTGCCGAACGGCGTGTCCATCGGGCGGCCGCCGCCGAAGGTCTTGCCCGCCGGCAGCGTGTGACACGCGATGCAATCGCCCGCGCGCGCGAGATACTTGCCGCGCTTGATCGTGGCGGCATCGCCTTGTGCGAACGCTGGGGTGCACGCCGCCATCAAAATCGCGACGGTCAGCGCTCAGAAAGATCGAGAACAGAGCACGGCATGCCCTCTTTAGTTGTGCACGCTACCACATTCGAGCGGCATCTTGAGTGTTCCGGCCGCGACCGGCACCGGATTGGCCGGCGCAGGCAGCGATGCGAGATACGCAGCGATCGCGGTGATATCGCGCTCCGACAGCAGCTTCGCGACCTGCGCCATGCAATCGGGCGCCACCGTCGAGCGCGTGCCGTATCGCCATGCGCCGAGTTGCGCGCTCAGGTAATCCGCATGCAGACCGAGCAGACCGGGTATCGCGGGTTCCATGCCGGTCATCGCGCCGCCGTGACAGCTCACGCACGCGGGCACCTTGCGCGACGCATCGCCTTTCGTCACGAGCGTTTTGCCGAGATCGAGCGTGGCGGCATCGACGGTGACTTTCGACGGCGGCGGAAACGGCGGGCGCTCGCTGGCGAAGTAATCGGCGATCTGCTTGAGGTATGCATCCGGGAGATACGCGAGCAGATAGTTTATCGGCGGGTACTTGCGGCGCCCGTCGCGAAATGCAAGCAGTTGCTTGTACAGATAGCCTGCGGGCTTGCCCGACAGACGCGGGAAATAGTCGTTGTCCGTGCCTTCGCCATGCGCGCCGTGACAGGCGGCGCAACCCATCATGCGGGCCTGCATGGTGTCCGGGGCGCGTTCGAGCGGCGGCGCTGAAGAGCGCGGACAAGATCGATGTGCTGCACTTGCGCACGTATCCCCGTTGTCGGATTGCCGTATTCGATTGCTGGAGCCGCATCGTTAGAAGCGATACACGCTCTGGCGCTGTTCTCCAAGACACTGCAACGAAATGCTACTGACGGGTTCGCCTGGCTCCTCTGATGTTAGGAGAGCGTCGCTCGTTTCTCCAGCACTGAAATTGTCGCAATGTGTGCAATCAATGCGTATGACAGACGGAATTGTTTTTTGCGCTAGAACAAAAAAGCGCGTCTTTTTGAGATGCGAAACAACAAGTGTCGCGCGCGTGCAGCGGCAGTCATTGCCGCGTTGCTTCGTTGTGCAGCGGGCGGTGCGTAGATCGCGCGGATAAAACGATGCGCGGCTACTTCAGCCCGAGCCGCTTGGCGAGACGATTGAGATTCGCTCGATCGATACCCAGCTCGCGCGCCGCCGATGCCCAGTTCTGGTCATGACGCACGAGTGCATCGACGATGAGCGTGCGCTCGTACGCCGTGACGGCGGCGCGAAAATCGACGCCTTGCGCGGTCACTGGCGCGGTGGTTGCGACGGCGCTTGCATCGTCCCTGCGTGAGATCGGCGGCGGTCAGCGTCAGGATGCGCGGCCGCTCGCGATGCGCCGCCAGCGCCTTCAACGCGCTGCGCCCGATCAGATGCTCCAGTTCGCGCACGTTGCCCGGCCAGCGATACGCGAGCAGCGCGGCTTGCGCATCGGCGGAAAGACGCAGGCTCAGCAACCCGAGACGCGAACGATTTTCTTCGAGAAAGTAGCCTGCGAGCAGCAGGACATCGCGGCCGCGTTCGCGCAACGGTGGCACGACGAGCGGATACACCGACAGCCGATGATACAGATCCGCGCGAAAACGCCCGGCGCGGACTTCATCGGCCAGATCGCGATTGGTCGCCGCGATCAGCCGCACATCGACCTTGTGCTCGCTATCCGAACCGATGCGCTGCAACTGGCCGTTCTGCAGCACGCGCAAGAGCTTCGCCTGCACGGCGAGCGGCAGTTCGCCGACTTCATCGAGAAAGAGCGTGCCGCCATCGGCCAATTCGAATTTCCCGCGCCGATCCGACGACGCCCCCGAAAACGCGCCGCACACATGCCCGAACAGTTCGCTTTCGACGAGCGTGTCCGGCAGCGCCGCGCAATTCAGGCTGATGAGCGGCTTGTCGGCGCGCGACGACAGCGCGTGAATCTCGCTCGCGACGAGTTCCTTGCCGACGCCGGTTTCGCCGGTGATGAGCACGGTCAGATCGCTCGACGCGACGATGCCGATCTCCTCCATCAACTTGCGATGCCGCTCGCTGCTGCCGATGATCTCGCGCCGCCGCGAGTCGCCCGCTTGCCGATACACCTCCGCGCGCTGCCGCTCGGCTTCGCTGGAGCGCGCGAGCCTGTCCATGCGCTCCGCGACACTGACGGTCGCTGCCGCGAGACCGAGAAACGCCTGCAGCGAGGCGGTATCGATGTCGTCGAAGCGAGCGGGATCGAGCGCATCGAGCGTCAGCAGCCCCCACGCGCGATCGTCGATGTCGAGCGGACAGCCCAGACAATCGTGCACTTCGAGATGGCCGCTGACGCCTTTGACGAGGCCGTCGTACGAATCGGGCAGATCGGAATGCGCGGGAAACCGCGTGCGATCGGTGCGCGACAAAATGCGCGCGAATCGCGGATGTTCGCTCACGCGAAAGCGCCGCCCGAGCGTATCGCTCGACAAACCGTCGATGGCCAGCGGCACTAGCGTGTCGCCGGCGAAACGCAGAAGCGCGGTGGCATCGGCGGGATAGAGTGCGCGCAGCGTCGTGAGCAGACGCCTGTAGCGCTCGGTGTCCAGCATGCCGCGCGACAGGTCTTCGATCAGAGGAATGAGGGCGTCGAGCAGCACGCGTGAAGTCATTGCGACTACATCTGCAGTCTTTTTGACCAGAGTCTATTCGACCATGATTTGAGTCAAGGCGTTGATTTATCGACGATTGTAGACTGGCACAGAACGTGTATGTCAGTCGGCCAGCAAATTCGTTGCTTCATACTTTATGAGGAAAACTCAAATGCTCTCAGCCGAACATCGCGCCATCGTCAAAGCCACCGTTCCCCTGCTCGAAAGCGGCGGCGAAGCGCTCACCACGCACTTCTACAACAAGCTGCTGGACGAGCATCCGGAAGTGCGCCCGATGTTCAATCAGGCGCATCAGGCCAACGGCGTGCTGATGTACGCGCACCATATCGATGAACTGGAGAAGCTCGGCGGTCTCGTCGGCCAGATCATCAACAAGCACGTCGCGCTCGATATTCAGCCGGAGTATTATGCGATCGTCGGAGGCTGCCTGCTGAAGTCGATCCGCGAAGTGCTCGGCGCGGAGATCGCGACCGATGCTGTGATCGAGGCGTGGGCGGCTGCGTATCAGCAGCTCGCGGATATCCTGATCGGCCTGGAAGAAGGCATCTACAGCGCGCGCGAACAGGCGCCGGGCGGGTGGCGCGGCACGCGTCGTTTCGTGGTCGAGCGCAAGATCGCGGAGAGCGATGAGATCACGTCGTTCTATCTCGTGCCGGAAGACGGCGGCGCGCTGCTCGATTTTCAGCCGGGCCAGTACATCGGCTTGCGCGTGGTCATCGATGGCGAGGAAACGCGCCGCAATTACTCGCTGTCGGCGGCGTCGAACGGACGCGAATATCAGATTAGCGTGAAGCGCGAGCCGAACGGCCGCGTGTCGAATTTCCTGCATGAAAGCGTGCGCGCAGGTGACGTGCTCGAACTCTATCCGCCCGCCGGTGATTTCAAGCTCGAACACACGGAGCGCCCGCTCGTGCTGATCAGCGGCGGTGTCGGCATCACGCCGACGCTCGCCATGCTCAACGCCGCGCTCGAGCCCAGCCCGCAGCGTCCGGTGCACTTCATCCACGCGGCGCGGCATGGCGGCGTGCATGCGTTCCGCGAATCGATCGAGGAACTGGTGGCGCGTTATCCGCAGCTTCAGCGCTTTTACTGCTACGAGAACAAGCGCGACGGCGATCACGAAGCGCACGGCATCGGTTTCGTCGATGAAGCGTTGCTCGGCCAATGGCTCCCCGCCAACCGCGATGTCGACGCGTATTTTCTCGGTCCGAAGCCGTTCATGAAGGCGGTGAAGCGGCATCTGAAAGCGGTCGGTGTGCCCGATGCACAAAGTCGCTACGAGTTCTTCGGCCCGGCTTCGGCACTCGAATAACGCTCGTTGCGCGCCCGCGGCTTCTCTAGCCGCAGGCTTTTTTTTGACCGAAACTGGCTACCTCAAATTTCTGAAAATCGGTCATTCAAAAACGCCACCTTGCCGCCTAATCTTCACGTGTCGCGCTGCTTTTCAAGGCGTTCCACCGAAGCAAGCAAAGAGGACACAGTCATGGAATCCCGTCTCGACTTCTACAAAGCCAGCCCCGCCGCGATCAAGTCGATGCTCGGACTGGAGGAACGCATCGGCAAATCGGGTATCGAAAAATCGCTGGCAGAATTGGTGCGGCTGCGCGCGTCGCAGATCAACAGCTGCGCGTTTTGCGTCGATATGCACACGACGGACGCGAAGAAAGGCGGTGAAACGGATCGACGATTGGCGACGGTCGTCGTGTGGCGCGAAACGCCGTTTTTCACCGATCGCGAACGCGCCGCGTTGGAATGGACGGAAGCGCTCACGCTCATTTCCGAAGCGCACGTTCCGGATCACGTCTGGGAAGCCGTCAAACCGCATCTCAGCGATGAGGAAATCGTCGATCTGACGCTGCTCATCTCCGCGATCAACAGCTGGAACCGCTTTGCGATCGCGTTCCGCAAGATGCCCGCTTGAGGAGATCGCCATGAAGCAACCCCTTCTCGCGCTTGCCGCGATGCTCGCGGCGGACGCGCTCCACGCGGAAACCATCACGCCCGTTCAGAAGCAACCGATACCGGAAGCCGCCGGCAAGAACGTGCTGATGGCGACCGTCGCGTACAAGCCCGGCGAGGCATCGGAGGCGCATAGGCATCCGGGTTCGATCTTCGCGTACGTGCTCGAAGGCCATGTCACGTCGCAAATCGAAGGATCGCCCGCAAAAACCTATGGGCCGGGCGAATCGTGGTATGAACCGCCGGGCGCGCATCACATCGTGTCGAAAAATGTGAGCCGCACAAAGCCTGCGAAGTTGCTCGTGTTCACGCTTGCCGGTGAAGGCGATCCGGTGAAGCTGCCGGTGCCCGCGAAGTGAACGACGTTTTTTGACATTCGAGCGGACGAGTTTGGCGAGAATCGGGATTTCGCCTGCATTCTCATGATCCGCTCACTCATTCTTCTCCTCGCCGTCACGCTGATGCTCGGCAGCTGCGCATTATTCGGCTGTAGCGGCCTGTTCGGCAACGGTGGCGGCGCCGGCGGATGCACCATCGGCACGCGCTTCTGACGCCGCGCTTCCTCCTTTCTTCGTCTCCACGCGAGCCGGGTTTTGCTCGCACGTTCGTTCGACGATACTGCGTTCATCGGCGCATCGTGCGCAGTCGCAACGGAGACAGAGGATGAACGCTCAGATCGGTCTGGTTCAATTCACACTGCTGTTCGCGTCCATGCTGACGCTGATGCTGCAGACTCGAACGATCATGAACCGCCGCGTTCTGCGCCTGATATAACGCTCGAATAAGCGAGCGAGGAGACCACCTTTCCGGCGATCAACACGCGCCGATCGAGCGCGCGCTCGACAACAAGAAACGGGCGGCATCGCCGGGTCGCCCGCCCTTCTTCCTTATCGCGCCACTTGCCTTACTGCGCACGAAAAAACCCCGACAGACGCGAGTCTGCCGGGCGACATAGCGTGGGCGAGACATGGCAATCCGCAGCACGCCCCCTCTTTATATTGAAATTTAAAAGTAATATAAAGTTAAATTTTGTATGGTTTACGTGTGGCAGCGTTAAAAGACATTGACCGGGACGTTGACCATCAGGCGGAAGACGTTGCTCGTGGTATCCGCGTAGTACTTGCTGCCGTGGTGATACATGTAATAGAACTTGATCGACGTGTCCTTGAACTTGCCCTCCGGCACCGTATAACCCGGAACGATGCCGAACTCGTAGTGCGTGCCGTGTACCGGTTCGTCGTTCAAAATATAGCTGCCGGCGTTTGCCGTTCCGCTGTTGGCCATCGCGCTGCCGTCCGCGCCCCAACCGTAAGCGGTCCACATCGTGACTTTCGCGCGGGGCACGCCGTAATCCTTCAGGTTGAGCGAATAAAACAGGCTGACGGACTTTTCATGCGGCTGGTTGTAGTCCACATCAAGCGAATTCGACAGAAAGTCGCCCGCCGACTGGCCCATATAGTCGAACATCTGATCGCCGACGATCTGCTGAAACGCGAACTGCACCGTATGCGCGCCGTGCGTGCCGGCCAGCGCCAGGCTATACGCATTGTTATTGATCGGCCCTTGCCGTTTGTCGCCGATCACGCCCGTGTAGTAATAGTTCAGCGCGCCGGTCCAGCGCAGCGTCTTCGGATCGCCGATGCTTTGCGTAGCGGACAGGTAATACTGCTGCCACACGTTGTTCGCCACGCTGCCATAGAGCGACACAGCCGTATCGTCGCCGCGCGTCCAGTCGCCGCCGAAGAAGCTGAATTGCGAAACATGCGTGCCGCCATATTCCGTCTTCAAACCCGACACCGTCGTCATGCCGCGCGCGAGCACGCCGTCCACCGTGCCGCCCTTGAGCGTCAGATTCTTGATCTCGTTACTTGCCAGCGAAAAGCCGCGATACGTCGGCGGCAGCGCGCGGTTATCGTGTGGCGAGAGGAACGGATCGTCGAACAGTTGCTGACCGTACTTGACCACCGTATTCGACACGCGCACCTTCACGTCTCACACGCCGAGATACGCCCACGCAAGCTGGTTATAGCCGCCGCCATTGGTCGCGACGTGCACTTGATTGTTGCTGCTGCCGGGATCGCTGCTTCGTCCGCCGTTGAGCTTGAGCGCGCCGAACATCGACAGGGCGCCGCCGAATCCGATCAAACCCTTCGTGTATCCAGATTCGAAAACGGCCTGCGCGCCGAAGACCCAGGCATCCTTCTTCTTGACGGTATTGAACGTGTCATGCTCCGCAAACGATCGGAACAGCAAATTCAAATGCGAATCTTCGACGAACCCCTTCGACTTCGCCTGATTGCTGACTGGCGCATCAGCTTCCGTGTTGGGCGGTGAACTCGGCTCCATCGCCTGCTGGCGCGTGAGCAGATTGTCATTGGCCGATGGCTGCGCTTGCGCGGTCTGCGACGGCACCTGCTGCGCGTACGCGGACGTGGCGCCCGCGATATAAGCGCCGAAAAGAAGAATGGAAAGCGCGACGTAACGTTTTTGTTTTTTCATGAAAAGTATCTCCAACTGACTCACCCTGCGGACTGCGTTATAAGTTTTATAAAAAGGATTCCGAACCAATTGATGCAACGACCTCTGCCTGCGACAGGCGCTGGTCGAAGCACACAATTCACACAGAATGGATTGCTACGGGGAAGCGAACGACTTATCGTGTTGTTATGCTGGGTCTCTCATTACCTCGAATATCGCCAGATTCTTAAAAACGCATAAATCGGAATCACGCATAAAAACACGCCGCCGATACCCCCGCTTCCAGCGCACGCAAAGTCGGAACCTTGCTTGCGCAACGTGCATCGGCGATTGGACAGAGTGTGTGAAACACGCAGCCAGAAGGCGGATTGATCGGGCTCGGAATGTCGCCGGAAAGAATCTGCACGGTCTTGGCGCGCTCGATCGATAGATCCGGCACCGGCACCGCCGACAACAACGCGCGCGCGTACGGATGACGCGGCGTGTCGTAAAGCGCGTGTTTATCGGCGAGTTCCATCACGCGGCCGAGATACATCACCATCACGCGATCGGAAATGTGCCGGACCACCGCCAGATCGTGCGCGATGAAAATCAGCGAGAGCTTCATTTCCGCCTGCAGCGATTTCAGCAGGTTGACGATCTGCGCCTGAATCGACACATCGAGCACGGAAACCGGTTCGTCGCAAATCACGAGTTTCGGCTCGACGATCAGCGCCCTCGCAATGCCGATGCGCTGACATTGCCCGCCGTAAAACTCGTGCGGATAGCGGTTGATCATCTGCTCGCGCAGGCCGACGCGGTTCATCATGGCGCGCACGCGCGCATCGATTTCCTGTTTGCCGATGCCCGGCCGATGCTCCGTCAACGGCTCCGCGATGATTTGCCCGATCGTCATGCGCGGATCGCGCGAAGCAAGCGGATCCTGAAAAATCATCTGCACGTCGCTGCGCACCGCATGCCACTCGCGCGTGCCCGCCTGCGTGAGCGACGCGCCCATCCACACGATGTCGCCGCTCGTCGTTGGAATCAGGTTCAGGATGGCGCGCTACAGCGTGGACTTGCCGCAGCCCGACTCGCCGACGACGCCGAGCGTCTCGCCCGCCTTCAGATCGAAGCTCACGCCGTCGACCGCCTTGAGCGTGCGCGACGGCGTCCACGGCAGGCGGTTCTTCGGCTTCACGCTGAAATGCACACGCATGTTGCGCACGGAAAGAATCGTCGCGTCAGACATGGCTGGTTTCCTGATAACGGGTTTTGATGGCATCGACCGGGCGATGGCACGCACGCAGCCAGTGCGTATCGACTTGGGTCAGCGCGGGCGCTTGTGAAGCGCATTCGCCGGTGGCATCGGCACAACTTCAGGCGTGATCAGCGCGGCCCAAAGCTTCTCGGGCGTCGTGCGGATATACGTCACATAGACAAACGTGTCGCTACTCATGGTCGTCTCCTTCGAGCATGCGTTTGAGATCGGCGAGGGCATCGAGCCGTGGACGCTCAAACTTGCCGATCCAGCGCCGCGCGATTTCACCGATCGGCACCGGATTCAGAAAGTGATGCTTTTCGCGTCCGTGGCGCTGCGTCGAAACCAAATTAGCCTCTTCCAGCTGCGCCAGATGTTTCGATACCGCCTGCCGCGACATGCCGAGGCCATCGCAGAGATCGTTCAGCGTTTGACCGTTGCGCGCGTGGAGACGGTCAAGCAACTGCCGGCGGCTTGCATCGGCGAAGGCGCGAAAAACCAGATCGTCGTCCATAGACGCATTATGCAACCTCTTGGTTGCATGTCAAGCACCGCTCGATTCCGGCGATATAAACGACAACGCCCCGGAAGCGCACTCAGGCGCGTCCGTGGCGTGACGATTTGCTTTTTGACCGGGCGGAATTCTGTCCGGCTTACTTACGGCGATACGATTCGACGAGGATCTCGCAGTTTTGCAGATGCAGTTGCAAAGCGCGGTTCCACTCGCGACGCACCGCAGCCTTTGCTGCGCGGATGAACGAACCGAACGAAACGAGCAAAGATTGTTGAGCGGCGGTTTTCATGAGCATCCATAAGGGTAAGTATCTAGGTTATAACCCTATATAAGCTTTTCATGCTGCATTGCAACCGAATCTCAAAATTACGCTGGTGCATTTCTGCAACAATCGGTCAATCTTGCGCGGGCGCATCGGGCGCGAGTTGCACGCCTTTTTTGAAGATGAAGCAGCCGTAGCCGCGCGATTCGCCCGTCGCGATCACGCAATAGGCGCGCTTGGCGCGCTCATAAAAGGCAAAGCGTTCGATGGGCGCGAACGGCACTTCGCGGCCTTCGGCATCGTCGATTTCAGCATGTTCTTGTGCTCCGTGCGGCGCGAACGCGCCCGTGTTGTAAAAGTCGATGGTACTCGCCGCGCGAATCACGGCACCAGCAGATCGCCGCTGCGCCCCGCGTCCTCGCCCGCGATGCGCGCCACCAGCATTCCCGCCGTCGCGAAACGCCTCCAGTGCCGCGCGTAGAGCAAACCGTCCGTCTGCGCGACGAGCGGCACGAGCCGGTCCGCGAGCGGATCGAGCACTTCGGCGACGGTGTCGCCCGCGCGCCCGCGCTTGCCGATCGCCTTCTTGTGCAAAATGACGCCCGATATCGGCGCGCTAATGTACTCGCAACCGGCAAGCGGCGCGCGCTATGGCGCAGCGGCGGGAGCGCGCTCGCGTCGCCGTCGATCATGCCGAGATGCGTCAGATACGAGACGATCGCCTGCGCGTCCTGCGCGGCGAGTTCGTGCGAGACATCGCGCATGCCGCGCAGTTCGAGCGTCACCGGCGTGAGGCCCGGCGGAATCGGAAAGCGGTCCGCGAATTCCTCACGCAGATAACGCCACGCCGATGCGCACGCTTCATCGAACGGCTCGCCGCCCGACACGTCCGCCAGCAGTTGCGCCCGCTGCCGAGATAGCGCGCGAGCAGTTCGATCGACGGCCACGCCTGCGGCGTCGTATAGAGATGCGGCACGGCTTCCCAATCACAATGCAGATCGATGACTAGATCGGCATCGCACGCGAGTTTCATCAGTTCGATGCGTTGCGATTCCAGTTCCGTCGACGGCTTTAGCGTTGCGAAACGCGTGCGCAATGCGTCGCGGATGAGTTGCGCGTTGTGCGCGGGATCGTCGTTCAGGCGGTTTTTTAGTTTGTGCGCCAGTTCAGCGCCGAATTCGGGAAAGCGACGGTTGAAATCCTGTCCGGAACGCATATCGAATCGACCCATCTGCGCGCCGAACCAGTGCTGATTCAAGCCCGCCGGATTCGCCACCGGCACGAGCACGATGCGCGCAGCGAGCTTTCCTTGCGCTTCAAGTTCGGCGAAACGCTGCTTCAGATACCACGCGACGACCATGCCGGGCAGTTCATCCGCATGCAGCGACGCCTGAATGTACAGCTTGGGCCGCGCATCGTCGCCGGGGCCGAAGTGATAGCTCGTGATCGCGCGCCGCGTCCCGAGCGACGCACCGACGAGCGGATGATGATGAACCTGCATCTTCGAACAATCCTTCATCAAAGAGAAAAGGCACCGCGAACGATGCCTTTTCATCACGATACGAAATACCGCGCGCGTTACTGAATGGAAATATCCGTCGCGAAATACTTCGCCATGATGCGCTTGAACGTGCCGTTCTTCTTGATCTCGTCGAACGCCGTGTTCAGGCTCATCTGCAAGGCTGCATCGCCTTTACGCAGGCCGATGGCCGTGCCCGGACCGATGATCGCCTTGTCCTCGACGATCGGACCGACGAGCGCGAACGGCTTGCCCTGCGGCTTCTTCAGAAAGCCGATGGCGGCTTGCGCGGCATCGGTGAACATCGCGTCGATACGGCCCGCTACCAGATCGGACTCGACCTGTTCCTGATCGCCGTACGCGACGACCGTCACGCCCTGCGGCTCCCATTTGACCTTCGCGTAGTGCTCCTGCACCGTGCCCTGCTCTACGCCAACGCGCTTGCCCTTCAGCGCTTGCGGCGTCGGCAGGATGCCCGAGCCCGCGCGCGACGAGTTGCGCGTGCGTGTCATACAGCGGTTTCGTGAAATCGATCTGCTTCAGGCGCTCTTTGATGATGCCCATGTCGACAGCACGGCGTCGAACTTGCGTGCCTTGAGGCCGGGAATCATGCCGTCGAACGCGTTTTCGATGATGTGGCCCTGTGTGCATCGGCTGCGCACAGGGAAAAACCTGGCAATAGTAACAAATCGCTGCAAATCGATGCGTCACGGCACCACGGTCAAAAACAGGAACGCCGCGAAAATCACCAGATGCACGACGCCCTGCAGCACCGTCGAGCGCCCGGTGCCGAGCGTGATGACGGAGACGAGCAGCGTCAGCGCGAGCATGGTGATTTCCTTGGGCGCGAGGCCAAGCGAAATCGGCTGCCCGATGACGATCGATACCACCGCGACGGTCGGAATCGTCAGAAGCGCCGACCCAAGCGCCAAATTCAGGCTCGTTTGCAGCCGGTTCATGCGCGCCGCGCGCAACGCCGCGAGACCTTCGGGCAACAGCACGAGCGCGGCGATCACCACGCCGACCACGGCTTCCGGCGCGCCCGCCGCCGCGACGCCCGCCTCGACCGCCTGCGCCAGCAGCTTCGCCAGCCCGACGACCGACACCAGCGACAGCATCAAAAACACCGCGTAAGCCACGCTTCGCCGTTGCTCGGCGGCGGCGCGTTTTCCTATTCGGCATCGATTGCGCGCACGACGATTTCCGGCTCGAGCGGCAAGAAGTAATCGCGATGGCGGATGGTCTGCACGAACACGAAGGTCACATACAGCACGAGCGAACGCTGAAGAACGCTTCGACCGGCTCACGCGTCTCGCGCGACGCCTGTTCGACGTGCCGATCGCGCTGGTGAGTCTCATCGATGAAAACAGGCAGTGGTTCAAATCGTGCGCCGGGCTGGGCATTCCCGAAACCGCGCGCGATGTCTCGTTCTGCGGCCACGCGATTCTGCACGACCACGTCTTCGAAATTCCCGATGCGCTCGCCGACGCGCGCTTTCACGACAATCCGCTCGTGACAGGCGCACCGCACATCCGCTTTTACGCCGGACAGCCGCTGACCGTGCCCAACGGCAGTAAGCTCGGCACGTTGTCCGTGGAGCGCGGCTTGTTGCGCGATCTCGCGCACATCGCGGAGCAGGAAATCGCGGCGATCGAACTCGCCACGGTGGATGAACTCACGCTGATCGCGAACCGGCGCGGCTTCGAGGCGCTCGCGCAGCACGCGCTGAACGTCTGCAAGCGGCTCGGGCGCGGCGCGACTTTGCTCTTTTTCGATCTCGACGATTTCAAGCGCATCAACGATACCTACGGTCATGCCGAAGGCGATCGCGCGCTGGTGACATTTGCTGGCGCGTTGCGCGATACGCTGCGTGAAAGCGATGTCATCGGCCGGCTTGGTTGCGATGAATTCGTCGCGCTGCTGACGGATGCGGGCGGCATCGAAACGGAGCATGTGTTGACGCGTTTGCGCGACACGCTTGCATCGATCAACGCGGATGACGCGCGCGGTTATGCCATTCGCTTCAGCGTCGGGCAAACGCAGTTCGATCCGGCGCAGCATGCGTCGTTCATCGATCTGCTGGTAGCAAGCGACAGCAAGATGTACGCGCACAAGGCCGCGCAAAAAGACGGCCCACGCGTGAATTGAACGTCAATCGCTGCCGCTTTCGCGGAAGTACAGACGCTTCGGCAAGCCCCACACGATCAGCATCGCGCCGAGCAGACACGCGAACGCAATCGCATAAAGCCCCGGCGTTGCGCTGCCGGTCATGGTCTTCACCTTGCCGACCATATACGGGCTGATGATGCCGCCGAACTGCCCGACCGAGTTGATCAGCGCAATGCCGCTCGCCGCCGCAATGCCGGTCAGAAAACGCGTCGGCAGAATCCAGAACAGACCCAGCGACGTGATGATGCCTATCGCCGCGATCGTCAGGCCAATCACGAGCATCAGCGTGTTGGACGGGAAGAAACCGCACACGACATAGCCGATCGTGCCCGCCAGCGCGCATGCGCCCAGATGCCAGCGCCGCTCGCCCGTGCGGTCCGAATGCTTGCCGATCAGAATCATGCCGATGCCCGCGACCGCATACGGCAGCATCGAAATCAGGCCGATCATGAAGGGATCGCTGGTGCCGGCAGTTTTGACGAGTTGCGGCATCCAGAAGACGAAACCGTAGATGCCCATCGCAAGAAAGAGATAGATCAGCGCCATCACGAGCGTGACAGGTTCGCTGAACGCGGCCTTCAGCGAATGCACTTCGCCGACTTTCGGATCGTTCGCGAGTTGCGCTTTGAGCGCGCGTTTTTCATCGGCGTCGAGCCATTTGGCGTGATCGACTTCATCGTCTACGAACGCGAGCACGACGAGACCGAGCACCACCGACGGAATGCCTTCGAGCAAAAAGAGCCATTGCCAGCCGGGCATGCCGTTGAGGCCATCGCAGAACTTCATGATCGCGCCCGACAGCGGACTGCCGATGATGCCGCACAACGCAATCGACGCCATAAAAAACTAATTGATGCGCCCGCGCCGCGACGACGGAAACCACTTCGTGAAGAAGTACAGCGCGCCCGGCACGAAGCCCGCTTCGAGCGCGCCGATCAGAAAACGCAGCACGTAGAACCATGTTTCAGTGCGCACGAACATCATGCACGCGGAGGCAATGCCCCACGTGATCATGATGCGCGCGATCCAGCGCTTCGCCCCGACACGATGCAAAATTATATTACTTTGTACTTCGAATAAAAAGTATCCGACGAAGAACACGCTTGCACCGAAGCCATACATCGCGTCGGAGAAGTCGAGTTCGCTCTGCATCTGCAACCTCACAAAGCTGATGTTGATGCGATCGATATACGAAAACACGAAGCACGCGACGAACAGTGGCACGAAACGCCAGAACACCTTGCAGTAAATCTGGGCATCGTCGTGCGTGACGTCGCGCGGGGCGGCGATGGAATCCACGGTGCTTGTCTCCTTTATTATTGGTCTGCTAAAGCGTTAGTAAGTCGCGCGTCCTCCGGATAGATCGAACACCGCGCCCGTCGTGAACGAGTTCTCCGACGACGCCAGAAACGCGACCATCGCCGCAATTTCGTGCACTTCCACGAAACGTCCGCGCGGAATTTTCGACAGTATGTAGTCGATATGCTCCTGCTTCATCTGATCGAAAATCTTCGTACGCGCGGTAGCAGGCGTGACGGCGTTCACCGCAATATCAAGCCCCGCCGTTTCCTTGCCGAGACTCTTCGTCAACGCGATCACGCCCGCCTTCGCCGCGCTATACGCCGACGCGTTCGGATTGCCTTCCTTGCCTGCAATCGACGCAATATTCACGATGCGTCCATAGCCGCGCGCGATCATCGTTTTGACGATCGCCTGATTGACGTGAAACGCCGCGTTCAGATCGACATCGATCACGCGCGACCATTCTTCCGGCGCGTAATCGGCCACCGTTGCGTTTGCGCCAGCAATGCCCGCGCTATGCACGAGCACATCGATCGCGCCGAAGTTGTCGAGCGTGCGTGCGGTGGCCTTGATGACGGTATCGCGATGAGTAAGATCGACGAACACGGTTTGCACATCGCCTAAATCAGCGCGTGCTTGCGCAAGCGCGTCTTCATCGCGATCCCACAACGCGACGCGCGCGCCGCCTTCGAGCAAGCGTTGCGCCACGGCATAACCGATGCCCTGCGCGCCGCCCGTCACCACCGCCGCGCGATTCGTGAAGTCGTAATGGTTCATGAAGTTCATGCGTCCATCGTGCGTTGTTGTTGAACGCCGAGCCCTTCGATGCCGAGGCGTATCGTCTGTCCCGCGCGCAGATAAACGGCTTCGGGTTTCACGCCCATGCCGAGGCTCGGCGGCGTGCCGGTGGAGATGACATCGCCCGGTTGCAGGCTCATGAAGCGGCTCAGGTACGACACGATTTCATCGATCTTGAAGATCATCGTGCTGGTGTTACCGTTCTGATAGCGCTTGCCATCGACTTCGAGCCACAGCGGCAGCTTGTGCGGATCGGGCACTTCGTCGGCAGTGACGAGCCACGGACCGATCGGGCCGAACGTGTCGCAGCCCTTGCCCTTGTCCCAGGTGCCGCCGCGTTCGATCTGATACTCGCGCTCAGAGACATCGTTGATGACGCAATAGCCCGCGACGTGCTTCATCGCATCGGCTTGATCGATATACGCGCCGCCCTTGCCGATGACCACGCCGAGCTCGACTTCCCAATCGGTTTTTTTCGAGCCGCGCGGAATGCGCACGTCGTCGTTCGGGCCGACGACCGCCGACAGCCACTTGTTGAACACGACCGGTTCGGCCGGCACCGGCAGATTCGATTTCGCCGCGTGATCCGCGTAATTCAGCCCGATACAGATGAATTTGCCGATGCGCGCCACGCACGGCCCGATGCGCTCGCTCGACGGCACGATCGGCAGCGTGGACGCATCGACCTTCGCCAGACGCGCGAGCGATTCGGGCAACAGCACGTCACCGCCGATGTCGTCGACGATGCCGGACAGATCGCGGATCGTGCCGTGCTGATCCACAAGAGCGGGCTTTTCGTAGCCGGGCGCGCCGTATCGCAAGAGCTTCATGAAGCGGGTTCCTTTGAGGTATGTCGGGAACCCACAATGTAGAGAACGGCGCCGGGCTTGAATAATGAAAGCTGCTGCCGGTGCAATAACTTTTCGTTATCTTCTCGTTGTCCCTGAGCGCATCAACGCTTCGAATACGCGATCGCTTGCCTCGCTCCATGCGGCATTCGCGCCGCGCGCTTTCAATACGTCGAGCCCGTTCCACGTGTACGTGCCGGGCAGCGTAAACGATTCTCCAATCTCGCCCGGACTCGATGACGCCTTGAAGCGCGAATACGCAACGCAGTCTTCCACGCTGCTCAACGCGAGATTTTTTGCGGTGTCTTCGGACATGCCGTGCCGCATGAACCAGCGCTGAAGTTCATCGATTAGAAAATAGAACCAGCCATTCGCGCATGCCGCGACCATCGCCATTTCGAATTTGCGTTTGCTTTCCACAGGCACCAGATTGCCGAGCGATGCAAGCAATTGCGTGGCCATCGATTGCGCGGGAAATACGGCGACCGTCGAGCGATTGATCTCGGACGCCTGCGACAGCATCGCCCCGGCTGATCGGCCGCGCGCCGAAGCGTTCCTCGAGTTCGCCCAACGATACGCGCCGGCCACCACGGATATGAGCGCTTGTCCGGGCTTGAGCGTGACCTCTTCTGCGAACGCATTCAAATTCGCCGGGCGCACGCCGATGAGCACGACATCCGCGGCATCCGCAACAGCCTGATTGGTTGGCATCGCCTCGTAGCCGAGTTCGTGCGTGAGCCGCTCGACGCGTTCGCGATTGCGAGGTGACATCACCACGCGAATGTCGCTTTTCGCGCGATGCAAACCGCGTATCATCTTTTCGGTGAGATCGCCGACACCGAGCATGCCGAGTTTGATTATTATTCGTTATCTTTATTTTTTTAAAAAGGCACGCGCGTCCGTGGACATCGTGCGCCTTCATGATGCTTGCAACGCTTATTTCAACGCGGCGGCTATCTTCGTGCTGGCTTGCGGCGTGCCCCACGTTTTCCAGATCTCCGGATGCTCTTTCATGAAGTGCTCGGTCGCGACATCGCCGGTCGCCTGATTCTCCGACATCCACAGCAACAGCTTGTTCAACGTCGTATTGTCGAGCGTGCGCGTCTTCAGATACAAATACCGATGTCCGTTACATGCCTCCGGCATTGCAACTGAGATAGCGCGGCGGGGACAGCCTCATGGCAGCGGTCTAGGCAAAACCCGCTGGGTTGTCAAGCGCACCATCTCTTGGCTTCACAATGAGAGCCCAGAGATCGTCGTCAAGTATGGGTCTGGCCATTTCCTTTTCGCCGTCGAAACAACGATCAGGTTAACAGGAACGGCCTGAAGTAAATAGCCCCATCCATCATTTTGTTAAAGCTTCTAAATCGCTCGGCAAGGAACTCGCCGGCAAGAACATTCTCGTCAACGCCGTGACGCCCGCCGCCAAAACCGAAATCTTCGATTCGATGTCGCAGCAGCACATCGACTACATGCTCTCCAAGATTCCGATGAACCGCTTTTTGCTGCCACAGGAAGCCGCGTCGCTGATTCTGTGGCTCTCCTCCGAAGACTGCGCGTTCAGCACGGGCTCGGTGTTCGATCTGTCGGGTGGACGCGCGACTTACTGAGCGCGTCATTGGAGGAAAACATGAGCGTTTCCGCACCGGCGGAAGGCGCCGTCACGTCCCGCGTGATGCGCAGGCTTCTGCCGTTTCTCCTGCTGATGTACGTGCTCGCGTTTCTGGATCGCGCGAACATCGGCTTTGCGCAGAAGGCGTTGCAGCAGGACACCGGCCTGACGAACGCCGCGTTCGCGTTCGGCGCTGGCGTGTTCTTCGTCGGCTATGCGCTGTTCGAAGTGCCGAGCAATTTGCTGCTGCATCGCGTGGGCGCGAAGCTGTGGATGTGCCGCATCATGGTGACGTGGGGACTCGTATCCGCCGCGATGGCCTTCGCGCACAACACGACGTTCTACACGCTGCACTTTCTGCTCGGCGTGGCGGAGGCGGGCTTTTTTCCGGGCATCGTCTATTACCTGACGCGCTGGTTTCCGCAATTGTCGCGGGCGCACGCGTTCGGCGTGTTTTACTTCGGCGCGCCGCTCGCGTTCATCTTCGGCGCGCCGTTGTCGGGCTTGCTGCTCGATCTGCACGGCGCGTTCGGTCTGAAAGGCCGGCAATGGCTGTTTCTGGTCGAAGGACTGCTGGCGTCGATCGTCGGCGTCTGGGCGTTCAGGTATCTCGACGATGACCCCGCCAAAGCGCACTGGCTCACGCACGAACAGCGCGCGTTGCTCCTCGCGCGTCTGGATGACGACACGCGTCACGCCTCCGCGCACGGTCCGCGCAGCGTGCTCGCCGCACTCGTCGATCCGCGTGTGCTCGTGCTGTGCTGTGTCTACTTTCTGATTCAGGCGGCGGTGTACGGCGTCGTGTTTTATCTGCCGCAGCAAGTGTCGGCACTGCTTGGCACAAAGGTCGGCTTTCGCGTCGGACTGGTCACGGCGTTGCCGTGGATCGCCGCCGTGATCGTGACGTGGATCGTGCCGCGTTATGCCGATCGGACCGGCAAGCATCGCGCGTGCGCGATCGCGTTGCTCGTGATGTCGGGCATGGCGATCGTCGTGTCGGGGGTGTCGAACATGCCGGTCATTTCGTTGATCGCGCTGTGCTGCGCGACCAGCGGTTTCATCGCCGCGCAGCCGCTTTTCTGGACTTTTCCGACGCGCTATCTGACGGGCGCCGCCGCGACGGCGGGCATCGCGTTGATCAATTCGCTCGGCGGACTCGGCAGCTTCTTTGCGCCGATGGCCCGCACCGCCGCCGAATCTGCGTTCCACTCGACGAGCGCCGGCCTGAACGTGCTCGGCGGCGCGAGCGTGCTGGCGGCGATCGTCATCCTTTTGTTTGTGCGCACGCACGAAAGCCAACCGGTTGCTGGCGGCAAGGCCGCCAAAGCCTCGTAAAACCAAGAGACGAAAGACCATGTCCATGCCGACGATTCGCCAAGTGCGCGCCTTCACCGTCCGCGGCGGCAGCGCCGATTATCACGATCAGGGTGCCGATCACTGGATCGACGATCACATCGCCACGCCGATGGCGCGCTATCCCGAATACCGCAAGAGCCGCCAGTCGTTCGGGCTGAACGTGCTCGGCTCGCTGGTCGTCGAGATCGAGGCGAGCGACGACACCGTCGGCTTCGCGGTGACGACGGGCGGCGAGATCGGCGCGTTCATCGTCGAGAAACATCTGGCGCGGTTTCTCGAAGGGCAGCGCGTGACGGACATCGAAAAGATGTAGGATCAGATGTACAACGCGACGCTTTTTATTACGGGCGCAAAGGCATTGTGCTGAACGCGATTTCGGGCGTTGATCTCGCGCTGTGGGACTTGCTCGCGAAGGTGCGCAAGGAGCCGGTGTTTCACCTGCTCGGCGGTCCGGTGCGCGATGAACTGCAGTTCTACGCCACCGGCGCGCGGCCGGATCTTGCGAAGGAGATGGGGTTCATCGGCGGGAAAATGCCCTTGCAGCACGGTCCGGCGGAAGGCGAGGAAGGACTCGCGAAGAACATCGCGAAGCTGGCCGACATGCGCGCGAAAGTCGGCGACGATTTCTGGCTGATGTTCGATTGCTGGATGTCGCTCAATCTCAACTACGCGAAGCGTCTCGCCAACGCCGCGCGCGATTACGGCCTGAAGTGGATCGAGGAAGCGCTGCCGCCGGATGATTACTGGGGCTATGCGGAACTGCGCCGCTCGGTGCCGGACGGGCATGATGGTGACGACCGGCGAACACGAAGCGACGCGCTGGGGTTTTCGCATGCTGTTCGAAATGGGATGCGCCGATCTCGTGCAGCCGGACGTGGGCTGGTGCGGCGACATTACGGAACTGATCAAGATTTCCGCGCTTGCCGATGCGCATAACGTGCTCGTCGTGCCGCATGGATCGTCGGTGTACAGCTATCACTTCGTCGTCACGCGTCACAATTCGCCGTTCGCCGAGTTCCTGATGATGGCGTCCAAGGCCGATCAGGTCGAGCCGATGTTCACGCCCTTGCTGCTCGACGAACCCGTGCCGGTCAATGGCCGCATGCGGGTTCCGGAGACGCCGGGCTTCGGTGTGCGGCTCAATCCCGAGTACGCGTTGACGCGGCCTTATACACATTGAGAGGCGTGACATGTTGCTAGAGAACAAGGTCGTCGTGGTGACGGGCGGCTCGCGCGGTATCGGCCGGGCGATCGCGCTTGCCAGCGCGCGCGAAGGCGCGGACGTCGCGATCAACTACTGGGGCGACAACGACAAGTCGTACGGCAAGGCATCGGCGGTGGAGTCGATCGTCGCGGAGATCGAGAAGCTCGGGCGTCGCGCGATTGCCGTCGAAGGCAACGTCACCCAACATGCGACGGGCACGGAACTCATCAAGCGCACGGTCGATGCATTCGGCCGCGTCGATGTGCTGTCGAGCAACGCAGGCATTTGCCCGTTTCACGCGTTTCTGGATATGCCGCCATCGGTCTATGAAACGACGGTCGCGGTGAATCTGAATGGCGCGTTTTATGTGACAAAGGCCGCGGCGAATCAGATGAAAGCGCAGGGCACGGGCGGCGCGATCGTCGCGATCGTCGCGACCAGTTCGATCAGCGCGCTCGGCGGCGGCATGCAGACGCATTACACGCCGACCAAAGCGGGCGTGCATTCGTTGATGCAATCGTGCGCGATCGCGCTTGGTCCGTTCGGCATCCGCTGCAATTCGGTGATGCCCGGAACCATTGCGACAGATCTCAACGCCGCCGATCTTTCCGACAAGGACAAGCGCGCGTATATGGAAAAGCGTATTCCATTGGGCCGATTGGGCGAACCGGACGATGTCGCGCAGTGCGTGGTGTTTCTGGCGTCGGATCGCGCGCGGTATGTGACGGGTGCGTCCTTGCTCCTCGACGGCGGCCTTTTCGTCAACCTTCAGTAACGCGCGGCGCCGAATATTTTCTCAACAACGCGATGAAGTATTCGGCCGGTTCGCTCAACGTTTCGAACTTGCGCCGCAGCAGCCCGAAGCCCGAAAGACTCTTGCCGATCTCGATCGGCAATTCAGCCAGCAAATGCGCGCGCAAGTAATCGCGCACGACGGATTCGGGCAGCATCGCGACTGCATCGCTGTTCTGCAGCAGTTGCAGCGTCGCGAAGATCAATGCGCATTCCACGACGTCTGCGGGCGTCGTCAATCCGGCGCGCGCGAGTTCTTCTTCGAACAGCCCGCGCGCAGGACTCGTGATCGGCTGAAGAATCCACGGCCAGCTCATCAGCGTGTCGAGCGTGAGTTCGGACTTCACCGCGAGCGGATGTTTCGCGCGCACGACGAGCCGCATCGCTTCACGCGAAAGCGGCTCGAAATCGAAATCGTTGTGCTGTAACGGCGTAGTCAATCGGCCAAGCGCAAGATCGACTTCGTGGCGATGCAGCAACTGCACGCCCTGATCGCTCGTCTCGCCGAGAATCCTCACGTTCAATAACGGCCGCTCCGATTTCAATTCCGCGACGGCCATCGCGAGCACATCGGGCGCTGCGCCCATGATCGCGCCGACGGTCAACTGGCTGTGACCGCCGCGCCGCTTGTTCTCGAAATCGTCGGCGAAACGCGTCAAGTCCGCGAGCGAACGGCGCGCATACGCGAGCGCGGCGGTGCCGAGCGGCGTCGGCTGCATGCCGCGCGCGTTGCGCTCGAACAGTAGAAACCCGAACGCTTCCTCGATATCCGCCAGCATGCGGCTCGCGCTCGGCTGCGCGACGTTGATCGCTTCGGCGGCCTGATGCAGATTGCGTGCATCGTCGAGCGCGACAAGCAACGCGAGATGCTTGAACTTCAGTCGATTGACGAGCGCGACGGGTGAGGCGTTCTGATTCATCGGATACCGCGTGAAAGAGAAAATCGGCTGATACGCTTTTACGATCGACCAACCCTGAATTCGGATTGTCGTGTTATCGGTCGGCGAATTATAGTCGCAGCATAACGAGTTCCGAACACAGGGAATCACCAATCAAAACAAGGTGAGCCGCGATGGAGACAGTGGCATTCCGCATGACCCTGAAAACAGGCATGCACGACGAATACGAGCGGCGTCATCGCGAGATATGGCTGGAACTGGCGGCGGCGCTGACGGACGCCGGCATCCGCGATTACTGGATTTTTCTCGACGAATCGACCGGACATCTCTTTGCCAGCTACAAGCGCACGGACATACGACTGATACGTTGCCGTCGCTGCCCATCATGCGCAAATGGTGGGATTACATGGCCGAATTGATGGAAACGCACACGGACAATGCACCGGTCGCCGTTCCGCTCGCGCCGGTTTTTCATCTTCCCTGAAACGTTCGCCTCTTTCGCGAGGAGCGCACCATGCAGGTGGTCGATCCGCACATTCATTTGTGGGACCTCAGCACGCGTCATTACCCTTGGCTCGCGAATCCGCAGACATCGTTCGTCGGCGATGCGCGCGATCTCAAACACAACTATTTGCTCGGCGATTTGCTGCGCGAAGCCGAAGACATCGAGGTGCTCAAGCTCGTGCATGTCGATGCGAATCATGATCCCGCCGATCCGATCGAAGAGACGCGCTGGCTTCAGGAAATCGCAGATACGGAAGGCATGCCGAGCAGATTCTGGAAGCGCATGCGTCGTTTGCGAATGTGCGCGGCATCCGTCAGATTCTCAACGTGCACGACAACAAGCGCTATGACTATGTCGGACGTCACTATATGCACGAACCGCAGTGGCGCAAGCACTTCGGTTTGCTCAAGCGTTACGGCATGTCGTTCGACTTGCAGCTTTATCCCTCGCAGATGCAGGACGCCGCGCAACTCGCGCGCGAACGTGCCGACACGCAGTTCATCGTCAATCATGCGGGCATGTTCGTCGATCGCAATGCGCCGCAGGGTTATCGCGCGTGGCGTGAGGGCATGCGTGCGCTCGCGGCGTGTCCGAACGTCGCGGTGAAGATCAGCGGCCTCGCGATGTTCGATCACACGTGGACCATCGAAAGCCTGCGTCCCTACGTGCTCGAAACCATCGATACCTTCGGCTGCGAGCGCGATGTTCGCATCGAACTTTCCGGTCGACCGGCTTTTTAGCACCTATAAGACGTTGTGGAACGCGTACGCACAGATCGTCGCCGATGCGAGCGACACTGAAAAACAAGGGCTTTTCGTGCAAAACGCGGAGCGGATTTATCGCATCTGAAGGAGAAGGAGACGACATGACGACGCCACGTCTTGAACTGAGACATGCCAGCAAATCGTTCGGCCGCGGGCGCGCGTTCGGCGATGGCAGTCTGCAGCTTTTTCCCGGCGAAGTACACGCGTTGCTCGGCGAAAACGGCGCGGGCAAATCGACGCTCGTGAAGCTGCTCGCGGGCGTATATCGGCCCGATTCCGGCGAATTGCGTGTCGATGACACCGTGCGCAGTTTCGCCAATCCCGCCGAAGCGCGCGATGCACGCATCGCCGTGATCTATCAGGAGCCGACGCTTTTCGCGGACTTGTCGATTGCCGAAAACATCTACATGGGGCGTCAGCCGCGCGATCGCTTCGGGCTCGTTTGTTACGACGAGATGCACCGCGAAGTGAATGCGCTGTTGTCGTCGCTCGGCGTGAATCTGCGCGCGCAGCGGCTCGTGCGCGGTTTGTCGATCGCGGATCAACAAGTAGTGGAAATCGCCAAGGCGTTGTCGATCGATGCGAACGTGCTCATCATGGACGAGCCGACGGCCGCGCTATCGTTGCCCGAAGTCGAGTGCCTGTTCGCCATCGTGCGCGCGTTGAAGGAACGCGATGTCGCGATTCTCTTCATCACGCATCGGCTCGATGAAGTCTTCGCGCTCACGCAGCGTATGACGATCATGCGCGACGGCATGAAAGTCTTCGATGCGCTCACGCAAGACATGACCATCGATTCCATCGTCAGCAAGATGGTCGGCCGCGATCTCGACACGTTCTATCCGAAAGCGGACGTCGCGCCCGGCGACGTGCGTCTCTCCGTGCACAATCTCACGCGCGAGGGCGTGTTCAAAAACGTGTCGTTCGATGTCCGCGCGGGCGAGATCGTCGCGCTGGCGGGTCTCGTCGGTGCGGGACGAAGCGAAGTGGCGCGCGCGATCTTCGGTATCGATCCCGTCGATGGCGGCGAGGTGAAGATCGCGGGCAAAAAGCTCGCGATCGGATCAGCAGCGGCGGCGGTGCGTACGGGTCTCGCGCTCGTGCCGGAAGATCGTCGCGCGCAAGGGCTTGGGCTGGAGCATCGCGCGTAATGCGTCGCTGACGGTGCTCGGACGTTTGATGCGCCACGGACTCATTTCATCGAAAAGCGAAACGTCGCTCGCTGCCGACTGGGGCACGCGTCTGCGTCTCAAAGCCGGCGATCTCGATGCGCCCGTCGGCACGCTGTCCGGCGGCAATCAGCAGAAAGTCGTGCTCGGCAAGTGGCTTGCAACGAATCCGAAGGTGCTGATCATCGATGAACCGACGCGCGGTATCGATATGGGCGCAAAGGCGGAGGTGTATCACACGTTGGCGGAACTCGTGAAAGAAGGCATAGCCGTGCTGATGATTTCGAGCGAACTGCCCAAAGTGCTCGGCAAGGCCGATCGCGTGCTCGTCATGCACGAAGGCCGCATCAGCACGGACATTTCGTGCGCCGATGCGAACGAGGAACGGGTGATGAGCGCGGCATTTGGGCGCATCGCCATCATTGGGACGCGCAGCATGATGACACGACATTCCCCTACGTTACCGGCGATGCCACCGACTGAAACCAAGCGCGAAAGCCTCACCGTCACGATCGCGAAGAGCCGCGAGCTGACGTTGTTTATCGTGCTGCTCGTGTTGACCGGTGCGACGGCGGCGGTCAAGCTCGACTTCCTGAATCTGCAGAATCTGCGTGATGTGCTGCTCAATGTGTCGATCATCGGCTTGTTGACAGCAGGCATGACCATCGTCATGTTGATGCGGCATATCGATCTTTCCGTTGCGTCTGTCGTCGGCGTGAGCGCGTATGCGGTCGGCAGTCTCTTCGTGATGTTTCCGCAGATGCCGGTGATCGTCGCGATGCTCGCGGGCATCGGCGTTGGTTTGCTCATCGGCTTGATAAACGGCGCGCTCGTGACGTTCGGGCGCGTGCCGTCGCTGGTCGCGACGCGTTCGACGCTGTATATCGTGCGCGGCGCGGATTACGCCTGGGTCCACGGCGGCCAGATCAACACGACGAGTCTGCCCGATGCCTTCGCCGCCATCGCAACCGGTTCGCTGCTCGGCGTGCCGAATCTCGTGTTGATTGCGCTTGTCGTGCTGATTGCGTTGTCGGTGTATCTGAAGCAGTATCGCGGCGGGCGCGAGCATTATGCGATCGGCTCGAATCCGGAAGCGACGCGGCTTGCGGGCATACGCGTGGATCATCGCGTGATGATCGGCTTTCTGTTGTCCGGCGCGATCGCGGGACTCACGGGCGTCTTGTGGCTCGCGCGCTTCGGCACTGCCGATGCGAGCACGGCCAAAGGCATCGAACTGCAAGTGGTGGCGGCGGCGGTCGTTAGCAGCGTCGCGATCACGGGCGGCGTCGGCACGGTGATGGGCGCGACGCTCGGCGCGCTCGTGCTCGGCGTCATCAATATCGCGCTGGTAGTGTTGCGCGTGTCGCCGTTCTGGCAGCAGGCGATTCAGGGCGCGTTGATCGTCGCGGCGATCACGCTCGATACCTTGCTCGCGCGTTCCGTCGCGCGCAGCATGATGAGGAAACGCGATCATGGCTAAACCGGACTCCGCACTCTCGACGGCCAAGCGCCGCCATCTGCAATGGGAAGCGATGCTCGTCATCGTGCTGGTCGTGTCGCTCGTGGCGGGGCGCGTGTTATTGTTGATGTTTCTGTCGAGCGCGAACATCTCGAACATGCTCGCGGACTTCACCGAGATCGCGCTGATTGCGTTGCCGATGACGCTGATCATCGTCGCGGCTGAAATCGATTTGTCGGTGGGGTCGGTGCTGGGCGCATCGAGCGCGCTGATGGGCGTGCTCTGGCATATGGGTTTGCCGATGCCGCTCGTCATCGTGTTCGTGATGCTGTTCGGCGTGCTCGCGGGCTTGCTCAACGGGCTGGTGATCGTGCGCTTCGGTTTGCCATCGCTGGCGGTCACGATCGGCACGCTGACGCTGTTTCGCGGTCTCGCGTACGTGTTGCTCGGCGATCAGGCGATCGCGGATTTTCCCGCGGCGTACACGGCCTTTGGCATCGAAACGATCGGCGATTCGTTCCTGCCGATGCCTTTCGTGCTCGTCATCGCAGGCGCGATTCTTCTCTTCACGATTCTGCTGCAAGCCACGCCCTTTGGCCGCAGCCTGTATGCGATCGGCGCGAATCCGACGGCCGCGCAGTTCTCCGGCATCGAAGTCGCCAGAACGAAGCTGAAGCTCTTCATGATGTCCGGCGCGATGGCTGCGCTCGCGGGCATCGTCTATACGCTGCGGCGGTGACAATAGCGAAGGCTTCGAGCTGTCCGTGATCGCGGCGGTGCTGTTCGGCGGCGTTAGCATCTTCGGCGGACGCGGTCGATGATCGGCGTGCTGCTGTCGCTCGTCATCATCGGCGTATTGCGCAATGCGCTGACGCTCGCGGATGTATCGAGTGAAACGCTGACGATCGTGACCAGCGCGCTATTGCTCTCGTCCGTGCTGATTCCGAACCTCGTTGCGCGCTGGCAGGCGGCGCGCGAGAAGCGTCTGATGGCGCAAGCGCTTTGAAGTTCGTAGCTAAACTAAAGGAGACATGTCCAACATGAACAAACCTTATCGAGTCCTGGCAGCGGCGATTCTGGCGGCGACTGTCGCGCTCTCCGCTCATGCAGCGGATGTGAAAAAACGGCCTCAAAATCGCCTTCGTGCCGAAGCAGATCAACAACCCGTACGAAGTCATCGCCGACGGCGGCGGCATGGCCACGATCAAGGAAATGAAGGGCGATGGCAAGGTCGTCGGGCCGTCGGATGCGGGCGCGTCGTCGCAAGTGAGTTACATTAACACGCTGATCACGCAGCGCCAGAACGCGATCGTGATCGCCGCGAACGATGCCAACGCGCTCGTGCCGTATCTGAAGAAAGCGATGTCGCAGAACATCAAGGTCGTCACGTTCGATTCGGATACCGCGCCGGAAGACCGGCATATTTTCGTCAATCAAGCGGAGTCCGAAGTAACCGGACGCGGGCAGATTCAGTTGCTGTCGAAGCTGATCGGCAGCGAGGGCGAATTCGCGATTCTCTCCGCCACGCCGAACGCGACGAATCAGAATACGTGGATCAAGTTCATGCAGGAGGAACTGAAGAAGCCCGAGTATTCGAAGCTGAAGCTCGTGAAGATCGCCTACGGCAATGATGACGATCAGAAATCGTTCGTCGAAACGCAGGGTTTGTTGCAGGCGTATCCGAACCTGAAGGGCATCATTGCGCCGACGACGGTGGGTATCGCGGCGGCGGCGCGCTATATCCAGAACTCGCCCGCGAAGGGCAAGGTGATGGTGACGGGTCTCGGCACGCCGAACCAGATGCGCTCGTTCATCAAGAACGGCACGGTGAAGGCGTTCCAGTTGTGGGATCTGGGTCAGCTCGGTTATCTCGCGGCGTACGCGGCAGCAAATCTCGCGTCGGGCACGACCACGGGCAAAGAAGGCGATTCGTTCGAGGCGGGCAAACTCGGCAAGCGCACGGTGGGCACGAGCGGCGAAGTGATTCTCGGACCGCCGACGACGTTCGATTCGTCGAATATCGATAACTTTAATTTCTGACGCGTACAAAAAGAACCTGAGAGTGAAGCGGAGCGTTCGAAAGGGCGTTCCGCTTTTTTCTTGCAAAGCCTCGATTAAGCATTTTCCGAACTCGCTGTCAGCGCCCGCTAAAATACCGCCTTTCGCCCGCCATCTGGCCGACAAACGCACGCGATCCGTGTGCGCCAGCATCGTCCGCGGGCGTGCGCCTCACGAAGGCCAGCTCTCGTCAAATCGCGCCGATCGATCACCGCGCGCCGCCTGACGCCTTACACAAGCCTCATCGAAGTCCCTCCGAAGCCACGCCATTCAAGGACTGTTTTTCATGCTTGCCCGCATCACCCGTCTGTTCCCGCTCTGGGCCGTGCTCGTTTCGCTCGCCGCCTATTTCTCGCCGTCGTCTGTTACCGGCATCGCGCCGCACGTCACCACGCTCCTGACCATCATCATGCTGTCGATGGGCGTCACGCTGTCCATCGACGATTTTCGCCGCGTCTTCACGCTCCCCGCGCCGGTTGTCGCGGGCATCGTGCTGCATTACCTCGTGATGCCGCTCGCCGCGTGGGTCATCGCCAAAGTGCTGCGCATGCCGCCCGATCTGACCGCCGGCATGGTGCTGGTCGGCAGCGTTCCAAGCGGCACGGCATCGAATGTGATGATCTATCTCGCGCGCGGCGATGTCGCGTTGTCCGTCACCATCAGCGCGCTCTCGACGCTCGTCGGCGTGTTCGCGACGCCGCTTCTGACGCGTCTTTATGTTGATGCCTCCATCGCCGTCGATGTGCACGGTATGCTGAGAGCATCGTGCAGATCGTCGCGCTGCCGATCGTCATCGGTCTGATCGTGAATCATTTCTTCGGCAAGCTCGTGCAAGATCGAATGGATGTTGCCGCTCGTGTCGATGGTGTCGATTCTGCTGATCATCGCCGCCGTGGTCGGCGGCACGCAGAAGAGCATCGCGTCGGTGGGCTTCGTGGTGGCGATCGGCGTGGTGCTGCACAACGGCATCGGCCTGCTCGGCGGCTATTGGGGTGGACGCCTGCTCGGTTTCGACGAAGCCATGTGCCGCACGCTCGCCATCGAAGTCGGCATGCAGAATTCCGGTCTCGCCGCGACGCTCGGCAAGCTGTATTTCACGCCGATCGCAGCACTCCCCGGCGCGCTTTTCAGCGTGTGGCACAACTTGTCCGGATCGATGCTCGCGGGCTATTGGGCCGGCCGTCCGGCCAAAGGTGCCACGCGCGATCTGGACGGCGCGACGGGCGCGGCCCAGCGCTAGGCGCTATTTGATCGGTTGACCGTCGCGCATGACCTGCACGGCGGTCGCCGATTCGAACTGCGCGTGCACCATATCGCCCGCCTTCAATCCCGCGAGCGACACATCGGGCGCGACTTCCAGCATCACTGTGCGATCCAGCCCGCGCAGCGTGACCCTGCGCGTCTTCGCGTCGATACGCTGAATCGTCGCGAGCACTTCGACCGTGCGCGCCTCGGCCGTCAGGCCGCCCGACGCGGGAATCGCCGCATCCGTTTCGATGCGCTCGCGAATGCCGTTCGAATTCGCCTTCATGAGGTGCATCAACAGCGCATTCCGGTATTCGATGTCCACCGTACCGCCGAGCCTCAGCTTCGATACATCGCCCACTTGCGGATTCACCGCCACCTCGACCGTGCGTCCCTCAGGACCCTGAAGCGTCGCGCTGTTGGTGGCCGGATCGATGCCGACCACGCGCGCCTGCACTTGCGCGACACCCGTGATGGCCCGTCCGGGCGGCGCGTCCTGTGCCCATGCCGGCTGAGCCAATAAGCAGACGAGCGCCAGCGTCAATCGTGAACTGCTTGAAAAGACCTGCATGACCTGCCTCCTTCTCTGAAGCGGAAAAATCATCGGCGGGATTTCGACAGCACATGCCCGAGCCCGAGATTCGTCGCGATCTGCCAGATGTACACGCGCGAATACCGCATGCCGAAGCGCCGCTCGATGAGTGCGCGCAGCCGCGCGTTGGTCCACGCATCGCTTTCGAAACCGTGATCACGCGCCGATCCCTGCAGCGCGGCCACGATCCATGCGAGCGCGTCGCGATCGAGCACGGACGCGCGTCCGCCGACGCCGATTCTGGACAGCGCATCGAGTCCGCCTTCGGACACGATCGCCTTGTAGCGTCGCACCGTCTGAACCGACAGATGCATTTGCTCGGCCACGCTTTCCACCGATGCGCCTTCGAGCAGCAGACGACCGGCCGTCATGCGCCGGACCACGCTCGGAAGGGTCTCAGGCCGGGAAAGCATGGCGCGCGGATAGACCGTTCAGCGCGCGTTCGATTGCGCGCGCGCCGTTGATAGCGGCATCGACGGTATCGAAACCGATACGAGCGAACCGTTGCGGCGTCCGTATGCGAGCATGCGGGCCTCCTGTCGAGTGGAGACGGCGGGACTTGATCGGGCGTGCTAAACGTGGGGCTTCGAGCCGCGCGCCAGGGCGGGCCGATTACAGAGAGGTATCAATAAACGTTTTCAGTCGCGATGGGGAAGCCTGCCGAAAAATTTTTGGCCTTGATTAATCGCAGTGAATTGCCTATGACCACACGAAAAACGAAATGCGAACGATACACAGTCGAAACGCGAGTGTCGGGCACGATACACGCCGCGCAACGGCGTGCGCGTTCGTTTCGCGCTGCATTGGCGCGAATGCGAATAGAAGTGCAAAGCGGGCGCAATGACGAAAGCTATCGCGCACTGGCGCGCAGCCAATGCACGATGCTGCATGGCCGTTTAATGGCGATGCCTTTGAATCGCGTCAGACGCGATAAAAATCGATGTCCTGTCCCGCATGCACGGCGCGTTTGAGCCATTCGGGCATATCGCCGCAACCGTCCCATGTATCGCCGCTGGCGTTGCGGAAGATGGATTCACCACCGTGCGCGGAATGCGCCAGGTCGGGAAGTTGCGGCATCGCCTGTTTGGGCTTCTGCGCGGCATGGACCCCGTTGGTCTTCGTAAAAGTGGGCGGTGATGCCACGACCACCGGCGCTTCGGCCAGCGCTCTTTCCGTAATGCCAAACTCGGTCATGCGTGCGCGCAAATACGCAATGATGCTGTCTCGCTTTCTTTCGTCCACGGCTTTCCTGGATTCAGCTTTTTGATTTTGAAATGACGAACCCGAACCCCGCGCGGACCGGGGCGGTTCGAAGACCTGAATAGATGTGTTTTATGAAGCGTGGCGCAGCGCATGCCGCGCGTCAATCAGTGTATTTACCGCGATAGCCAATAATCCGCTCTATATAACTGCAGGGCTTTAAAAGAAACGCCAATATCGAGCCGATTGCGGACATTCGCCTGCCCGGATTTGCGTGACGGACGCACGACTGGAGTGCGCGCGGGAAGCCACGAACCGCCGGAGACGAAGCCCCGCCGCCCGCGCTCGGGTTGAATCCGCACGGGAAGACTGAAAACATCGTCATGAACGCTATTGTATGCCGCTTACCCAACTTAATAAATTGTTTTAACGGTTATGTTGTTCGCCGGGTAATTCGGCGCCGTGTGCGCGAATGGCAGCAATCAGTTCCGCAGGCGTAATTTCATAACGCACTTCGCGATGAATGCCGGGTTTGCGCTCGTCGATTTCGATCAGCAGAACGGCCTTGCCGTCCGCCGCGGGTTCCAGACGCAGCGAGCGCACTTCCTGGCTGCCCGACTCGTCATATTCCGTGAGGAGCGTCATGGCTCCGCTTACGGCGCTTTTCTGCATGGGTTTTTCCTCTCTCTTGCCTGTTCGTTGTTGTTGTTTCGCCGCATCGCGCTGCCGCGTGCACGGACTTCGTGCGCACGGACAAGGTGATCAATAGGTGATGATCGGGCGATTGAATGCGGACGCGGAGCGCATGAAATGCGTCATTGCGTCTCCGGTGGCTCATTATTGCCTGCTAAAAGCCCGCGCGTCCAGCATGAGGCCCCGGCGATTATCGATCCCTCTTAAATTGAGCCGATCGCGTCGCGGGCCTGCGCAGTGATCTCGAACGAACGCAGACGCGCGCGGTGATCGAAAATCTGCGCGGTGACGATCAACTCGTCCGGCTGCGTCTGATCGATCAGCGAACGCAGGCCGGCTTCGACATCGGCGCGATTGCCGACGATGGAACACGCCAGCGAATGCTCGACGCCCGCGCGATCGATTCGACCGGCGGCGGCAACTGGCCCGGCGTGCCGCGCCGCAGATTGATGAACTGCTGCTCGAGCGAGGTGAACAGGAAACGCGCTTCTTCGCGTGGTATCGGCGGCGAACACGTTGACGCCGACCATCGCGTAGGGCTTCTTGAGCGTAGCGGACGCGTGGAACTGCGTGCGATACACCTTCAGCGCGGTCAACAGATAATCCGGCGCGAAATGCGATGCAAACGCGAACGGCAGCCCGAGCGCCGCCGCCAACTGCGCGGAAAAGAACGACAAGCCGAGCAGCCAGATCGGCACATGCAGGCCCGCGCCGGGCACCGCACGCACACGCTGGCCTTCGACCGGATCGGCAAAAAAGCGCTGCAGTTCGACGACATCATCGGGAAAAGATTCGGCGCTGCCTTGCAGATCACGCCTGAGCGCGCGCGGTCGTCTGGTCGGTACCCGGCGCGCGGCCGAGCCCGAGATCAATGCGATTCGGATAAAGCGACGCCAGCATGCCGAACTGTTCGGCGATCACGAGCGGCGCGTGATTCGGCAGCATGATGCCGCCCGAGCCGACGCGAATGGTCTTCGTGCCGCCCGCAATGTGGCCGATGACGACCGACGTCGCCGCGCTCGCGATGCCCGTCATGTTGTGATGTTCGGCGAGCCAGTAGCGCAGGAAACCCCATTTTTCGGCGTGTTGCGCGAGATCGAGCGAATGGGCGAAGGCGGCGGTCGCGCCGCGCGGAATCGGGGAAAGGTCGAGTACGGAGAATGGGATCATTGCGGCGTTCCGGTGGCGTAGCCGTATCGGCGCGCATCGGAGGTGACGGCGCTTCGGAGCGGTGTTCGCGGAGCCACGCGCTCAAAATTTGATTGTGCCGAATGTGCGGGAAGTTTGCCGGGATGGGCGGGTTTGGCGTGTCGATTCAGGCGAGCCGTGGATAGCCGGCGGCGATGGCTTCGCGTTCGAGGGCGCGAATCGGGGCGTAATCCGCGAAATCGCGTCTTATGAAGCGCCTGAGCTTTAGTCGATGCGCGCGTGCGGGATCGACGGTGAGAAAGCGGCTGAGTGCATCAAAAAGGAGCCCGATCGCCGGCTCCGGCACGGGCTTCGACGCGATGAACGGCAGCGCGGGCGCGCTCGCCGTCACGCCGATTTCGCGCACCGCCGACGCCAGTTCCGGCTGATGCTCGCGGACGAACGCGAACATCACGCAATCGATGGCCGCGACGTCCGCTGTGCCGTTGGCGAGCGCGCGTATCGAGGCCAGATGGCCGCCGCTTTTCGTGATCGACGCGAAGAACCGGACATCGCGAGCGAACGGCGCAACGGCGTGGCGAAGGAGGTTCATGCCGCTGTTCGAAGCGTCATCGTTATAGACGCGCGCAGATCGCGACACGCTTCCAGCGACGCCGCTTCGACATGCCTGCCCGTCAGCAGCACGCTGAGGTAGACGCCGCCTTCGCAACCGGGCACGTCGAATTCGGGCGTCGCGACAAGTTGCACGCGCGCGTCGAGCGCATGAACGAGCGGATAGCCGCACGTCTGCGACAGCAGCAGATTAAACCAGCGCGCCAACCCGCGTGCCGCCGGACCCACTCGCCGTAACCGCGCACGAGAAACCCGCCATTACCGCGCAAGTACGCCGCACGCCGCGCCCGATACAACCCGCCCAGCGCATACCACGGCACGCCCGGCAGATCGTGATGCACCGCGTGATAGTTGTTGTTCAGAAACAGCAGCGGCCAGAACCACGCTGCTTCGTTGACGACCGTGCGTTCAGGCGCATCGCCGGCGGCGCGATGCTCCTGGAACGAGCGCACCGACGCCAGCGCCGCACGCAGCACCGCGCCCGCGTTCGCCCACTGCTCGGGCGTCACGAAGTAGCTTTCCGGATCGCGCTCGGGATCGGTGAGATGTGCATCGTCGTGATGACGCAAATGGGAATCGCGATATACCGCGTACGGAAACCACACCGCCGCGGCGCAATACCGAAAAGCGCATTGACGAGCGGCCAGCGCGTCGGATGCCCGTGCATCAGTTCGTGCTGCAGCGACATGTACCAGCACGACAACACTGCGAGCAGCGCAAGCGCGCTCGGCATGCCGAGCGCACGCGCGTTCAGCGCGACGCCGAACCATCCGCCGTAAATCGCGACGATCACGCACCACGTCGGCCATTCGCTGCGCCAGCGCCACGACGCGTGCTGGGCCTGGATATGCTGGCGGTTGGGCGTCGTCGAGATAGCGCGGCATGGCAGAACGTCGAAATGAGCGAAGGGCCATCGTGCCATGCCTTTCGCGCATCCCAACCAATGAATCCGCCTAAGCATTTTCAGGCGCGCCGCAAAGCTTCCGTTTATTGACGAAGGGTCGAATCACGCTAATCTTTGACCCTTTGTGACGAATTACGCGCGGCTATGACATCCGGACGGTCCAAGAAGCTCATCGGCGGGTTGATCGCGTTCAACGTGCTCGCGTGGCTGTGGGCGCTGGTGGCGTTCCGGCATCATCCGTTGCTGCTCGGCACATCGCTGCTCGCGTACTCGCTCGGTCTGCGTCATGCGGTCGATGCCGATCACATCGCCGCCATTGACAACGTGACGCGCAAGCTGATACAGCAAGGCAAGCGGCCGATCAGCGCCGGCATCTTCTTTTCGCTCGGCCATTCGACGGTCGTGGTGCTCGCCACCGCGCTGATCGCCGCGACGGCGCTCGCGGTACAGGGACGATTCGCGCATTTTCGCGAGATCGGCGGGGTGATCGGCACGTCGGTATCGGCGCTCTTTTTGTTCGCCATCGCGGCGATGAACCTCGTCGTGCTGCGCGGCGTGTGGCGCGCGTTCAGGCGCGTGCGGCACGGCGAAGCTGTCGGGACGAAGACGCCGATCTGCTCGTGGTCGCGGGTGGACCGCTTGCGCGTATCGCGCGGCCGCTGTTCGGCATGATCGGCAAGAGCTAACATATGTATCCGCTGGGCTTTCTGTTCGGACTCGGTTTCGATACGGCAACCGAAATCGGCCTGATGGGCATTGCCGCAGCGGAGGCCACGCGCGGCATGCCGGTCTGGTCGATTCTCGTGTTTCCGGCGTTGTTCACGGCGGGCATGTCGCTCATCGATACACTCGACAGCCTGCTGATGGTCGGCGCATACGGTTGGGCCTTCATGAAACCGATCCGCAAACTCTACTACAACCTGACGATGACGCTCGTGTCGGTGCTGGCGGCGGTGCTCGTCGGCGGCATCGAAGCGCTCGGGCTGATCGCGGAGCGGCTGCAACTGAAGGGCGGTGTGTGGGACGGCGTGGCCATGCTCTCCGAACACTTCGGCACACTCGGCTATGCGATCGTCGGACTGTTCGCCATCTGTTGGCTGGTGTCCGCGCTGTTTTACAAGTGGCGTGGCTACGACGCACTGGACGGCAACGCCGCACGCTGATTGCTTACGTTTTCCTTGTTTCGGGCATCGTTTCTGCTCTGACGAGCCACCAAATGCCGACGCTCATCGGCAATATGATCGGCGGGATTTCGATGGTGGCGATCGTCAATCACGCGGCCATCGCGCCGGAGATTGCGAGCACGCGACAGCCGCAGGACTAACGCGCTTACTTTTTGTTGTTGCCTGCACCGGTGCCGTAAAAGCCATTGTCGAAGCCGCCGGCGCCTTCGGTATTGCGCTGCTTGCTCGCGCCGGCTTGCGGACCCTGAGCCGCATCCTTCGATTGCGGCGCTTGCGTTTCATGCACCGCGTTGCCCGATGGATTCGCACGCTGCGTCGAGTCCGATGCGCGCGACTCCGCGTTGTCCGAACCCGAACCCTTGGTGATCTGCGCCTGAATACCGAGGCGAGGGCAGCGAGCGCCGCGGCAAGGCGCATGCGATGGCGTGCGCGGCGGCGCGCAGTATCGTCGAAGAAAGAAGGCATATCGGCTCCGATAGGCTGATTCACTGATAAGCCTTCGAGCAGAAACGATGCCTGCGGAACCCGTGCGATCTTTCAAATCAAAACCGCTCGCATCTTTAAGCGCTTCGTGAGGAGCGGAGAGGGAGTCGCGCCTTGGCGCGAGTGGCGAAAGCGGTTGTTACGCCGCTTTCGCCCAAAGCCTGTTGGTCGATCCGCTTGTGCCCGGTTCGCGCGGGCCGTTGCCGACTGCATCCAGCGCGATGCGCAGCGCATCGACGCGTTGCTTTTGCGCCGGCACGAGCGCGTATCCGGATGCGACGGCCGTGAGCCGCTCACGCCAATAATCGACGTTGAGCGTTCCGGACGATTGGTTTCTCATCGTGCGAAGCTGCGCGAGCGCGCGTTCGATATGCTGAAGTTCGACATCCGCCAACGCCGAGGGCAACAAATTGCCCCGGGTCTCGCTCTTTTTCTTCTTCATCTGTGGTCTTCCTGTCGGCCGCGTGGCGCAAGACTGTTGTCCGTCTTTACGTCACTCAGGCACCCCGTTCACTCGCGCGATCTGATGTCGCTGCGGACGGCCCTTGCTCGTTTCTGACTCACACGATCGTGACCGGAGACATCGGCAAGTACTACCGTTATCAAAAATGTACGCAACCGACGGCTTTGTGCTCCGTCTGTCAACACACATTTTCAAAGGGCGAGCGCGAACATTTCGTGTTGCGTTGCGCAAGGAAACGGCTTTCGTCAGGAAGCAATACTCAGTTTTTTGCCCGGCTGCTACGACTGATTTGTTCTTCCATTGCTTCGTCGAGCTTGCTCACTTTGCGTGGCTTCGCGGGCGATTGCGCGTTGACGAACGCGACGAAATCATCCATCGGCATGGGGTCGCACAGCTTCGTCGAGCCTTCGGGCGTGCGTTCGATGAGATAGAAGTAGCCGCCGGGCATCGACACGGCGGCGTAGTGCGTGTTGCCGCTGCGCGTCTTGAGCCGTTCGACGGCGCTGATGGCTTTAGTCGAGCGCATAGATGGCTTTAGTCGAGCGCATAGATTACGGCGCGCACTTTTTGCCCGCGCCTTCGATCCACAGATTCGAAGGATGGCGCTCGCCCGGATAGAAGCGATACGTCGTTTCGCTGTTGTCGTAACGCACCTTGACGACGTTCGAATCGCCGAATTCGAGCATGACGCCTTGCGGAATGGCCGTTTGCTTGTATTGCGTGTCGTGCTTTTTCGCTTCGCCGGTAATGCATTGAACGATGCTGTTCACACGATTGTCCGTCGATGCCGCTTCGACTTCGGGCTGACCGGCGTCTTCGTTATGAAAGCGTCCGCAAGCGGCGAAAAGCAAGGGCAGCGCGAGGGCCACGGCGAGTTTTTTCATGGCTATTTCAGTGATGATCGGGCCGACTTATTAGCAAGATCCGCGCCCGCCTCGTGTGCGTCGTTATGCGTCAGGCGGCACGCGGAGCAAGGACAGCGCGCCGCCCGCGACACTCGAAAACACCGGCCCCCGCGACCGTGCCGCCGTAATACGTGCCGCCGGTCGGCTCATCGATTATGACGGCGACGATCACGCGCGGATCGCTCATCGGCGCGATGCCGACGAACGACGCGCGATACTTGTTCGCCGCATACGAGCGCCCGACCTGCTTGCGCGCGGTGCCGGCCTTGCCGCCGACGCGATAGCCTTCGATTGCGGCGGCGCGTCCGGTGCCGTTCGGTCACATCGCCATTTCGAGCATGTTGCGCACGGCTTTCGCCGTCGCGGGCTTGGTCACCTGATGCGCTTCGCGCCGCGATTCGCCCTGAATCAGCGTGGCCGGATGAAAGCGGCCATCGCCGGCATACGCGGTGTAGATCTGCGCCACTTGCAGCAAAGACAGCGACATGCCGTAGCCATATGCCATCGTCGCCTGCTCGATCGGCTTCCAGCGCTCGGGCGAACGCAGCCGTCCGGTGGCGGCGCCCGGAAACGTCAACTCCGGCGCGCGTCCGATTCCATATTTGCGATACTTCTCCCAAAATCGTTTGCGCGGGCAGTTGCAAGGCGAGCTTCGTCAGCGCGACGTTGCTCGACATCTGCGCCGCTTCGGACACGGTGATGACGCCGTGATTCGACGTATCGTGGATCACATGCGGCCCGAGCTTGAAACTGCCCGGCCCGGTATCGATGCGCGTCTCCGGCCACACCTTGCCGAGATCGATCGACAACGCCGCGACCAGCGGCTTGATGGTCGAACCCGGCTCGAACGTGTCCGTCAGCGCGCGATTGCGCAACTGCTCGCCCAACAGATGCGCGCGATTGTTCGGATCGAAACTCGGATAGTTGGCGAGTGCGAGCACTTCGCCGTTCTTCGCATCGAGCACGACGACGCTTCCCGCGCGCGCCTTGTGCTTGGCGATCGCCGCTTTCAGTTGCGAGTGCGCGAGCGCCTGAATGCGCCGGTCGATAGTCAGTTGAATGGTTTCGCCGTTTTGCGGCAAATCCGTTTCGCAGATCGGCGAAACCACGCGCCCGAGCCGGTCGCGGATGACCTCACGCTGTCCCGCTTCGCCGATCAGACACGCCGGCGGCAAGCTCCATGCCTTCCTGACCGCGATCCTCGTTATTCGTGAAGCCGACGACATGCGCCGCCGATTCGCCTTCGGGATAAAACCGCTTCGTATCCGGCACGAGCGTGATGCCCGCCCGATCTGCGCGATACGCTCGGCGCTTTCCGCTTCGACCTGGCGCTTGAAGCAGCACGAAGCTGCGTCCGCCTTCCACGCGCTTTTGCAGATCCTTCGGCGGCATATCCAGAAGACGTGCTTCGTTCCCGTGATCGCCGTCGAAAAGCTTGGGCGCCGCCCAGACTTCGTAAGTGGCGAGACTCACGGCGAGTATCGCGCTTCGATGATGCGTCTGGAAATCGCTGCCGCCGCGCGTCTTCTTCTTGAACATCGTGGTCTTCTTCTCAGGCTGAGTGTGTCGATGCCCGCGTGCTCACGGCGCGCGAGCACGGCATCGAGTTCGGGTGTATCCGGCAGACGAATGTCGATTTCATCGGCGAGCGCGCGGCGCAGTTCATCGACGTTCAGCTCGAGCTTGTGCGTGCCTTCGCGCTCGTCGTGCACGCTGAACGCGCGGTTGAACAGCCCGTAGCGGATGCCCGGCGCGAGCCGCGCGGCAAGCAGGTTGTGCACGAACACCGACTCCGGATACGTCGACACGAAATGGTTCGACATCTCATAGTCGGACTGATATTGCGGATCGAGATCGAAGTGATAGATCGGTTTCCAGTGGCCGTCGATCAAGGTCTGAAGCACGTAAGCGGGCAGTTCGGAATCGCGCGTGTGCGCCGCTTCGAGCCGAAACGCGCCGTGCGGCGTGATCTGCTCCAGGCCGGTTTGCAGCACGATCGGCGCGGAGAGCGTCATGCCGCCGAAGCCGACATCGGCGAGAAAGCGCGTGTGCTCAATTTCAACCACCAGCAGCATACGCGTGCGCGACGGCATGGGTGCATCGGCATCGCGGCCCCACAGCACGCGGCCCGCGTAGCTTCGCACGCGAAAACCCAGCGCTTCGAGTACGCTGCGGAAAAGCAGGTTGTTTCCGTAGCAATAGCCACCGCGTTTGTTAGTGACGAGTTTCTTTTGTATCGACGAAAGATTGATGCGCACCGGCCGCCCGAGCAGCACGTCGAGGTTTTCGAAAGGAATCGCTTGCGGATGCAGCAGATGCAGCGCGCGCAAGGTGTCGAGCGTCGGCGCGGGACGTCCGTCGCGCGTGAATCCGATGCGCCCGAAATACGCCGGAAGGTCGATGAAGGAAGCCGGTGCGTTTATTGGAAGGTCTCGATCTTGGAAGTCGCTGGAGAAATGAGCTCGTCGCCAGTGCACACATTTTACGTCACGAAAGCACAAAAATTACAAATTTCCTACGTTTTGTGGTGCGCGCACCAACATGTCGCGCACGATTGAACTGTGCCGCATCGCAGAAGGGCTTTCCAGAAGCCAGAGCCAACACACTGCAACGGATCAAAGGACGACACGTCATGCCCAACGATGCAAACGAAGCCGATCAATCCAATCAACCGCGCGCGGGCAAGCATCCCGCGCCGCCGTGTACGCTCGCGATCTTCGGCGCGCGCGGGGATCTCACCAAGCATCTCTTAATGCCCGCGCTCTATAACCTCTCCGCCGATGGCCTGCTCGACGACAGCATGGAAATCATCGGCGTGAATCACGGCGAACAGGAAACGGCGGACTGGCGCAACGAGTTGTCGGAATCGCTGAAAAAGTTCGCCGCGGACAAGGCGAGCACGTTTCACACATCGCAGTTGAACAAGAACGCGTGGAGCTGGGTCGAGCAGCGCCTGGAATATTTCGCGGGCGAGTTCGAGGAAGACGAGACGTTCGAGCGCCTCAAGCAGCGTCTCGCGAAGGCGAAGAACGGCAGTATTCGTATACTATCTGGTGGTGAGCGCGCGTTTCTTTGCACCGATCGTGCAGCATCTCGGCAAGGTAGGATTGCTCGAAGAAAAGGACGGCAACTTCCGGTGGCTGGTGATCGAAAAGCCGTTCGGAACCGATCTCGCATCTGCGAAAGAGCTGAACAGTTGCATTCTGAAGTTCGCGCAGGAAACGCAGGTGTATCGCATCGATCATTTTCTGGGCAAAGACACAGTGCAGAGCATTCTCGCCGTGCGCTTCGCCAACGCGATGTTTGAGCCGATTTTCCGCCGCGAGTACATCGACAACGTCCACGGAAACCATCGGCGTGGAAGGGTGCGGCGCGTTCTATGAGCAGACCGGCGCGTTTCGCGACATGGGTGCCGAACCATCTGTTCCAGTTGCTCGGCATGATCGCGATGGAGCCGCCCAATTCGTTCGATGCCGAATCCGTGCGCGACAAGAAAGCCGAAGTCTTCGACGCCATTCAGCCGCTCAAACGCGAGGACGTCGTGTTCGGTCAGTACGAAGCGGGTCCGGCCGGTCCCGGTTACAAGGAAGAACAGGGTATCGCGAAAGACAGCCACACCGAGACTTATGCGGCGGCGCGCGTGTATATCGAAAATTGGCGCTGGGCGGGCGTGCCGTTTTATCTGCGCACGGGCAAGCGTCTGACCGAACGGCGCACGGAAATCTCCATCCAGTTGAAGTCCGTGCCGTTCCTCTTGTTCCGCGATACCCCCGTCGATGCCCTCACGCCTAACGTGTTCACGCTGCGCATCGATCCGGCGCACGGCACGAGCTTCGACTTCAACGTGAAAGTGCCCGGCCCGGTGATGCAGATTGGCGCAGTGCATTCGTCGTTCAACTATGGCGATTTCTTCGCGGAACGCGCGAACGTCGGCTATGAAACGCTGCTGTACGACTGCATGCTCGGCGACGAAACGCTCTTTCAGCGTGCGGACAGCATCGAAACGGCGTGGGCGGCGGTGGATCACGTGCTGCATCCGGATAGTCCGTTCGATGTGCACGGTTACGCAGCCGGAAGCGCGGGCCCGCAGGCAGCCGACGATCTGCTCGCCGCCGACGACCGCGCGTGGCGCGCATTGACCGACACGACGCAGAAGAAGAACTGAACTTATCCAAAAGGACAACGAGCGTGAGCACCGAATCCAAAACCAAAGCGAAATCCCACGTCACGACCAATAAACACGCGGTCAAGGCCGAGCGCATTCTCGCCATCGATGTAGGCGGCACGAGGCTGAAGACCGCGATCATCTCCGAAGGCGGCGAGATGAAGACCAAGCGCGTGCGCGTGGCCACGCCGCATCCCGCCAAGCCCGACGCGGTCGTTTCCGCGCTGTTCGAACTGATCGCGCCGATCCGTTAAGGATCAGCCGCCGACGCATATTTCGATCGGCTTTCCGGGCGTCGTGCGCGAGAACATCGTGCTGACCGCGCCGAATCTCGGCACCGAATTCTGGCGCGGCACGCCGCTCGCGCAACTCATCTCCGATTTCGATCGCGAAGGATAAGGACTACGACCAGTACATCGGCAATGCGGCGAAGGAGAAGATCGGCAAGAAGCGCTCGAACAAGCGCGTTCAGCATGTGCTGGATATGCTCGCGGTGGTCGTGAATTTCGACAAGCTGTGGATGGGCGGCGGCAATGCCGCGAATCTCAAGTTCGATCTGCCGGAGAACGTCGCGGTGATGGATAACGCGGCAGGCATCGAAGGCGGCGCGAAGCTGTGGCATCCGCGTTCGGTGCGCGAGACGCGCCAGTTGCCGCATTTCAATCAGCGTGAAGGAGCGCACTGATGGACACGCGATACGGTTTGCATAGCGTGTCCGGCAATCTCGAACGCGCGCTGGACAAGCTCGCGAAAGTCGAACTCGTCGTCACAGATTGCGACGGCACGCTGCTTTATACGGACAAATCGCTAGGGAATCGCGCAATTGCGGCCGTGAAGGAGCTGCGCGCGGCGGGCGTCGAATTCACCGTGGCGAGCAGCCGGTCGGGGCGCGGCATGCGGCATATCGTGGAGCCGCTTGGCATCGACATGCCGTACGCGTCGTATAACGGCGGCAGTCTCGTCATGCCGAAGACGTGGCAAGTGCTGTCATCGCACAAGCTGCCGCGCGATGTCGTGCAGACCGCGCTCGAATTGCTGGCCACGGCGGGCGTGGATGCGTGGGTGTTTATCGACGACGCGTGGTATCTGACTAATCCCGATGCCACGTATGTGTCGCTGGAAACGCGCACGGTCGGCTACAAAGGCATGCGCGTCACGCGCTTCGACGATCTCGATCTGGATACGGTGGAGGTGCGGTAGAGGAAGGAGAAGGGCATCGACGCGGGCTATATGCGCCCGATGGCTTACAGCCGCGTCGAAGTCAAAATGATCCGCGTGAGATGAAGCAAACGCGCAAGCTGCGGAACACGCGCGTCAAAGGTCCAGCTTAACGACGACGCATCGGCGCGCGCGCTGCGCCGCCGCCCGCACGTTCATCCTTGTGACGGAAGTTGATGCGGCCTTTGGTCAGGTCGTACACCGACAGTTCCAGCGTCACGCGATCGCCCGCCAGAATGCGGATGTGGTTCTTGCGCATGCGGCCCGAGGCGTACGCGCCAACGACCACGCCGTTGTCCAGCGTCACGCGGTAGCGGCTGTCGGGAAGCACTTCGTCAACGATACCGTCGAGTTCGATCAGTTCTTCTTTCGCCATTTGAGCTCCTTGTAGAAGTAATAGTGAGGTGCTGCGCTCTTGCCGTGCCCATCGCATCGAGAAGCGAGGAAACGCGCGGGCAAGGCTGGGCCGTGGCATCGTCGCTGCCGTTTTCAGAGGCGATGTAAAGCTGTCCGGCACGCTTCGAAGACACGAAGCGCGTCAGGCGTTCTCAGGCTCGATTGAGCTTGAAGGCCATGACAAAACGATGCGCCGCCATGTCCTTGTTTCGTCGCAGCCGTGACGGCGACATCGGCAAATGCGCGGTTAGCGGTCTTGTTGGAAGGTCCGCACAACTAGCGAAACATACCCTTTAAACCAGGGAATTCGAAAAAAAGTTCCCCGAGTGATCCTTCCGTCAGCTGGATTATAACCAACCAGCCTTTCTAAATCGTAAGTAAAGCATCAAATCCACCACGGCCATCACGGCGATGCACACCGGATAGCCATACGGCCACTGCAATTCGGGGATGTCGTGGAAGTTCATGCCGCCGTAGATGCCGGCGATCATCGTCGGTACGGCGAACAGCGCGGCGAACGAACCGAGGCGCTTGGTCACTTCGCTTTCCGCGAGCGCGATCAGACCGAGATTGACCTGAATCGCCGTGACGATCATTTCGCGTCGTCCTTCAATCGTCTTCACGATGCGCAGCAGATGGTCGTACACGTCGCGGAAATATTCCTGCATGCCCGCCGCACACGCCCGGCGAGCGCCCGCCATACAGTTTGCTGACGGCTTCGAGCAAAGGCATGGTGTGATGCTGAAGGATGGTCATGCGCCGCTTGAGCGAATACAGATCCTCGATGATCTCCCGCGACGCAGCCGACCCGTTCTGCTCGAAGATGCGCTCTTCCACTTCGTCGAGTTCCATGCCGAGCCCTTCGAGCACCGGAAAATAGCGATCGACGATAGCATCCATCAACGCGTACATCACAAAGGCTGGACCGTGCTTCAGCAAATGCGGCTCGCGTCGCAGCGCTTGCGCACTTCCTGAAAGCCCTCCGTCGTACGATTGCGCACCGAGAGTACATAGTTCTTACCGACGAACACGTTCATCTCGCCGACGAGCACATCGCCTTCGTCATCGAATTTGACGGTATGGAACACGGCAAAAAGCGAGTCGCCATATTCCTCGATTTTCGGCCGCTGATGCCCGTTCTGCGCGTCTTCGACCGCCAGTTCGTGCAGTCCGAACTGATGCGTCATATGCGCGAGTTCGCCGGGACCGGGCTCCTTGAGCGCAATCAAAATGAAAGAGTCGGGAAGATCGCGATACGCGTTGATATCGTCGATATTCACGTCAGCGAGCTTGCGGCCGTTCTGATAAGCCGCGCAATTTACCAGCATGGGGGCGCCCTTTCTTGTCGATGTCATTGACCACGCGTCGATGGAACACTTGGCGTCGCGTCCTTGAGCCTTCTCAAAGCGCGAACGACGGGCGCGAGCGCGTGGCGTGTCTACATCTTTCGAATCTTAGCGGATTTGCCCCATGTTGCATGCCAGCAGTTTTCGCCGGATCAGCCTGCCGAAAGCGCAGGCAATATGTCCGTCCCAAGCAGCGACGACGTGCTGCCTTGCATCGATTCGAGCTTGGTCAGCTTGCCTTCGACCGTCGCGCCGACATCCATGCGCAGCTTCTGGTAATAGATATTGCCCTGCACGTGCGCATTCGACTGGAGTTCGACGAAATGCGCGACGATCACATCGCCGATCATGCGGCCATTGATGATGACATCATGCGCGCTCACGTTGCCGTGGATCGCGCCCTGATCGCTCACGACGAGCAGCGTTCGAGCAACGTTTCTTCGCCGGGGCGGCCGGTCACATTGCCGGTGACTTGACCGTCCATGCGCAGACCTTCGCTGAATTCGAGATCGCCCGCGTTACGCACGTTATCCGCGATGAGCGTTGAGAGCTTGGCCTGCTTGACGCCTTGCTGCTCTTTCTTCGATGACGAAAACATGTGGATTCCTTGATGCTGTGAGTAAATAACGGGGTGAATCGCGTCAGTCAGTCTTGCGCTGCTTCTTGAGGAACGCGAGATCGGTTTGCAGCCGCTCGATTTGCGCGGCATGTTGTTCGAGCGCGGCGCGCGTCGCGGCTTCCTGCTTGAGCGCGTACTGCGCGTGCGCCAGTTGCTCGCGCAGCTTTTGCTCGGAGACGGGCGGCGCGCACAACGTGTCGAGTTTGCCCGCCTGCTCGTGCGAGTTCTTGAGCGCGAAGCCCGCCGCCACGAGCACGGCGACGGCGTACACGGCCGCAGTCACGCCCGGCAAGTAGGCGGCGTTGCGCTTCGGCGTGAGCGAATAGGTATGCCGGGTAAGCTTGAGCGACGCCCGGTTCTTGTCGGCCTTACGCATGCGGGTGTTTCATGAAAAGCTGAAGGTACGGCTTAGGATTGATTTGCGCGCCATCGACGATGACTTCGAAATGCAGATGCGGCCCGGTCGAGTGGCCCGTCGAGCCGACTTCGGCGATAAGCTGTCCGAGCATGACATAGTCACCGGTTTTGGCGATCAGTTTCGACGCATGGCCGTAACGCGTCACGACGCCGTTCGAGTGCCGGACATCCACGCAGTTGCCGTAGCCGTTTTTCTCGCCGGCGAAGACGCGCCCGCGCTCGCGAGAATGGGCGTGCCAGTCACGGCCGCCAGGTCCATGCCCGGATGAAACGAAAGACGCCCGGTAAACGGATCGTAACGATTGCCGTACGGCGAACCGAAGCGCGCGCCCGGCACCGGATCGCGGCCGGGAAAGGCCATGTACGCGGTGTAGTGCGCGAGCGTGGTGGATTGCAGCGCCGAAAGCTTGTCGTCGAGACATTCGATTGCCTGCTCGGTGCTCTTCAGACGCTGATGTGGCGTGCCTTCGCGCATGCGCTGGTCGTCGCACAGGCGCGGCGTCAGTTCGGGACCGCCCGAGCCATCGAGCGACTGAGCCGGTTCCTGACCGTCCGGCAGCGGCGGCACATCGTGTACGCCGGGCGCCGCGCCCGTGCCGCCCGCGCCCTTCAGACGAAAATCAAAGTCGCGCAGTTCGCCGACTTGTGCGGAAAGCGTCTCGACGCGCGGCGTTATTTCGCTTAACGCACCATTGATATGGCCGAGCTGCTTGATCTCGTACGAACAGCGCCACGCGAGCGCCTGCTCCTCGCCGAGATGACTGCGCGCGAAGACCGTGCCGATGGCGATGCCGAACGCGAGCGCCGCGATCAGCAGTGCGATCAGCCCGATGATGGCGATGGTGCGTGCCGTGCGCGCTTCGACGAAGCGGATGCGCTGGCTCGACATCGACCGCCGTGACCAGATCACGAAAGCCATCAGCGAGCGGCGCGCAAAAGAACGGCACGCTGCGCCGTTCGAGGTTGAAATCGGAAAAAGCTTAGAAAAATCACGAGGATGGATGCGCCGCGCAAGCGGCGAAGCGATGAAACTGGCCGGGGATTATGCCGCACGCTTTTTTTCGAGACGACGTTCCACCGGGATTTCTAAACAAAATAATACGAATCCGATCGTGGGAGATTATTTAGCGATGTGCTAATAACTTAATGTAGTGGTTGAGGTTCGTCAGCCATTTAGAGCAGTTCATAATTGAACGCGAGATCGTCGATATAACTCGCGAAACGATGCTGCCGCAGATCATCGGTGGTGCGAATGGGCGCGTACGTTTCGAGATATTCCGCCGTCGCGTAAAGCTGAAGTCGGTAGTCGCAGAGTTTGGTGTAGACGTACTGGCCTTGTTCGGGACGTTCGAGCGTGACAGCGATATCGGCCTCACGTTTGGACAGCGAAACGAAATGCGGCACCGGCAACAAATCGATCGAAATGTTGGGCTGCGCATCCTGAAAACGCGCGAGTTGCGGCGCGAGAAAAAAGCATCCAAACCCTTCCGTCGATCCTACGCGCACATGGCCGGACAGCGCGTGCCCCGTATTCGCAATCTGTTCGGTCGCGGATTGCACGGTGGTTTCCATCGAATCGACGAAACCGAGCAGGCGCTGACCTTCGGCCATCAGCAGGAATCCGCCGCTGCACGACTTGTCGAACAGCAGCGTGCCGAGCGCGTCTTCGAGCGCGCGACTTCGAGGAAATAGCACAGATTGTCCCAGTTGAGCCGGGACAGGTCCAGCTTCGTGTCTTTTTGCATATCGATCGAGTGTTTTTCTCGTGTATTGACTCACTTACGAAGTCGATGCCGCCGTCGCCGTCTCGCACAAGGTGTTCAAGACGTGGCGCACGACACCGCTCGGCGCGCGCATGCGGCTCATGCTCAAGTTTCAGGATCTGGTGTGGCAGAACCAGAAGCGCATCGCGCAGACGCTCACGGCGGAGCAGGCAAGACGCTCGCCGATACCGAAGGCGATATCTTTCGCGGCCTCGAAGTCGTCGAACATGCGTGTTCGATCAGCACCTTGCAGCAGGGCGAATTCTCTGAAAACGTCGCGGGCGGTGTGGACACGTACACGCTGCGTCAGCCGATCGGCGTCTGCGCGGGCATCACGCCCTTCAATTTCCCCGCGATAATCCCGCTCTGGATGTTTCGATCGTCTGCGGCAACACCTTCGTGCTGAAACCGTCCGAGCAAGACCCCCTTTCGACGATGGAACTCGTCGAGCTCGCGATCGAAGCGGGCATTTCGCCAGGCGTGCTGAACGTCGTGCATGGCGGCAAGGATGTGGTCGATGCGATCTGCACGCATCCCGATATCAAGGCGATTTCCTTCGTCGGATCGACGGCCGTGGGCATGCACGTGTACAACCTCGCGAGCCAGCACGGCAAGCGCGTGCAATCGATGATGGGCGCGAAGAATCACTCCGTCGTCCTGCCCGATGCCGACAAGGAACAGACGCTCAACGCGCTCGCCGGCGCGGGTTTCGGCGCGGCGGGACAGCGCTGCATGGTGACGTCGGTGGCGGTGTTCGTGGGCGCATCGAAGGACTGGGTGCCGGAACTCGTCGAGCGCGTGAAGTCGCTGAAGGTCAACGGCGGCACGGAGCCGAATACGGATCTGGGGCCGGTGGTATCGAAGGCGGCGAAGCAACGCATTCTCGGCTTGATCGGCCAGGGCGTGGAAGAGGGCGCGACGCTCGCGTTCGATGGCCGCGATATCGACGTCAAGGGTTACGAGCAGGGCAATTTCATCGGACCGACGGTGTTCACGAACGTCAACACGGACATGAGCATCTACAAAACGGAGATTTTCGGGCCGGTGCTCTGCGTGCTCGAAGCCGCGACGCTCGATGACGCCATCGAACTCGTCAATCGCAATCCGATGGGCAACGGCGTCGGCCTCTTCACGCAAAGCGGCGCGGCGGCGCACAAGTTCCAGAGCGAGATCGATATCGGTCAGGTCGGCATCAATATTCCGATTCCGGTGCAGGCATTCAGCTTCACCGGTTCGCGCAGCTCGAAACTCGGCGATCTCGGCCCGTACGGCAAGCAGGTCGTGCAGTTTTCTACACGCAGACGAAAACCGTCACCGCGCGCTGGTTCGACGACGCCACCGTCAACGACGGCGTCAACACGACGATCTCGCTGTGGTAACAAAAATAGGAGCACGACATGCGAATCGGCTTCATTGGTCTGGGACACATGGGCGGTCCGATGGCCGCGAATTTGCTGAAAGCGGGTCACGCGGTGACGGCGTTTGATCTTTCCGCGCTCGAAGCCGCGAAAACGGCGGGCGCGACGCTGGCCACATTGCCGCGCGCGGCGGCGGAAGGCGCGGAAGTCGTCATCACGATGCTGCCCGCCGCCGCGCACGTCAGAGCCGTCTATCTGAACGATGACGGCGTGCTCGCGGGCGTGGCCAAAGGCGTGCCGCTGATCGACAGCAGCACGATCGATCCGGCCACCGCGCGGCTGATCGGCGAGGCGGCGTGCAAGCAGGGCAATCCGTTCGCGGATGCGCCAGTGTCCGGCGGCGTGGTCGGCGCGCAGGCGGGCACGCTGACCTTCATGGTTGGCGCGGACGAAGCGCTGTTCGAAACGCTTCGTCCGGTATTCAGTGGAATGGGCAAAAATATGGTGCGATGCGGCGAGACCGGCACCGGCCAGATCGCGAAACTCTGCAACTCTGCAATAACCTGCTTTCAGGCATCTCGATGATCGGCGTCGCCGAAGCGATGAAACTTGGCGAAAACCTCGGCATCGAGCCGAAAGTGCTGGCGAGCATCGTGAATACGTCGACGGGGCGCTGCTGGAGTTCGGATACGTGTAATCCCTATCCGGGCATTGTTGAAACGGCGCCTGCATCGCGCGGATATAGCGGCGGCTTCGGCGCGGATCTCATGCTCAAGGATCTCGGACTGGCCGTCGATGCCGCGCGCAGCGTGAGGCAACCCGTTTTCATGGGCGGCCTGGCACAACAGTTGTATCAGTCGATGAGTCAGCAAGGACTGGGCGGTATCGATTTTTCGGGCATCATCAAGTTATACGCGAAGGAATAAATTAATTAGGCGATTCGTTATTCGGGCACGTATTTTCGTGCTTGAATATATCGAAGGAAATAACTGCTTCACTAAGCTGCATCGCACCATTCGTCTTGCACGCCCTTAACGGACGGGATCATCGGGATAACGATGATTCGCTTTCCAAAAAATTGTCCTATGGTGAAAGCACGACGCGCGTCTTACTGTTAATCAGTAGGCAGTTGTGGCGCCACCGTGCAGTCAAACGTCCGGCGCTTAAAAGGCAATCCGATGAGGAGTACGCGATGCAAGTAACACGACACTTAAATATGGAATTGCGGCACGCCACGGTGCCGACTTATGTAGCCAGCTATTTCTTCCCGTTGCTGCTATTGGCATACGAAGTCTGGCGAGTAGGATCCTGGGTCGCGGTCAACGGCTTCAATTTCATGAACTTTAACTCGATGGGTTACGAGTTCGCGTTGATGATCGCTGTGTTTTGCATGCAGGTCATCGTGGAAATTGCGTTCCTCGCCGGTGCTGTGCTGACTAAGCACAAGGACGTGGGTCATCGACTGGCAAACTTGTCGCTTGGATTATTTTGCTCGCTGGTCGTGCTCGGTTTCGACCTTGCGTTGCAATATGGATTGAGCAGAAGTTAATCGAATCGTTTGACTATTTCCGATTTGGAAGACGATAGGCCGGTTGCTGCGATGCAACCGGCCTATTTTAATTTCCTATGTTTTAATAGCGTACTGCATTCGGTAATGCAGGCGGCGTTTCGGAACGCTCTTCATAACATTTTCTGTCCGCATCCTTTAGCGTGCGGCGCAAGCCTTCTTCAACCACGGGATGATAAAAGGGTAGTTTCAGACATTCGTCCAGCGTCAATTCCAGTTGCAAAGCCCACGCGAGTAAATGCCCGAGATGTTCCATCGCTGGACCGCATCCTTGCGCACCGCGCAGCTTGCCGGTTTTTGCATCGGCATACACGTGAAGCAGGCCGCGATTCTGCCGCATCATACACGCGCGTCCCTGCGATTCGAACGATGCCTCGCCAATCCACGGTCATCTGCTTGTCGAGCGAGTCGTACGATGCGACCACATTCACCACTTGCGGCTCGCAGAACACGAGTGAAAACGGCACCTTGCGCTTGACCGCCTGCACATCGGGGAAGCGTCCGGCGTTGTCGCCGGCGAGCTTGCCTTCGTCGGCAGCGTCGTGCAGCCACGGACACGTGCCGTCGCAATCGCCTGCAATGAACACGTGGCTCTGGCCGCATTGCATGGCGTTTTCATCGAAAAGCGGCACGCCTTTTTCGTTCAATTCGATGCCCGCCTTCTCCAGCGCGAGCGCCTTCAGATTCGGCGCGCGACCCGTCGCGGCAAGCACGAGATCGAACGTCTCGCGATGATGCCGCCCGCCCGGCGCGGTAAAGCGCAGATACGGCTTGCCATCGCGCAGCGACATTTCGTCGAATTTTGCGTCGGGATCGAAGTAGAACTCGTCGGCGAGCGTATCGCGCACGGGCGTGTCCGACAGCGCGGCCACGTCGCCGCCCTTGCCGAACATGAATACGTCGATGTCGAGCCGCGCGAGCGCTTGCCCGAGCTCGAGCGCGATCGGACCCGCGCCGAAGACCGCGATGCGCTTCGGCAGCGAGCGCAACTCGAACAGTTCGTCGCTCGTGATGAACGCATCGCCGAATACGCGTAATTCTTCCGGCACGACGGGCGCCGCGCCGACCGCGATCACGATGCGCTTCGCCGTGACGCGCATGTCTTCGCCAACGCGTAACTCATTGGGCAATTCGAAGCGCGCCTGTCCGCGCAGCAATGCGCCGTCCGGAAGCGCATCGACATCTTTCAGCACGCCGTTGACGAAGTAATCGCGTTCCCGCCGCACATAGTCGAGCACGCACGCGCGATCCGCTTCGAGCGCATGCGTGCCTTCGATGCCACGCGGCGCGAGCGCGCGTGCATCGTGCAAACCGTTGGCGGCGGCGAGCAGCAGCTTCGACGGCATGCAGCCGACGCGCGCGCACGTCGTGCCGAGTTCGCCACTTTCGATCAGCACGGCTTGCGCGAACGCATCGCACGCCGCACGCACGATAGGCGGCCATGCTGGCCGTGCCCGCGCCGATCACGGTGACATCCACGTTGAGTTGTTTCATCTGCTTCCCGTTGTGTTTATCCGTTGTCAGTAAAAGCAGGATAGAGCGTCATGCCGCCATCGACGAACAGCGTGGTGCCGACGACATAATCGCTTTCGTCGAACGCGAGCCACACCGCCGCGCGCCCGATATCCTCGACTTCGCCCACGCGTTTGTACGAAATCAGCGTGAGCAGCTTGTCGAGCGCGTCTTGCGAATCCCACGCGTTTTTGTTGATCGGCGTGCGGATCGCGCCGGGCGCAATCGAATTCACGCGGATGCGCTCAGGCGCGACTTCCTGCGCGAGCGACTTCATCATCATCTGAATACCGCCTTTCGATGCCGCGTAGTTCACGTGTCCCGCCCACGGAATCACTTCGTGCACAGAACTCATATGGATGATCTTGCCGAGCGCCTTCGATACCGACCGCATGCCGCGCCGCTGAAACTCGCGCACGGCACGGCGCGCCGTGAGAAATTGCCCGGTGAGGTTGGTGTCGATGACCTTGCGCCGGTCGTCGAACGACATCGCGGTGAATTTGGCGTCCTGCTGCAGGCCGGAATTCGCCACGACGATATCGACCGTGCCGTAGCGCTGGATGACGGCATCGAATATGGCATCGACTTGCGTTTCATCGGCGACATCCGCGCCGACCGCGAACGCCGCGCCGCCGAGCGCGACGATCTCGGCGGCGAGCTTTTCCGCCGGCTCCGCATGCGAGTGATAGTTGATGGCGACGTGCGCGCCGGCATCCGCGAGCGCCTTCGCCACGCCCGCGCCGATGCCCGAACTGCCGCCGGTCACGAGCGCGATCTGGTCTGCGAGCGGTTTTTGCATGAGCGCTCCTGAAGTGTCTAGGCGCTTCAGGGAAGCAAGGTGCGCGCCTACGCGCACCGCCGCTCAGCCGTCGCCCAACAACCCCTGATAAAACCTCCGCATAACTCAGCGCCGTCGCTTCCCAGCCGAAGTTCTGATTCATCGCGCGCTTGACGCGGCTTTCCACTCGCTGCGGGCGCGCCTTGAGCGCGAACGCGCGCCGGATTACGCCGACGATGCCGTGGTGATCGAAGGTATCGAAGACGAAACCGGTGGCGAGATTTTCGAGCGAACAATCGACGACGGTGTCCGCCAGCCCACCCACGCGATGCACCAGCGGCAGCGAACCATAAGCGGCGTACAACTGCGTGAGCCCGCACGGCTCGAAGCGCGACGGCACCATCACCACGTCGCTGCCCGCGATGATCGAATGCGACAGCGTTTCGTCGAAACCGAGTTCGACCGCGACCGCGCCCGGATGCGCCGCCGCCGCGTTCTTCATGCCGGTTTCGAGCGCCGGATCGCCTGTGCCGAGCACGACGAGCTGGCCACCGCGCTGCACGATATCGGGCACCGCCGACAGCAGTAAATCCAGCCCTTTCTGCTCCGTCAGACGGCTGACGACGCCGAAGAGCAGGGCGTCGTCATCGCGCGTGAGGTTCATGCGCTCCCCTGGAGCGCCGCCTTGCATTTCGACTTGCCCGACGGTTCGCCCGCCGTATATTTCGACGCGATGTTTTCATCGACCGATGGGCTCCAGATCGAATAATCGACGCCGTTCAGAATGCCGGATATGTCGTGCGTACGCGTCTGCAACAGGCCGCGCAAGCCCGCGCCGTGCGCCTGCGTCTGGATTTCGCGCGCGTAAGTCGGACTGACGGTCGTGATGCGGTCAGCGTAGTACAGACCGGCTTTGAGGAACGACACGTGACCGTAGAACTCGACGCCATCGACGGAATAAAAATCGGCGGACAATTGCAGCGCGCCGAATTCCGATGCCGGAAACGTGCCCTGATACGCGAGGTTATGCACGGTCATCACGCTCGCCACATGCGCCGCGCTGCCACGCTCGAACGCGCGCAAATACGCCGGCGCAAGCCCCGCGTGCCAGTCGTGCGCATGCACGATATGCGGCTTCCAGCACGGATCCGCGCCCGTCACGATGCGCGCCGCCGCCCAGCCAAGCAGCGCGAAACGCCGGTCGTTCCGCGTACGGCCGATGCGCGGCATCGAGATACGGATTGCCGGGCCGGTCATAAAACTGATCCGCGCGCACCAATAAACCACGACGCCGTGCGGCTCCAGCACGCCGCGTTCGAGCCGCACATTCCCCGCGCCGAACGCCGCGCCCAGATCGGCGACGGGTTCGAGATCGCGCAGGCCGTCCAGCACGGCCGGAAAGCCGGTCAGCACCACGCGTGCGTGTCCAGTTGCGTTTGCGCGGGTGACAAGGCGTCCACGACATCGGCGAGACCGCCGGTTTTCAACAGCGGAAACATCTCTGCTGCGGCATGCAGCACGCATACGGTCATCGGCGCTCCCGTCGATTGGATTTTTCGTGTCGTCACTTAGCGCTGCGGCAGGCGCGCCAGCGCATCGCGCGTAATGAGCGTCACGCCCGAGTCGGTTCGGAAGAAGCGCGCGGCGTCTTCATCCGGATCCTCGCCGACCACGAGCCCCTCCGGCGCCTGACAACCCCGATCGATCACCACGCGCTGTAATCGGCAACTCGCCCCGATGGTCACCTGCGGCAACAAGACTGCCTCATTGATGTTACAGAACGAATGCACGCGCATCGCCGACGAGAACACGGACTTCGACACTTGCGAGCCGGAAATCACGCAGCCGCCGCAAACGAGCAAATTGGTGATCGCGCCTTGCTGGCCGTTCAGATCGCGCACGAACTTGCCCGGCGGCAATTGCTCCTGATTGGTCCAGATCGGCCAGTTACGATCATACAAATCGAGTTCCGGAATGGTCGATGCAAGATCGAGATTCGCCGACCAATACGCATCGACGGTGCCGACATCGCGCCAGTACGCGGGCGCGTCGGGATCGTTGCTCGACGTCACGACGACATGCTGAACGGATGCGCGATCGCCTTGCCCGAAGTCACGACGCGCGGAATGATGTCCTTGCCGAAGTCGTGATCCGTGTTCGACGTCTCGATGTTTTCCTGCAGCATGTTGTACAGATACTTCACGCTGAACACGTAAATGCCCATGCTCGCGAGCGCCACGTCGGGCTTGCCGGCCATGGCGGGCGGATCGGCGGGCTTTTCCAGAAAATCCGTGACGCGGCGGTTTTCATCGACATGCATGACGCCGAACGCGACTGCATCCATGCGCGGCACCTCGATACACCCGACCGTGCAATCCGCGCCGCTCTCGACGTGAATCGAGCACCATGCGCGTGTAGTCCATCTTGTAGATGTGATCGTCCGCCAGCACGATTACGAACTCCGGCCCGATCGAACGCACGATGTCCAGATTCTGGTACACCGCGTCCGCCGTGCCGCGATACCAGCTCGAATCCACGCGTTGCTGCGCGGGCCAGATATCGATGAACTCGTTGAATTCGCCGCGCAGAAACCCCCAGCCGCGCTGCAGATGGCGAATGAGCGAGTGCGCCTTGTATTGCGTGACAACGGCGATCCGGCGGATGCCGGAATTGAGGCAGTTGGACAGCGCGAAATCGATGATGCGGTATTTGCCGCCGAAATGGACCGCGGGCTTGACCCGCTTGTCGGTGAGCGGCCCGAGACGGTGCCGCGCCCTCCGGCCAGGACGATTGCGAGGGTCGACTTCTGCAAATCGGTGCGATTCTTTGACAGCGTCTCCATGTCAGCCTCCTGATTTGACCTGCGACTGTTGATGTTGATCTACATGCGTGTGTGTTCGTCCTCGTTATGCTGCGTGCGTCTTTGTTTCGCGTGATGCTGCATTATCCAGCGCGTATTCGAATTCGTGTGCCTGTTTTTTACATGGATGCTTCGCAGCGCTTGTTTAAGCAAGGCCTGTGCCGTGTTGCAGTCACGCGACCTTTTTCATCGATGACGGTTCGTCGTGCTCGACAAGACGCGTCGTGTCAATTTATAACGACCTCGCGATGCCGCACTGCGTCGAGGCACGGCACAATAGACAGATTGCGCGTTGCAAAGCGGCTTGCAGGCGCGCTTCAAGACATGATTGGAAGCATGAACGTTTGCTGCGCTGCACGAAGCCCGGGTTCGCTGGGGTGCGCATGGCATCGAAAATCGACTGGACCGGATACTCCGCCACCGGGAATCAAAATATGAACAACGTCCTGAGTATTCAATCGCACGTGGTGTTCGGGCACGCGGGCAACAGCGCGGCGGTTTTTCCCATGCGCCGTCTCGGCGTGAACGTCTGGCCGCTCAATACAGTGCAGTTTTCCAATCACACGCAGTATGGCCGCTGGACCGGCCAGGTGTTCGACGCGGCGCAGCTTGAGCACATCATCGACGGAATCGGTGCGATCGGCGTGCTGGCGCGCTGCAATGCGGTGCTGTCCGGCTATCTCGGCACGGCGGATCAGGGCCGCGCGGTGGTGGAAATCGTGCGCACGGTCAGGGCGGTCAATCCGCGCGCGCTCTTTTTCTGCGATCCGGTGATGGGGCAGACGGGCGGCTGCACGGTGGCGCCGGGCATCGAGGATTTTCTGGTGACGACCATGCCCGAAGTCGCCGACGCGATAATGCCGAACCACGTCGAACTCGAAAAGCTCGCCGGCCGGACGATCGAAACGGTCGAAGAAGCCGTCGATGCGTGCCGCGAGATCATCGCGCGCGGGCCGTGCATCGTGCTGGTGAAGCATCTGCTGGATCGCAACAGTCGCGCGGATACGTTCAACATGCTCGTCGTGACGGCGACGGAAGCATGGTTCGCGCAGCGTCCGCTGTATCCGTTCGCACGGCAGCCGGTTGGCGTGGGCGATCTGACGAGCGCGGTGTTCGTCGCGCGCACGCTGCAGGGCGATTCTTTGCGCACGGCGCTCGAACACACGCTGGCGGCGGTGAACGCGGTCGTCAAAGCGACGTACGAAGCCGGGCGTTATGAGCTGGAAATCGTCGCGTCGCAGGATGAGATTGCGAAGCCGACGGACCGGTTTCCGGCGATTCGCGTGCAGGGAACGGAAGCGGCAAGGGCTTGAGCGCGCCCGCGCCTATTATTATTCATACTGCCGCCGCAGTCATCGCCTTGAAATTCTCCGGCGTAGCAAACGCCCGGTACTGCGCCTGCATCTCCGGCGTCAGGAATTCGAACATCGTCGAATTCTCGATCCACAGTTCGATCACGTCGAAGAAATTCTGCCCGCGCGAGCAGCGCACCGCGCGCCAGCCTTCGCGCTCGCCGATCGCAAGCACGTCCGCCGCGCTCTTCGACGTCGCGAGCGCCATATGGAAGGCGCTGTAGCGCGACGGTTCCGCTTTCGCGTCGCCATAGCTCACGCTCTGCTCGTGCCCGCCGCCCGGCGTAATTACGCGATTGTGCGGATACACCTCGATGATGCTGCCGCGATCGTTTCCGACGACAGCCATCCACGCATCGGGGAACGGTGAGAAGGGCGCGGCGAAACCGTCCCACAGTTCGGCGAGCACGTGCGCGACGTGGTTCGGATCGCGAGCGGGAATGGATGCATGGAAAATCATGAAAGGTCTCCGGTGGGGGAAAATCACCGCGCTTTCTTTTCGTTTTGCTGGTTGCGGCGTGCCAAGATTCTTGCAGCGAGTTTTGATGTGAACGTTTCGAAAGGCGCCAGCGCTCAGCGGTTTTCCGACAGCCGCTGAAAGAACAGCAAGTCGAGTTCGGGTGCGCGGCCCGTCAACGAAGTCAACAGCACATGCGCCTGCCCGCGATGATGCGTCTGATGATTGAACCAGTGCGCAAGCGCGGGCGCGAGCGGCTGCGTCATGACATCGGGCGTGTTCACGCGGCGGTAGCTGATCGTGCCGGCGAACGCTTGTGCATCGAGCGAAGTCACATAATTGACGATGCGCGCGTCCTCTTCCTTGCGCGCGATGTCGAGCGCGTTGAAGGTATCGAAGAGAATGGCGTCGAGACGATCGGGCGACGTGCCCGCGCCGGTAAAGCGATACATCCACACCCGATCCGTCGCCAGCAGATGATTCAGCGTGCCGTGCATCGACTTGAAAAACACGCCGCGATCCGCACGATAGTCGGCATCGGACAGGGCGCGGGCGGCATCGTAAAGACGCGTGTTGGCCCACGCGTTGTAGCGCGCGAACATGTCGAAATGCGCTTTCAGCAGGTCTTGCATGGCGTCGATCCCGAACGGTTTCAGCGATCTTAACCCTTTGCGAATCGCGCGATGTCATCGGTGAGACGCGCGGCATCGCTCAGAAAAAAATGCCGTGCGGCGCGTTGTCGTACACGACGAGGCGTGCGTTCGGCATCAGTTGCGCGGTGCGTTGCGAGGTCAGTTCCAGCGGATTTGACACATCGCGATCGCTTTGAACGATGAGCGTTGGTACGTCGATGCGCGGCAGCTCCGCGCGAAAATCGCCGCTCACGACGGTTTCATTGCACTCGAACAGCGCCTGATGCGACGTGCGCAGCGCCATCTCGCGATCCATCGCTTGCGATACGTTCGGGCCGGTGAAAGGGCGCGCGTTGTCGGCGAGCCACTGCGGATAATCGGTCAGCAGATCGCGCTGGAAGGCATCGACGTATTCGTGCGGAATGCCGTCGGAGAGCATCGGCAAAGTCGATGCGACGAGCATGAGCCGCGACACGCGCGCACTGCCGTGCCGCGTCAGATAGCGCACGACTTCCGCGCCGCCCATCGAATAGCCGACGAGTGTGATGTCGCGCAGATCGAGCGACTTGATGACGGCGGCGAGATCATCGGCGAGCGTGTCGTAATCGTAGCCGCGGCCGGGGTCGCCCGAACGGCCGTGGCCGCGCCGGTCGTACGTGATGAGCGAAAGCCGCGCCACACGAGCGGCATCATCTGATACGTCCACATATCGCTCGGCAGCGAATAGCTGGCGACAAAGACGACGGTGTTGTCCGCCGCTGCCGCGCCGCGCCAGTCGCGATGAAACAGCGCTACACCATCGCGCGTGTGAATGATGTTCGATGTGGTCATGTTTGGCTCCATCGGGTTGAACGATGAAGCGCATCGTCGCAGGGCGAGTGGAGGCAGACAATTACGCGAGAGGTGAATCGGGATAGTGGCAGGCCTCGCGGCCCGGCCCCTCCCACACCACCGTGCGTACGGGTCCGTACACGGCGGTTCGGATCAGTTAATTGGCGCTGGACCGACCGACGGCAGGCCCAGCGAACGGAAGCGGAGCCATGGTGAGGTTATTCGGGCACCACCAGACGAAAGGGGCGGCAACAGACAAACCGGACCTACTACCACCGCGCCACATACCACCGCGCCACATACCACCGCGCCACATCTCGACTCTACCATTCCATGTCGATGCAATACCGTATCGCAGCAGACTGTCCTTCACGCGCGCCTTCCACCAGTCGATGGTCGCGGGGTTCGTGAAGTCGAGATACGCGCCGACTTCGTCCCAGAACTGCACCCACTCGGGTTCGCCTTCGAGCGTTTCGATCAGCAGACCTTCCTTGGCGACGGACTCGAACGCCGGATGATCCTGCAACAGACACGGCTTGATATTCGGCACGAGCTTCACGCCTTCGTCGAGATAGCTTTGCACGAAGCCGTCGACATCCAGAAACTTCTCGCGATTCCAGTTGAACACGTAGCGCTTGCCGTCGATCGACGTATAGCCCGACGACAGATGGAACGAATCGCACAGCACATCGTGTTCGCGGCATCGGTCGATGAATTCGCCCATGCGGCGCTGCGCGTCGGGCGAATCGGTATAGCTCATCGTCGAGCCGGAATAGCCGAGTCCCCACTTGGGCATCCACGCCGGGCGGCCGGTCAGCCACGTGAAGTGGCGCACGGCGTTGAGCGGCGTATCGGGCGAGGCGATGAAGTAGTAATCGAGATCGCCGTGTTCCGCGATGAAATGCCGATAGTGCCCGTGATAGTTGTCCAGCTTGCGGCCCATGTCGAAGCGGCAATCGGCGAGCGTGTCGTAGAAGAGCGCGTAGCCTGTCGCGGTCTGCGGCTGCCACGTGATGTAAAACGGAATGTGCTTGTGGAGCGGATCGGTCGTGCGCGCGCTGTAGTCCATCGCATCGACATTGCGCATTTCATAGCTCTGATTCGAGCGATCCAGCATGCCCGCGCGTTTGCCGAGTCCCACGCACAGTTCGCCCTTGCGACGCTCGACGTAATGATACACGCGCTCGTCCCAGAAGCCGAAGTTGTACGCCTGCGTCTTGCGGTCGTTCATCACGTGATGCCATGCGCCATCGCGCAGGATGTGCCACGCGCAGAAGCCGCCGTCCAGTGCGATCGACACGCGCACGCACGATGTCTCGATCACCACATGCGCGCCGTCGTTCACGCACGAGAACGGCGCGGGCGCGAAGCCGCTCAGATCGCGGCGTTCGCGTCCTTCGAGCGGCACATCGTCCTGATCGGGCGCGATGGACCACGTGCGCGGTCCGCGCAACTCGGCGTGCGGCAGCACCAGCACGCGGATGATGTCCTTCGTGAGCACGAACAGCTCGATGCGGCTGCCGTCTTCGGCAATCAGCACGATGCGCTGACCCGCCTGTTCGGTGAGCGCAAAACGCGGACGGTCTTTCAAATTGGCCATGATTTGCGTATCCGGATAAGAAGTTCAGGCGGCGGCGCGGTTCGATGCGTCGTGCGCACGATGAGGATTCGCGTCCGCTTTCACGCCGCACATGAGAATGATGAGCAGCACCGCGCCGATCAGATCGACCGCGCCGAACAGCGGCGAATAGCCGATCTTGTCCGCGAGCGCGCCGACGACGAGCGAGAAGCCCAGTCCGCCGATCCACGCCGCCATGCCCGCGAAGCCCGCTGCGGTGCCGACTTCGCCGGGCTCGAAGACATCGGCGGCGAGCGTGTTGACGAGCGCCGAGATCATCTGATGCGCGAAGCCGCCGACGCAGAAGAGCGCAATCGCTTCATACGGCGATGCCACCAGCCCGATGCACGCCGGCCCGATCATTATGAATGCGCCGAGCACGACGCCCGTGATGCGCGATGCAATCAGCGGCACGCGAAATCGCTTCATCAAAAAGGCGAGAGATAGCCGCCGAACAGACCGCCGAGGTCGGCGGCGAGAAACGGCAGCCACGCGAACATCGCGATCTGCTTGAGATTCATGTGACGCTCGGTGGCAAGATAAAGCGGAATCCAGAAGCTGAACGTCTGCCACGCCGGTTCCGCGAAAAAGCGCGCCTGCGCGATCGCCCAGAAGCGGCGCGTGCTCAGCACTTCGCGAATACGGCGCTTGCTGTGCGTGCCCGAAACCGGCGTTTGCCCGTCGATAATCGCGGTCTTCTCTTTCTCGCCGATCCGCGGATGCTCCGTCGGCGAGCGATACAGCCAGAACCAGAACGCTGCCCACACGAACCCCATCGTGCCGGTGACAGCGCTTTGCCAGCCGTATCGCAGGGACAGGAAGATGACGAGCGGCGGCGCGAAGAGCGAACCGAGCGACGTGCCTGCATTGAAATAGCCGACCGCGACCGATTTTTAGCGATTCGGAAACCACTCCGCGACCACTTTCATGCCGGCCGGAATAGCGACGGCTTCGGACAGACCCATCAGGCCGCGCAACGCGGCGAGCGACATCCAGCCGGTCGCGAGTCCGTGCGCCATGCCGGTCGCCAACCACAGACACGCGAAGAGCGCGAAGCCGAGCCGCAGGCCGATCACATCGATGATCAGGCCGCACACCGGCTGCATGATCGTATAGCCGACCTGAAACGCGCCGACGACATAGGAGTACTGCTGCGTGCTCATGTTCATGAGCGGCTTCAGTTCTGCGGCCATGACGCCGAGCGCATTGCGCGACAGGTAATTGACGATCGTGCCCGCGCAGACGAGCGCGATGATCTACCAGCGCAAGCCGATGACTTTTTTCAAGATGGGTCTCCGGGTTTTTGGGGCGGCATTTGAGAAGCGCCCCGTTGATATCGAGATGCTCAAATTCTAACATTCGATGCCGTTAATCGCCGCGAATCGTACTACTACGTATTGGCTTAAAAACTAGGGAAAACCATATGCAGCATTTGGTAGAGGTTCGTAATGCGCGGATTAACTTAAGGATTTGTTTATCTTTTCATTAGCGATCCAAAACGAAGGCTCACATCACGCGCGACAATTATTTTCGTTTTTTCGCTCGAATGTTCGTTTTTGAATCCAAAGCATTGCCGTGCGAAGATGATCTCTTCGACCGAGCGAACCGCGATGCCGATTCCAATGACAACGCTGAGCCAAGGTGATCCGTCGTGCCCGACGCTCGTCTGCATTCCCGGCGCGATGTGCGCGCCGCGCGTCTACGAGGCGAGCGCGTCGGCGAGCGGCCTGAACGCGATCGCGCTTCACTGGATGGAAACGCCGGGACCGCACGATCTCGCACACATCGCGGCGCGCATCGCCGCTGCGATTCACGACATTCCGCGCGCGATTCTCGTCGGGCATTCGCTCGGTACGCCGCTCGCGGTGCTGACCGCGCTAAAGGAAACATCGCGTGTGGAAGGCGTGGTGCTAACGAACAGCGGCGCGAACACGCGCGGTCATGGCGATGCGGATCGCCTGATCGAACGGATTCGCATCGATTGGGGACCAGCGTTCTGGGATGCCTTCGTCGCGCGCTGTTTTCATCGGCGGCCAGAAGGCGATTTGCTGGACGAAGTGCGCGCGTATTCGGCGCGTATCGAAAAGGAAGCGGTGATCGATGCGATTCGCAGTCAGTAGGCGACCGATCTGCTGCCGCGGTGCTACGAGCGTTGTCGCGCGTGCCGGTGGCGGTTGTGCACGGCACGCACGATCCCGCTCGCACGCTCGGCCACGCCCGCGAACTCGCCGATGCCATCCCCGGCGCGCAACTGCATGTGCTCGACACGGGTCACACGTCCTGCGCGGAAGACCCACACGCGTTCGCCGCGATCATGCGCGGTGTCGCCGAACAGGCGCAACGCCGCGCGTCATAACGCTTCGATCAGAACGCCGTACGCAATCCGACCATCACGCTGCGTCCGCTCTGCGGCGCGATGTCCTGCACCACGGAGCTGGCGTATCGCACGTCCTGGTTCGTCAAATTCTGGCCGCGAACGTAGGCCAGCCAGTCAGTCGATCCCGCGTGGAACTCGTACGTCAGGATGACGCCGAGCGTCGTGTAGCTCGCCGTCGGCAGATCGTTTTCCGGCACGCGATGCTGTCCTGTCCCCACGCATGCACCATTTCACCGCGGGCGCCGTACGGGCCATAGGCGTAATCGAGCGCGAGCGTCGTGCGCAGCGGCGCGATGCGCGGAATCGGCTGACCGGTGTCGATATTGCGCGCGTGGGTGTAATCCGCGACGACTTCGACATCCAGACGCTGCGCGCCTGTCTCGAACGCGTGCCACGTCCCGTTCATTTCGATGCCGTAAACTCCGCGCGCACGCCGCGATACACCGCTTCGTTGAGCGCGTCATCGGTGCCTGCGGGAACGGGCTGATCGTCGTCATCGACCAGCCGCCCGGTGTTGAACTCGGTCAGATAGTTGCGAAAGCGGCTGTAGAACACGCCCGCGCTGCCTTTGTTCGGACCGCTCGCGAAGCGCAGCGACAGATCGGTGGAGACGGCTTTTTCCTTCTGCGCATCCGGATTGCCGATCAGATACTGGCCGGTGGCATCGTGCGGGCCGTTGGAAAAAAGTTCGTAGTACGTCGGCGCACGCTCCGTGTACGCGACATTGCCGACCACCGACCACACCGGATTCAGCTTGAACAGCGCCCCCGCCGATATGCTGCCCGCGTTGAAATCGCGCGATTGCGCCGAGGCGAATTTCTCGTTGCCGCCCGCAGTCGGATCGATCTTCACATGTTCGTAGCGCGCGCCGAGGCTCAGTTTCAGCGCATCGGTGACGGACCATTCTTCGAGTCCGAACAGCGCCGCATTCGTCGTCTGCGATGTCGGCACGAGCGCTTCATCGCCGAGCGCGGAGAACGTGTTCTGGCTGAGCTGCACACCGATCGCGCCATCGAGCGGCCCGATCTTCCTGTGCCGCGCCTCGTAACCGTGGTTGCGGAACGTCGTGCCGGTCTCGCCGTTGTCAATTTCCTTGTGCTCGTAATCCGTGTAGCCGAAATCGAACTTGAGCTGACGAAACGGTCCCGACAAATTCCGAATTTCAGACGATGCCGCGACGTGATCCTGATGCATGCGCAATCGCACGTCGTCTTCCGCGACGGAACCGTAGTTCGCTTCGTAACCGTTGTAGCTGACGCCCGCGTAGCCATCGGCCCATGTGTACGACGTGCCGAGCGCGCCGCTGTGCCAACCGGCCATCGCTGTTTGGGATGCTGCCCCCCGTACGGCTCGTCCGCGTCCGGGCCGTCGAGCGCGCGCTGGCGGTCCGAATGCGCAAAGCCGGGAATGCGCAGCTTGCTGGTTTCGCGATCGAAGACATCGGCGTGGAAGGCGAACTGGCCGTTGCCGCCTTCGACGAGCGCCGCTCCCGCGCGCGCAGTGTTCGCGCCGCCGTAGCTGGCATCGACTTCGCCGCTTACGCTCTTGATCGGCTCGCGCGGAATGCGATTGTCGATGGTGTTCACCACACCGCCGATCGCGTTGCCGCTGTACAGCAGCGCCGTCGGTCCGCGCACGATTTCGATGCGCTCGACCGCGAGCGTGTCCTGCGGCACGGCGTAATCGTAAGACAGCGCCGATGCGTCGTACGACGCGACGCCGTTTTGCAGCAGCCGAATGCGGTCGCCGTCCATGCCGCGGATGATCGGGCGGCCGACCATCGGGCCGTAGGTCGTCGTGGAGACGCCGGGCAGTCCGTTGAGCGTTTCGCCGAGGGAATCCGCCCGATGCAGCGCGAGCGCGTCGCCGTAGAGCACGCTGGTCGGCGAGATCAGCGTGGCCGCGCGCAGCGGATTCGCTGTCACGAACACCGCCGCGAGGGCGGTGTCTTTGCGCGAATTCGGTTGTGTGTCGCTGTTCTGGCCGCGTGCGAGCGCGGTGAACAGCAGCATGCTCAAGGGAACGAGCGTGCGCTTTCGCGGCATCGCATCGGCGAAGAGCCTGCGGGTCATGATGTGGTTACTCCAATTGTTTGATATGTTATAATATTGCATGAAGTGTGCGCATTTGCGGGCGCTAATGCGCACACTTGGTTGGCGCGCGGCAACAATGATATAATGTATGATTATGAAAATGTAAGCATCGATTTGGATAAACGACATCGCCCGAACACGTGGCTACACGCATTCGGGCGATAAAAGCAAAACGGGCCGCACAATGGCGGCCCGTCTTCGAGGGTGACTGACGATTTACTTCGGGTTGTTCTTGATGAATGCCTTCATCGCGTAGAACGCTGCCTTGAGCGATTTGCCGTCGGCTTGCATCAGACCGTATTCGCCTTCGCTGTCGTCATACAGTTCGAACTGCTGGATCGACTGGATGTTGTACTTCGACGCGACGCTGTAGTACTGGGCCATCATCTTGCTACTGGTGATGTAAGCGGCGATCTGGTTGGTGCTGCCGAGGTCCGGACGCACGCCGAATTCGTTGATCCAGATCGGCTTGCCCCAGTTCTTCAGGATGCCGAGCGCATCGTGGCAACCCGTGCCGCCGCATGCGTTGGTCATGTCGCTTTCGTTCGAATACCAGTGCCACGACGTGATGTCGCAGTTCACGGTCGGATGACCGCCCGAGCCGTCCGGTTGCGTGCCGTTCTTGAGCATGTCGAAGAAGCCGGTGTGCAGCCGCCCAGAATGATCTTCGCCGACGGATTCACCGCCTTCACGCCCGCGATCATGCCACGCAGCTTCTGAAACTTGGCGTTGTCGTAATCCTGCGCGTAGACGCCATCGACATTTACCGGCCAGTGCCTTTGCTTCAAGCTCGTTGCCCACTTCGAAATACTTGTAGTTGTACGACTGCGGTTGTACGACTGCGCCTTGATCTTGGCGATGTTGTAGCCCGCGTTGTACGCGTCCTGCTCGCTGGCGTAGCCGCCGCCTGCCATCACGACCGGGTACATCGTCACGCGGCCCGCTGCAAACACCGCCGCCGACTTCGCGACCATGTTCGACGACGTCTGGCTGTACACGTCGTTACGCACGATCTTCACACCGAGGTCCTTCAGCTGCGCGAGCATCGTGGAGGGCGTGACCTGATCGTGTACACCGCCGTTGCTGATGTGCGTGTTCATGCCGTAGAAGATCGAGCTGGACGTGGCGGGTATCGCGGTGGAATCCGGCAGGGCGGCGTCGCTTGCATCGCTCGCTGCGTTCGTCGCGCTCTTGGCGGTGGCGTCGAGGACGCCGTCGCTTGCGCCGCCGTAAGCGGCCAGCACACGCTCGTGGCGGCTGCTGCGGCGATGGCGGTGATCTTGCGTGCGGAGAGTGCGTTCAGAACGTTGGCGAAGGAGAAGGTCGTGTTCGTCATGTCAGTTTGCAATGCTAAAGGGCGGATACAGATCTTTGAGTTGAGGGTCCGGTACCAAGGACCTTTTCAGCGACACCGAACGCATTGCGCTCGCTGTTTCCTGCCGACTAGCGAAAGCCCCTATTCAGCTTTCGTTAGTAGTCCGAATGTTGACCGGACGTTGACAGCGGTGAGCGCTTTCTTAAGGCGCGACAGACTGCCGACTGCCGGAGTGGCGCGGATTTCACGGAAACGGTCCAGGCTTCACACTTCACGAACGTCCCGGAAGAGGGGTCAACAAGCAAACGTTTGCACTGCTCGCCCTTGACCTGTCGAAATAACCTAAGTGGTCAGCTCGAAATGGAGGCTATCGACTTCCGGCAAACTACATCGCTTCACACCGCGACGAAATTACCGATTTACCGAAATATTTCATAACACATAAGCAATGGTTGCCGGAAATCAGACAATGTTGTTAAGAATAAGGTTTTATGCGATGAATGGAAACCGTTGTGTCAGAAAAAAGTCACACCTACTGATAATTTTCTCTGCCGATGTTCTATTTTTACCGGTTCACATCTACCGCATTTCGTACGATCATTTCGTACGATCAATACGTAACCTTTAACGCGGATTTGCCGCGACGAACTGCTTGAACGCGCTGTACGCGGCCTTGGGCGTGACACCGTCGTTCTTGAGGAGACCGAACGCGCCTTCGCCGCCGGGCGGATCGTCATAGAGTTCGTAGACCTGAATCGACTGGATGTTGTATTGCGACGCCAGCGCCACGAACTGCGTCATCATTTTGTTACCGACCATATAGTTCGCAATTTGCTGGTCGCTGCCGAAATTGGGTCGGACACCGAATTCCGTCATCCAGATCGGTTTGCCGAGACGCTTGAGTTCGGCGAGCATGTTATGATAACCGGTGTCGGCGTACGCATGGTGTCGGCGTACGCATGGTGCGGTGTCGGCGCACGCATTGGTGATATCGCCCTGATTCGAGTACCAGTGCCACGCGGTGATGTCCCAATCGACGACCGGACGTCCCGCGCGCGCCGTCCGGTTGCGTGCCGTCCGCGAGCATCTGGTCGAAGCCGTAATGCAGCCACGTGTTGCCGCCCATGACGATGGTCGCGGACGTATCCACCGACTTCACGCCTGCGATCAACCCGCGAATCGCGCCGCGCGCCTTCTGATACTTCACGTTGTCGAATTGCTGCGCGTAGACGCTATCGACATTGCCCGTGAGCGTTTTCGCGCCCAGTTCGTTCGAGACACCTCGTAATAGCGCCACGCATAAGCCGACGCGGTTTGCTGGCCGAGCGTGAAGCCTGTGGCGTAGGCATTGGCTTCGCTGGCATAACCGGTGAAACCGGCCATCAGCATGACGGGATACACCGTGACGCCGCCCGCGGCCATCGTTCGCGCGATGGTCGCCAGTTTCTGCGCGGTGCCTTGTGAATAGACCTCGTTGCGATAGATCGTCGCACCGAGATCCTTCAATTGCTGAAGTTGCACGGCGGCGCTGGAGATGTCGTACGCGCCGCCTTCGTTATTGTGGCCGTTCGCGCCGTAGAAGATTTTCGCGGTCGCGGCGGGCGGCGTGCTTACGACCGGCGACGATGCCGTTACGTCCGGCGTCGCGGGCGTTGTGGATGTCGTGGTGTCCGCAGGCGTCGTGTTCGTTAATTCGCTTGTCGGCGTGCTGACCGTGTTGCCGGCGCTCGTATCCGCGCTGCCCGTTCTCGTCGATGCCGCGTTCGTCGCGCTTTGCGATGCAGACGCGTTGCACGAAGCCATCGCGTCGGATGCACCAGATGCACCAGATGCACCAGATGCGCCGCGCGACGTATTCGCGTTCGTCGCGGATTGAGCGTCGCCGCCACCGCCACCGCCACCGCCACCGCCACCGCATGCGGCGAGAATCAGGCTCAAAAGAAGCGTGCCGATGAGGCGTTGATTGTTGTATCAGATCGTCATGTCAAGTACGCATTACTAAATGGGTGCAAGTGGCGTGTCCACGAAGTAGGGGAATCGCACCCGATACCCGGTGCATTCGCGCGCGGACGATGAGTGAGCGACCTGCATCCCGCGCGGCGAGCTCGGGCCGTTGTGGAAAGGCGTGTCGTTCGCGCCGCGATCGAACTGCCTATCGCAGCGCCTGAAAGCGAGAAAGAGACGAATGTTTGCTTCGTTATGGTTTACGGCGGGTCGTCGGAAAACTTGAAGCGCGTTTCTGAATCCATTCAAGCGCGGCCGGTTTGGCGCGTCCCGGCGAGATAGGGCAAGATAATCAGGTTATGCACAGCGATCGTCTGCGTATGCGGTGAAAGTCGAACGACACACGCGCGGACAAGGACGCTATTTCTTCTTGGAGGTCGTAAATGGCAATTACAGGTTATACGGACACACGCCTTTTCATCGACGGCGAATGGTGTGACGCCAAGTCAGGCGAAACGATCAACGTCGTGAGCCCCGCGACGGGCGAGACGATCGGCACCGTCGCGAAAGCCAGTACCGTCGATCTGGAACGCGCGGTGAAAGCGTCGCGGCAGGGCTTTGCCACGTGGCGCAGGATGACCGCGCTCGAGCGCGCGCAGCTCATGCGCAAGGCCGCGGGCCTGATCCGCGAGCGCGCCGACAACATCGCGCGTCTGATGACGCAGGAACAGGGCAAGCCGCTTCCCGAGGCGCGTATCGAGGTGAACTCGGCGGCGGATATCATCGAATGGTTCGCGGATGAAGCGCGGCGCGTGTATGGCCGCATCGTGCCGCCGCGCAATATGAATGCGCAGCAGACGGTCGTGAAGGAGCCGGTCGGTCCGGTCGCCGCGTTCACGCCGTGGAATTTCCCGGTGAATCAGGTTGTGCGCAAGCTGTGCGCATCGCTGGCGACGGGCTGCTCGTTTATCGTGAAGGCGCCGGAAGAAACGCCGGCATCGCCCGCCGAACTCATCCGCGCGTTCGCCGATGCAGGCGTGCCCAAGGGCGTCGTGCAACTCGTGTTCGGTGATCCGCCGCAGATTTCGGAGTTCCTGATCGCGCATCCGGATATCCGCAAGGTGACGTTCACCGGGTCGACGGCCGTCGGCAAGCAACTCGCGGCGCTCGCCGGTCAGCATATGAAGCGCGCGACGATGGAACTCGGCGGCCACGCGCCGGTGATCGTCGCGGAAGATGCGGACGTGGAACTCGCGGTGAAGGCGTCGGGCGCGGCGAAGTTCCGCAATGCCGGTCAGGTCTGCATTTCGCCGACGCGTTTTCTCGTGCATAACAGCGTGAAGCAGGACTTCATCGCGGCGCTGGTGAAGCATGCGGAAAGCCTGAAAGTCGGCGACGGTTTGGCCGATGGCACCACGCTCGGGCCGCTGGCGAATGCGCGTCGTATCTCGGCGATGAACAGCGTCATCGAAAACGCGCGCAAGACGGGCGCGACCATCGCGACGGGCGGCGAGCGCATCGGCACGGCGGGCAACTTTTTTGCGCCGACGGTGATCACGGATGTATCGCTCGAAGCGGACGTGTTCAACGCCGAGCCGTTCGGCCCGGTCGCGGCGGTGCGCGGTTTCGATTCGCTCGAAGACGCGATCACCGAAGCGAATCGTCTGCCGTACGGTCTCGCGGGCTATGCGTTCATGCGTTCGTTCAAGAACGTGCACCTGCTCACGAATCAGATGGAAGTGGGCATGCTGTGGATCAACCAGCCCGCGACGCCGTGGCCGGAAATGCCGTTCGGCGGTGTGAAGGACTCGGGCTACGGCTCGGAAGGCGGACCGGAAGCGCTGGAGCCGTATCTGGTGACGAAGTCTGTCACCGTGATGGCGATTTGAGTTTGGGACGCCTCGGTTCATCGCTCCAAGAACCGAGGCGTTTTTATGTCAGACGAGTGAAGCCACCTTCTTCTTCGCCACCACGCCGCGCGCCACGAAATAAAGCGTCTCCACCCGCGCCATCGCCTCTTTCCCGCGAATCCGGTCCGCAATCTTCTCCGCCAGCATGATCGTCGGCGCATTGAAATTGCCCGTCGTGATTTGCGGCATGATCGATGCATCCACCACGCGCAAGCCTTCCATGCCATGCACGCGGCCTTCGCCATCGACGACGGCCATCTCGTCGAGCCCCATCTTGCACGTGCATGACGGATGATACGCCGTCTCCGCTTTCGCGCGCACAAACGAATCGATTTCCGCATCCGTCTGCAACTGCTCGCCCGGATTTAACTCACGTCCGCGATACTTCGTCACGTCCGCGATACTTCGCCAGCGCCGGTTGCCGCATGATTTCGCGCGTGATGCGGATCCCATCGCAGAATTCGCGCCAGTCGAGCGGATCGGCCATGTAATTGAAAAGAATGCTCGGATGCGCGTTCGGATCGCGCGATGTGAGCTTGACGCGTCCGCGGCTGGGCGAACGCATCGAACCGACGTGTGCCTGAAAGCCGTGCATCTTGATCGGATTCGAGCCGTTGTAGTTGATCGCGACCGGCAGAAAGTGATATTGCAGATTCGGCCATAAATCATCGTCGCGCGTGCGGATAAAGCCGCCCGCCTCGAACTGATTGCTTGCGCCGAGGCCCGTACCGTTGAGCATCCATTCGAGTCCAATCGGCGGCTGATTCCACCATTGCAGCTCCGGATACAAGGACACCGGTTCCTTGCACTCGCACTGCATGTAAATCTGTAAGTTATCCTTAAGATTTTCGCCGACGCCCGGCAGATCATGTACGACCGCGATATCCAGTTCCTTCAGCCACGACGAACGCCCGACGCCAGAGCGCTGCAACAGTTGCGGCGATGCAATCGCGCACGAGCACACGAGCACTTCGCGCCGCACATGCGCGCTCACGCGCTGCCCGCCATGCAGATACGCCACGCCGATTGCGCGCTTGCCCGAAAACAGCACGCGATCCGTCACGATCGTCAAATTCTCACGATGCTTCGCGCGATCCAAATACCCACGCGCCGTGCTTGCACGTCGTCCCTTCGCGGTCACGGCACGATCCATCGGTCCGAAGCCTTCCTGCTGATAACCGTTGAGGTCTTCAGTACGCGGATAACCCGCCTGCACGCCCGCTTCGACTATCGCGGCGAAGAGCGGATTATTGCCGGGCTTGCTTGTCGTCACATGCACGGGACCATCGCCGCCGTGATACGCGTTCGGTCCAATATCGCGCGTTTCGGCCTTGCGGAAATACGGCAGACAGTCGAGATAACTCCAGTTCTCGAGACCGGGCATCGACGCCCAGTTGTCGAAATCGAGCGCATTGCCGCGGATATAACACATGCCGTTGATGAGCGACGATCCACCGAGTCCCTTGCCGCGCCCGTATTCCATGCGGCGATTGTTCATATGCGGTTCAGGTTCGGTTTCGTAGGCCCAGTTGTATCGGTGGCTTTGCAGGGGATACGCGAGCGCGGCCGACATTTGCGTGCGAAAGTCGAAGCGATAATCCGGGCCGCCCGCTTCGAGCAGCAGCACGGTCACGTCCGCGTCTTCGGTGAGACGCGTGGCGAGCACATTGCCCGCCGATCCCGCGCCGACGATGATGTAGTCGTATTCGTTCGCGCTCGTTGCAAATCCTCCTTAAAACACGGGCTGATACGGTCCCAACTCCACTTGCACCGACTTGATCCGAGTGTACGCATTAAGCGTCACGATGCCGTTCTCACGACCGACACCGGATTGCTTATATCCGCCAACCGACATTTCGGCGGGCGATTCGCCCCACGTGTTGATCCAGCAAATGCCCGCTTCGAGCCGATGAATCACGCGATGCGCACGCGACAGGTTCTCCGTGACCACGCCCGCAGCCAGCCCATATTCCGTATCGTTCGCACGTGAAATGGCTTCGTCTTCGTCATCGAATGCGAGGATGCTCATGACCGGACCGAAGATCTCTTCACGCACGATGCGCATGTCGTCACGGCAATCGGCGAACACGGTGGGCGCGACGTATTGGCCGCGCGCGAACGCGCCATCGGTGAGACACGCGCCGCCCGCCGCGCGCCTTCGCGCTTGCCGCTTTCGATGAAGCCGAGCACTTTCTCCAGTTGCGCCGCGCTGGCGAGCGAACCGAAGTTGGTGTTCGGATCATCCGGCGCACCGATGCGGATGCGCTTCACGCGCTCCAGCACGAGCTTCTCGAAGCGCTCGATGACACCGCGCTGCACGAACACGCGCGTGCCGTTCGTGCATACCTGTTCGGAGCTGAAGAAGTTCGCGCTCATCGCGATATCGGCGGCGCGTTCGATGTTGGCGTCATCGAAGACGATCAACGGAGACTTACCGCCGAGTTCCATCGTCACTTCCTTGAGCGTGGAACCGCCCGCGTGTGCCATCACTTTCTTGCCGGTCGCCACGCCGCCCGTGAACGAAATTTCTCGATGCCCGCATGTTCCGCGAGCATCGCGCCGACGCGGCCATCGCCTTGCACGACGTTGAACACGCCTGCGGGCACGCCGGCTTCCGTATAGATTTCCGCGAGTTTCAGCGCGGTCAAGGGCGTGATTTCGCTCGGCTTGAAGATCATCGTGTTGCCGGCGGCGAGCGCGGGCGCGGACTTCCAGCAGGCGATCTGTATCGGATAGTTCCATGCGCCGATGCCCGCGCAAACGCCGATCGGCTCGCGTCGCGTATAGACGAACGACGACTCGCGAAGCGGAATGGTCTCGCCTTCGATCGCGGTGGCCAAACCCGCGTAATACTCGATGACATCCGCACCCGTGACGATGTCCACCACGCGCGTTTCCGCGATCGGCTTGCCGGTGTCGCGCGTTTCCAGCGCGGCGAGTTCGCGTTACGCGCGCGCAGCAGATCGACCGCGCGGCGCAAGATGCGCGAGCGCTGCATGGCGGTCAATGCGGCCCATTCGCGCTGGCCGTCGCGTGCGGATCGCACGGCGCGATCGATATCCGCCTGCGATGCCTGCTGCACCCGCGCGAGCGTTTCGCCGGTGGCGGGATCGAGCGTTTCGAAGGTTTCGCCGCTGATTGCATCGACATATTCGCCGCCGATATAGAGCCGTTGTTCCTGCAATGCGGGCATGAGCGAGTCTCCTGTCAGTCGCGTTGTTCCAGATAGAGATCGATGTACTCGTACGCGAGACGCAACGCGCCTTTCGTATCGAGCGGGCCGCCGGTGAACGCGCCGCGCAACCACAAACCGTCGATGAGCGCGGCAAGGCCGGTGGCCGCGCGACGCGCATCGGCTTTCGGCAAGACGCGCGAAAAATCCGCGTACAGGTTCGAAAAAAGCCGCCGCGTATTGATGTGCTGAAGCCGCCGCAATTCCGCCTTGTGCATGCTCTCCGACCAGAACGCGAGCCACGTTTTCATGACCGGACCGTTGACCTGTTCGACATCGAAGTTCGCGGCGACGACCGCGTGCAGCTTCGAGCGCGGGTCCGATTTCGCAGCCTTGCGGCGGCGCGACGTGGCCTGCCACAACGCGCGCAATACGTGACGCATGGTGGCTTCGAGCAGGCCGTCCTTATTGCCGAAGTAGTGGCTCACGATGCCCGTCGAAATGCTCGCGCGCTGCGCCACGGACGCGAGCGTGGCGTTCGCGAGCCCGACCTGATCGATGGTGAGCAGCGTGGCGTCGATGAGCTGGGCGCGACGCACTTCGCGCAATGCCACTTTGGGCATGTTCTATTGACCTCACAGAAAGTGACATTCGGGATAACCGCCATGTCGCAACGAATATTGACCATGCTAAGGTTTTTATATTGAACGGTCAATTAATAAAAACTGGTGGTTTACACGGTTGTGAGCCGCAGAATGCAGTGCAAAGAACGACCGTTCGCAAAGCACGTTTCCCGATAAAAACCACCCCGCAATGGAGGTTGATTGATGGAGCAGGCCGAACTGGCGCGCGGCGTCACCCACACGCTGGATGAGACGCACGGCGCCTTGCATCGAACCCTGACCTGGAAAGATGCGTTCTGGGTCACGAGCGGCGTACCGGCAGGCGTGTTGTTCACCATCGGCGGCGTGTGCGCGACCATCGGTCAGCCGGCGTGGATGATCTGGATCGCATCGATCGGCATGGGCCTGATCCAGAGCGCGACGTATGCGGAAATTTCCGGGCTGTTCCCGCACAAATCGGGCGGCGCGTCGGTGTACGGCGCGATTGCGTGGGTGCGCTACAGCAAGCTGCTCGCGCCCGTTTCCGTGTGGTGCAACTGGCTGGCCTGGTCGCCGATGCTCGCGCTCGGCACCGGTCTTGCCGCGAATTACGCGTTGTCGAGCCTCTTCGCGCCGACCGCCGCGATCAACACATGGCAGCTATCGCTCGCCGATCTCTCGTTCATCAAGCCGGGGCTGACGCTGCGCATCAACGCGACGTTTCTGTTGGCGGCCGCGCTCTTGCTGATCACGTTTCGCTTGCAGCACAGCGGCGCATCGAAGGCCGCGAAGACGCAGCGCATTCTCGGCATCGCTTCGCTGACGCCGCTGTTGATCGTCGGCATCGTGCCGTTCGTGACGGGCGATGTGCCGATGTCGCATCTCTTTCCGCTGCTGCCGCTCGGTCACGATGCACACGGCAACGTCACCGCATCGTCCTTTGGTGCATGGAACGGCGCGGGCGTGACGATGGCGATGGCGATGGGCGCGATGTTCATGGCGGGCTGGGCATCGTATGGATTCGAGACGTCGGTGTGCTACACGCGCGAATTCCGCGACCCGAAGCGCGATACCGCCAAGGCCATCTTCTGGTTCGGCGCGCTGTGCCTGATCGTGATGACGCTCGTGCCGCTCGCGTTTCAGGGCTCGTTCGGCACGACCGCGTTTCATCGATCACGCATTTCGCCTTCATGCCGCTGCCCGACTTCACGATGCTCGCGTTCACGACCGCTGTCGAAGTGCTTCGGATGGCGAACTATTTATGCGGAGAGGAAGTATTTCGCTGGTCGATCGTGAGTCCGCGCGGCGGCGCGGTCGCGTCGAGCAGCGGGCTCGGAGTGGGCACGCAGGCGATCAGCGAAGCGGGCCGGCCCGACATCGTATTCGTGGTCGGCGGCGTGAATGTGCAGCGCGCGACGACGCCGAAACATCTGCGTGCATTGCGCCGGTATGCGATGGATGCGCGTTTGCTCGGATCCTTGTGCATAGGCGCGTATGTGCTCGCGCGCGCCGGTTTGTTATCCGGCTATGCCTGCGCGATCCATTGGGAAAACCTCTCCGCGCTGAAGGAAGAGTTTCCGCAAACGCGCTTTTTACGCGAGCTTTTCGTGTTCGATCGAGATCGCATCACGTGTTCGGGCGGCGTCGCGCCACTCGATATGATGCTCAATCTCATCGCGCAGAAAGTGGGCGTGGCGCGCGTCACGCAGATCGCGCGGCAGTTGATCGTCGAACGCGTGCGCGACCGCGATGCACAACAGCATGTGCCGATGGTCGCGCGTCTCGGTTCCGCGAACAAGTCGCTATTCGAAGTGTTTTCGCTGATGGAGAACAACATCGAGGAGCCGCTGTCGCTTGAAGAACTCGCGCGGCTCGCGGGCATGTCGCAACGGCATTTACAGCGGTTGTTCAGCGATTGCGTCGACATGTCGCCGATGCACTTCTACATGAACCTGCGTTTGCGCCGCGCAAGAGAACTGCTGCTGCAAACCGATATGTCGATCATGGATATCACGGTCGCGTGCGGCTTCAGATCGGCGTGTCATTTTTCGAAGGCGAATCGCAAGACATTCGGCGCTGCGCCATCGGTCGAACGGCGCAAGCAGGCGCCCGCGTTTTCGGTGGTGCGCGAGCCGCGAACAAACGCCGCGATGGCACTCTGCTGACGGTGTATTCTCGGAAGGTTTTGCAGACAGGAGCCGCCGATGCATCTTGCTGCGATGATCCTTCCGATCTTTGCCATCATCGTGACCGGCTGGTTGGCGGGCGGGTCCGGTTACGTGCCGCGCACGCTCGCCGCGCCGCTGATACAGTTCGCGTATCACATTGCGAGGCCCGCGCTCGTGTTTCTCGTGATCGCGCAGGAGACGCTCGGATCGCTTTTCGAGCCGCGTTTCATCGCTGCGTTCGGTGGCGGCTCGATGCTCTGCTTCGCGTTCGTGCTGATCGTCGCGCGGCTCGTACGCGGCAAAGATTGGGCAGCCGCCGCGATGATCGGCGCGGCTGCATCGATGACGAATACGGGGCAAGTTCGGCGAGTACGCGTTGCTGAGCGCATTCAAGCTGGCGCTGATGCCGCTCGTCGTGCTCGGCATCTGCATGATGGCCGGGCTGGATCGCGTGGCGACGACCGCGGCCGTCGTCTGCGCGGGCGTGCCGACTGCCAAGAACGCGTATGTGCTCGCGTCGGAATACGACATCGAAAAACCGCTTGTCGGCGCGGCCATTTCGATGACGACGCTCTTTTCCATCGTCACCTTGCTCGCGTGGCTCTATGTGCTGTGATGGCGTTTGGGTTATCTTGACGGACAGCAATGTCCCAACCGGAGCCTGTGAAGCATGAACCGGAGCCTGTGAAGCATGACAAGAACCAACGAGTATCAACAGCCCATCGGCGAAGCTGTTCAAGACTGGACGCCGCGCGACAAGCCCGCGCGTAGCGTGATCGACGGCGTGCATTGCCGGCTCGAACCCGTCGATGTCGAGCGTCACGCGGCCGATCTCTTCGAAGCGTATAACGCCGCGACGGATGGCAGCGACTGGACGTATCTTTTCGTCGGACCGTTCACGGACTTCGATACGTTCAAGGACTATCTGAGCAAAGCGGCGGCATCGCATGATCCGCTGCATTACACGGTCATCGACACGTCGAATGGCAAGGCCGTGGGCACGCCGCTCATGCGTATCGAACCTGTGCATGGCGTGATCGAAGTGGGCAGCGTGACGTTTTCTCCGCTGCTCAAACAGACGCGCATCTCCACCGAGGCGCAGTATCTGTTGATGCGTCATGTCTTCGACGATCTGAAGTATCGCCGCTATGAATGGAAGTGCGACAGCCTGAATGCGCCGTCGCGCAAGACGGCGGTGCGGCTCGGCTTCGAGTTCGAAGGTATCTTCAGACAAGCCATCGTTTATAAAGGACGCAATCGCGATACCGCGTGGTATGCGATCATCGACCGCGACTGGCCGTGCATCAAAAAAGCCTTTGAAACATGGCTCGCCGACGATAATTTCGATGCGAACGGCAAGCAGCGCGCATCGCTCGCGCAGCTCAGAGACGCATAAGGTCATGCCGAAAATCGACATCGCGCATGTGCCGCAAGAACAAGGTTCCGGATATCCGTCGCTTTATGATCGGCCGCTCGCGGAGCGCATCCGTCAGCGTCTCGGCGATGCGTGCGGCCTGCGCGATTTCGGCATCAACCTCATCCATCTGCCGCCGGGAAACTGGTCGAGCCGGCGTCACTGGCATTCGCATGAAGACGAGTTCGTTTATGTGCTGCAAGGCGAACTCGTGCTGATCGAAGATGAGGGCGAAACGCTGTTGCGCGCGGGCGATTGCGCGGCGTTTCCCAAGGGCACGGGCAACGGGCATCACATGATCAACCGGTCCGCGCATATAGCGGTGTATCTCGAAGCGGGATCGCGCGTCTATGAAGACATGACGACGTGCTCGGATGTCGATATGAAAAGCGCCAACGCTGATGGCCGCTTCGTGCGCAAGGACGGCACGGATATCTGATTTCGAAGGGATTTGAAAGAACCAACGGGAAAAACCCCCGAAATCAAGGCGTTTTCTGCGACGTGACGGCAAGTGCGCTTACAATGCACGCCTTCCGAAAGTTACGTCCACGAGATTTCCCTTGCGTTTTCCATTCGTCCGCGCCGCGCTTGTTGCGCTCGCCGCGCATGCGCTGCCTACATCGGCACAAAGCGCCGTCACGCTGTATGGCGCGATCGACACGAGCATCGAAGTGACGAATCCCGGTGCGGGTTATGTCGCGCGCATGGACTCGGGCGCGTATCGCGGATCGCGTTTCGGCGTGCGCGGCGCGGAAGATATCGGCGGCGGCAACAAAATTCTGTTCGATCTGGAAAACGGCTTCAGTTCCGCCGATGGCATGGTCGCCGTGAACAACACGATCTTCAACCGGCAGGCGCGGGCGGCGCGTGGGGCACGGTGCGCGCGGGACGTCAGTATTCGCCCATCTTCTATATCCCGTTCAAGGGTGGACTCGATGCCTTCGGCGCGGGCACCATCGCATCCGGATTGAACAATCTCTCGAAGATCACGCCGTATGAAAGCGATGCGATCACGTATCTGTCGCCGCAACTCTACGGCTTTTCCACGACGCTGATGATCTCGCTGCGCGACGGTTCCCACCGATGGCAACGGACCCGCCGGCAGTATCGAAACGTTTGACTATCGCAATGGTCCGGTGCATGTATCGTATGCGCATCAGCAGACTCATGGCGATTGCGCATTGCGCGCGAATCTCGGCGGCGTGTCGTATGTGTGAGGTCCGGTGACGGGCTTTCTGTCCTTCTTCAATGGCGACGGCGCATCAGTATCGGCGCGTTATGCGGTGACGTCGCGGTTTCGTGCATCGCTGGGTTATACGTATCTGCGTGATCGCTCTGGCGGCGATGACAATGCCGATCAGTTCAGCGCCGAGTGCGAATACGATATGTCGAAGACACTCTTGCTGTATGCGAGAGCGGGCTGGCTGCGCAATCGCGGCGAGGCGACTTATACGCTGCGTGGCGTGAACGTCGTCGGCCTCACGCCTTCGTATGCGGGCGCGCCGGTGCGCGGCGTGCAGCTCGGATTGCTCGAGCGGTTCTAAGCGTTCTTAAGCCTCGGGCCACGCGTTTTCAAATATGCATTCATCGATGGAACGGCGCCTCGCCCATCGCTCGGTTTCGAGCATCGGCGCATCGTAAAAGCGTTCGACATGCCCGATGCAAAGGATCGCGACAGGCCGCGCGCCTTGCGGCATCTTCAGCAACGCGGCGACTTCATCGGGATCGAAGAGCGATACCCAGCCTAAACCGAGTCCTTCGGCGCGCGCCGCGAGCCACATATTCTGAATGGCGCAGGCAACCGATGCGAGATCCATCTCGGGCAGCGTGCGTCTGCCGAAGACGTAGCGCTCGCGGTCTTCCATCAAGGCCATCACGAGCACTTCCGCGCACTCGCGCATGCCTTCCACTTTCAGCTTCATGAACGCGTCGCGCCGTTCGCTGAGCGCATCGGCGGTCAGCAGACGTTCACGTTCGACCGCCTCATGCAAACGCTCGCGAAGCGTCATGCAGGTCATGCGCACGATACGCCACGGCTGCATGAAGCCGACGCTCGGCGCATTCAACGCGGCATCGATGAGACGCTGCATCACATGCGGCGCGACGGCATCGCGCTTGAAATGACGCATGTCGCGCCGCTCGCGAATCGCGCGATAGACCGCTTCGCGATCAGCGTGACTGAAAGCTTTTTCCATGTAATTTGAAAGAGTCTGTTGCGTGCGTGAAGCGCGAATCATACTTTGTCTCGCGGTCATATTGCTTACATAAACCGTCGATAAGCTGCCAGCGCTTTCGTGGATCTGCGCGCACGCGCCGGAGTCTATCATGCCGATTTTTCAACGCCGCCCTTCGCTCGCGGTGTGCATTGCCGTGTGCGTATGCGCAATCGTTGGCGCGTGTAGCAAGACATCCGCCGATACGCAGCGCAGCGAGGCACCGCAACCGCTTCAGCGCAGCGAACTCGAAGATTGGGCACGCGAAGCCACTTCAGGTTCAAACAATGACACACAGCACCAGCAAGCCGCCGATGACGAACAGGAACACGAAACCCGCGAAATACAAAAAAGGCACGCGAAATACAGGTCTTCCGGTCCAGATGGTCGCGATCCACGCGAAGGTCGCCACCGCGCTCGGAATGGCGATCACCATGCTCGCCGCGCCGAAGAACGACAACGCGAGCGCGGGAATGCCGGTCGCGAACATATGGTGTATCCATACGACGAAGCCGACGACTATCGTCGCAACAGTCGATAACGCCACCGGCAGATAACCGACGAGCGGCCGACGGCAGAAGACGGGCAATGCATCCGAGACGATACCCATTGCGGGCAGCACGACCGCATACACCCACGGATGCGCGAAGATCCAGAACAGGTGTTGCCACAGCAACGCACGACCGCCGTTCATCACATCAAAAAAATGCGTGCCGATACGCCGATCGAGCCACAGCATAAAGAACGCAAGACTTACCAATGGGACCGCCAGCAAGTTGCTGCCCGATGCCGTGAGCGTTCCCCACACGAGCACCGGCACGCGATCGAGCGACATGCTCGGCGCGCGCATACGCAGGAACGTGACGACGAAGTTCATCGATCCGACTGTCGTCGAGATGCCGAGCAGCACCATGCCGAGCGCATAGACATCGATGTTCGGTCCCGTGTTGTATGTGAGGCCCGCGAGCGGCGCGTAGTTGAACCAGCCTGCGTTGGGTGTTTCGCCGAATGGAAAGCTCGCGTACAGAAAAAGCCCTGCAAACAGGAAGATCCAGTAAGAGAGCGCGTTCAGCCGCGGGAACGCCATATCGCGCGCGCCGAGCACGAGCGGCCATAGATAGTTCGAAAAGCCGGAGAGCACGGGCAGCGCGTAGAGGAAGATCATCGTGACGCCGTGCATCGTAAAGAGCTGGTTGTATTGCTCGGGCGTGAGCACGTGCGCATCGGGCCGTGCGAGTTGTACGCGCATGATGAGCGCTTCGATGCCGCCCGCGATCAGAAACGCAAACGCCGTGACGAGATAGCGCAGGCCGATGCTCTTGTGGTCGACCGTCGACAGCCAGGCGCGCCAGCCGGGCGGCGTCTCCCACGTTTCACGCAGCGCGCGTTCTTCGGCGCTGCCGGGCTCGATGCGTCCGAGTTCGAGCGTGCGCTGTAAGGGCGGAGGTGCGGAGGGCGATGTCATTGCAGTGTCCGAAGATAAGCCGCGAGCGCGGCGGCATCGGCGGGGGAAAGCGTGATGGAAGGCATCAGAGAATCAGGCTTGATGCGTTGCGCGTGCCGTATCCATTCGAGCTGATTCTGCTCCGTGTTCGGCAGGGTTCCCGCCGCGATCAAACGACGCGAGTTCAGATGCGTGAGATCGGGCGCTTGTGCGCCGTTTGCATCGGTGCCGCGAACGGCGTGACAGCCTGCGTATCGTTCCCTGAAGAGTTCGGCTCCGGCGTGCACATCGCCCGCCATGTTCGATGCCTGATACGCCTTCGCCTTCGCCTGCGATGCGCGCCACGCATCGAATTGCGCGCGCGGCTCGTCTTTGGGCGATGCCACCGACTCCAGCGTGACAAGCACATACGCAAGCGCCGCAAACAACGCGACCGATGAGATGCCTGTGCCGATCCATACCCAATGCAGTCCGCCGCCTTCGCCGTGTACGTGGTTGGCATCGCGCGGCGTGGGCGGCGGGCGTCGTCGCATGATCGCGCCGGCGAGCAGCCCGGTCACGATCAGCGCAACGGCCGTGACGAGCGCGGCGAGCGCCCAGCCCAGACGCATCGTGGGCGTGGCGGCGGGGCCATATCGGCGTGAAGGAAGTAGTTGAGCGGTGCATCGGCGCGCGCGATGACATGGCGGCCCATGCACAGACACGCCAGCATGATGCGGCAAGCACAAGCGGCCGGATTGTGCCTTGCACGCATTCGCAATCGTCTCCGTTAAGTTGCACACGTGTTGGTGTGCACGTAGCAATCCGCGATCCCAACGAAGCGCTTACGAATCAGGCTATACGACCCGGCATGCCGATACCATGATCCCCGCGCGCGAACCGAACGGCCTGATCGACGAGCGCATCGAACTCGGCGTCGTTACGTGGCGCTGCAAAGTGCGCGCGGAACAGCTCGGCTCAGCGAAAATCCGCGAGCGGCACGGATGTTTTTGCATAGCCGCCCGCATTGCGCACGAATGCGGCGAGGCTGCGAAACTCGTCGTTCTCCGCATCCTTCACGTGTTGCGGCATGTCCTTGAATTCGGCGCGACGGCCATCGGCATGATAGGGATACACCCACGACTTACCTTCGAGCACGGACCAGAACGCATGCTCGTCGAGCGATGAAAAATCCGCGACGAGCACATAAGGCGCTTCCTTCACACCGATGCGCAACAACGCATTCACCACATGATGATCGATGACATACGGCGTTTCACGCAGCCCGAGCACGACGGCGATGGGCTTCTCCGCAATCGCCATCTCGAGCTCATGTGCGCTCATCGCGCGATACGTCTGCACTTTCTGCTGTATCTGCCGCTCGCCGTGCGTCATTTGCGTGGGGCGTAATGCGTCGATGCTTATCGTGGTCACGGTCGGAAACCTCACACGCCGAACGGATACGTATCCGGTTGCTCATGCACTGCATCGAATGCGGGCAGCGCACGCACGGCGCACGTTTCATCGAACCAGACGAAGGCGTCGAACTGCGCGGGCAATTCCGCTTGCGCGTAGTGACTATAAAGCTCGGTATCCGGCCGATAGATCACACCGATGAAACGCCCGAGCCGCTCTTCGCTCAACGCTTCACGCAAGGCGTCGTTGTCGTGCAGATCGACGAAGCAGCGTGGCACGCGCGCGAGATGAAACTGCTGCTCATAACTGTCCGCGCACGATGGTCGCACCTGCATGATCTGCATCGGCTCATCCCAGTCCGATGCCGCCGTGACCGTGCCCGTGTGCGTGCCGAAGCCGATCAGCGCGGCATCGTCGCCGAAGCGTTCGCGGCATAACTGGCCGACGCTGAGCTCGTCGCGCATGCGGCCCATTTCGGTGGCGGAGGCATCGCCGAGATGCGAGTTGTGCGCCCACACCACCGCGCGCTAATCCGGGCCCCATGCATCGAGCAGGCTGTGCAGCGTATCTAACATATGCGTGTCGCGCAGATTCCAACTTTCCGCCGAGCCCTGATACATCGCACGATAGTAACGCTCCGCCGATGCCACGAGCCGTGCGTTATGCGTGGCATCGAAGAGACCGGTGTCGCTCGGCGGCACGGCGAGCCACTTGTCGAGCAGATCGCGCAACTGTGCGACGACGGCTTCTTCGCAACGCGCCGCGCCTTCGCGCCATGCCGCGCGGCCATACACTTGCGGGTTCTTTTGCCACGGCGTGAGACAGCCGTACCGAACGCGCGCGATGCGGGCCGCGGCGGGATCGTGGGCATCGAGATAGGCGAGCACGGCTTCGATCGATTCGGACAGGCCGTAAAAATCGAGGCCGTAAAACGCGGTGCGTTCCGCGTGCGGGCGTGTCGTGTTGTGCTGCTTCATCCACATGGCGAACGTGGCGAACTCGACGTTGCGCCACATCCAGGTCGGAAAGCGCTTGAAGGGACGCGCACCGGGACGCGTGCGTGAGCGCTCGCGTACGTGTTCGTCGATGAGCGCGGCATCGGGCCAGTTGGCTTCGACGGCTACGAAGCTGAAGCCGTGCCGTTCGATCAGATGCCGCGTGATGGCGGCACGCGCTTCGTAGAACTCGGCGGTGCCGTGACTCGCTTCGCCGAGCAGCACGACGCGCTTGTTGGCGAAGCGATCGAACACGCGTGCGAAATCGGGAGCATCGATGGCGGGTAATGCAACGGCGGCGGCACGGATCAACTCGGGCAAGCTGAGCAAGGCAAGCGCAGCGGCCGGCGGCGCTTCGCTCCACGCGGCTGCGCCGATCAGCGGCACGAACCCCACATCGCCGAGATCTTGCTGATCGAACGCGTGCTCGCTGGTGCGCGTGATTTTCACGAGGCGCTGCGTTTCGCACGCTTCGCCGACCGGCATGACCAGACGCCCGCCGATGCGAAGCTGATCGCGCCATGCCTGCGGCACGGACGGCCCGCCCGCCCGCAGCGGCGATGATCGCATCGAAAGGCGCATGATCTTGCAAGCCGAGCGTGCTGTCCGCATGATGCACGGTCACATTGCCGATGCCCATCGCATGCAGTAACGCGTGTGCATCGTCGGCGAGGATGGCGTGACGTTCGATGGTGTCCACGCGCGCTGCGATACGCGCGGCAAGCGCCGCCACATACCCCGATCCGGTGCCGATATCGAGCACATGATCCGCTGGTTGCAGATCGGCGGCTTCGAGCATCAGCGCGACGATATAAGGCTGCGAAATGGTCTGATTCACGGCGATGGGCAGCGGCGTATCGGCGTAGGCGAACTTGGTGAGTTTGGGCGCGACGAACTGCTCGCGCGCGATGCATCGCATGGCATCGAACACGCGCGTATTCGCAATGCCGCGTCCGATAAGCTGACGATCGACCATCTCGTTTCGTGCTTGAGCGTAAGCGTCCATGAGCGCTTCCAGTGGCAACACGACATCGAAAAAAGCAGCAAGCGCCGGACCTCGTAGCGGGTTCGACGTTTGCTGGATACGCTTACCCGTATTGAAGATAAACTGCAATGGCGCTCATGCCTCTGACGTTCGAGAATGGCGCGACATCTGCATCCGTCTGTTGCTTGCCGTCGTCGCGGGCGTGTTGATCGGGCTCAATCGCGGCGAGTCGGGCAAGGTCGCCGGATTGCGCACGACGCTGCTCGTCTGTCTCGCCGCGTGTCTTGCGATGCTGCAGGTCAACGCGTTGCTCGCGCAAAGCGGCAAGGCGCCGTGCTCGTTCGCCGTGCTCGATCTGATGCGTTTGCCGCTCGGCATTCTGTCGGGCGTCGGGTTCATCGGCGCGGGCGCGATTCTGCGCAAGGACGGCTTCGTCAAAGGTGTGACGACGGCAGCGACGTTGTGGTTCGTCACCGTGATCGGTTTGTGTTTCGGCGGCGGACAGATCGGGCTCGGTGTCGTGGGACTGGCGCTGGGCATCGTCGTGTTGTGGGGCATGAAGGCGGTCGAGCAACGCATTCCTCGCGAGCATCGCGCGATTCTGACGCTCACGTATGAACAAGGCCGCTTCTCACGCGCGACGCTCGATGAATCGATGCAGGCATGCGGTTGCAGGCTGATGCACGTCGCGGGATCAATGAAGCATGCGCAACAATGCACGGAACAACGCTTCGAAGTGCGCTGGCATGGTCTGCCGGATACGCATGATGTGCCGCCGTTCATGGAAGCGGCGCTCGCGGCGGGCGCGTCCGAACTGCATTGGGCGATCGCGCGTTAGCAACCAGTTAGAGACCGGAGGGAACGACTTTTGCTAAGCGTTGGGCACCACGTATTTAAAGCGCCGATAGTACCGATAGCGGATGACCGACACTTCGACAAGCGAATCTTCGAAACGCGCGCTGCCCGGCCTCATGCTCGGCGCGCTGGGGGTCGTGTTCGGCGATATCGGCACGAGCCCGATCTATGCGTTGCGGCAAGGCGTGAGCGAAGCGGGCGTCGTGGATGTGCAGATCGTCATGGGCATCGTATCGATGATCGTGTGGGCCGTGCTCATCGTCGTGATGGGCAAGTACGTGTGTTACGTGATGCGCGCGGATAACGAAGGCGAGGGCGGCATCGTCGCGCTGACGGCGCTCGTGCGCTCCGGCTATGAACAGCAGGGCCGTCATGTGCCGCGTCTTCTCTTGATGGCCGGCCTCTTCGGCGCGGCCATGTTCTACGGCGATTCGATGATCACGCCCGCGGTCTCCGTGCTCTTCGCCGTCGAAGGCTTGCGCCAGGTCAGCGAAAAATTCGAACCGTGAGTCGTGCCGCTCGCGGCCTTCATCCTCATTGCGCCTTTCTGTTTCAGCGGCGCGGCACGGCGGTGGTCGGCAAATCGTTCGGGCCGGTGATGCTTGTGTGGTTCGTGTATCTCGCGGCGGTCGGCGTGTATCGCGTGATGCAGCATCCTCAAGTGTTGCGCGCGCTCTCGCCCGAGTGGGCCTGGACGCTCGTGCAGATGCATCCCGCGATGGCCTTCACGATACTCGGCGCGGTCATTCTCGCGCTCACGGGCACGGGCACGGGCATGGAGGCGTTGTATGCGGGGATATCGGCCACTTCGGGCGTCCGACCATTCGCCTCGCGTGGCTCGTCATCGTGTTTCCGTCGATCATCATTCGGCTACTTCGGGCAGGCCTCGACCATGCTGTTTCAGCCCGGCTCCGCAAAGCAGCCGTTCTTCTATGCCGCGCCCTCATGGGCGTTGATACCGACCGTGCTGATCGCGTTGCTTGCGACCGTGATCGCATCGCAGGCCGTGATTTCAGGCGCTTTTTCGATGACGAGCCAGGCGATCGAACTCGGCTTTCTGCCGCGCCTGCGCGTGATCGAAACATCGAAGGCGCATCGCGGACAGGTCTTCGTGCCTGTGGTGAATGCGGTGCTGTTCGCGGCGGTCATGTTTCTCGTGTTCGGCTTTCGCAGCTCGGAGCGTTTGACATCGGCTTATGGCATCGCCGTCGGCCTGACCATGCTCATCACCACCGTGCAGATGGTGAGCCTGTCGCGCACCGTGTGGCGCTGGCCGTGGCTCGCGGTCGTAGCGATCAGCGCGCCGCTCTTTATCATCGATGCCTTGCTCGTCGCCGCGAATCTGCACAAGGTGCCGCAGAGCGGCTGGTTTCCGGTGGCCGTGGGTATCGTGCTGTTCGTGTTGATGGCGACATGGCACCGTGGACGCGAATTCGCGATCCATCATGCATCGCAGACGTCGCCTCTCGCCGATTATCTGCGCAACAAGCTGCATGCCGCCGATGCCCCCGCATGCGTGCCCGGCACGGCGGTGTATCCGGGCAGCACGCCGGGCGCGACGCCTTCCGCGCTGCTCTCGAACATGCGGCATAACCGCGTGCTGCATCAGACGGTGATCGTGTTTGCTAATCATTCGGATTCCTAACTACGTATCGATGAACCCGCGCGCATCGATGTGCGCGATCTCGGCGCGGGCTGCTAAGAAGTCGTATCGTGGCATGGCTTTGTCGAGCGGCCGAATCTGCCGCGCCTGTTGCAATCGCTCGATGGTCAACTTGGCGACTGGCGTTTTGATCCGAAGCACACGACCTTTTTCCTGCCGCGCTATGAAGTGATACCCGGCTGCTCGCACGGACAAATGCCGTGCTGGCGCGAATGGCTCTTCGGGCAGATGTCGTTTCATTCGGCATCGAGCGCGGAATACTACGGGCTGGCGAGTGAGGATGTCGTCGAGCTCGGCGTGCAGGTCGTGCTCTAAATCCAAAGCGAATGCATAACGTGAAAGCGGTGAAGCCCACCGTTCCCCTCATCGTCGTCAGTTTCTTTGCAGCCGATGTACAGGCGGGCGTCGGGCCGTTTCTCGGCATCTTTCTGCAGGCGCATGGCTGGACGCCGGACCGCATCGGCACGGTGCTCACGATTGCGGGCATCGTCGGCATGCTGGTGACAGCGCCCGCAGGCGCACTCGTCGATGCGACGCCGTATCGGCGCACGGTCGTCGCGGGCACGGGCGTGCTCTCCGTGATCGCCGCGGTGCTGATCTGGCTATCGCAAGGTTTCTGGACGGTGACGTTCTCGCAAGTCGCCACCGCCATCGCCGGTGCGGCGATGGGCCCGGCGCTCGCGGGCCTCACACTCGGCATGGTCGGACGGCAGAACTTCGACCGGCAGTTCGGGCGCAATCAGGTGGCCAACCATGCGGGCAATATCGTCGCGGCGGGTTTGTCGGGCTGGCTCGGCGCGCGGCTCGGCATGCCGTACATTTTCGCGTTGAGCGCGGCGTTCGGCGCGGCCTGTGCGGCGAGCACGTTCTGGATTCCGGTGAAGTCGTTGCATCGGCATTTCGCGCGCGGCTTTGCCAAGCAGGACGGCGATGACATGACCGAGACGCGCGCCGACAGTCTGCGCGTGCTCGTGAAGAATCGCTCGCTACTCGTGCTGGCCGCCCCGCTCGCGGCCTTCAACATCGGCAATTCGGCGATGCTGCCGCTCTACAGTCTCGCGGTCGCGGCCTCGCATACCGCCGATCCGAGTCACGTGACCGCGACCAACATCATCATCTCGCAGATCGTCATGCTGATCGCCGCCGCTTGCGCGAGCCGTCTGATTAGCCACTTCGGGTTCTGGCACATCATCGTCGTCACGCTCGCGACGCTACCCTTGCGCGCGGTGACGGCAGCCTTCGTCGCGCCATCGTGGGGAATCGTGCCGGTGCAGGTGTTCGATGGCATCGGCGCGGGCTTGCAGAGCGTCGCGGTGCCTGCGCTGGTCGTGCATCTGCTGCACGGCAGCGGGCGCGTGAACCTCGGGCAGGGCGCGTGCAGAGGGTGGTCGCGGCGGGCGCGTGTCTGAGTCCGCTGATCGGCGGATGGCTCGCGCAACAGTTCGGCTATCCCGTCGCGTTCATGGCGCTCGGCAGTCTGTCGATCGCATCGTTTGCGATCTGGATCGGCTTTGGCACGCGCATCCGCGAAACCTGCGATACGCGCCGCGACGAACTCGGCAAGCTCACGGACATGGATTCATCGACATTGCTGCCGTGATGCGCGCTGTGATGCGCTAGCGCTCGAAATGTCTGAACTCGCGCAAAATCTCGGGCAGCCCGAACGACGGATTGTGACGCCGTTGTTCGGCAAGGTCCTTCAATTGCGTATCGGTCACGTTCAGGCCGCACAGCGTGGCGAGTTCCTGAAAGTCGAACAGATACAGCATCATCGGCTGATTGGCGAAGCGTTCGCTCACCCGTTTGCAGAGCCGCACTTGCATGAGGCTTTTGAGGCCGAAGCGATCGCGTACTTCGTCGTACGCGGACCACATCGCCTGCTGCCGGTCGGTCTCCGTCTCAAAGGTCTTCGCGTCGATCTCGAGCATCGCCAGACTGATCTCGTTTCCGGTAAAGATGTGTGGACCGACGCCTTTATAGTTGTGTGTGCGCATTCGAGGGTAGTGCCGAGTGCGGCGCCGTGGATGACGCCGATAGTGCAGGAAGAACACTCGGTTTGATGGCCTTTCGCGCGGAATCTTAAGTGATTCCGGAAAAAAACAGTCGTTCGCCCTTCGTCATGCGCTGGGCTTACGCTCAAAGATAACTACATACGTAGTCGAGCATTTCGATCACATCGATATCGAAACGGCTCTTTCCCGGCACCGAAAACGTTTCACCTGCGCCATACGTCTTCCATTCGTCGCTGCCCGCGAGACGGATGCGGCACTGGCCCACCTGCACTTCTATGAGTTCGGGCGCATCGGTGCCGAAGCTGAGCTGGCCGGGAAGAATCACGCCGAGCGTCTTCTTCGTGCCATCGGCGAAGAGCACGGTGTGCGACACGCACTTGCCGTCGAAATAGACGTTAGCGTGTTTGATGACGGAAACCTGATCGAATTGCGATGCCGAGGTCATGCGGACTTCCTTATGTTCACGTGAAGGGATGAGATGCGCAAGTCCGCCAATATAAATGATCAGCACGGCAGGTCGCGGTTAATCGCGTGCATAGCATCGCGTAAACCCCGTCGAAATAAAGCGCTTGCCGTAAGAACCCGGTAAGCGCGCGCTTTTACCTTACTCATCAGCGAAAGCCCGACGTCTCCGCGCGGGGACTTTCTTATCTATAGCAGCGAAGAAACCCATGCAGGAGACGGACATGGATTCGAAAGTGGTGGAGAAAATCAAGGCGAGCGCGGCGTATCGCGAACTCGTGCAGAAGCGCTCGCGGCTCGGCTGGACGCTGACGGCGCTGGTGCTCATCGTCTATTACGGCTATGTGCTGCTGATCGCGTTCGACAAGGACCTACTCGCCTCGAAAATGGGCGCGTGCATGATGACATGGGGCATGCCGATCGGCCTGTTCGTGATCGTCTTCACCGTGGTGATCACCGGCCTCTACGTGCGTCACGCCAACAGCACGTACGACGATCTCACCGACCAGATCAAGCGGGAGGCCGCATGAAACTCCGGACTTTCTGCGCCGCGAGCGCATTGCTTGCGGTCAGCGCGAGCGCTTTCGCCGCAGGCGGCGACTTCGGTCAGGTCGCAAAGCAGGCGACCAACTGGACCGCGATCATCATGTTCGTCGCGTTTGTCATGGCCACGCTCTTCATCACCAAATGGGCGGCCAAGAAAACCCAATCGGCGGCCGATTTCTACACCGCCGGCGGCGGCATCTCGGGCTTTCAGAACGGCTTGGCAATCGCGGGCGACTTCATGTCGGCGGCATCGTTTCTCGGCATTTCCGCGGTCGTCTATGCGAACGGTTATGACGGCCTGATCTATTCGATCGGCTTTCTCGTTGGCTGGCCGATCATCACGTTTCTGATGGCCGAACGTCTGCGCAACCTCGGTCGCTTCACCTTTGCCGATGTCGCCGCATACTGCTTCAAACAGACGCCGATTCGCGCATTCGCCGCATCCGGCACGCTGGTCGTGGTGGCGTTCTATCTGATCGCGCAGATGGTCGGCGCGGGGCAGCTCATCAAGCTGCTGTTCGGGCTCGAATACTGGATCGCGGTAGTGATCGTCGGCGCGCTGATGATGGTCTATGTGCTCTTCGGCAGCATGACGGCAACCACGTGGGTGCAGATCATCAAGGCGTGTCTGCTGCTGGCGGGCGCATCGTTCATGGCGTTTATGGTGCTGTGGCAATTCCACTTCAGCCCCGAAGCGCTGTTTGCCAAAGCGGTCGAAGTGCATGAGAAGAAGGCGTCGATCATGGGGCCGGGCAACTTCATCAAGGACCCGGTTTCCGCGATTTCCTTCGGCATTGCTTTGATGTTCGGCACGGCCGGTCTGCCGCATATTCTGATGCGCTTTTTCACCGTGCCCAACGCCAAGGAAGCGCGCAAGTCCGTGTTCTGGGCGATGACGTGGATCGGCTATTTCTACATTCTCACGTTCATCATCGGCTTCGGCGCGATCGTGCTGGTGAGCACGAATCCCGTGTTCAAGGATGCGGGCGGCAAGCTGCTCGGCGGCACGAACATGGCGGCGGTGCATCTGGCGAGCGCGGTCGGCGGCACGTGTTCCTCGGCTTCATTTCAGCCGTGGCGTTCGCGACCATTCTCGCGGTTGTCGCAGGACTGACGCTCGCGGGGGCATCGGCGGTATCGCATGATTTGTATGCGACCGTGTTCAAGCATGGCAAGGCAACAAGCAAGAGCGAACTGAAGGTGTCGCGCATCACGACAGTCGTGCTCGGCATCGTGGCGGTGGTGCTCGGTATCGTGTTCGAGAAGCAGAACATCGCCTTCATGGTGTCACTCGCGTTCGCGGCATCGGCCAACTTTCCTGTGCTGTTCCTGTCGGTACTGTGGCGCGGCTGCACGACCCGGGGCGCGGCCATCGGCGGATTTTTGGGCCTGCTTTCAGCGGTGATTCTGACGGTGCTCTCGAAGGCCGTATGGGTCGATGTGTTCCATTACGCCGATGCACCGTTCCCGTATGCATCGCCCGCGCTGTTCTCGATGGCGATCGGTTTCATCGGCATCTGGCTCTTTTCGGTGACGGACAAGTCGGCGCGTGCGCGCATCGATCAGGCAGGCTTCGAGGCGCAGACGGTGCGCTCCGAAACGGGCATCGGCGCGGTGGAGGGCGCGAGCCACTGAGTTAGTTCAAAGCGATGCGCGCTTGAAGAGAAAGCGCGGCATCGCACGAATGACGAGCATGATGAGCGACCAAAAGCGCGGCGTGTAGCACACATCGCGCTTTTTTTCGATGGCTGCGACGATATCGCCCGCGACTTTCTCCGGCATCGCGACGAGCGGTCCGGGCAACGGCAGCCCTTGCGTCATCGGCGTGGCGACGAAACCGGGTTTGACGGTCACGACATGCATGCCCGCCTTGAACAAACACGCGTTGAGTCCTTCGCAGAACGCGCTCAACGCGGCTTTGGCGCTGCCATACAGATAATTCGATGGCCGTCCGCGTTCGCCCGCCACCGATGAAATTACCGCCAGCGTGCCGTACTTTTGCGCTTCGAGAAGACTCGCGACTGGCGTGAGCAGCGCGATCACGGACACGGCATTGGTCATGAATTCACGCACGGCGAGCGCGGCATCGGCCTGACATGCGGTTTGATCGGGCAAGGTGCCGGGCGCAACGAGCACGATGTCCAACGCGCCCAGTTCGGCATGGCAAGCCGCGAGCATGGTCTCGTGCTGCACGATGTCGTCGATATCCAGCTGAAAGCACGCGACGAGCGATGCACCGCGCGTCGCAAGATCATCGGCGACTTGCTGCACGCGTTCGCCGTTGCGCGCGGCCAGAAAGAAGCGCGCGCCTTCCTTCGCCCACTTTCGCACACGCGCGTGCGCAATGTCCGATGTCGCGCCGACGATGAGAATGTTCTTCATGACTGTGTGGTCCGTTGCCAGAAGCGCGACAGAATCGCGGGATCGCGATGCCGCTCGACGTCCTGCCATCGCGGATAAGCCGCACGAAAATCCGCGCCCGGCATCTGCGCGTCCTTGGCCGGATAGAGTCGTCCGCCTGCTTCACGCACGATCGCGCCAAGCGATGCGAAGAGGCGCGCGTTGGCTGCATCGCGCTGCGGAAAATCGAGCGCAAGCGATGTGCCTTCGAGCGGAAACGACAGCAAGCCCGGCGAAGTCTGACCGCCGCAACGCTTGAGCACTGCGAGAAACGAACCGGTGCCGCTCTTCGCGATGGCATCGAGCAAGGCGCGGATCGCATCGCACGCGACGGCGGCGGGCACGACGCACTGAAACTGCTGAAAGCCCGCGCGTCCGGAAATGCGGTTCCATTCGAGCAGACTGTCGAGCGGATAAAAAAACGGATCGTAGCTGACGGTCGACGCTTTTACATCGCCGAATTGCCTGCGATAGTAAAGCGCATTGAACGCGCGCAGCGTCACGCGATTGAACTGCGCAACAGGCAAGGTGAACGGCACGGTGCGCTTCTTGCGCGTATCGACTTGCAATGCGCCAGTCTTCGCGTGATCGCCGGTCATGTACAAGCCGCGCCCGAGCTGCGCGCCGCGCGCCTGACAATCGATCCACGCAACGCCGTATTCATGCTGCATATCGAATTGCGCGGAGAGTTCGAAGAACGCATCGAGATGGGCAAGGCGGATGCTGCGCGTATCGATCAGACTCGAGCGAATGGGCATCAACTGAATTTCGGCCCAGACGATTACGCCCATCAAACCGAGTCCGCCGATGGTCGCCGCAAACAGTTCCGCATGATCCTGCGGCGGGCATTCGAGCACGCTGCCGTTGCTTCTCGCGAGCATGAAACGCGGCACATGCGCGCCGAACGTGCCGCGCACATGATGATTCTTGCCGTGCACGTCGTTGGCGAGCGCGCCGCCGAGCGTCGCGTATTTCGTGCCGGGCGTGATGGGCAGCATCCAGCCGCGCGGAATGATGACTTCGAGTAGGCGTTCGAGCGTAATGCCCGATTCCGCGCGCAACACGCCGCTGTTCCAATCCGCGGAAATCAGCCGGTCGAGTGACAGCGTGCGCAACACATCATCCGATGCAGCGAGACAACTGTCGCCGTAGCTTCGGCCATTGCCGAAGGGAAGCATCGTGCCGTGTGTGCGCGATGCATCGGCCAACGCGGTGTGAATGCCGTCGCGCCACGCGGGCGCGTGCGCATTCTGCGGATGATGGGGATAGCGTCCCCACGAAAGCAGCGCAGCCATGCCGCTCAACACGTCGCCCAGAAGATCACGCCGAAGAGCGCGGCAACGGCCAGACTCACGCGATCGCGCGCGGCGAACACGGTCGGATCGTGATGCATCTGTCCGCGATGCGCCATGATCCACAGGCGGTTGATCCAGTACATCAGCACCGGACACGCGAGCTAGATCAACTGCGGCGAACGATACAACGCCGCCGTGCGTGCATCCTGAATGTACAGCGCGAGCACCAGCACCGCGAGATAACCGGACGCCGTGCCGAGCGACGAGATCAGCGAAAGATCGCTCGCGAGGTAGCCGCGTCCGCGCGTTTTCTCGACGCCGCGCGCCTGCATCGCGTGCAGTTCGGTGTAGCGCTTGGCGAAGGCAAGGCTCAGGAACATGAACATCGAAAAGGCCAGCAGCCAGAACGTCATATGCATGCCGATGGCCGCCGCGCCCGCGATCATGCGCGCGGAGTAGAGCGCGGCGAGCACGACGACATCGAGCATCACTTGCTTTTTCAGATAGAACGAATACGCAAGCGTCAACGCGTAGTAGCCGAGCAGCACGGCGGCGAAGCGCCACGGCAGCGCGCAACACGCAATCGCAATCGCAATCGAAACCGCGAGCAACGCGGGCGACAGCGCCGCGTACCATGCAATCGGCAACGCGCCCGAAGCGAACGGCCGCTTGCGCTTGACCGGATGATGCCGGTCGTCTTCGAGATCGAGCAGATCGTTCAGCAGATACACGCTCGATACGCACAGCCCGAAGGCGAGAAACGCGAGCATCGCGGCGAACACCGCGCCGCCGTTCCGACATGCGGTGCGCCGCCAGCAGCGGCACGAAAATCAGGAAGTTCTTCAGCCACTGATGCAGCCGCAACGTCTTCGCGCACGTGTGCAGCAGCGGCGCGCGCGTCTCGATCACGCTCTCGACGTTGCCAGTTTTACGCGCGCGCCGCGCCACGCCCGGCGACGCACTGACGACATAGGCGGTGGCGGCCGCCTGCCACACGGCGAGGTCATCGCGGGAATTGCCGGCGTAATCGAAGCCCTGTTCGCCGAACTCCGCGACGAGCCGCGCGCGCTTTTCATGCGACGACAGATTGGTCGAGGCATCGCTTGCCAGCACGCGATCGAAAATGCCGAGATGATCGGCGATGGCCTGCGCATAGTGTTCGTGCGTCGCGGTGGCGAGCACGAGCGAGCAGCCGTGATCGCGTTCGCGCTTGAACCAGTCGAGCACGGTTTCATCGTAGGGCAGGACGGTGATATCCACCGTTGCGTGCTGCGCGAGCGCTCCGGCCTTGCCGCCGCGCAGCAGCCCCGCGAGCGGCGCGTGCGCGCGTTGCGGCGCCTTTTTCAGCAGCGCGAACGCCGATTCGGCCAGCATGTCCGAGCGCAACAGCGTGCCGTCCAGATCGACGACGAGCGGTCTCGTCAGCGCGGCGTCCACGCGCGGTCGCAGCGGAATCACCGTCGGCGATGCCGCGATGTCCATGCCTGGCGCGAGGTCCATCGCCGGCTGTATGGGCTGGGCTGATCGCATGTCGGCTCCTAAGGGGCGAGCGCCGGATCGGCCGGCGTGTGAGTGCGCGCCGATCGCTGCGCGACGAGCGTGCGCCGCACGGCGACCACGATCAGTGGAAGACGAGCGGCCCAAGCCCGGCGAGCGATTCGAACGCGTTGCCGATCAACGGATAAATCCAGACCAGCGCGAGCAGCGCGCGCTCGCCGCGCAGCCAGCCACCGCGCGGGGTGCGGGCCGCCAGCAGCGCGAGCGCAATGCCGAGCCACACGCAGTCGTAGTTGTAGATGTACGGCGAGATCAGGAACGTGCCGCCGATGAGTGCCGCCGCGCGAGCTTCGAGCGCCCGGTTGTTGCGCCACACCCACGCCACCGATGCCACCGATGCCACCGATGCCACCGATGCCACCGATGCCACCGCGAGCACAGCCTGACATGCCTGCGCGACATACGCGGCGCTCGCGGGCACATGACGCAGACGCAACGCGGCGTAGAGGCTCGCCATCTGATCCCACGGCAGCGTGCCGTTGGTGAGATGCACGTGGGCCTTGCCGAGTCCGTGCAGAAACGCCGGCACGATCGCGCCGCCGAACACGGCAACGGAAATCGCCGTGAAGAGCGTCACTGTCACGCCCGCCGCAATGAACGTGGTCCACAGACCCGCGCAGGCCAGCGCGACCGGAAAGAGAATGCCGAGATGCGGCTTGATCGACAGAAGGCCGATCAGCACGCCCGCAAGCACAGGCCGCGTGCGCAGGGCGAGCAGCGCGCCGAACGCGAGCGCGCCCGTCAGCGCGGCGTTTTGCCCTTGCGCCACGTTGAGCCACAAGCCAGGAAACGCGATGATCCAGACCATCGAATCGGGCATGTTCAGCGTCTTGCGCGCCAGCACGATGAAGATCAGCGCCGTCAGCGACGTGAAGATCACCGACGCGATACTGCTCGGCAACAGCGCGAATGGCTCGACGATCAGCAGAAAATTCGGCGGATAAAACCACGGGCCGGGGTCTTCGGCGTTCGGCGAAATCAGCTTCGCGGTCTTCAGGATCGCGTGCCAGTCATACGCAAGCAGCGGCGTGCCATGCAGCGTGAGATGCGACGCCAACCAGAACGTCTGAAAGTCGAAGCCGCTCGGATGCCCCGTCTTGCGCCAGTTATCGAGCGCGACGCGTCCATGCATGAGCGCCTGAAAGACGAGCAGCGTCACGCCGGCATAGGCCGACGAAGCGTCGAGCATTCAGGAAGCGGATGATCGGGCCGGGCACGGAAGAACTCGTTGAAGTCGCAGTCCCGTACCATAACGGCGATTTGCGCGCGAAACTTTAACGGCGAGCATGTGGCGGGCGTCGCCGCATCGGGCTATTTTCCCGATCGAATCACGGATGAAACAGAATTGCATCTGCCTCTCGCGTGCGTTGCGGCACATCCGGACGCCCGCCTTGCTGGTCTTAGGATTGAGCATGCCTGGCACGGCTCTCGCTTATAGAGTTTTCAGCAGGACAATCGCCGCCTTTATTCCAGAACACATGACCGGCGATGAACTGTTACGGGGCTGGCCGCCGCGGGTTTCGATGACGCCGACAGATGCGCTCACGAAACCGGCGGCGGACCGGACAAGAAAGCACAGCGCGCAAGGCGCAAAGACAACAAGAGCGAAAAAACCATGTTGACCCTTCAGTCCGATCTGCACGGCAATCATCTTCTGGGCGAGCTTCCGGCGCACGAGTGGCAGGCCATCGCGCCGCATCTTGAACTCGTTCAACTGCGCACTGAGCAATTGCTCTGCGATTCGGGCCAGCGGATTCATCACGTGTATTTCCCGACGACGGCGATCGTGTCCTTGCTGCATACGATGGAAGACGGCGGTTCGGTCAAAATCGCCGCAGTCGGCCGCGAAGGTATGACGGGCGTGCCGGTGCTGACGGGCGGAGACACGATGCCCACGCGCGTTCAGGTGCAATGCGCGGGCTTTGCGTATCTGATGAGCGCGAGAGCGTTGCGTGAGCACTTCGGTCGTTCGGACTTTCTGCGCCGGATCATGTTGCTGTATATGCAAGCGCTGCTGACGCAAGTGGCGCAGACGGCGGCGTGCAATCGTCATCATTCGCTGTCGAAGCAACGACACCATCAACGAATTTCCGATGACCAACGTCGCGTGGTGCCCGGACGAGCGCTACAACCTCGAAGTCGCGCGCTCGTACATGGCGCGCAAGGTGCCGTCGGACGTGCGTCCGCTGTTCCGCAACGTGCCGCTGAAAAAGCGCAAGGCGCGCCGCATTCGCGTCGGCTATGCGTCCTCGGACTTCTGCCATCACGCGACCATGCTGCTGATGATCGGCGTGTTCGAGCATCACGATCGCGAGCAGTTCGAAATCTTTGCGTACGACTACAGCAAGCCGGACGAGTCGGACTATCGCAAGCGCTTTCTGGATGCGGTGGAGCATCGCATCGACATTTCGAATATGACCGATGCGGACGCCGCCGCGCGGATCGCCGAAGACGAACTGGACATTCTGATCGACCTGAAGGGTCATACGGGCTGGGCGCGTCCGGGCATCATTGCGTGGTGTGGCGTGGCGCGCCGGTGCAGGCGACGTATCTCGGATTTCCGGGCAGCATGGGCACGAAGAGCGTCGATTATCAGATCACCGACCGCTTCGTCACGCCCGACAGCAGCGAACCGTTCTTCGATGAAGCGCTGTGCCGTCTGCCGCATTCGTATCAAAGCAATGACCGCAAGCGTCCGAATCCGACTGTGCAGGCGACGCGCACCGAGTTCGGCCTGCCGGAAGATGCCGTTGTGTTCTGCAGCTTCAACCAGTCGTACAAGATCGACCGCAATACGTTCGATGTCTGGATGCGCGTGATGCGCGAAGTGCCGAACAGCGTGCTGTGGCTGCTCGATCTCGCCGAGGAAACGAAGGCGAATCTGCGTGCTGCAGCGGAGAAGGCAGGCATCGATCCGAACCGCCTCTTCTTCTCGGGATTCGCCGCGCCGGATCAGCATATTGCCCGCCTGAAACTCGCCGATGCCGCGCTCGACACGCTCGTCTACAACGGCCACACGACCACGTCCGATGCGCTGTGGGCCGGTCTGCCGGTCGTCACGGCGCACGGCAAGCACTTCGCATCGCGCGTGACGGAGAGCCCGCTGAACGCGGTGAATCTGCCGGAGCTGGTCAGGCAGGATCAGGACGAGATGGTGCGCATCGCGGTACGCGTTGGACAGGATGCGGCGTATCGCAAACAATTGCGCGAGCATATCCGCGTCGCGATGGACACCGCGCCGCTTTACGATACCAAACGCTTCACGCGCAACTTCGAAGAAGCGATCCGTTTGATGGTCAAGGCGAGCCGGGCGAACAAGATGGGCGCGATCATCGACGTGCCGGATGTCGGCATGAATTAACGCCTGGCTTTTGATTAAGAAAAGGCTACGCCTGTGCGGCGTAGCCCCTTTTTCGTTTATAGCAAGCGCAAAAGAACCGAGACAGACTTTGTCCCGATTCTTCCTATAATAAAAAGCCGCTCTGCTTTTTCCATCGCCCGCCATGACCTCCAGCCTCGACGAAGCGATCCTGCGCGCCCTGCCCACCGAACGCGATGCCGTCGCGTGGCTCGCCACACCTGAAATCCGCCGCCGCCTCGAAGAGCGCGGCCATCACGTCGGTTATACGAAGAAAGTGCAGCGTCATCTCACCGCGCTCGAAGCCGATTCGCGCGTGGTCTCGATGATCAACGGCCGCGAACTGCTGTGGCAGCGCAAACCGTGGCTGCGCGGTTTGCAGGAAGGCGTCGGGCTGATAAGCGCATCGGAAGCGGTGGCGTTTCATATCCTTCAGCGCTTCGCGGGCAACAAGCTGCCGAACGCCGTCACGCGCGACATCGATCCACTCTTTCAGGCGGCCGAAGCGCGTCTGTCGCAGGAAAAGGCGGACAGCCGCATCTATCGCGCGTGGGCGGACAAAATCGATTCCGTCGATGGCGCATTCACGCTGATTCGCCCGAAACTGCGTCCGGAGATTTTCCAGACGGTCGCCACCGCGACGTTCTCCGAACGCGAACTGCTCGTGCAATACTGCGCTGCCTACAAAAGCGAACAAACCGATGCGCAGAAAACCAAAGTGCTCTGGCCGCTCGCGCTCGTCGAATCGGCGGGTGTGATGTATCTGGTCGCGCAGGATCCGCGCCGCGCGCCGCGTCCGGAAAAAGGCGAAACGGAATGGATGCGCACGTTGTATCGGCTGGACAGGATTCAGTCGGTGTCGGAATCCGGCGAGTCGTTCACTTACCCGGAAGACTTCAAGCTGCGCAAGTACATCGAAACGCAGCAAGTTTTCGACTTTCTGCCCGAGCCGCCGGTGCGTCTGGAACTTGCGTTCGAAGGCACGTCGGGAAACCAGTTGCGCGAATCGCCTATGTCGAAAGACCAGCACATCGATACGTTGCCCGATGGCCGCATGAAAGTCACCGGCACGGTCACGCCGAGTCTCAAGCTGCGCTGGTGGCTGCGTGCGCTCGGCGCGGGCGTCGAGATTCTCGCGCCGCCAAGTTTGCGCGATGAATTCGCGCAGGATTATCTGAAGCTCGCGCAACGCTACGGGCACACGGCATGAGCGACGCACTCGCCATCAAACAGGCCGCCGAATGGATCCGGCAAGCCGATGGTCTGCTCGTCACGGCCGGCGCGGGCATGGGCGTCGATTCGGGATTGCCGGATTTTCGCGGACCCGGCGGCTTCTGGCGCGCGTATCCGGCGCTCAAACATCACGGCTATACGTTCGAGGAGATGGCCAATCCGGGTGGCTTCGTGCGGCATCCGCGGCTCGCGTGGGGCTTTTACGGGCATCGGCTGGCGCTGTATCGCGCGACCTTGCCGCACGATGGCTTTCAGACTCTGCTGCGCTGGCGCGCGCGCATGAAGGCCGGCGCGTTCGTTTTCACCAGCAACGTCGATAGCCAGTTCCAGCGCGCGGGTTTTTCGGCGGAGCGCATCGAGGAGTGCCACGGCGCGATCGATTCGCTGCAATGTGCCGATGCCTGCACGGACGATACGTGGTCCGCCAACGGCTTCGTGCCGATCGTCGATATGAACCGCTGCGAACTGATCAATTCGATGCCGCGCTGCCCGAACTGCGGCGGCCTTGCGCGGCCCAACATTCTCATGTTCGGCGACTGGAACTGGATCGGCGCGCGAACCGATCAGCAGATGCAGCGTCTGTCGTCCTGGCTCGAACGCGTGGAGCGGCTGGTGGTGATCGAGCTCGGCGCGGGCCGCGCGTGATGCGGATCAATCCGCGTGAACACGGCATTGCGGCGAGCGCGGGAATCGGCATCGCGGGCGGCGCGCGGGCGACGCTCCAACGGATCGATGGCTACGTGACACGCTGATCGGGACGTGGAGTGTCCCTGCCGCCAAGCACAATCGTTCTCGACGATAACGAACCGAGAGAAACGATGAACGCATTGGCCAGTCCCCACTCCGCCTGCAACATCGATGCCGCCATCGCGCATCTGAAGCGCGTGTTATCGGCGGAAGGCGCGAATTCGCTGTTCGGGCAGACGCACTGGAGAAAGCGCGTGCAGCAGGTGAAAGCAACGCGCGGGCTGCATCGCAATCAGCAACTCAGGCTCGAACGGCTGATGACGATGCTTTCCGACAGCGCACGTTAAGCGCGCTCGACCGCCTGCGCCAGCGCCACGAATTCCGCCACCGGCACTTCTTCGGCGCGGCGCGTGAGATCGAAGCCGAGCGCATCGAAATCGATCTTGTCGCGATACGCAGCGAGGTTATTACGCAGCACCTTGCGACGCTGCGCAAACGCGGCCTTCACGACATCGCTCAATACGGTCTGATTCACCGGCGCCATTTCGTGCGGCGCGTACGGAATCATCCGCACGATCGCGGAATTCACCTTCGGCGGCGGATTGAACGATTCCGGCGGCACATCGAGCAGCTTGTCCATCGAATAGCGATACTGCAGCATCACCGACAAACGCCCGTAATCCTTGCCTGCCGGTTCCACGATCATCCGTTCGACCACTTCGTCCTGAAGCATGAAATGCTGATCGATGACCTTCGGCGCGAACGTCGTCAGATGAAACAACAGCGGATTGGAAATGTTGTACGGCAGATTCCCGACGATACGCAGCGTCGGCTTGTCTTCATGGCGCACGAGCGAGCCGAAGTCGAAGTTGAGCGCATCGACGGAATGCACGACGAGCCGTTCCCCGAAGCGCTTTTCCAGCCGGCCGATCAGATCGCGGTCCAGTTCGACCGCATGCAGCGGCGACTCGGGCGTGGCGACGCACTCGATCAGCGGTTCGGTCAGCGCCGCGAGTCCCGGCCCGATTTCGACCATGCGCTCGCCGCGCTGCGGCCCGATGACATCGACGATCGAATCGATGATGCCCTGATCGACGAGAAAGTTCTGGCCGAAGCGCTTGCGCGCGAAATGGCCCTGGTGTTTGGTGGACATGCTGGTTCGAATGAATGCGCGGGCTTTACGCAGCGCGTTTGTGACGCGCCATGAAAACAGCGTCGTCGATGGCGGCGATCATGCTGCCCGCATCCGCGCGGTCGGTGCCGGCGAGATCGAGCGCGGTGCCATGATCGACCGACGTGCGGATGATCGGCAGCCCGAGCGTCACGTTGATGCCTTCGCCGAACGTGGCGAACTTGGGCACGGGCAAGCCTTGGTCGTGAAACATGGCGAGCACGGCGGCGGCGTCTTTCAGGTAACGCGGCTGAAAAAGCGTGTCGGCGGGATACGGACCGGGCGCATCGATACCGAGTGCGCGCGCACGTTCGAGCGCGGGCGTGATGACATCAATTTCCTCGCGGCCCAGATAGCCGTTTTCGCCCGCATGCGGATTTGAAGCCCGGTCACGAGAATGCGCGGTCTGGCGAGGCCGAAATGTGCCTGCAAATCGTGATCGATGATACGCAGCGTTTCCACCAATCCGTCGATGGACAGCGCCGCCGACACATCCTTCAGCGGCAGATGCGTGGTCGCCAGCGCAACGCGCAAGGGCTTTTCGCTGGAACCGGCGAGCATCATGACGACGCGCGGCGTGTGCGTGCGCTCGGCGAGATATTCGGTGTGGCCGGTGAAGGGAATGCCGGCATCGTTGATCGTGCTCTTTTGCAGCGGCGCGGTGACGATGGCATTGAACCGCCCCGCTACCGCGCCGTCGATGGCCGCGTCGAGCAGATCGAGCACATAGCGGCCATTGACCGAATCGAGCGTGCCGGCGACGGACGGAACCGCCAGCGCATGATGTTCGATTTCGATGGCATCGCGCGTGACGAGACCGCGTTCGATCAACAAATCGCAGTCGCCGAGCACGGTAAAGCACGCCGACGGCCAGCGCTCGCGCGCATCGTTGAGCCGCCGCCGTCAGTTCCGGGCCGACGCCGGCCAGCTCTCCTGTGGTGATGGCAACGGAAAGGGCGGCGTCGGCGTTCATGCTGTTACTGCTGCGCGGCCTGCGCCGCCACGCCCTTGTACTGCACGTACGCGGTGTCGCGCAGTTCGCGCAGCCAGTCGGAATACACCTGCTCCGCCTTGCGCTGACCGATCACCTGACGCGCGATATCGAGCTGCTGCGTGGCCGAGCCTTCGGCGTCGCGGCGTGCGAGCACCTGAATCAGGTGATAGCCGTACTCGCTTCGCACCGGGTCGCTGACGGCACCATCGGCGAGGCTGTTCATCGCGCGCTCGAATTCCGGCACGGTTTCGCCCGGGCTGATCCAGCCGAGATCGCCGCCCTGCGACACCGAACCGTCTTGCGAATACGTGCGCGCGAAGTTGGCGAAATCGCCGCCATTGGCCACTTGCTGCTTGATATCGAGCAGCTTCTGGCGCGCCGATGCTTCCGACATGCCATCCGACACGCGCAGCAGAATATGGCGCACGTGCGTCTGCACGAGCTTCGGCGCGTCGGCGGCGGTGCCCTGACTCGCGCGGCGATCGACCAGCTTGATGATTTCGAAACCGCCTTCGGTACGCAACAGCGTAGGCGCGACCTGACCCGGACGCAGCGACGACACCGCCGTCACGATGCCCGACGGCAGCGTGCCCGGCGCGCGGAAACCGAGATCACCGCTCTTGCCGGCGTCCGTGTCCTGCGAATTGTCCTTGGCGAGCTTGGTGAAGTCCGCGCCGCCTTGCGCCTGCTTCAGCACGGCGTCGGCTTTGGTCTGCACTTCGGCGATTTGCGCATCGGATGCGTCCGGCGCGACCTTGAACATGATGTGCTGCAAACGCAGATCGCTCGTGTTGCGCGCGCCCGGACCGCGCTGGCTGGCAATGTAGTTCGCCACTTCGCCGTCCGACACAGTGATCTTGCTATCGACTTCCTTTTCGCGCAGCTTGGAGAGCGTGAGTTCGGTGCGCGCGTCGCGCATGAACGTGGCCCAGGGCACGCCTTGCGCCGCGATGCGCGAGCGATAGACATCGAGCGTCATCTGGTTTTGCTGCGCGAGACGTGCGAGCGTGCGGTTCACGGTAGCATCGTCGATATTGATACCGTCTTCCTTCGCGCGCTGCAACTGGATGCGCTCTAGCACCATTTGATCGAGCACCTGCCGCTGCATCTTATCCATCGGCGGGATGTGCGCGTTTTGCTGTTTCAGACGCTGCACGATAAGGCGCGTGCGCTCTTCCATTTCCCGTTGCGTAATGACGCCGTCGTTCACGACCGCGACGACGGAATCGGCGACCTGCGCATTGCGGTTCGACAAAGCCTGCGCGGCGGCGGGCGTACTCAGGATCAGCGTTGCAGCAAGCGCACCCGCTACGATGACCGTTGATCGAAACATATTCACGTTTGCCACAGATACTCCATCAAATACGGGCTTTCCCGATCGTGTGCTGCAATGCGCCCGATTGATTCACGATTCATCGCGCGCGGCTTTCAATTTCACTATTCGTAATCGGACAGACGCGCAATCGGCGGCGCCGATGGCGGCGGCTGGTAGCCCTGAACGCTCGCGCGGAACGCGCTGACGAGACCGTTATCCACATTCGACAAGCCTTTGAGCGTAAGCTGCGCGAGCACGCGCGTGCCCGAAGACGGCTGCCCGCTCGTGTTCACGCCGTTCGTGTAACGCTGCGCGCCGATGCCGAGCGCCCAGCAGTCGGCATCGTACTGGAAGCCCACCAGACCGTCGACGAGACGATGGCTCGCGAGATCGTAATTGACACGGGCGACGCCGTAGAGACGGTTGGTGAGCGGCCATTCGCCCGACACCAGAATCTGGTTGATCGGCTTGTTGACGAGCGTGGTCTGGTTCGAACGCGTGTACCGGTAGCCGACGTTGATCACCTTGCGGTCCGCCGGACTCCAGGCGAACCCGACGCTCGAGCGCACAAGCTGGTTGTTGTCGACATTATATTGGAACGCGGTTTCCGAAGCGAAACCAGCGCCCAGCTTGATCGCCGCGCCCGCGATCAGGTCCGAGTGCTTCGCCTGTTCGGGCAACTGACCCGGCGTGATGGTGACGCGCTGGCTCTGGAAATAATACTGTTGCGCGATGACGAAACGCGCGCGTTCATCGCCCGTCGCCGGGTTGATGAAGCGCGTAGTCAGGCCCGCCGTGACGCGGTTCCCATCCGCGATACGGTCGTTGCCGACGAACGTGTTCGGCGTGTAGATCTCGGCGAGACCGAAGTCGGATTCGGCAGTATCGAAAATCGGCGCGAAATCCTGATTGCGATACGGCGTGTACACGTAGTACAGACGCGGTTCGAGCGTCTGAATGTAGTCCTGTCCGAAAAGCCGCACGGAACGGTCGAACACCAGACCCGTATCGAAACTGAACGTCGGAATCGACTCGGTGAAATTCTTCGGCTGACCGTTGACCGGCGGCGACGAACCAGCCACCTGCGACGTCGCGATATGGCTCAGATCGTACGACGCGAAGTGCCACTGCACCTTCGGCGTGACAAAATAGCCCGGCGCGTTGATGCCGTAGCTCAGGTACGGATTGAAGTACAGTCGGTTGCCGTCGGTCGCGCCTTCGGTGGTGATGGTAAAGCGCGTGGCATCGGCTTCGAAACCGTAATCGAACCCGCCGACGTTGTACTTGTTGTACTGCACGTTGAGCTGCGGCTCGCGCGCGTACGGCGGCGTCGAAGGCGACAGCGTTTGCCAGCGCTGCTTACGCGCCAGCACGGACCACGGACCGTTGTAGTACGTCAGCCCCGCTTCCTGCTGATACAGCAACTGCGTGCCGTTCAGGAACTGATTGGTCGCGTTGCCGAGGTCTTCCGGATATTGATCGTCCGAGACCTTGTTGTAGTTGACGTAACCGCCGAATCCGCCGCCGAAATTCTGCTGATGCTGCCAGAAGATGGCATAGCGGTTCGTGTGCGTCTGCGAGTCGTTCGGCAAATAATCGCCGGTAAACGACCCGGAATAACTCGTCGACAGATAGCGGTACGTCGCCTCGCCCATCACGCCGCGCCGCGACAGAACGCGCGGCGTCACCGTTAGATCGCGGTTCGGCGCGATATTGAAATAATACGGCGTGGTAAGCTCGAAACCGTTGGTCGAACTGACCGTGAACGTGGGCGGCAACAGACCGCTGCGGCGATCGCCCGTCAGCGGAAACGACAGCCACGGGCTGGCGAAAATCGGCACGCCCTGGAAGAACAGCACGCCGTTATGCGCGATGCCTTCTTCCGAGCCGGTATCGAAATCGAACGACGTACCCTTGATGTACCACGCCGCCGGACGCGTTTCGCACTGGCACGCCGTGTACGTGCCGTGATCGATACGCGCGCGCTCGTTGTCGATCACATCGACACGCTCCGCGCTGCCCGAACCGCTCGTCAGTAGGAAGTAATACTTCGAGTTCGTCATGAACCCTTCGTTCGCCTCGACCTTCAGATGCGCTTCCGGACCGACGAACGACACGCCGTTGTTGATCAGCCTGACATTGCCGAATGCATCGGCCATGTCGGTGTCCTGGTCGTAATGCAGCGCATCGCCCTTGATGACCGTGGTCGTGCGGCGCACTTCCGCCGCGCCTTTCGCGGCCATGTCCTGGTCGGACGTGCCAGTGGCGTGGCCGCTCAACAGGAACGTGGACGGCTGCTGGCCCGACTTCAGCGGACGCTCCTCGAGCTGCGGCGCGAGGCGCAGGCTGTCGGGGCCGTCGAGCGGCTGCGGATAGGCGGCGTCGCCGACGAGCTGGGAATGCGCGAGCCCGGGCATTAGGCCCGGTACGGAAAGCAGCGCAGCGACGAGCCGCCGCCGGCGTGGCTGTGCGTCGCCGTTAATCTTCAATGCAGGAAACTGTCGTGGCGGCATGGATGGGTGGCAGTTCGATTGCGTTCGCGTCCCACGCGCCCGATGCCGGCGGTTTCTGACGGCATTGCTGCCCTTCGCCAGCCGCGCCCGTGCCGTGTCGAACTTGACGGTCCGTAGCTTTGCAGAGACGACAATCGGACGAACGATGACGCGGACAGTCGTCGGAGCCTGGCGTCAGGCTTAAACGGATCGCTTAAAAAAGTCGTGGGGTATTATATATGGCAAGATGTTTTGCCTCTCGAATTTATGACGCACATTCCCTCCGACGCGCACCTCGACCAGTTGCGCGCATGGCTTCAGACTCACGCCAATTCCTACCGCCTGAACGTCGCGAGTCTCGCGCCCGCTTCCGCCGACGCCAGTTTTCGCCGCTATTTCAGGCTCGATGCGGATTCGCCGCACGGCAAGACGCTCATCGCCGTCGATGCCCCGCCGCCCGAAAAATGCCGCGAATTCGTGCAGGTCGCGGCTCTGCTGGACGCCGCGAACGCGCATGTGCCGAAAGTTCTGGAAACGGATTTTGACGCCGGCTTCATGCTGCTGACCGATCTCGGCACGACCACGTACATCTGCTCGACGAGAAAAACGCGCGCCCGATGATGCGCGCCGCCATCGACACGCTGATTCGCTTTCAATCGACCGCGCGCGAAGGCGTGCTGCCGCCATTCGACGAAGCGTTCCTGCGCCGCGAAATGGAGCTGATGCCGGAATGGTTCATCAGCCGGCATCTAGGGCGCCAAGTGAGCGCGGACGAACGCAAGACACTCGACGCCACGTTCTCGCTGCTGGTGGACAGCACGCTGAATCAGCTGCAGACGTTCATGCTGCGTGATTACATGCCGCGCAATCTGATGGTCTGCGAGCCGAATCCCGGCGTGCTGGATTTTCAGGACGCGGTGTACGGACCGATCACGTACGACATCGCCTCGCTGCTGCGCGACGCGTTCATCAGTTGGGACGAAGAGTTTCAGCTCGATTGTTTCGCGTATTACTGGGAGCGCGCGAAAAAAGCCGGTCTTCCCATCGATGAAGATTTCGGCGAGTTCTATCGCCAGATCGAGTGGATGGGTTTACAGCGGCATATCAAGGTGCTCGGGCTGTTCGCGCGCATTCATTATCGCGATGGCAAGCCGCGCTATTTGTCGGACCTGCCGCGCTTCATCGGCTATGCGCGCAAGGTGGCCGAGCATTACGTGCCGCTCTGGCCGTTCGCGCGTCTGCTCGATACGCTCGAAGGCCACGCCGTCGAAGTCGGCTATACCTTTTAATTCACCATGACTCACGCTTTGACCACGGCAATGATCTTCGCCGCCGGACGCGGCGAACGTATGCGCCCGCTCACCGATTCCTGTCCGAAACCGCTGCTCGAAGTGGGCGGCACGCCGCTGATCGTGTGGCATCGAGCGGCTCGCGGCGACGGGCGTACAGACCATCGTGATCAATCACGCGTGGCTTGGCGCGCGAATCGAAACCGCGCTGGGCGATGGTTCGCGTTTCGGCGTCGAGTTGCGTTATTCATTCGGCGGAAACCGAGGCGCTGGAGAAGGCGGGCGGCATCGCGCAGGCGCGGCATCTGATCGGCGATGGCGTATTTATCGCGGTCAGCGGCGACGTGTTTTGCGATTTCGATTACGCGTCGTTGCGCGCGCGCATCGTCGCTGGCATCGAGCGACGAACCCGGCATGCATTTCGTGATGGTGCCGAATCCGCCGTTTCATCCCAAAGGCGACTTCGCGTTGCGCGACGACGGCACGCTTTCGCTCGCAGGCGAAGCGCGTCTCACGTTCGGCAACATCGGTCTGTACGACACGCGCATGTTCCGCGATCTCGCGCCGGGCACGCGTCGCGCGCTGACGCCGTACTACCCGCGAGAGCATCGAAAACGGACGCGCGAGCGGCAAGCTTTACGAAGGCCGTTGGGAGAACGTCGGCACGCCGGCGCAACTTCAGGCACTCGACGAAGAATTACGCCGCCGCTGAGCGCCCGGATTAAGCCGCCTCCGATGGTAAAATGGGTGGTTCTTCCGTCTTTTCCTTCCGTTGCGTCCGCAATCATGTCCGATACCCGTCCCGATACCCTCTTTGCGCTCACCGCGCTTTCGCCGCTCGACGGCCGATACGCCGCCAAGACCGAAGCCCTACGCGACTGGCTTTCCGAAGCCGCGTTCATGCGCCATCGCGTGACGGTCGAAATTCACTGGCTGATCGCGCTGTCGCGTGCCGGTTTCGCCGAAGTGCCGTGCTTTTCCGCGGCATCGGAGCAGTTTCTGCTGAATCTCGCCGAGCGCTTTACCGCGCACGATGCCGCGCGTATCAAAGATATCGAGCGCGTCACGAATCATGACGTGAAGGCTGTCGAATACTGGCTGAAGGAATCGGTGAAAGGTCAGCAGGAACTGGAGCGCACGAGCGAGTTCATCCACTTCGCGTGCACATCGGAAGACATCAACAACACGTCGCACGGTTTGATGCTCGCCGGCGCGCGCGAACGCGTGATTCTGCCCGCGCTGCGCTCCGTGTACGAGCGGCTCGTCAAGCTCGCGCACACGCACGCCGAACAGCCGATGCTCTCGCGCACGCACGGCCAGCCCGCCAGTCCGACGACGCTCGGCAAGGAAATCGCCAACGGCGCGGCGCGGCTTGCGCGGGCGATTACGCGCATCGAAAAGGTGGAACTGCTGGGCAAGATGAACGGTGCGGTCGGCAATTTCAACGCGCATCTGTCGGCGTATCCGGAATTCGACTGGGAAGCGTTTTCGAAGGATGTCGTCGAAAACCGGCTGAAGCTGACGTTCAATCCGTACACCATTCAGATCGAGCCGCACGATTACATGGCCGAATTGTTCGATGCCGTCGCGCGCGCGAACACCATTTTGCTCGACCTCGATCGCGATGTCTGGGGTTACATCTCGCTCGATTATTTCAAGCAGAAGGCGAAGGCCGGTGAAATCGGTTCATCGACGATGCCGCACAAGGTTAATCCGATCGACTTCGAAAACTCGGAAGGCAATCTCGGGCTGGCGAATGCGACGCTGCGTCATCTGTCGGAGAAGCTGCCGGTTTCGCGCTGGCAGCGCGATCTGACCGATTCCACTGTGCTGCGAAATATCGGCGTGGCGTTCGGCTATTCGCTGCTCGCCTACGATGCGCTGATTCGCGGTCTCGACAAGCTCGAAGTCAACACGGTGCGCCTGAACGAAGATCTGGACAACACGTGGGAAGTGCTCGCGGAGCCGGTGCAGACGATGATGCGCCGTTATGGCATCGAAAATCCGTATGAGCAACTGAAGGAATTGACGCGCGGTAAGGGCATTACGCGCGAGGCGCTGCAGACGTTTATCGGCGGGCTGGCGATTCCGGAAGAGGCGAAAAAGCTTCTGATGGAAATGACGCCGGGGTCGTATATCGGCAAGGCTGTCGAACTGGCCAAGCGCATCGCATAAGAAAAAAAGCCCCGGAAATCCGGGGCTTTTTTTCTTACCGACCGCGCGTCTTCAACTTCTCTATCACGTTATCCACGATCTGTTCGGGCGTGAGTTCGATGCTCTCTGTAATCGCCTCATCGTCGCCCGGTTCTTCGAGCGCATCGAGCTGGCTCTGCAGCAGCGACGGATCAAAGAAATGGCCCGGCGAACCGAGCCGCTCTTGAGCACTTCCATCGTGCCGTGCAGATAGACGAAGCACACGTCGCTGTCGCCATCGCGCAAGACATCGCGATACGAACGCTTCAGCGACGAACACGTGAATACCGCCGTCTCGCCCGCGCGCTGCTTTTCGACGATCGCCGCGCGGATCGTCCTGAGCCACGGCCAGCGGTCGTCGTCGGTCAGCGGAATGCCCTTGTGCATCTTCTCTTTGTTCGCAGCGCTGTGGAACGCGTCGCCATCGGTGAAGGTGCACTGCAGACGCTCGGCCAGCATTTCGCCGATCAGAGACTTGCCGGCACCCGATACGCCCATTGCGATCAGAATCATCGAAATTTCCTTACAGAACCGCGATCGCAATCACCGCGTAGAGCAAAAGCATGCTCCCGTGGACGGCCGGCATAACGCCTCCTTTGATTTTGTTGACTTTTTTGCTATGCGGGCGTTTGCCTTCACTGCCCTGCACATCAAAGGCAATGACCGGCAAGCGCGCGCACGGCGCGGAAATGTCCGAATTTTACTTTGTAAGCGACGCCGATGGGCGTCCGCGCGCCGTCTCCGATATTGGATTTTTATCGACGCAAAGGTCAGGATTGCCGAGTGTGAAACGCCTCTGAGCGCGCGCGACATCTCGCGCACTCGCTTCGTTCAAGCCGACTTACTGATGCGGCGCAAGCTCGCCCGCAGCCTTCGCCAGCCTCGTGACTTCATCCCAATTCTGCCCGGCAAGCGCGGCCTTCGGCGTGAGCCACGAACCGCCGACGCACACCACGTTCGGCTGCGCGAGGAAGCTCGTCGCAGTTTCCGCCGTGATGCCGCCCGTCGGGCAGAACTTCAGGTTCGGGAACGGGCCGTAGAACGCCTGCAGCATCGGAATGCCGCCCGCCTGCTGCGCCGGGAAAAACTTGACGATTTCGTAGCCGAGTTCCATCGCGGTGATGATGTCGCTCGGCGTCATCACGCCCGGCAGCAACGGCAGACCCGCATCCTGCGCGGCCTTGTGCATGTCCTTCGTCAGCCCCGGCGACACGCCGAACTGCGCGCCCGCCTTCTTCGCCTGCTCGCAATCAGCGTGATCTCCGGCACCTTGACGCCGCCCACGTGCAGCGCGCGCGACACGTGTTCGCCCTGCTCGACCGAATCGAAAGCGAGAACCGGAATCACCGGTCCAAGACGCACGATTTCGCTAACCGTTTTCATTGATGCTCCTTGATTGGTTTAATGATGCGCCGCATGCGTCTTGTTCAGCGCCGATGCCGCCGCGCGCGCATTATCGCGAATCGGGTTGCGTTCGCGCTGCGCATCCGCCGATGCATCCGCGTGGCCGTCATGCGGCGACATCGCGCCGATCAGCGCACCGAACACCAACGCGCCCTCTTCCGCCGGCAACGCCGCGCTGCGGAACACGCCGAATAGTTCGCGCCCGAATCCGGCTTCGTTGTCCGCCTGATTCGCGGGCACTTCGACTTCGCGCGCGGCCCATTCGTTCGCGTCGATGTCGATGTCCAGCACGCCGGCGGGCGCATCGATCACGATCATGTCGCCCGTGCGCACCTTGCCGAGCGGCCCTTGCAACAACGCTTCCTGCGACACGTGAATCACGGCCGGCACTTTACCCGACGCGCGCGACATACGGCCGTCCATCACCAGCGCAACGTGGAAACCCTGATCCTGAAGCACGCCGAGCAGCGGCGTCAGCCGATGCAACTCCGGCATGCCGTTCGCGCGCGCCCTGAAACCGCACGATCGCGACGAAATCGCGCTTCAGTTCGCCCTTGTCGAACGCTTCCTGCACTTCTTCCTGCGAATTGAAAACGATCGCGGGCGCCTTCACCACGCGATGTTCCGGCGCAACCGTCGAAATCTTGATCACGCCGCGACCGAGCTTGCCCTGCATCAGACGCAAGCCACCGTCCGGCTGGAACGGCTCGCCAATGCCGCGCAGCACTTTCGTGTCGTGACTTTTAGCGGCGCCATCGACCCATTGCACTTTGCCGTCGATGAGCTTCGGTTCTTTCGTGTAAATCGACAAACCCTTGCCGACGACCGTCTGCACATCTTCATGCAGCAAACCGCCTTCGAGCAGATTGCGCACGAGAAACGCGACGCCGCCTGCCGCGTGGCAATGGTTCACGTCGGCCTTGCCGTTCGGGTAGATCTTCGCAAGCAGCGGCACGACTTGGGACAGTTCATCGAAATCGTTCCAGTCGATGACGATGCCCGCCGCGCGCAATCGCCACCAGGTGCAGCGTGTGATTCGTGGAGCCGCTCGTCGCGAGCAGCGCAACGATGCCGTTGATCACCGCTTTTTCATCGACGACATGGCCGATCGGCGTGTAGTTGCCGCGCTCGACGGTGATATCGAGCACGCGGCGCGCGGCTTCGGCGGTGAGCGCATCGCGCATTCGGTGTGCGGGTGAACGAAGGCCGCGCTCGGCAGATGCAGACCCATCACTTCCATCAGTATCTGATTGCTGTTGGCCGTGCCGTAGAACGTGCAGGTGCCGTGTCCGTGATACGCCACCGCTTCCGCTTCGAGCATTTGCCGGTCGCGAAATCCTGGCGCACTTTGGCCTTTTCGTCGTTCGTGAGGCCGGACGTCATCGGACCGGCGGAGACGAAAATGGTCGGCAAATGGCACGAATTGCAGTGCGCCGATCGCCAGTCCCGGCACGATCTTGTCGCACACGCCCAGGCACAGCGCCGCGTCGAACACGTTGTGCGTAAGCGCGACGGCCGTGCTCATCGCAATGACTTCGCGCGAAAACAGCGACAACTCCATGCGCGCGTTGCCCTGCGTGATGCCGTCCACATCGCCGGCACGACGCCCGCGAATTGCGCGATACCGCCATGCTCGCGCGCACCGCCTTGATGATGTCCGGGAAGCTCTTGTACGGGGCGTGCGCGGAAAGCATCTCGTTATAAGACGAAACGATGCCGATGTTCGGCTCGCGCACCGCCTTGATCGCAAATTTCTCCTGACCTTCGAGACCAGCAAAACCGTGCGCGAGATTCGCGCAGAACAACGCGCCGCGAGCGGGGAACTTGCCGTGCGCGGCATCGATGCGCGCGAGATAGGCGGAACGCGTCGGCTTGCTGCGCGTGATCACGCGGTCGGTGACTTTCTTGAGTTGCGAATGCGGGGAAACCATCGAAACTCCTTCGTCTCACGCCCGGCGCGGGCCGTCGGGGTTGTATAGTTTGGACAAAAGCGAGAAACGGCTGGTTGTTGATCGTTATCTATCCTCGCCGAGTGCATCGAGTTTAGTAGAAAAACTACATGGTGACAATTGATTACTACGCCGGATTTGTTAAGCGATCGCTTCCATCAAAGCCTTATCGGACATACAACATACATCTCAGGGAAATCCCTGATCAAACTCCGCTTGCGTATGTAGTATTTGTACATACTCATTCATCAACTATAGTTGCAGTACTTTTTCCAGCATAGGCGAGAATTCCGATGTTGCTGTCCCAAGTCGACGCGATGCGCGAACAGTTGCGCCCTTCCGAGCGCAAGCTGGCCGATTACGTGCTCGAAGCGCCGCGCGAAGTGCTCGATTTGTCGATGACCGATTTCGCCGCGCGCGGGCGTCAGCCAGCCGACCATCGCGCGGTTCTGTCAGGCGCTCGGCTTTTCAGGCTTTCGCGAGTTCAAGATTCGCCTGGCTCAAAGCGTAGCAGCGGACGTTCCCACCTTTTATCGCGATGCGAAGAGCGACGAGCCCGCTGCGGGCGTCGCGGCGAAAGTGCTGGACCGGAGGACCATCGGCGCGCTGATCGCGGTGCGCAACAGTTTGTCCTCGGACAGCGTCGCGACGGCGATCGATCTTCTGGCGCACGCGGCGCATCGAGTTTTACGGCTCGGGCATCGCGGCGCTCGACATGCAGCACAAGTTTTTCAAGCTCGGGGTGCCGTCGGTCGCGTATTCGGACCCGCACACGTACACGACATCGGCCGCACTGCTGGGCGTGGGCGATGTCCGTCGTCGCCATTTCGAATACGGGTCGCACGAAAGACATTCTCGATGCGTGCAAATTCGCGCTGCACGGCGGCGCGAAAGTCATCGCCATTACGCACGGCGGCAACTCGCCGCTCGCGCGCACGGCGAGCGTTGGATTGTTTGCGAACGTCGATGAAGACACGGACATTTTTTCGCATCTCGCGATCGGCGACATTCTGGCGGTGGAACTCGCGCTGGCGGAAGCGAAAGACGTGCTGGAAAGCCGGCGCGTCGAAACTTAAAACGGCTTGATCACGACGAGTAAGGTAGCGCTGAGCAACCCGAGCACCGGCAGCTCGTTGTACATGCGATACCACTTGTCCGAGCGCTTGTTTTCGCCGCGCTGAAACGTGCGCAGCAACACGCCGCAATACGCGTGATAAACGATGATCAGCGCAACGATCGTCAGTTTCGCGTGCAGCCAGCCCTGCTCCGCGCCGATGCCGACCACGAGCCACAGCCACAAGCCACACGCAATCGCGGGCACGGCGATAAACGTCATGAAGCGAAACAGTTTCCTCGCCATCAACAGCAGACGCGCGGTCGCGGCCGGGTCCGTTTCCATCGCCAGATTGACGAAGATGCGCGGCAGATAAAACAGTCCCGCGAACCACGACGCGACTAGCACGATATGCAGCGATTTAATCCAGAGCATCGTTATCTTTCTTATTGACGAACTTCGCCGCGTCCCAGAACGACGTACTTCAGCGACGTCAGTCCTTCCAGACCGACCGGCCCGCGCACATGCAACTTGTCGTTCGAAATGCCGAGTTCCGCGCCCAGACCAAACTCGAAGCCATCGACGAAACGCGTCGAGGCGTTGACCATCACGCTCGCAGAATCCACTTCGCGCAGAAAACGCATGGCGCGGTCGTGGTCTTCGGTGATGATCGCGTCCGTGTGATGCGAACCGTAGCGGTTGATATGCTCGATCGCTTCGTCGAGATCATTCACGATCTTGATCGACAGCACCGGCGCGAGATATTCGGTGCTCCAGTCTTCCTCGGTGGCATCGACGAGCGCGTTGATGTTCGCGGCTTCGAGCACTGCGCGCGCAGTGGCATCGACACGCAATTCGACGTCTTTCGCCTGATACACGCGCGCCAGTTGCGGCAGCGCCATCTCCGCGACGCCGCGCGCGACGAGCAAGGTTTCCATCGTGTTGCACATGCCGTAGCGATGCGTCTTCGCGTTGTCGCACACGGCCGCCGCTTTCGCGAGATCGGCGCGGTCATCGACATATACGTGGCAGATGCCATCGAGATGCTTGATCATCGGCACGCGGGATTCTTCCATCAGCCGCGCGATCAGGCTTTTGCCGCCGCGCGGCACGATCACATCGACAAATTCGGTCATCGTGATGAGCTTGCCGACCGCCGCGCGATCCGCCGTTTCAACCACCTGCACCGCGTCCTGCGGCAAACCCGCCGCTTCCAGCCCGACGCCGATCAGTTTCGCCAGCGCCGTGTTGCATTCGAGCGCTTCGGAACCGCCGCGCAAAATGGTCGCGTTGCCGGATTTGAGGCACAGCGCGGCGGCATCGATCGTCACATTCGGCCGCGATTCATAAATGATGCCGATGACACCGAGCGGCACGCGCATCTGGCCGACCTGAATGCCGCTCGGCCGGAACTTGAGTCCGCTGATTTCGCCGATCGGATCGGCCTGCGACGCGACTTGCCGCAGGCCTTCGACCATCGTGTTCAGCGCTTTGTCGGAGAGCGTGAGACGGTCGATGAACGCCGCGTCGTGGCCCTTTTCGCGCGCGCGGGCGAGATCTTTCGCGTTCGCGGCCTTCAGCGCTTCACGCTCGTGCTCGATCGCTTCCGCCACCGCGAACAGCGCCGCGTTCTTCGCAGCCGTCGATGCCCGCGCCATCACGCGCGACGCCGCCCGAGCGCGGCGGCCGAGGTCGGTCATGTATTGGTCGATGTTCATCGTGAGTCTCTTTGCGTCGGCGCTGAATGGCCGCTTGAAGGGCGAAGTGTCATTTTATGCTGATGCGCAGATTGCAACAGCGTGTGACAGAAGCGTCTTAGCGACGCGGTCGTGGCGCAGGCGCCGGCTTGCCGTGCGCGACGGCCATCGCCAGTTCGAACATGCCGGCCCACGGATCGGGCGGCGGCTCGCTGCCGCGCTTGCCCGTGCTGCCCGACAAACCCTTCACCTGCCGATCCAGCCGCGCCGCCAGCGACAGCGCCTTTTCGAGCGCTTCGTTCGTCACGCGCGAAAGCGCCGGTCTGATCAACCGTTCACGCGGACCCCAGACGCGGTTTTCGCGCATCAGCGTGGCGAGCGGTTTGCCCGCCGCGACGCCGCGCTTGATACGCAACAGCGTGCGCACTTCCTCGACGAGCGCCCACAGCACGAGCACGGCGCCTTCGCCTTCGTCCTTCAGGCCGTCGAGCATGCGCGCGAGACGGCCGACATCGCCGGTCAATATGGCTTCGTTGAGCTTGAAGACGTCGTAACGCGCGACGTTCAGCACCGCGTCGTGAATCTGCTCGAATGTGAGCACGCCCTGCGGATACAGCAGTCCGAGCTTCTGAATTTCCTGATGCGCGGCGAGCAGATTGCCCTCCACGCGCTCCGCGATAAACAGCAGCGCGCGCCGCCCTTCCTCGCCCGGCGCGACGCGCTGGCCTTGCGCCGACAACCGCTGACTGACCCACATCGGCAATTGCGCGCGTTCCACCGGATCGATCTTCAGCACGACGCCCGCGCCCAGCAGCGCCGTGAACCACGCCGATTTCTGCGTGGCGGCGTCCAGATGCGGCAGCGTCACGAGCATGAGGATGTCGGGGTTATCGGCGGCGGCGAGCGTTTTCAGCGCATCCGCGCCTTCCTTGCCGGGCTTACCGGTCGGAATGCGCAGTTCGATGAGCTGACGATCGCCGAACAGCGACATCGACTGGCTCGCGCCGATCAGCCCGCTCCAGTCGAAACCGCGTTCGACGGTGAACACCGCGCGGTCCGTAAAGTCGCCCGCGCGTGCCGCGGCGCGAATGCGGTCGCACGCTTCCTGCGCGAGCAAGTGCTCGTCGCCATAGACGACGTACAGCCCTTTCAGGCTTTTCGCGAGGTGCGCTTCGAGCGCGTCGAGCTTCAACTGCATGATGGCGGCCGTTCGTGGACGATCAGAGCGGCGGCACCGGCAACGGCGCGCGCCGCGCGACACCCGGCGTCTGCTCGCCCGGCGCGGGATGCAGCGAGCGCACGGTGGCGAGGCGGCGCGTGAGCTGATCCACGGCGTCGTAGCGCATGTCGTTGTAGAGCAGGATCGATTCCTGACTTTTGGCGAGCGTGTATTGATCGCTATAGGTCATCGAACGATTCAGCGCGATGGCGCTCGGCGGAATCAGCAGCGTGCCGTCCGCGCCGTACAGCGAGTAGTTCACGGTATAGACAAGCTCGTATTCCTGCACGACGCCGGCCGAATTCAAGCTGAGCGTGCGCATGCCCTGACCTTCGGACAGATTGAGCGTGGCATCCGGCTTTTCGAAGGGTTTGACGATGACCGTGTCGCTGCCGCCTTCCACCATGCGCTCGAGGCGCGCGGTCATCTGCGGCGCGCCGCAGATGACCGCCAGGCGCTTGAACGCATAGTCCTGCTGCCCGCGCAACTGAAAGCCGCACGCGGACAGCGCGGCCGCGCCGCCCAGAAGGGTCAGAAACGAGCGCCTGCTCATGCCGGCTTGACGGGTCACATCGACTCCCTTGTGTTTGCGCATCAGACGGCGCATCAGACGACCACGTTGACGAGACGTCCCGGCACCACGATGATCTTCTTCGGCGCGCGGCCTTCCGCAAACTTTTCGAACATTTCGTGCGTGACGGCGGCCTGTTCGATCGCCTCGCGCGACGCGTCCTTTGCCACCGTCAGCGCACCGCGCACCTTGCCGTTCACCTGCAGCACGAGTTCGATTTCCGATTGCTCCAGCGCGGCTTCGTCGACCTTTGGCCACGGCGCGTCGAGCAACGGACCGAATTCCTTGTCGTAGCCGAGTTCCGACCACAACTGAAACGCGATATGCGGCACGACCGGATACAGCACGCGCAACAGCACGCCGAAGATTTCGTTGAGCACGCCTTCGCCCGCGCGCTTCGCGCTGTCGAGCGCGTTGAGCATCTTCATCGCGGCGGAGACGACCGTGTTGTACTGCAGGCGACCGTAGTCGAAATCGGCCTGCTTGAGCACGGTGTAGATTTCGCGGCGCAGCGCCTTGTCGCTATCGCCGATCTTCGATGCATCCAGCTTGCCGTGCTGACGCAGCACGTCCGCGTTGTCGTGCGCGAAGTGCCACACGCGACGCAGGAAGCGGCTCGCGCCTTCCACGCCCGCGCCCGACCATTCGAGCGATTGCTCCGGTGGCGCGGCGAACATGACGAACAGACGCGCGGTATCCGCGCCGTATTGATCGATCAACGTTTGCGGATCGATGCCATTGTTCTTCGACTTCGACATTTTTTCGACGCCGCCGAGCACGACCGGCTGGCCGTCGGCGTTGAGCGTAGCGCCGGTCGGGCGGCCCTTGTCGTCGTGCGCGACGGTGACTTCGAGCGGGTTGTACCAGGTCTTCTTGCCCGACGCGTCTTCACGATAGAACGTCTCGTTGAGCACCATGCCCTGCGTGAGCAGGTTTTTCGCCGGTTCGCCAAAGTTGATCAGCCCCATGTCGCGCATGACCTTGGTCCAGAAACGCGAATACAAGAGGTGAAGAATGGCGTGTTCGATTCCACCGATGTACTGGTCCATCGGCATCCAGTAATCGGTGCACTCGTCGACCATCGTCTTGGCGTCCGGCGCGCTGTAGCGCGAGAAGTACCAAGACGAATCGACGAACGTGTCCATCGTGTCGGTTTCGCGCTTGGCCGCCGCGCCGCACTTCGGGCACGTGCAGTTCAGAAACGCTTCAGACTTGGCGAGCGGATTGCCCGAGCCGTCCGGCACGAGGTCTTCCGGCAGCACGACCGGCAGATCCTTTTCCGGCACCGGCACGTCGCCGCACGACGGGCAATGGATGATCGGAATCGGCGTGCCCCAGTAACGCTGACGCGAAATGCCCCAGTCGCGCAAACGCCACGTGACTTGCTTGTCGCCGAGGTTTTTCGCTTTCAGATCAGCGTCGATCGCGTCGATCGCTTCTTCCGTGGTCAGACCGTCGTACTTGCCGCTGTTGATCAGGCGGCCGGCGGTCTTGTCGCCGTACCACTCTTCCCAGGCATCGGTCGAATACGTCTTGCCTTCAACCGCGATGACCTGATTGATCGGCAGGTTGTATTTCTTCGCGAAGGCAAAGTCGCGCTCGTCGTGCGACGGCACGCCCATGACCGCGCCTTCGCCGTAGGACATCAGCACGTAATTGCCGATCCACACTTCGACCTTCTCGCCCGTCAGCGGATGCGTGATGAAAAAGCCCGTGGGCATGCCCTTCTTTTCCATCATGGCGACATCCGCTTCCGCGATGCCGCCGCGTTTGCACTCTTCGATGAACGCCTGAAGGTCCGCGTTATCGCGCGCGAGGCGCGTGGCGAGCGGATGTTCCGCCGCGACCGCCGCGAACGTGACGCCCATGATGGTGTCGGCGTGCGTGGTGAACACGCGCAGCAGCTTCTGCTCGCCGTCGATTTCATACGGGAAACCGAAATTCACGTCGAAGCTCTTGCCGATCCAGTTCTGCTGCATGATCTTGACGCGCTCGGGCCAGCCGAGGCTTTCGAGATCGTCAAGCAGTTGATCCGCGTAATCGGTGATGCGCAGGTAGTACATCGGGATTTCGCGCTTTTCGACGAGCGCGCCCGAACGCCAGCCGCGTCCATCGATGACCTGTTCGTTCGCGAGCACGGTCTGATCGACCGGATCCCAGTTCACGGTGCCCGTCTTTTTATACGCGATGCCCTTTTCCAGCATCTTGAGGAACAGCCACTGGTTCCACTTGTAGTAGTCCGGCGAGCACGTGGCGACCTCGCGCGACCAGTCGATGGCGAGTCCCATCGACTGCATCTGCTTTTTCATGTACGCGATGTTGTCGTACGTCCACTTGGCCGGCGGCACATTGTTCGCCATCGCCGCGTTTTCGGCGGGCATGCCGAATGCGTCCCAGCCCATCGGCATGAGCGTGTTGTGACCGTTCATGCGCAGGTAACGGTACATCACGTCGTTGATGGTGTAGTTGCGCACGTGACCCATGTGCAGCTTGCCCGACGGATACGGAAGCATCGAGACGCAGTAGAACTTGGGCTTGGCGGACGTCTCGGTCGACCGGTAGACGTCGTTCGCGCGCCAGTTGCTCTGCGCGGCGGATTCGACGTCGGCGGGTACGTATTTATCGTGCATGGTGTGGTCTTCGCGGGCTAATTGCGCACGGGCGGCGTGCTTTTCCGCAGGATTCGGATGGGTAAATCGTAATTATACCGGGATGGGATGGGATGGGGCGCTGGCGCTTGGGTCGAATTTGGTTTTTGCGCTTGCGCGTAGATGTTTTTCGCTTCTTTTTGTGGGTAGACGGGGTGTGCGGACTGGCTCTTTTAAGCTGCGCTTGGGCTCTTTGGGCTTGTCTTCTTTCTTCGTGCAAGGCGCTGGTGGTTTCTTACTTTTTATTCAGTAGCCACCTCCTCGGCAGCTACTGAATAAAAAACACAAACAAAAGCAGCAGACTACTACTCAACGCGCAGCATCCCCACCAGGCTCAGTAACAAACCCAATCTTCTCCACCCCAGCCCGCTGCGCAGCAGCCATAACCCGCGCGATAACGTCATACCGCGTCCCTCGCGACGCCCTCAAGTGCAACTCAGGCTTCTGCTGAGCCCGACCAGCATCAACAAAGCGCGCCTGCATTTGCTCAAAGCTAACCGGCGCATCGTTCCAGAAGAGCCCGCCCGAATCGTCGATGGACAAGGTAATGGTCTGCGGCGTCTCACGGGCCGGCATCGACAATACCTTCGGCAAATCCAGCCGGATGGCATGCGTGAAAAGCGGCGCCGTAATAATGAAAGTGACGAGCAAGACCAACATGACATCGATGAGCGGCGTCATGTTGATATCCGCCATTGGCTGACTATTCGGCTTCTTGTCGAGTCTGCCGAAAGCCATCACGGCTCCTTCCCACACACATACGCATGCAAATCATGCGCAAACCCATCCAGCTCCTCTGAAATCTGCCGCACATAACGCCCGAGCACGTTATAAGCAAGCACTGCCGGAATCGCGACCACAAGCCCGAACGCCGTCATGATCAGCGCTTCGCCGACCGGCCCGGCGACGTTTTCGATCATCGCCTGCCCGCTCGCCGCGATACTCCCGAGCGCGCGATAAATCCCCCACACCGTGCCGAGCAAGCCGACGAACGGCGCCGTCGCGCCCACCGACGCCAGCAGCACCTGCCCGAACTCCAGCCGCCGCTGCGATTTCATCAGCACCTGCCGCAACGCCCGCAACACACGCTCGCTGTGCTCGACACGCGCGAGCAACGCGCCCGGCATCTCCGCTTCAGACGCATACCAAGCGGCTTCCGCCAGCGGCAAGAAGACACGCTCCCGATCCGCACGCTTCAACGCACCAATGCCATCGGGCAAAGATGAAGCCTGCCAAAACCGCTGCAACGCGCGCGGCCCCTGCCACTTCGCATGCACGAGCACCCACGTCTTCACCAGCAGAAAACACCAGCTCGCCAGCGACATCGCGAGCAGCAGGCCCGCGACCGCGTGCGTAATGGCATCGCCGGTTTGGAGGTAATGAATGACGCCCGTCGCTGCCATAGGAAAGAACGATCAGCGCAGACCGAGCACGTCTTGCATATCGAAGAAGCCCTTCTGGTGCCCTTCGAGAAAGCTCACCGCGCGCAACGCGCCCTGCGCATACGACAACCGGCTCGCCGACTTGTGCGTGATCTCGATCCGCTCGCCGATGCCCGCAAACAGCACCGTGTGATCGCCGACGATATCCCCGCCGCGCATGGCCGAAAAGCCGATGGTCGACGGATCGCGCTCGCCCGTCACGCCTTCGCGCGCGTACACGGCACAGTCGTTCAGATCACGCCCGAGCGCCTTCGCGATCACTTCGCCCATGCCGAGCGCGGTGCCCGACGGCGCATCGACCTTGTGACGATGGTGCGCCTCGATGATCTCGATGTCGTAGCCCGTCGCGAAATGCTTCGCGGCGAATTCGAGCAGCTTCATCGTCACGTTCACGCCGACGCTCATGTTCGGCGCGAACACCACGCCGAGCTTCTCGCCGGCCGCGCGCAACTGGGTCTTCTGCTCATCGGAAAAACCGGTCGTGCCGATGATCATCTTCACGTCATGACGCAGCGCCGCTTCGAGATGCACCAACGTGCCTTCGGGACGCGTGAAATCGATCAGATAGTCGGCATCGGCGAAAACGCGTTCGATGTCGTCGGTGAGCAGCACACCCGTAGTCTTGCCGAGGAACGCGCCGGCGTCCTGCCCGAGTTGCGGCACGCCAGGACGGTCGAGCGCGCCGACGAGCTGCGCGGAGGGATCGTTGAGAACGGTTTCGATCAGCATCCGGCCCATGCGGCCCGATGCACCGGCAATGGCGATCTTCATGGCTTTCTCTTGATGAACCGCACGGCAACGCAAGGCGCGCGCGGCGGTTGTTGCGGATGGGGTTTCGCCTCGCCAGAAACGCGAAACGGCCCGAATGAGGCCATTCCGCACGAATGACGCTTACTGGCTCTGCTGCGGCATGGTGAACTGCGTCTGATTGCCGTTCGCCGATGTCGGCGCGGGCGACGTGCTCGCCGGCCCGACCGCACTGCTGTCCGGAATCTGGATCGTCTGCGGTTTGCGCTGAAGCTGGATCTGCGAATTCGAACCCGAATTGCCCGATCCCGGCGCGCCGCCGCTCACCGTCGGCGAGTTGCTGTAGGTCGACGAGCGCTGACGTCCAGCGGGCATTTCCACCTGCGCCGTCGCGCGATTCGCGGCCTGCGCGGCCTGCTGGTTCGCATCGCCCACGAAGGCCGCCGACGTGTTCGGTTGCGTGGACGGCTCGCCCGAAGGCGTTGCGGCCACCGCGCCCGACGCTGCCGCCGGCACCGCAGCGACCGAGACCGACGCCGCCGGAACCGGCTTGGCCACCTTCACGCCCTTATCACCGTCGATTTCCGCGAGCAGTTCGAGGTTCGACGGCAGATTCTCGCCGCCCGACCAGCTCGTCACGCGATCGCTCGAAAAATTCACGATGAAGTCACGCTGCTGCACAACCGATGTCGAGCCGCGCTTGAAATAGAACACGTAGTCCCAGCGATCCGCGTGAAACATATCGGTCAGCAACGGCGTGCCCAAGAGCTGCTTGACCTGGTCGCGCGACATGTCCACCTGCATCTGATTCGCTGCTTCCTGCGAAACGAAATTGCCTTGCACGACCGTAATTCGATACGGCGTGATGCTTTGCGCGATCTTCTGCGTGACGCTGTCGTACGTCGAACAACCCGCCAGCAATGCGGCCAGAGTTGCTGCGATCATGGTTCCCCGCATGCGACAGCTCTCCCTGCAATTCGAAAAAGATTTTGAGATCATTTCACCCTTCGCGCGTGGCGCTCCGAGGCCGCGCCCGCTTGTCCGCGCAGTCATCCAAATTCCTGCCGAATGTCGGAAATCGGCAAAATACATTACTATGATAACTTTAAATTATACTCTAGGTAGGGATGCCTAGCCATGACCAATCCCGCCGATCTCAAAAATATCGGGCTCAAGGCGACCCTGCCCCGCCTCAAGATTCTCGAGATTTTTCAGCACAGCGCCGTGCGCCATCTGACCGCTGAAGACGTGTATCGAAACCTGCTCAACGAAGAGCTGGATATCGGTCTCGCCACGGTTTATCGCGTGCTCACGCAGTTCGAGCAAGCCGGCCTGCTGTCGCGGAGCAATTTCGAATCGGGCAAAGCCGTGTTCGAGCTCAACGAAGGATCGCACCACGATCACCTCGTGTGCATCGACTGCGGCCGCGTCGAAGAATTTTTCGATGCCGAAATCGAGCGCCGTCAGCAATCGATCGCGAAGGAACGCGGATTCAAGCTCCACGAGCATGCGCTCGCGCTGTACGGCGCATGCACGAAGGAAAACTGTCCGCATCGCGAGCACTGAGCGCGTAGCGCCGCAGTCCGGCGCTTAGGCTGCATGCAAAACCGCCGCCCATCGCAAAGATGGGCGGCGGTTTCGTTTCGTCCGTACGTTTTGCGATTTTCTTCTGCGAGCGATTCGCAGTCGCATTTCGATTTACGGTGTTCGCGCTAGGCCGCTCGCGCGGATGCTTCGACGAGCGTATATCGATCGGACAAGTCGAGTTCATCGCAGTTCGGCTGATCACCGCCGCGATCGACGACGATAAAATCGCCCGGCGCATCGAGCACGATCAGCGGGTGATGCCACACGCCGCGCGCATAGTTCACGCCTTGCCAGCCTTGCGCATATAACGCGCGCATCTGCGTTTCATCGAACTCGCCCGCGAGCGCGACGACCACGAGATAGCGCACATCGTGCAGCGGCACGAACGCCTGCGAGCCGAGCGGATGCCGCTTCATCATCGAAATGACGACGGGCTGCGGCCGCGGCTGACCGCGAAACACGTTGATGAGCGGCCGCACGCCGGTATCGAAACCGATATCGACGTTGGCGAGATCGTGAAAGAGCTCGGTCGTGCCCGCGTTGATCGGAAAGTGACGCGCGCCTTCGAGTTCAATGACATCGCCAAACGGGGCGAAGGCTTCGCGCGTCAACGGCTCTAACGTCAGCGTCTTCATTCGATCTCTCCGAAAATGCGCAGCCGCGATACGCCGCCATCCAGATAAATATTGAAGCGCACGTGCGTCCACCGGTCCGAGCGCCGCGATTTCCTTGTCGAAGCGATGCACGCTGTCCATCGCGAGTTTCTGTTCGTTGAGCAGAACCGGCCAGAACATCGCCTGCGTGACGAGCGATTCATCAGTGCCGCCTTCCACGCGCGCGGCCTGCAATGAACAGCGATCCGGATAATTGCCCTTGAAGTGCGCGGTATCGACTTCGATTGCGCGGATCACGCCGGGATTGGTCAGCGCGACGATCGCCCAGTCGTTGCCCGACTCGCGCCGCCGCCGCGTTTCCCAGCCATCGCCCATATTCACGCCGCGTCCGGGCATCAGCATTTGCGATGCAGGCCCGAAGTGCTGATTGTTTGCCGCGACGAGATACGCGCCGTTTTCGATCGCCGCGAGATCCAGCAGCGTGCCGCGCTTGACGCGCGAAAAATCCGTTTTCAGCTAGCCATACACGCGCAGCCGCGCGATGCCACCATCCGGATAAATGTTCACGCGCAGATGCGTGTAGGCGCGCGTATCGCCGATGTCGAGATAGTGATGATGATTGCCCTGCAATGTCGTCGACGGCACGATCTCGCGCCAGTCGCCATCGTCTTGCGGATTGGCGCTTTCGCTGAAGCACGCATCGATCGACGCAGCGGGCGGGAAGTTGCCCGTGAAGTGACTCGTATCGATGTCGATGCCGTGAATCACGCCCGCACGCGCCAGCTTGACGATGCAGTAGTCGTAGCCCTTCGTGCGCTTGCGGCGCGTTTCCCAGCCGTCCATCCACTTGCCGTGTTCATCGTATTTGCCGGGGATGAACACCGCCGGCTGCGGCTCCAGCATGCGGTTTTTCGGCGCGAAGAATTCGTCGGTGGCGAACAGCGCCTGCGCGCCGAGCCGCGGGTCCGCCAGATTCATGTAACGGCGGGCGAAAGCGGGCGCGTTTTCGTTGATGATCAGATTGGCCATTTTGCAGTTCCTTTTGCGTAAGTTCAGATTGCGTGTGCGCCATCACCGTGCGCGGGTTGCGCGGCATCGGGGGCGGCGGGCACGTAGCGGTAATCGGCGTCCTGATTGAACACGCGATGCGCGCCCGCCCGGTCGATATCGTTCTCCCACACGGCCACGATCACCGTCGCCACGCAATTGCCGATGAGATTCGTCACCGCACGCGCAATGCCGACGAACCAGTCGACCGGCAGAATCAGCACGAGGCCGAGCACGGGAATCGCGGGAATAGCGGAAAGCGTCGCGGCGAGAATGACGATGGCCGAGCCGGGAATGCTGTGCGCGCCCTTCGACGTCACGAGCACCACGACGATCAGGTCATGCAATGACAGCGGCGTATTCGTCGCCTGCGCAATGAAGATCACCGCGAGCGTGAGATAGATCGAAAAGCCATCGAGATTGAACGAATAGCCGGTCGGAATGACGAGGCCGACGGTCGAATCCTTTACGCCCATCCATTCGAGCTTGCGCATGATTTGCAGCAAAACGGCATCGGACGATGCAGTGCCCAGCACGATCGACAGTTCTTCACGCAGATAGCGCACGAGCTTGAAGATGGAAAAGCTCGCGAGCCGCATGACGACCGCCAGCACGACGAACACGAACCGGAAGCAACTCGTGTAGAACACGACGACCAGCAGTCCAAGCTGCTTGAGCGACGCCACACCGTACTGCCCCGTCGTGAACGCGATCGCGCCGAGCACGCCGAGCGGCGCGAGCTTGATGATGAACGCCATGATGCGGAAGAACACGCCCGACAGTTCATCGATGAACACGGTCACGCGCTGCGCCTTGTCGCCGAACATCGAAAGCGCGGAGCCGAACAGCACGGCGAACACGAGCACTTGCAGGATATCGCCTTTCGCGAAGGCATCGATGGCGGTATCGGGAATGATCTTCAGCAGAAAGCCCGCCGTGTCCTTCAGGCTCTTTGCGTGCTCGGTGTAGGTCGTGAGCGCGGAGGCATTGAGCGAATGCAGATCGATCGATGTTCATACCGACGCCCGGTCGCGTCACCCACGCCAGAATCGCGCCAATGATGAGCGCGAGCGTCGTCATGATTTCTAAGTACACGACCGCCTTCAACCCAACGCGCTCCACCTTCTTCAGATCGCCCGCGCTCGCCATGCCGCTTACGACCACGCAAAACACGATCGGCCCGATCACCATTTTGATGAGCTTGAGGAAGCCATCGCCGAGCAGCCGTAGCGACTGCCCGAAGTGCGGCCACACCGCCCCCACGATGATGCCGATGACCAGCGCGATCATCACTCTGCCAAACAGCGAATTCAGGAATCTCGCCGCGACTGTCTCCTCTGTCGTCGATGAATCTCAGGAACCTCGAACCACTGTTCCGACTGGTCTGACCAGTGTTGTGATGGAGAATATTAGAAAGCCGATATAACCGCGTCAAGAAAGCATTCGTAGCGGTTTACCCTGCGCTTTTCAGGCATGGAAATAGGTGCGGGAAAGCGCTTGCACACGCGTGCGGAACGCGCGCATACAATGGCGGTCAGACCGGCCAAATCCGTATTCGTCTTATGAAAAATGTCCCGCACACCGTGACCGATGCCGCCATCGCGACGATTCGCGAACGCATCGAATCGAGTCTGTATCCGATGGGAAGTCTGCTGCCAGCGCAACGGCAGTTGTCAGAGGAACTGGCGATCAGCCGGGCATCGCTGCGCGAGGCGCTGTCCACGCTGGAAGCGCTCGGCATGCTGCATATTCGTCCGGGCAAAGGCGTGTATGTGAGCAGTGCGCAGGCGAGCAACGGACACGCGTGGCGTTTCGCGGATCAGGCGTCGTTGCCTGATACTTATCAGATGCGCTTTGCGCTCGAAGGATTCGTCGCGCGGCTGGCGGCGCATTCCATCGGCGATTCGGATATCGACTGGCTCGACGACAATCTCGAATCTCTGCGCGGCGCGCTCGAAGAAGCGGCGCTGGAAGAAGCGGCACAGCTCGATTTCGCGTTTCACATGCGCATCGTGAGTCTGCCGGCAATGCGGTGGTCGAATCGATTCTGCGCGGCAGCGCGGACATCATGAAGGAAAGTCAGCGCTTGCCGTTTTATCGACGGGAACTGGTGTTGTCGACTTATCACGAGCATGCGGTGATCATCGAAGCGCTCAAGGCGCGTGACGGCGAGAAAGCCGGCCGCGCGATCGAAGGTCATATCGTCAATGCAGCGCAGCGCGCGGGCGTGCATTTTCCGGTGCCGCACAAGTAACGCGCGGGCACCAACCGATGCTTCCGATGTCTTAGCAAGGGCAACGCGCGATAAGGTTTTCTATCCGCTTGCGCTGCCCTGCAATCGACCAACATCAAGAGGAGCAGCGTCGATGGACATGCAACAACTCGTTTCAGAATTTCTTTCTTCTCAACACGGCGCGCAGGCCACGCAAGCGCTGACCGATCAAGGTTTCAGCACTGAAGACAGCCAGCAAATGCTCGGCACGGCCGCTGAAACGGCACACGCGCACGCCGAAGATCAAAACCAGGGTTTGCTCGGCAATCATCCGGGCAAGAGCTTTTTCGCGGCAATGGCGGCGGGACTCGTGCGCGGCGACGGCTTTTTCAAATCGATGGAAGAAGGCGGCGAAGGGGTGTTGACGGGACGCATCGCGGAGTCGATCGCAGCGCGCATGGGTATCGATCCGGGCACGGCATCGAGCGTCGCGGCGGCGGCCACGCCTTACGTCATTTCGTTCTTGCGTGAGAAGTTCGCTTAAGGTTTTTCAAGGCGTAAAAAAGCCGCTCCTCGGAGCGGCTTTTTTCATTCCGCGAACCTTACTTCGCGTTGGCCAGCGCAACCGCCGTATCCAGCATGCGGTTCGAGAAGCCCCATTCGTTGTCGTACCAGCTCGACACCTTGACCAGACGGCCCGAGACCTTCGTGAGCGTTGCATCGAACGTCGACGAAGCCGGGTTGTGGTTGTAGTCGATCGACACGAGCGGTGCGTCGTTGTAGCCGAGCACGCCCTTGAGCGAACCTTCGGCCGCCTCCTTCATGATCTTGTTCACTTCTTCGACCGTCGTATCGCGCGCAGCAATGAACGACAGATCGACGACGGACACGTTGATCGTCGGGACGCGAATGGCGTAGCCGTCGAGCTTGCCGTTCAGTTCCGGCAGCACCAGACCGACCGCCGATGCAGCGCCCGTCTTCGTCGGAATCTGGCTATGCGTAGCCGAACGCGCGCGGCGCAGGTCTTCGTGATACACGTCGGTCAGCACCTGATCGTTCGTGTACGCGTGGATCGTGGTCATCAGACCGTTCACCAGACCGATCTTGTCGTTCAGCGGCTTGACGAGCGGCACCAGGCAGTTCGTCGTGCACGATGCGTTCGAGATCACCGTGTCCGATGCCTTCAGCACGTCGTGGTTCACGCCGTACACGATGGTCGCGTCCACGTCCTTGCCGCCCGGTGCGGAAATGATGACCTTCTTTGCGCCGCCTTTGATGTGCGCGTTCGCCTTTTCCTTCGTCGTGAAAAAGCCCGTGCACTCGAACACGACGTCGACCTTCAGCTCGTCCCACGGCAGTTCGGCCGGGTTGCGGTTGGCCAGCACGCGGATCTTGTCGCCGTTGACAACGAGGTAATCGCCGTCCACCGACACTTCGCCTAGAAACTTGCCGTGCGCCGTGTCGTATTGCGTCAGATGCGCGTTCGTCTTGGCATCGCCGAGATCGTTGATGGCAACGATTTCGATGTCGTGCTTCTTGCCGTTTTCATAGAAGGCGCGCAGCGTGTTGCGGCCGATCCGGCCGTAGCCGTTGATTGCAACGCGAATCGTCATGGTCTATCTCCTGATGGCTAAAAAAACCTGATGTCGCTGACGTGAAACCCTTAGCCGTAGCGCGGCTTGCGCCGTGGCAACGACGTTTTCCACGGTGAACCCGAAGTGCTTGAACAGCGCACCCGCCGGCGCCGACTCGCCGAACGTGTCGATGCCGACCACGCCGCCTTCGAGGCCCACGTACTTGCGCCAGAAATCCGTCACGCCCGCTTCGATCGCCACGCGCGCCACGCCCTTGGGCAGCACGCGCTCGCGATACTCCGCGTCTTGCTTGTCGAACACGTTCGTGCAGGGCATCGACACGACACGCGCGCCGATTCCGACCTTCGCCAATTCCTCGACCGCCTGCATGGCGAGCTGCACTTCCGAACCGGTCGCGATCAAGATGATCTTGCGCGCCGGAATGTCATCGTTCCAGTCGCGCAGCACGTAGCCGCCCTTCGCGATGTTGGCGATCTGCACGTCGTTGCGCGGCGAGAATTGCAGGTTCTGGCGGCTGAAAATCAGCGTCGACGGGCCGTTGTGCGCAATCGCGTGCGTCCAGGCCACCGCCGTTTCGACGGTATCCGCCGGACGCCACGTCTGCAGATTCGGAATCAGGCGCAGGCTGGACACGTGTTCGATTGACTGGTGCGTCGGGCCGTCTTCGCCGAGACCGATGGAATCGTGCGTGAACACGAAGATCGAGCGCGATTTCATCAGTGCGGCGACGCGCAGCGCGTTGCGGCTGTAGTCCGAGAACGTAAGGAACGTGCCGCCGAACGGACGATAGCCGCCGTGCAGCGCAAGGCCGTTGATCGCCGCCGACATGCCGAATTCGCGCACGCCGTAATTGATATGATTGCCCCACTGGATGCCGCCCGACGGATTCGCGTTTTCCGCATCGCCCGCGGCACGCACGGCTTTCGATGCCTTCCAGTTGGTCAAATTCGAACCGGTCAGGTCAGCCGAGCCGCCGAGCAATTCCGGCAGCGCCGCCGCGAGCCCTTCGATGGTGTTCTGCGATGCCTTGCGCGTCGCGACCGTTTCGGCCTTCTGGTTCGCGTCTTCGATGATCTCCGCCGCGGCTTCCGCCCAGTTAGCCGGCAAGTCGCCGTTCATGCGGCGCGCGAATTCGGCGGCTTCCGCGCCGTACTTCGACTTGTACGCATCGAACGCCTTGTTCCATTCGGTTTCCGCGTGCGCGCCCTGTTCCTTCGCGTCCCACGCGGCATACACTTCCGCCGGAATTTCGAACGGACCATAGTTCCAGCCGATGGCCGCGCGCGTCGCCGCGATTTCCTTGTCGCCGAGCGGCGCGCCGTGCGCATCGTGACCGCCCGCCTTGGTCGGCGCGCCCTTGCCGATGACCGTGCGGCAGCAAATCAGCGTCGGCTTGTCCGACTTCTTCGCCTGCGCGATGGCGGCATCGACAGCATCGACGTTATGGCCGTCCACGCCACGGATCACGTTCCAGCCGTACGCTTCGAAGCGCCTGGGCGTGTCGTCGTGGAACCAGTGCTCCACGTGACCGTCGATGGAAATGCCGTTGTCATCCCACAGCGCGATCAGCTTGTTCAGCTTCAGCGTGCCCGCGAGCGAACAGGCTTCGTGCGAAATGCCTTCCATGAGACAGCCGTCGCCGAGGAACACGTACGTGTAGTGATCGACGATCTTCGCATCGGCCTTATTGAATTCGGCGGCGAGCAGCGCTTCGGCGAGCGCCATGCCGACCGCATTGCCGACGCCCTGGCCGAGCGGGCCGGTCGTCGTCTCGACGCCCGCCGTGATGCCGTATTCCGGATGGCCCGGCGTCTTCGAATGCAATTGACGGAAATTCTTGAGTTCGCTCATCGGCAGGTCGTAGCCGGTGAGGTGCAGGAGCGAATACAGCAACATGGAGCCGTGACCGTTCGACAGAATGAAACGGTCGCGGTCGAACCAGTGCGGATTCACCGGATTGTGCTTCAGATGACGTGACCACAACGCGACGCCGATTTCCGGCATGCCCATCGGCATGCCGGGGTGGCCGGAGTTGGCTTGTTGAACGGCGTCCATCGCGAGCGCGCGGATTGCGTTGGCCATGAGGGCGGTCTGGCTGGAGGTCGGGATCGTCATTGTCGAAAGTCGGGCTGGTCCTGAAATGATCCGCGGTGCTTCCCTTGTGCAGAAGCGTTGGGAGCTTCTGGCCGCATCGCCGGACCCGCGAGACTTAACGTTGAGATACCACGTTTTCAGGACCGGAACGACGAGAAACGACGAGGATAGGAAGGCCGTTATTCTAACAGACCGGTCCGATTGACACGCGCCTTACAGCCGCCAAATGCTCGCCGTCACCGGCGCATGTTCACCGATACATCCGGTGCGGGCACGTTCCGTGCAATGCGAGGCCGCAGCGGGCGGCGTGCTTTCCCGCGTGATGCGGTGGCTCGGACGAACGGCGTGCGCTGCGACCATCCGTCCGATTGTTTGCAAGGCTTCGTGGCAAAATACCTCTCATCCAGTTCGTGCAGCAAGGTTTCAAGGAGTGCTTTCGATGACCGATCCCCGCCCAGCCGACGTGCCGTGGCTCACGCCCTACCTGACCGTGCGGGACGCGCGCGTGAGCGTCGCGTTTTACGAGAAGGCGCTCGGTTTCGCGGTGCGCGACAGTGTGAACGACGACGGCACCGTCATCCACGTCGAGATGACGTATCGCGGGCTTGATCATCATGTTCGCGCCGGAGGGCGCATACGGTTCGCAGGCGCGCCCGGCAAAAAGCGCCGGGCAAATGGCGCCGCAGTCGTTCTACCTGTATGTCGATGACGTCGACGCCACCTTCGCGCAGGCCATCGCCGTGGGCGCGAAAGCGCTGATCGAACCGCAGGACTAGTTCTGGGGCGACCGTTTCGCGCAGATCGAAGACCCGGACGGTTATCGCTGGGCGATTGCGCGGCATCTCGGCTGACCCGCAGCTTCGCGCTGTTTCACGCTATCCGCGGATATCGAAATCCGCGATCGACATTCCATGCCACGTTTTCACGTTGACGGCCCCTTGTCGGTGGGCCAACTCCTCACGCTTCCCGACGATGTCGTGCGCCACGTGCACGTCCTGCGTCTGCAGACCGGCGACGCCATTACCCTTTTCGATGGCCGCGGCGGCGAATATCGCGCGGAACTCATCGATATCGCCAAACGCGCGGCGAGCCCGCGCATCGACGAATACGACGATCGGGAAGCCCAGCCGCCCTATCGCGTGACGCTGGCGCAAGGCGTCGCGGGCGGCGACAAGATGGACTGGCTGATAGAGAAAGCGGTCGAACTCGGTGTGTGGGCCATCACGCCGATCACGGCCGAACTGGGCGTCGTACGGCTCGCCGGCGAACGCGCACTGCGTCGGCAGGCGCACTGGCAGGCGATCACGCGCGCGGCCTGCGAGCAATGCGGACGCAATCGCGTGCCGGACGTCGCGCCGCCGGGCGATCTCGATGCGTGGCTCAACACGCTTCCCACCGCCGTCGATGGTGAATGGCGGCGGCTGTCGCCGCGTGCCGAGGTGAGCTTCGCGTCGCTGCCAGCGCACGCGCCGGACGGACCGGTGACGCTCGCCATCGGTCCGGAAGCCGGGTTTTCGCCTGCGGAAGAGGAGCGATCATCGCGGCGGGCTTTCGCGCCATCGGCCTTGGTTCGCGTGTATTGCGCACGGAGACGGCGGGCGTCGCGATACTCGGAGCGCTCGCGGCACGCTGGGGCGGTTGGTGAAGCGGCGCGATACGCGCTTTCAGTTCCGGCAGACGGCCACGCAAAAACGAAAAAAGCCCGATGGGCGCGCCTTCCTGGCTGCATCCATCGGGCTTTTCGATGAAACCGCGCCGCGTTTACACGAACGAATAAAACACGCGGAACGCCACGCGCCGCTCGCCCCAAAACTCGGCGGCATCGCGGAAAACGTCCAGCAACACTTCGCGTCCTTCCTTGTCGAACTTTTGCGCGATCGGCAATTGTTCGAGCACGATCACGAAGCCCGGCTGCGAACCCGCCTTGTGCACGAGTTCCGTCAGCGAGTCATACAACGCGTCGTAATTCTTGCCAAAGTGCTTGGGAAACAGAAACGACGTGGCGATTGTCTCGAGCACTTCCTGTTTGCTCTGCGCCTGACCGAGATAGGCGTAAAGGAAATGCTGACCGAGCTTGGTCGCCTCATCCGCGAGATCCTGCACGCGGAACGCACGAATCGACTGGACGATGTTCGGCCGCACGGTCGCGAAAAGAGACTCCGGTTCGTCATCCGGATGAGCCGAATGAGCAGGCTGCGCGTTTTCCGGGTTGATCTCTTCCTCGGGTCTGTTGTCGTGTTCTGTCATGTGTAGCCGCAATACTCGCTGGAACAGGTTGCCATCGCCGGTGGCGGCGAAAAGATCACTCGCGACACCGTGGTCGTGCACGTAGATGTTGTCGCTCATGCCGTTAATCCCGTAAAGCGTTTAAAACTGGCGTAATAGTCATCCGAAAAGTGGCAATTGCAAATGTGCCGCTTCGGACCGCCGCATACGATTCAGCGCGCGCCGCGATCCCTCGGGCGAGTCGTGCGAACGGTGTATGCGGGGTGATCGTCACGTGAATGCGGAAAAGCACACGCTCGCGACTGCCGGACACGACGCCGTCTTCTCCTGAGGGAAAGGGCCGCCCGCTTCGATCAGCCGTCCATGCGCGACCACCTACCGGGACAATACGCGCGATGTGACGGTGGTCAGCCCATTGCGTTTTCGCCCGCTACGCTCCTTCCTGCCGGTTGATTCCCGGCTGCTGAAGCCGCGCGAAACGATCGTCCCGCGTCGAATCAGAATCAGACGACATGTAGGGTAGCCCCCTTCCTTTCGGAAGAGCGCCCCCTAAGAACCGTACGTGCGAGTTTCCCCGCATACGGCTCAAGCCTTACCGAAGTCCTTACTATTGCAGGGCCGGCTTAGTCACCGCAATATTACCAGCGAGAGCCCAGAGATCGTCGTCAAGTATGGGTCTGGCCATTTCCTTTTCGCCGTCGAAACAACGATCAGGTTAACAGGAACGGCCTGAAGTAAATAGCCCCATCCATCATTTTGTTAAAGCTTCTTAGCGCAGGCGCTTCGCTGGTATCCGCGCGACGATTTCGTTTTATCGACTAAAGTGGGCCGCTTGCTTAAGCCGCACAAGCGCAGCGAAATCAACTTTTCCCCTTGGGTCGATGGCCTGCCTTTCGAACGCTCTTTCGACTATAGCTACGATGGCGCCATGCGTTCCATCGAGGACAGCTTGCAGCGTATGGGACTGGAGCGGATCGATATCGCGTTGATTCACGAGATCGACGAGCAAACGCACAGCGCGCGTCAACCCGAAGTCTTCAAGCAAGCGTTGTCAGGCGCAGCCAAAGCCTTGCTTCGTTTGCGCGATGAAGGCGTCGTCAAGGCAATCGGCATCGGCGTAAATGAATCTCCAGTCGCTCAAGCTGCGATCGAACAATTCGATTTCGATTGTATTTTGCTGGCGGGCCGCTACACCTTGCTCGAACAGGACGCACTCGATCGTTTTCTGCCGCTTTGCGAGCGGCAAGCGGTATCCGTCATTCTGGGAGGCGGATTCAATAGCGGCATTCTCGCGACCGGCGCAGTGCCGAACGCGAAATACAACTACGCGCCCGCGAATGAATCCGTGCTGGAACGTGTGCGGCAAATCGAACGCGTCTGTCAGGCATTCAACATTCCGCTCAAAGCCGCGGCGATGCAATTCATCGTGGCGCATCCGGCCATTCCGGCAACGATTCCGGGCGCGCGCAGCATCGCTCAACTCGAGTCGAACATTGAAGCATTCGAGACCCGGATTCCAGACGGTTTCTGGAATGAGCTTCGCCGCCTAAGACTTATTCGCGAGGACGCGCCCACGCCGAAGGCTTAAAGCGAATCCACATCGAACGCTTCAGAACTTATGCCGCATCCCGATTCGCAGCAACACCTGCTTGTCCGTTGTCGATGGCGTCAAGCCAGTGATCTGCGCGACCGCGGTTTGGCCGAGCGAATCGGTGCCGCTGGCTTTTTCGTAGACCGCAACCGTGTATACATCGGTACGCTTCGACAGAAAATAATCGATGCCCGCGCTAAAGAGGTTGTAATCCACGCCGCCCTTCCCGCCCGCGCCGCCGTCGCGCGTGTAGTCGTATGCGATACCCGCCAGCAGCGCCGGCGTAAATTGATACTTCGCATTGACCTCGATGTTGTTGAACGTCGCCGTACCGCGATACCCCAACGTATTCGGTCCCGATGCCGACCCCATGTCTTCGAAGCGCGTGTTCGAATACGCGACGTTGATATTCGCCGCGCCGATGTTCACGCCCGCGCCCGCTGCCACAATTTCAAGCCGCTTCGCCGATGCATAACCCGCGAACACGGGATTGCTCTGCGCACTCGTCGCGCTGCCGAAGCCACCGAGGTTGTTGCTCGTCGCCGGACCTGCATTCGGATTCGAGCCAAAGAACGACGTGTTCGGATTGCGGATATTCAAGTATCCCGCGCCGATGGAAAACGGCCCCGCGACATAACCCGCGCCCGCGCCCCAAATCCAGTTGTTCGAGAACGAGCCGGCCGTGCCGCCGAGATTCATCATCGCTTCGACGGTTAGTCCACGATATGAAGTGCTGCGGAACTTGATCGAGCTATTGATGCGTCGCGAGTTGAGCGCGTTGTCCAGATCGCTCGGATGCGAGACCATGTAGCCGCCCCATTGCGGCGCGGCGAGAAACGGCCAGTACAGATCGACGACCGAATCGTATTGCCGGCCGATCGTCACGGTGCCGAACGTATGGCTCATGCCGACATACGCCTGTCGCCCGAATTCCGCGCCGCCCTGATTCAGCACGCCGTTGTTGCTATAGAAGCCGCTTTCGAGCACGAACAGCGCCTTCAATCCGCCGCCGAGATTTTCCGTGCCGCGTAAGCCCCAGCGGCTACCCTGCAAACCGACCGATCCGCCTTCGATCATCGCGATCTGATGGCCGCCTTGCAAACCCGCCGCCGTGCGCGCGCTCCGCACGTTATTCGTATAGTTGAATCCGCTGTCAATCAGGCCGTATAAGGTGACGTTGCTTTGCGCGCTCGCCCAAGCAGGCACAACGCTAAGCCATGCTAAATACTTAAGTGATTTCTTCAATTTAAATTGCTCCTCCGTGGATATTTTCTTAGCGAGCGGCGACACGCGCCGCCCTATTCTTAGTGACTTTGTTCAGCCAGCTTTGCGGGCGTGCCAGAAGTATGTTCCGTCAAGCGAATAAACAGCGTCATCAGAAACGCAGCGACCAGCAAACCCGACAGAAACAGCAGGCCGCGCGTCGCGCGTCCATCCGAACCTTTGATATAGCCAATCGCAAACGGGCCCACGAAACCGCCGAGATTGCCGATCGAGTTGATCACGGCAATGGAAATGGCCGCGGTCGAGCGCGTGAGAAAGAGCGTCGGCAGCGCCCAGAACGGCGACTTGAACGCGTAGAGTCCGGCGAGACTCAGGCTGATCATCGTGATCGATACATACGGATTGCTCGTCAGGCCCGCGCCGAGCAAAGCGGCAGCGGCCAAAGCGAGCGGAATCGCCGAATGCAGACGCCGCTCGCCGCGTGTGTCCGAACTGCACGACCACATCACCATGACGATGGTCGCGAACAGATACGGCACCATCGCGATCAAGCCGACCTACGTGTGACTCAGCGTCTTCGAAAAACCCTTGATGATCTGGGGCATCCAGTAACCGACGCCCAGACTGCCGCACTGATACACGAAGTAAATGAACGACAGATACAGCACCTTCTGGTTCATCATCGCTTTGAGCGAGCCGAAATGCTTTGCGTTCGGAAGCGCTTTCGCATCGTTGGCAAGCTGGTTGAGGAGCCACTCGCGCTCATGCGGCTCGAGCCATTTCACATCGGACGGTTTGTCGGTCAGCCACGCGAAGCACAGAATGCCGCCGATCAGCGCGTGCGCGCCTTCCAGCACGAGCATCCAGCGCCAGCCGCTCCAGTCGAACCAGTGCACGTTATCCATGATCCACGTGCTCAAAGGCGCACCGATGATGTACGACACCGGAATCGCCGCCGTGAACAACGCAACGGTCGTCGCGAGTTCCTTCGCGCGAAACCAGTACGTCAGATACACGATGATCCCCGGAAAGAAGCCCGCTTCCGCGACACCCAACAGGAAGCGCAACACTTAAAGCTGCGTCGCGTTTTGCACGAAGGCGGAGACGACCGTGACCGCGCCCCACGTCAGCAGATCCGCGCGATCCACACGCGCGCGCCGAACTTGTTGAGCATCACGTTCGACGGCACTTCGAACAAAAAGTAGCCGATAAAAAAGATGCCCGACACGAAGCCGAACGCTTCGCTCGAAAGCGCAAGCTCCTTGTTCATCTGCAGCGCGGCGTAACCGATATTCGCGCGATCCAGATACGAAATGATGTACAGAACGAACACGAACGGAATGATGCGCCACGCAATTTTGCGGACCAGTGCGCGTTCGTCGATTGCAGCCGTTGTTTCCATGATGTCTCTACCCGAAGAAGAACTGCTTTACGCGTGCTGTGTCGAAAACACCATGCAGACAGGACTGCCCGATGCGATGGAAAAGCCCGTCGGCGTGAGCGTGCCGTTCGTCGCATGCACGGAGAAGGCGACGATGGTGCCGCTGTCTTCGTTGAGTGCGTACATGTAGCGTCCGTCCGGCGTGCTCATGATGAAGCGCGGCGTCTTTCCCGAGGTCTGCGTGACTCCGATTAACGTTAGGTATCCATAAGGTTCGTCGATCCGATACGTCGCGATACTGTCGAATCCGCGATTGGACGCATACACGAAGCGTCCGCTTCTATCCACTTCGATCTCCGATGCGCGGCTATTCCCCGTGAAGGTGTCCGGCAGCGACGAAAGAATCTGCATCGGCGTCAGTGCGCCCGTTGCGCGGTCGTATCGATATGCGGTGACGGTCGAATCGAGTTCATTGACGACATACGCATGCGCCCTTCGGATGAAACGCGATATGACGCGGCCCCGCCGTCTCGCGCATGGTCACGAAGGGCGACGCGGCGGGCGTCAGTTGCCCGTCCTTGAAGCGAAACGAAACACGCGGTCCAGCCCCTTGTCCGGCACGATCACGAACTCGCCGCTCGGATCGAACGGATTGAAGTGCAGCTTCGCCTGCTTCTGCTCCACGCGATGCGGCCCGATCGGACCGTCGAGCTTCACGAGTTGCGTGAGCGGTTGCAGCGCGCCATCGGCGGCAATCGGCAACACCGCGAGACTCGCGCCGATGTGATTCGACACGACGACATAGCGCCCGCTCGGATCGATCGCCAGATGCACCGGGTTCTTGCCTTCCGTGCTCTGCTTGTTGAGGAACGTCAGCTCGCCGCTTGCCCGATCGACCTTGAACGCGCTGATATCGCTCAGATCGCCGTGTACGGTGTAAAACCACTCGCCGTTCGCGGACAGCGCGAGAAACGAAGGATTGACGAGGAGATCCTTCACGAGTTGCACGAGCGTCAGCGCGCCGGTCGTGGGATCGACGCGATAGACGCTGATGCCGTCACCGCGGGCGTTGCGTTCGCGCGTGGTGCGCGATCCGACGTAAGCAAACATGGGTTTTCTTTCCTTCAAGACGGGTTGGGCGGCTGCTTTTCCGTTGGCGAAAACCGGCGCGACTGCCGCGCTGAGAGCCAGTGACGCAAGGCCAAATAACGCGCCGCAACGGGTCGAAATGCCGATTTCCTCCACGGATGTCTCCATTTTTTATGTGATTGGGGTTTGCACTAGATTGCAGTTTTAACCATTTAAATGCAAAAATACAGTCATGGAAAACACTAACCTCCCCACTCAAGCCCGCCTGAGCGTCGATGGAAAGCGCTATCACACCGTCGATCTGCCGGCGATGTTCGGCGCAACACTGCGTGAATTGCCCGTCGTGCTGCGCCTGCTGCTGGAGAACGTAATCCGCAACACGGACGGCGCGGAACGCGATACGGCCATCGCCGGCATCCTCGGCTGGCTGTCGCGTGCGACGAGCGAAGCGGAGATTGCGTTTCAGCCGAATCGCGTGCTGATGCACGACACGACCAGCACGCCCGCGCTCGTCGATATCGCCGGGATGCGCGCCGCTCTCGCGGAAGCCGGCGCGAATCCCTCGGCGCTCAATCCGGTGTTGCCGATTCATCGGTCGATCATTCGCTCGCGATCGAATACTTCGCGCGCGCCGATGCCCCGCCGGAAAACCTCAGGCTGGAACTGAAGCACAACGCGGAGCGGTATCGCTTTTTGCGCTGGGCGTCGAAGGCGCTGACGGGCGTGCGCATTCATCCGCCGGGCACGGGAATCATGCATACGATCAACCTCGAACAGCTCGCCACGGTCGTCACGACCGTCGAGCGCGATGGCGAAACGTGGGCCGTGCCCGGGATACGCTGATCGGCACCGACAGTCACACGCCGATGATCAACGGCATCGGCGTGCTCAGCTGGGGCGTGGGCGGCCTCGAAGCGCAAACGGTGATGTTCGGCATGCCGGTGATGCAACGCATTCCCGATGTGATCGGCGTGCGGCTGACGGGCGCGTTGCGCGCGGGCGTGCTCGCGACCGATCTCGCGCTGACCGTGACACAGCGCTTGCGCGCGATCGGCGTATCGGGCGAATTCGTCGAGTTCTTCGGGCCGGGCGTATCGACCTTGACGGCGGGCGATCGCGCGGTGGTCGCGAACATGGCGCCGGAATACGGTGCATCGACGGGCTTCTTTCCGGTCGATAAGCGCACGCTCGATTACTTGCGCGCGACGAACCGCAGCGAAGCGCCGATCGCGCTCGTCGAAGCGTTCACGAAACACGCCGGTCTCTGGTTCGATGCCGAACACGCCGCGTTACACGCGCGTCATCGAGATCGATCTGAACGCGATCGGCATGCTATCGCCGGGCCGCGGCGTCCGCAGGATTTACTCGATTACACGCAAACACGCGACACGCTGGCCGCACTCGCGTTCGAACCCGCAAAAATGCGTGCGTTCATGCCGAAGCATCCTGTCGCGATCGTCGCGATTACGAGCTGCACGAACACGTCCGATCCCGCGTTGCTGATCACTGCGGGCTTGCTCGCACGCAAGGCCCGCGCACGGCTTGAAGGTGCCGTGGATCAAGACATCGCTCGGACCGGGATCGCCTGCCGCCGCCGCGTATCTCGAACGCGCGAATCTCATCGATGATCTGTCGGCGGTCGGCTTCGATATCGTGGGCTATGGATGCACGACGTGCATCGGCAATTCCGGGCCGCTGACCGCGCCGATCCGCGAGGCCATCGCGGAGAAAAGCGCGTATCCGGTCGCGATGCTGTCGGGCAATCGCAACTTTCCGACCCGCATTCATCCGGATCTTGATCTCGGTTTCATCATGTCGCCACCGCTCGTGATCGCGTTCGCGCTGGCGGGGGATGGAGAAGCCAATTTGTCGAGCGATCCGATTCAACACGCGCAAGACGGCACGCCCGTGTACTTGCGCGATCTATGGCCGACGCACGAAGAAGTCGCCGCGCTAATGCAAGCCGCCGCCGATCCGCGCAACTATCCGCGTGCGTTCGCCATCGCAAGGAAGAATCCCACGTGGCACGATCTCGACGCGCCCGACAGCGCGCGCTTTCCGTGGAATCCTGATTCGACGGCGCTGCGCCAGCCGCCGTTTGCATCGGCATCGCAAGACAGTCAGTTGGGCGCGTACAGCGCGTATCCGCTGCTCGTTTTAGGCGATGACGTCACGACCGATCACATCTCGCCCGCCAGCGCGATTCCAAAAGACAGCTACATCGCGGACTTTCTCGTCGAACGTGGCGATGATCGCGACGATCTCAACGTGTTCGCGTCGCGTCGCGGCAACTGGGAAGTGATGGTGCGCGCCGCGTTCTACAACAAGACGCTCGTCAACACGCTCGCGCCCGTTGCGCACACGCTGCACGTGCCGAGCAGCGAGACGATGCCGATCTTCGAAGCCGCCGCGCGTTACGCACACGATGGCGATGCCGTCGTGCTCGTCGCGGGGAGCGCTATGGAACGGGTTCATCGCGCGACTGGGCCGCAAAGGGACAACGCTTGCTCGGCATTCGCGCGGTGCTCGCGGTGAGCTTCGAGCGCATTCATCGTTCGAATCTGATCGGCATGGGCATTTTGCCGTTGCGCTTCGCAAGCGGCGCGAACCTCGCCACACTCGATCTGCGTGCGGGCGATAAAATCGAAATCGACGCACCCGCCGAGACGCTCGCGCCGCACTACAAAATTGCGGTGCGCATCGTCCGGGCGAATGGCGAAGTCGAAGCGATCGCTGCGAGCGCCGCCGTCGAAACGCAGCTCGAATGCCGCCTGTTACGCTCAGGCGGCATCATTCCGCTGATATTGCAACAACATCTCGCGATGCAGGAGGCTTGATCCGCCGCTCTCGTCGCGCGCAAGGTACATGACATGATCGACCGATCGATTGCGACGCAGATTGTCGAACTCATCAAGAACGAAGGGCTGACGACTGGCGCGCATTTGCCCGCGCAAATGCTGGCGGATTGTCTGCGCGTGTCGCGCTCGCCGGTCAACGAAGCGCTGGCGTTGCTGCATGAAAAAGGCGTGTTGACGCGTGAGAAGAATCGCGGTTTTTTCGTGGCGAAACCGGTGGTGGAATCGCTGTCGAATGTCGTCGATGAACTCGGGCTGACGGAAACCGACATCGTGACGAGCGTGTATTTTCAGATCGCGGATGATCGCTTGAAAGGCGCGTTGCCCGCCGAGTTTTCCGAGCAGATGATCCGCACGCGTTACGGTCTGACGAGTGCGCAGTTGACCGCCGTGCTGTCGCGTATCGCCCAGGAAGGCTGGGCCGAGCGCAAACCCGGTTATGGGTGGGAATTCTCGTCGATGCTGACCACGCCGGACAGCTTGCTCAAGTCGTATCGGCTGCGTCTCGCGCTGGAACCGGCGGCGTTGCTGGAGCCGGGTTATCGCCTGGAAAAGAAGGTGCTGGAGCGTTGCCGCGATGTCGAGAAGCATCTGCTTGCGGGCGGCATTGAAACGGATACGGCCGATCAGTTGCACGAGCGCGGCGTGCGCTTTCATGAATCGCTCGTCGAAGCATCGGGCAACAGCTTTTTCATCGATACGATCAAGCGCGTGAATCGCGTGCGCCGCTTGTTGTCGTATCGATCGATGCAGCATTGCGAGCGCTATGTCGAGCACGCGAAGCAGCATTTGCATGTGCTCGAATTGCTCGAGCGCGAAAAGAACGAAGCCGCATCCGAAGCCATGCGCGAGCATTTGCTGCATACGCTCGATGCACTCTCGCGCATCAGTGAAATTCTCGAACCTTAAATTTTTTTGGCCTATGTCCGTCGCTCAAGCCTTTACGCCTAGCGGAAAAGTCCGCGCATCGATCAATCTCGGCAATCCGATTCTTGCCAACAGGAACGAGCAAACCGGCGAGCCCTATGGCGTTTCCGTCGATCTCGCGAGCGCGTTTGCGACGCGGCTCGGCGTGGAACTGGAACTCGTCGTCTTCGACGCCGCGGGCAAATCCGTGCAGGCCGTGAGCGAAGAGCGCGCGGATTTCGGCTTTTTCGCGATCGATCCGTTGCGCGGCGAAAGCATCGCGTTTACGGCGCCGTATGTGTTGATCGAAGGCTTTTATCTCGTGCGCGATGAATCGCCGATTCGCACGAACGCCGATGTCAATCACGCGCATCATCGCGTCGCGGTCGGCAAAGGCAGTGCGTACGATCTCTTTCTCACGCGCAAACTTAAGGCCGCGCAAATCGTGCGTGCGCCGACATCGCCGGCCGTGGTGCAGACGCTCATCGACGCAGGGCTGGAAGTGGCGGCGGGCGTCAAACAGCAACTCGAAGCCGATGCGCGCAAGACCCCGGGTTTGCGTCTGCTCGATGGACGCTTCATGGTCATTCAACAGGCGATGGGCGTGCCCAAGAGCCATGGCGAAGCGGCGGCTCGGGCGCTCGCCGAATTCGTCGAAGACATGAAGGCGAGCGGTTTCGTCGCGCAAGCGTTGGCGCGGCATGGCATTACAGGCGCTTCGGCGGCGCCGTGCATCGATTAAGGCTTTTGCGCGCGATGTAAGACGTTAGAGAAGGCGGTCGAGCACGGCCTCATCGCGTTTGTAGTAGACCCAGTTTCTGATCTTCTTCGGCGTCACTAGCCCGGCTTTCGCCAGCGCCTGCATATGCGTGGTCACGGTCGGCTGGCTCAGCCCCGTCTTTTCCGTGATTAACCCGACAGGATAGCGGTCCATGAACATCGATGCAATCGCTTCATCCGAAGCGGGGGTACGACGCGCGCAATCGGCATCGCCGTCGTTTTTACGCTGTTTGTAGCAGCCGCGTTCGGCTTCGGCCTTTATCTTTTTCCGCTCGCCGCGACCGCGATGGGCATTGTGACCGGCGGCGAGCAGATCGCGTATCTCAGTGCAGCGCTGCTGTGTCCGCTGTTGACGCATCGCTTTGGCGCGGGACAGGTCATCGTCGGCGCGGTGGCTGCGTCGGGCGTGTTGTTGCTGAGCTTCGCGGGCGTTCATAGCGTAGCGCAGGCCGGCGTCATGCTTGCGGGTCTCGGCGCGGCGGCAGCGCATGATCGTGCCGACCGTCGGCGCGATTTCGCGATCCGTGCCGTTTGCCTATCGATCGCGCGTGAATGGTCTCGTGTCCAGCGGCACGGCTTACGGGCAAGTGGTCAACGGCATGCTCGTGCCGTGGCTGCTGACCGGAGTGATGGGCGCGGTATCGCTCGTAATCATGCTGCTCGGATGCGTGGCGCTGCGCGTGCTCGCTTCGCGTGTGTTCGTTCGTGATGCGCTGCCACGCACGATCGATGAAAATCGCTCATCCGGCAGGCATCGGTCGATCGTCACCGTGCGCAATCTCACCGTCTGGATACTCTTCGCACTCGCGGGTCTGGCGTGCAGGCCGTGGCAAAACTATGTGTCGAGCTTTCTGTCCGAAGAACGCGGGCTTTCATTGCAAATGATCGGACAGCTCTGGTCGATCGTCGGCGTGACCGGGCTGTTCAGCGGCTTTCTCGCGGGTATGCTCGCCGACATGACCGGCGTGCGAATCGCGCTGATCGTGTCGTTCATCGCGCTTGCGAGCTCTGCTTTTCTGGTCGCGTTCGACGCGGGATCGTGGCCCTTGCGCGCGGCCGCTGCCTGCTTCGGATAGGCGTTTTATGCGATTTACGGCCTGATTCCCGCCTATATCAGCAAGACCGCCGAGCCGCACGCGGCGACCAAAGTGTTCGCCATTGCGAACGTGTTTCTGGGTTTGGGCACGACGTTGGGCAACGTCATCGACGGGTGTATTCCGGGCTGGTCGGGATCGCTTCAGGGCGTGTTTATCGGGGCATCGGCGCTTGGCATTGCAGGCCTGATCGTCACGATGATGCTTCCCGATGAGCGAAAGCCACGCGCATGACTGGCGGAAAGCAGCCGGAGTCGAACCGACCTGGGAATGTCTGACATCCCCAACCGGGTTTGAAGCCCGGCCGCACCACCGGATGCGAATGCCTTCCTTCGAGAGATGATGCCTGCGCGATTGTATCAACCGGGTGTTCGCATCGCTTCATTGACGGCTGCGCGGCACACGCCGCCGCATCAGCCGGATACACCAGATACACGAGCGCCAGCGCCACCAGCACATCGACGACCGTCGCGCCATGCAATTGCAGCTCCAGCAGCGCGAATTGCAGTTGCCACTGGAACATCGCGCCGCCGAGCAACCAGAATGCGGCCCACGCCGCGATGCCGAGCGTATCCCAGAGATAAAACGACATCACGGCGATGCGCGTCGTGCCCATCAGCAGCGGCGTCACGAGTCCGAGGCCCGGCACGAACTTCGACACGGCGACGATCGGCGCGCCGTGACGCTCGAACAGTTCGCTGGTCCTGCGCATGCCGGAATCCACGGCATACGAACGGCTCGACAGCGCGGCGATCAGCTTGCGCCCGAAGATGCGCCCGGCGGAAAACCATGCGGTATCGCCGAGCAATGCCGCGAACAAGGCCGCCAAAAAAACCTGCGCGAACGATACCCGCCCGCTCGCCACCGCCGATCCCGCGATCACGAGCAAGGACGCGGACGGCAACGGCACGCCCAGCCGCGTCAGCAGCACGTTCGCGAACACGGCCGCGACCCCATTGCGCAATCGCCGACGGCGAAATCTGGATCAAGCGCCACCTCTTTGGTATCGCGTGCGTGATGAAAGCATCGTCATTGCTGTCTCGATTCGACGAGCATCACCGGCACGCTGCTCGCAATTTCGATGCCGCCCCACGGCGAATCCGCGCCGCGCTCGAACGCCATCGGATCGACGCGCCGGTCCGGGCGCAGCACGTTGAACGGCCAGGTCGAACGGCGAATGCGCTCGTGGACGACCGAGCCGAGCCAGATCGGCGCAGGCTCGGCGTTGCGTGCCTCGCGTACGGCGTAATACGTCGGCCAGAAGCACAGCACGTCGCGCTCCTGCGGGCCGCGATGCGAACGCGTGAAGACGAGCGTCGACGGCTCGCCATTGTTCAGACGCGGCAACGCGGGCAACGCGCTCGCCGGCGCATTCGGCGATACCACCGACAACACGCTCTTCAGCGACACGCCATGCACTTCTTCCCAGCCGCGCCCCGACAACTGCGCGCGAATCTGCTGCGGCGTCGCGGCCCATTGCACGGTAATCGGCTCACGCCGATCGCCTTCCATGCTCGTGCGATAACACGAGAACGTGCGCCACACGCTGTCCATCCACTGAATGGGCGTGATGACGATGGTTTGCGGCGTCGCGCTGTGCGCCTCGGAATCGTCGGTGAGTTGCAGGCCGACGCTCACGCCGATCACCGCAAGCACGGCGACGGGCATCATCGGGCGCGGCTTCGGTTTGTTCGGATGCCGCCACACGGCCGTCAGCGCAATCAAAAATATCCAAATGGCCGCGCGCGCCGCGCTGCCGAGCGCATCGGAAATGGTGAAGCGGCCGAAGTAAAGTCCCGCGAGCGCAACCGCCGTAACGATCGCCGATGTCGCCGTCGCGATCACCACGCCCGCGAGCATGCCCACGCGACGCAACAGCACGAAGGCAAGGAAGCCGTAGATGACGACCATCGCGGCCACGTGACTGCTCGGGAACATATGCACGGACGGCGCGAAAGCCATCGGCGCCAGTTCGTGCGCGGTAAAGCGGATCGCCGCGACCAGCAACTGCGAAAACGTTACGGCGACGATCCAGTACGCGACCGTGCGCCAGCGCCGCTCGATGATCATCCACACGACGACCATCGCGGATGGCGCGAGCAAGGTCGGCGTGCTGCCGAGCGATGCGGCGGCATCGAGAATGGAATCGGCCCAGGTGGAGCGGAACGATTGCAGCAAGCGGTAGACAGACACGTCTACTTGAACAATCGATGCACCGCGCGCCACGTTCGAAAGCACCGAAAAGAACACCAGCGCCAACACCAGCAACAACACCGAAATGATGACGATCAAACCCGTCGCTGGATTCTCCGGATCCAGCCCGCGCGCGATCAATCGTGGGGGCGGGCCTTGATGACACTGCCCCCGGCCGCTCGCGCGACGCCAGCGCCCATTCCTTCGCATGCGATACCACCACGCGCGCGCGATTCCACACCAACCAGCCGATTGCCGTGACGATGACGAGAATCACGACGAGACGAATCGATATCGCGCCCGCCAGTTCGATCGACGCGCCGAACACGACCCCCGGCAGGATATGCGTCGGCGCCCAGATCAACGCGCTCAGGATATTGACCACGAGAAAGCGCGCCGCCGTCATGCCCGAGAGTCCGGCGACGACGGGCACGACCGCGCGCATCGGCACAACGAAACGCGCGAGCACTACGCTCTTCGCGCCGTGTGCATCGAAATATTTGCGGCCGGCGGCGAGCGCGCCCGGATGCTTCCGGAACGGCCACATTTGCGCGATGGAATCCGCATAGCGCCGGCCGAACCAGAAGCTCGCGGCATCGTCCGCAATGGCGCCTGCGATCGCGCAGACGAATACCCAGCCGAGATTGAGCGCGCCCGTGCCGACGAGCGCACCCGCGACGAACATCGCCGTGCTGCCGGGAATGAAGGTGCCGATGAACACGACCGACTCCAGAAACGACGCGAGCAGCACCACCGCGAGCGCCCATTCCGGGTGGCCCGACAGAAGGTGCAAAAGCTTGAAGTAGGAATGCTCCATCGTGATCGGCGGCACGCGCGCCGCAATGATCAGACGGACTCGTGCCAGCGGCTATCGGCGCGTATAAGGTGCAGGTCGCGGTGGAACCGAGTGTACCCAACCCTGTGGAAGAACTCCAAAACCTGAATGGCGCGTTTGCGGCCGAGCTCGCTCGCATCGCGAAATGCCGCCGCGCCGATGCCGCCGCCCTGCGTGTGCGCCTCGCGCTCGACGAGCTTCGCAAGCGCACCGATCGATGCGCGGCTGTAGAACAGATCGCGCACCACCTGAAACAGATCGCCGCGGCGCGCGAGCTTGCGCAGCAAACGGCGCATGTTTTCTTCGGAGACATTGTGTGTGGCGGCGAGTTCGCGCATCCACGGCGGATCGAACTTGCCTTCTTCGATCGATGCCAGCACTTCATGCGCGAGCTTTTCTTCGGCGGCATCGAGCGTGACGACATGCGTCGGCAGATGCAGCCACGGTCCGCTTCTCGCGATTTTGCCTTGTTTTACGGCACTTTCGACGAGCGCGTGCCACAGCGCATCCGGCGCGAGCGGCGCGGCCATGCGACGCAGCCGTGCGATGTCGGGACCTTGTTCGTCGGGCATGCGCTCGTGGAAATGCGTGAGCGCATCGATCAGGCGCGCTTTCAGCGCATTCCAATGACGAGGCGCGATGAACAGCGTGTCATCGTGCAGCGATACTTCATGCATGCCGTCGGGCTTGATCGCGTGGCCGCTCAGATGCGTTACCAGCGAGCGTTGAAGTCCGTATGGCGCTTGCTCGAACAACGCGCGCGTATCGCCGGTATCGATCAGGGATGTCAGCGCATCGAGCCATGCGCGGCGTTGCGGCGTGCGACGCTTGCGCGCGGGCGCGAACGGATCGAGCACGCGTCCGCCGCCGATCGTGCGATTCGCCTGCGCATTGCGCACGATAAAGCGATCGCCGGGGAACGCGCAAACGGGTGCATCGAAAACGAACTGCACGCGTGCGGTTTGGCCCGCGTTCAACGTGTCCGCTTCGAGCAGCGCGACATGCGCCACACGATGCGTTGTGCCCAGATGCACATGCAGCGGTGTCCAGTGTGACAGCGTGAGCGCCGCATCGTCGAGCAAGTTGAGTTCGACATCGATGCGCTCGGACGCGCGCGAGAGCCGTGCATCGACGAGCCAGTCGCCGTGCGACAGCGCGTGTTTGTCGATGCCAGCAAGATTCAGCGCGCAACGCTCGCCCGCCTTGCCCGTTTGTGATGCGCGATTCCGCGCACGCGTAGTGCATCGTGCGTGTCGCGCGGCGCGAGCACGATGGAATCGTTGACGTTGACGCGGCCCGCGAACACGGTGCCTGTCGCGATGGTGCCTTGTCCGGCGAGTGTGAACACGCGATCGACGGCAAGGCGAAAGAGACCGTCGTCGCGACGCTGTGTCCAATGCGCCGCGCTTTCATGCAGATATGCGTTGAGTACCGCGACGCCTGCATCGTTTTCTTGCGTGGCGTTCGTGTCGAACAAAGGCGCGTCGCGCAATGCGGTTTCGGCAAGCAATGCCGCGATTTGCGCATGCACTTCGCGCACGCG
>LFMX01000030.1 GCA_001184405.1 Candidatus Burkholderia humilis
AGGACATGTGATGACAAGACTCGCCGCCCGATGCTCACGCCGCGCGTGCGGCGCCATCCGTCTGCCTGCCTGCCGTCTGTCTGTCTGCCGGATGGCCGGAGCGCGTCATGGTGCAAAGCTGCGCATTCTCCATGAGCAACATCAATTTCGTCAACGTCAGCACGATCAGCGGCGCACCCACCGACGCCAACGGATCGATGAGCGTGAATTGCACGGGTTATGCCACGCCGATGATCCGGCTGTGCCTGAACTTCGGCAATCCCGCGGGCTCGGCGGCGACCTCGCGCACACTGGCCGGACCATCGGGCAACACCCTGTCGTCGAACCTGTTCAAGGATGCCACGCATCGGACCGTCTGGGGATCGACCGCTACGCCCGCCTATCCCGTCAACGTCGTGGATTTGCCCGTGGTCGGCGGCAATGCCTCCACGACGCTTACGATCTACGGACGCGTTTTCGCCAACCAGATTGCCGCTGTCACCGGCAGCTATTCCCTGACGATGGGAACCGGCGACACGCTATTAGCCTATGCGGGTTACAGCGGGACCGCGCCCAGTTGCTCATCGCTCACGACGCTGTTGTCGCGGGTCACTTTCACGCTCACCGCCCAAGTCGTCGCCGATTGCAACATCAGCGCGGCGCCACTTGCCTTTCCCATCACGAGCTTTTTGAACAATCCGTTGCAGGCTACGAGCACGGTCCAGGTCACTTGCGTATCCGGGGTGCCCTACGCCGTTTCGCTGAATGGCAGCACGACGCCGGGCGGCAGCGTGCTGATGCGCAAGCTCGCACGCAACGGCGGCGCAGCGACAGTCAACTATCAGTTGTATAAGGATGCCGCGCGCACGCAACCGTGGGGAGACGGCACGAGCGGCACCACGACCAACGCGGGAACCGGCAATGGCTCGAGCACCACGTTCACCGTGTATGGGCAGGTGCCGGAGCAATCGTCACAGCCGGCGGGTCAATACCTCGGACACCGTCACTGCGACCGTGAGCTTCTGAGCGGCGCGCCGCCTGCCGCTCAATCGCGCACGCAATCCACGAAATACTCGACGCGCCCGTTGATCATCTCGCCGACGAGCCCGTGAATATCCGTATGGAAGTCCGGGAAACGCTCGTTGAATTCACGCGCGAAACGCAAATAATCGACGATCGTGCGATTGAAACGCTCGCCCGGAATCAGCAACGGAATGCCCGGCGGATACGGCGTCAAAAGAATCGACGTCACGCGTCCTTCGAGTTCGTCGATAGGCACGCGATCGATCTCGCGGTGCGCGAGCTTGGCGAACGCTTCGGACGGTTTCATCGCCGGTTCCATGCTCGACAGATACATCTCCGTCGTCAGACGCGCGATGTTGTTCGCGCGATAGACGCTGTGAATCTGCTGGCAAAGATCGCGCAAACCGATGCGCTCGTACAACGGATGCTGTGCGACGAATTCCGGCAGCACGCGCCACAGCGGCTGGTTGTTGTCGTAGTCGTCCTTGAACTGCTGGAGTTCGGTGACCATCGAATTCCAGCGGCCCTTCGTAATGCCGATCGTGAACATGATGAAGAACGAGTACAGCCCCGTCTTCTCCACGATGATGCCGTGCTCCGCCAGATACTTCGTGACGATCGCAGCCGGAATGCCTGTCTCGCCGAACTCGCCATCCACGTCCAGCCCTGGCGTGATGATCGTCGCCTTGATCGGATCGAGCATGTTGAAGCCTTCCGCGAGCGCGCCGAGGCCGTGCCAGCGGTCGTTGGGCTTCAGAATCCAGTCTTCGCGATCGCCGATGCCCTCTTCGGCCAGCGCGTCCGGACCCCAGACGGAGAAGAACCAGTCGTCGCCGTATTCGTCATCGACCTTGCGCATCGCGCGGCGGAAATCGAGTGCCTCGGCAATCGATTCCTCGACCAGCGCCGTGCCGCCCGGCGATTCCATCATCGCCGCGGCGACGTCGCACGACGCGATGATCGCGTATTGCGGCGACGTCGACGTGTGCATCAGATACGCCTCGTTGAAGCGGTGACGATCGAACGCGCTGTTCTCGCTGTCCTGCACGAGAATCTGCGACGCCTGCGAAATGCCCGCGAGCAGCTTGTGCGTGGAGTGCGTCGCGAACACGAGCGCGCCGGTGCGCGGGCGGCCCGCGCCGATCGCGTGCATGTCCTGATAGAATGAGTGGAATTCGGCGTGCGGCAGCCAGGCTTCATCGAAATGAAGCGTGTCGAGCATGTCGCCGAGCAAATCCTTGATCATTTCGACGTTGTAGATCACGCCGTCGTACGTGCTCTGCGTAATCGTCAGAATGCGCGGCTTGACCTTCGGATTCTTCGCCAGCGCCTCGCGCGCGAACGGATTCGCCTCGATCTTCTTGCGGATGTTTTCCGGTTTGAACTCGTCGCGCGGAATCGGCCCGATGATGCCGAAGTGATTGCGTGTCGGCGTGAGGAACACGGGAATCGCGCCGGTCATGGTGATGGCGTGGAGAATCGACTTGTGGCAGTTGCGGTCCACCAGCACGATATCGCCGAGTGCAACGGTCGCATGCCACACGATCTTGTTCGACGTCGACGTGCCGTTGGTCACGAAAAACAGCTGATCCGCGCCGAAGATGCGCGCCGCATTCCGCTCGGACGCGGCGACCGGCCCGGTGTGATCGAGCAACTGGCCGAGTTCTTCGACCGCGTTGCAGACGTCGGCGCGCAGCATGTTTTCGCCGAAGAACTGGTGGAACATCTGCCCGCGCGGATTTTTAAGGAACGCGACGCCGCCCGAGTGCCCCGGACAGTGCCACGAGTACGAGCCTTCGTCTGCGTACTGCACGAGTTCCTTGAAGAACGGCGGCGCGAGCGCATCGAGATACACCTTCGCGTCGCGGATGATATGCCGCGCCACGAACTCCGGCGTGTCCTCGAACATATGGATGAAGCCATGCAGTTCGCGCAGGATGTCGTTCGGCAGATGGCGCGACGTGCGCGTTTCGCCGTAGAGGAAAATCGGAATGTCGGCGTTACGCTTGCGCACCGCCGTGATGAACGCACGCAGCGCGACAATCGCCGTCGCCAGTTCCGGCGTATCGCCTTCGACGACGACGTTCTCCGCGTACGGCAGCAATTCCTCGTCATCGATCGACAAAATGAAACACGACGCGCGGCTCGACTGCTGCGCGAACGCGGCGAGATCGCCGTAACTCGTCAGGCCGAGAACTTCGGCGCCTTCTTTTTCGATCGCCTCGGCAAGCGCGCGGATACCGGAACCCGAAATATTCTCGGAGCGAAAGTCTTCGTCGATGATGACGACAGGAAAGCGGAACTTCATGAGGCGAATCTCCAAATGGAACGACCGCTGTCTTTGGACTGAGACAGCGGTCGTTCGACAAGCTTATAACGTAGGCGGTTCGATCAGGTCTTCGGCAGCGTCACGCCGTGCTGACCTTGATATTTGCCGCCACGATTCGCGTACGACGTCTCGCACATTTCATCGCTTTCGAAGAACAAGACTTGTGCCACGCCTTCGTTCGCATAAATTTTCGCAGGCAAAGGTGTCGTATTCGAGAATTCGAGCGTCACGTAGCCTTCCCATTCCGGCTCGAACGGCGTCACGTTGACGATGATCCCGCAGCGCGCATACGTCGATTTACCCAGACACACGGTCAGGCACGAGCGCGGAATGCGGAAATATTCTACCGTGCGCGCGAGCGCGAAAGAATTCGGCGGAATGATGCAGACATCGCCCTTGAAATCGACGAACGATTTCTTGTCGAAGTTTTTCGGATCGACGATCGTGGAATTGATGTTGGTGAAAATCTTGAATTCGTCGGCCACGCGAATGTCGTAGCCGTAGCTCGACGTCCCGTAGCTCACGATCTTGCGGCCGTCTTCGGTCACGCGCACCTGATCGCGCACGAACGGCTCGATCATCTTGTGCTCTTCGGCCATGTGCCGAATCCACTTGTCGGATTTGATGCTCATAGGGGACGCTACTCAACGGTGAACGGTTGCGGCTGGGGTGAACCGCGCCGTTCAATGGATCGGAAGTTGGGCGCTGGCCAAACGAAAACGTGTATTTTACGCGATGTGTTTTATCTACGAATAACGCCGCACGCGATGGCCGGCCCGACGTTATGCGGATACATCGCGTACGGATCCGTAGCCTCGCGATGCAGCATGATCGCGCGCGAAATGACGGAGCGCACGCCATCGAGCGAAACGTCCGTCGCAACGATGAAACCGGTGGCCGCGCCTGTCGCGTCCGCGTGAATATTGCCGAGCTCGCCTTCGAGCCGCGCATTCGGATGCCGGCGGTCCGACTGCAGCACAAACACCGGGCTCGTGTCCTGATCGGTCACGGCGATGCAGTCGCCGCGTTCATGCACTTCGAGCGCGTGATCGCTGTTCGGCGCGAGATCGGTGAGGTTGTAGGTGACCTGCACGCCATCGGCCCGCTCGATCAACGTGATGCTGCCGCGCGCCGTGTTGCCGGGCGTGGGCTTCAATTGAGCATCGGCGCGTTTCTCGTGATTCTGGAAGAGGATGCCGCAGCCGCTCAGCATGACGCTGCACGCCGCCATTGCACACACGGCGAACCACACGCGTTTCGCCCTTCCGTCAAATCTGTCTTTCATGCGTTCCTCTCGGCGGCCGCGGCGCCCCGTGCGCCGGCACTGCCGCGTCTCGAAGGCGACATGATACCGCGAGCCGCGCTGCACAAGGCCCGCGGCATTCGAGAAGAAACGCTCGGTATTACGTGTTCTGAACGACGATGCTCGGAAACTTCGACGTCATGTCACGCTGACGCTCGGCAATCGCGACGGCCACGCGCCGCGCAATGGCACGGTACGTCTCCGCAATCCGGCTTTCCGGTTGCGATACGACCGTCGGCTGACCGGCGTCGGTACGCTCGCGAATGGCGATATCGAGCGGCAACGATCCGAGCACTTCCACGCCGTACTCCTTGGCCATGCGCTCGCCGCCGCCCGCGCCGAAAATATGCTCTTCGTGACCGCAATTCGAGCACACATGCGTGCTCATGTTTTCGACGATGCCAAGAATTGGAATGCCCACTTTCTCGAACATCTTCAGGCCCTTCTTGGCGTCGAGCAGCGCGATGTCCTGCGGCGTAGTGACGATCACCGCGCCCGTGACGGGCACTTTTTGCGCGAGCGTCAACTGGATGTCGCCGGTACCGGGCGGCATATCGACGACGAGGTAATCCAGATCGCGCCAGTTGGTCTGCCGAAGCAGTTGTTCGAGCGCGGACGTGACCATCGGGCCGCGCCAGACCATCGGATTGTCCTGCTCGATCAGAAAGCCGATGGAATTGGCCTGAATGCCGTGGTGGCCTTCGAGCGGGTTCATCGACTGGTTGTCGGGCGATTCGAGGCGGCCGGAAATGCCGAGCATCATCGGCAGTGACGGGCCGTAGATGTCTGCGTCCAACATGCCGACCGACGCGCCTTCCGCCGTGAGCGCTAGCGCGAGATTGGCCGCTGTCGTGCTCTTGCCAACGCCGCCCTTGCCCGACGCCACCGCGATGATGTTCTTCACGTTCGGCAACAATTTCACGCCGCGTTGCACGGCATGCGCGACGACTTGCGACGATACGTCGACTGCGATATTCGTAACACCCGGAATCTCGCGCAGCGCGTTCGTGACCATTGCACGAATCGATTCGAACTGCGTTTTGGCCGGATAACCCAGCACGATGTTCACGCTTACGGTCGAGCCGTCGACGGACACGTTGCGCACGCTCTTCGTCTCGACGAAACTGCGCTGGGTGTTGGGGTCGGTCAGGGTGGCGAGTGCGGTGTCGATCTTCGCGCGGTCAATGCTCATCGATACTCCAAGGAACGCTTGTTGCTCGGGCCGTCGTTGGCTGGCAACAGTCTTAGGAAATTGCAAGTAATTGTTAGTGCCGTTGCGTGCGCCGTGCGCGCATTGCACTATCCCGCTGCAAACTTTTCCGGGAACGACGGGCAAGCGGACGCCGTTCTGCTTATTGTAGAGGCTCGCTCCGAAGCTCGTCTGAAGACCCTTCGCACGCTCGGCGCGTGAGCCGAATCGCTTGTTAAAACAAGGAGATCCAACATGAACACCAAACTGATGACTCGTTTGTCCGTCTTTGTCGTGGCTGGCGCGCTGCTCGCCGGTTGCCAGACGCAACAGGGCACCAATACGGCTGTCGGCGCGGGCGCGGCGGCGGGCGGCATCGTCGGCTACAACTGGCAGGCGATCCGCAACAAGATTTCGGGCGATTCGAAGGGCACCGGCACGCAAGTGACCGAGCAGCAGGACGGCTCGCTCAAGGTCAACATCCCGAATTCCATTTCCTTCGATACCAACAGCTACGCGATCAAGCCGACCTTCGATCCGGTGCTAAACTCGGTCACGCAGACGATGCAACAGCATCCGGAGCTGATCGCGAGCGTCGTCGGCCACACGGACAACACCGGCCAGCCGGCTTACAACCAGACGCTGTCGCACATCGCGACGCACGGCGTGCCGGCGCAGCGCCTTTCGGCGTCGGGCATGGGCCCAGAACCAGCCGATCGCGGACAACTCGACGGAAGCGGGCCGCGTGCAAAATCGCCGCGTGGAAATCTATCTGCGTGCGACAGCGCAGCCGGGTCAAGTGCAGTAAACGACTGATTTGACGGGAGAAATGGCCAGTTTGGACGCGCCGGCGGCAGTCACGCGAATTCGCCTGAAAAAAAATTTGAAACTTTGGGCGCGTGGCGCGTGTCTGTCGTTACGGTAGGTGGCTGGCGATGCCGCCGCCTGCCATTCTCCTCTTGTCGTTGTTGCTCCGGGGCGCATTGAGCCCCGGTTTTTTTGCCTGTTCGATTTGGCTGAACGCGCCGCGCGCAGTCAGGCCAGCGAAATCTTCAAACGCTTTCCGAGCGACGTAAGGGCCGCTTCGATTGCCTCCAGTTTCGACGAATGACGCGGATCGAGCAGGCGATCGACCTGCAGCATATGCACGTTCAGACGTCGCGCGAGTTCGGATTTGCGCACGCCTTGCCGCAGCATTTCGTTCTGAAGCAGCACCTTTGTGACGACGAGCGCAGGTAAGGTCACGACGTGCTGGCCTTTTTTCGGCTTTGACGGCATGGGGACTTCGCGTTTTTCGTCGAAGTAGATCTCGATGGCACTTTCTAGCGCATCAAGGCCGTTCAAGAGCGCTTCGCCTTCATCGTCGCCTACGGAAATGGCTTCCGGAATGTCGGGGAACGTGACGAGTAATGTGTTGTTCGTGTCGGGTTCCAGATTGACTGGATAGGACAGCATGACGGTGGATTCTCCAAAGAACATCGCTTCCTCGCTTATTTCCAAGCCAAGTTGCTTCTTGACTTGCTCCATTAGATTCGTACTAATCTCTTTGCTGCCGTGATCGGGAAAATGGTGGCCCGGCCGTTGATTGTCACGCGGAAGTGACCGCCCTTCGCCGGCGTAAAAACCGCCCCTTGATGGCGAAGCCACTTCCTGACTGTATTTCATGCGCCCTCCGCGAGTGTTGAGGGCGCATGAAATACAACATAAAGGTTGTACTTTGCCAGGAGAAAAATGCAACTATTTTGTTGTATTTTCTAGCTGAAAGTGAGCAGCGAAATTCACGGTCAGACTCGACCTTCCACGGCCAACAAACGCCCATCCGCCCCGCCCTGCTAAAATCAAAATTCCGCTTTTTTCACCCATCACCAGCATTTCTCCGGGTCGCGCCTTTATGTCAGCACCGATTTCAGCCTCCGCCTCCGCCGCGCCCGCCGCTTCCGTCAACGCAAGCGGCCGCCGCCAGATCCTCGTCACGTCCGCGCTGCCGTATGCGAACGGTCAGATTCATATCGGCCATCTGGTCGAATACATTCAGACGGATATCTGGGTTAGGACGCTGCGAATGCACGGTCACGAGGTCTATTACGTCGGCGCCGACGACACCCACGGCACGCCGATCATGCTGCGCGCCGAGAAGGAAGGCACCACGCCGAAACAACTGATCGAGCGCGTATGGAAAGAGCACAAGCGCGATTTCGACAGCTTCGGCATTTCGTTCGATAACTACTATTCGACCGATACCGAAGAGAACCGCGTCCTCTGCAACATGATCTACGACGCGCTCCAGCAGGCCGGCCTGATCGAGGCGCGCGATATCGAACAGGCCTACGATCCGGTCAAGGAAATGTTCCTGCCGGACCGCTTCATCAAGGGCGAGTGCCCGAAGTGCGGCGCGAAGGATCAGTACGGCGACAACTGCGAAGTCTGCGGCTCGACGTATCAGCCGACCGAGCTCATCAATCCGTATTCGGTCGTCTCGGGCGCGACGCCTATCCGCAAGACTTCGACACACTATTTCTTCAAGCTGTCCGATCCGCGCTGTGAGGAATTCCTACGCGGCTGGGTGAGCGGGCTCGTGCAGTCGGAAGCGACCAACAAGATGCGCGAATGGCTCGGCAACAAGGGCGAAGCCAAGCTCGCCGACTGGGATATTTCCCGCGATGCGCCCTACTTCGGCTTCGAAATCCCCAGCGCGCCGGGCAAGTATTTCTACGTCTGGGTAGATGCGCCGGTCGGCTATTACGCGAGCTTCAGGAATCTCGCGGACCGCATCGGACTCACGTTCGATGACTGGGTGAAACCGGATTCGAAGGCCGAGCAATATCACTTCATCGGCAAGGACATTCTGTATTTCCACACGCTGTTCTGGCCGGCGATGCTCGAATTTTCCGGTCATCGCACGCCGACGAATGTATTTGCGCACGGCTTTTTGACGGTGGACGGCGCGAAGATGTCGAAGTCGCGCGGCACGTTCATCACTGCGCAAAACGTGATCGACACGGGCCTGAACCCTGAGTGGCTGCGCTACTACTTCGCGGCGAAGTTGAACAGCACGATGGAAGACATCGACCTGAATCTCGACGATTTCCAGGCGCGCGTGAACAGCGATCTCGTCGGCAAGTACGTGAATATTGCGAGCCGCGCAGCGGGATTTCTGATCAAGCGTTTCGACGACCGCGTGAAGGACAGCGTGATGCAGCATCCGCTGCTCGTGCAATTGCGCGCCGCAATTCCGCATATCGCCGCTTACTACGAGTCGCGCGAATACGGCCGCGCGCTGCGTACGACCATGGAACTCGCCGATGCCGTGAACGCCTACGTCGATACCGCGAAACCGTGGGATCAGGCGAAGGACCCGGCGAATGGCGTCGCGCTGCATGAAACGTGCAGCGTGAGTCTCGAAGCGTTCCGCCTGTTGTCACTCGCGATCAAGCCGGTGATGCCGAAGCTGATCGAGGCGGTCGAGGCGTTTCTCGGCATCGCGCCGCTCACCTGGGCGGACGCCGCGAAGCCGTTGTCGTCGGCCAATCCGATCAACGCATACAAGCATCTGACGACGCGTGTCGATCCGAAGCAGATCGAGGCGCTGCTCGCGGCCAATCGCGAATCGTTGCAGCCTGAAGCGGCTGCGCCTGCGAAGGCTGCGGTGAAACCCGTTGCGAAGAAAGAAGACGATTCGGACGTGATCTCCATCGACGACTTCGCGAAGGTCGATCTGCGCATCGCGAAGATCGTCGATTGCAAGGCCGTCGAAGGGTCCGACAAGCTGTTGCAACTGACGCTCGATATCGGCGAAGACAACACGCGCAACGTGTTTTCGGGTATCAAGTCGGCGTATCAGCCGCAGGATCTGATCGGCAAGCTGACGGTGATGGTCGCGAACCTCGCGCCGCGCAAGATGAAGTTCGGGATGTCAGAAGGAATGGTGCTGGCGGCGTCGGCGGCAAACGAGAAGGCCGAGCCGGGCCTGTACATTCTCGAGCCGAACAATGGCGCGAAGCCGGGAATGCGAGTGAAGTAAAGGCATCGGCCGGCGCGCTTCGCCGGTCGATCGATGAAAAAAAACGCTTGGCGCCGCGCCAAGCGTTTTTTTCATTGCGTAACCTTCACTGGTAGTTCATCTGGACCGTAGCCGTTGCCTTGACGTTGCCCGGCGTCGTTGTCGTCGCCGTCTGATAGTACTGTGCGGTGAACGGAATATTGACGCTCTGATTGGCGGCGGTGGTCGTTATGTAGCTTCCCGACAATTGGTTGAGCGTTACCGGCGTCGCGTTCTGCAACACCTGTATGCCAACGCCTGTTGCATAGCCCGATCCCGTCTGGTTGGCGAGCACGCCCTTCGCACTCGAGCCTGAGGTGCCGTCGATCTCATAGGCAATTTTGACGCCGGTATCGCAAACGAGCGGAACCTGAAAATTCGTCGCGCCTTTCGTTATACCGACAGCCAGCAACTCGGTTGTCTGCACAGGCGGCAATGGCACGACGATGTTTGAATTGGTCACCTGACAACCCAGACCCGCGATATTCATCGTTGTTCGCGTGAAGCTAGCGATATTGGTCATGACTGAACCGTATTTAGTCGTTGCCGTGGGATTGGGAAGGGTCATCGTAGTACTGCCCGCCTGAAGCTTTCCGGTCACCACATATTGCACGCGATAAACGCCCTTTGGGACGTATTCAATTGCCTCGGTAGCGCCCAGCGACCGGCTCGGGGACTCGACGAACCATGCCGCGGTCATGCTACTGACAGAGTCCATGTTGGCAGGATGCTGAGCTGCATTGTTCGTGTTCGAGTAGGCGCTTTTGATGTCAATTCCCTGCACGCCCGTTTGATAGACATGGGCCATGCCAGACACAGCCGTCATTGAAGCGGAATAGCCTACTGTAAAGCCCTCGCCACCTTGGCACCACAAATCGGTACCTCCCGTCCCAACCCATCCCGAGTCAAAAATCACCGTGCCGGCGGCCGTGTTAATCGGAACCGAGAGCTGGGCCGGCAAGGTCATCACCGAATTCGTGGCTGCATAGCCTGACTTAAAGCTACACGTTGCATGAGCGGTCCCACCCGCCACGCTGAGGGCAATCACGGCGAGCGTTAATAAGGCGCGACAGCCGCGCGCGAAGTATTGTTTGAGACTATTCTTTCTCGTGTGCTTCATGATTCGACTCTCGGACAACTCGTTGTGCCCATCCATGTCTTTTGTTAAACCCGTGCACCAAGCAATTCGCGGGCACCTGCCCATCGTCGAAATTTGCCGGCGGCTCGGGTGGGTCGACTAGCATTCTTCAACGGATCACGTTGGCGAAGCGCGCAGTTCGCGCTACACGACGTATGACGCCATCACATCGTACAATCACTAACACTTCACATCTCCAAGAACGCTTGCCCCCGGCTTGGTCGTCTGCGCATCCGGCAACGCATAGCGCACCTTGCAACGCTGGAAAGCCTGATCGCCCCACCTGTTCGTAAAATCGCCTTCCGGGTTCTTCAAATAAAGCATCGCGCGGCTGACCGCGCACACAGTGGCGCCGAGGATCAAACAAGCCCGTGCCAGATCGCTCATCCGGCAATCCGTTCGAGGGCATACGATCAGTTATACGTAAAGTTCACCGTCGCGGTTGTCGTCACTGAACCGGCGGTCATCGTGCCAAGGCGGTAAAACTGGGCGGCAAATGGAATCGTCATCGCGTTAGATGCGTTTACCGTACCAACGCTGATCGTACTGTTCAGGGTGATTGGCGTGCCAGTCGTTGAACCCACTGCACTTGCCGACAGCAGTTGAATGCCCACTCCAGTCGCCGAGCCGGTGTTCTTGAGTACGCTGACAACCGAGTCCATGGTGCCGGTTACGTTCATCGATACTTTCGCGTTAGCCGAACAATTGTTCAGATTGATGTTGAACGCCTTTGCATTCGAAATCGAGCCGACTGATGCAAAAGTTCCGACATACGCGCTACCGAGATCGATGGTCTGGTTGGCAGAGCTGCTGTCAACTGAGCAGGACGCCGCCAGAATCTGTCCGGTGAAATTGAGGTTTGCATCTGCTGCGAAAACCGAGCCTGCCGCTGTCGTCACGAAAAACGCCAAGAGGATTTTATTGAGTTTGTTCATGATATTAGGACTCCATGCGGGCCACTGCGGCAGCCCGCTCTTTGCTGTAGTGACGGCGCGCTATTGATACGAGACCGTCAAGGTTACTTTGCTGTTCGCCGGTCCCGCCGTGACCGTACCGGTGTGATGTCGAGCCGACCGACGAAAATTGGCCCGATGATTTGGCTTATTGGCATACTGCGTCCGCAGGCACTATCTTCGCGTCTTTGTCTTTCGATGCGATCGGCAGCGAATAACGCAGCTTGCAGCTCTGGCTAGCTTGATCGCCCCACCTGAGCGTGAAATCGCCTTCCGATTTCTTCATGTAGAACATGGCGCGGCTGCCCTGGCTGACCGTGCCCACGATGTTGTTTTCGTCGTCGAGCACGTCCGCGCCGAACGGCAGGACGCCGCCATCAGGACGACGCACGCGCATCACCACCGCCTGCCCGCGATTCTCCGAGTCGAACTTCACACGCACCACCGAACCCGCCGTCGGTGCGAAATGCTGCTCCGTACTCTTCAGCTCGACGCCCATCGGCAAGCCCTTCGTATCGATTTCGACGGTATTGAGCGAGAACGGCTGCATGCCCGCGATCGCCGCGTGCCCGAAGCGATCGACACGCACGCCGGGCGAACTCGCCACGCGTGCGCCGCGTGCATCCTTTGCCTCGATCACCGGGAAGGTGTCGCCGGTCTGAGGCGTGAGAACCACGCCGCCGTCGTATGCGATCAGCGTGCCGGTCGCGCCAGCGGCCGCCTGCCGGTAGCCGTTCGACGAACCCGCGTTGCCGCGAAGCTGCGTGACCGGCGACAGATAGCCCACGTTGGCGTTGATGTTGTTGGCGTTGCCATTGCCCCAAGGGTGACCCGCGGTGACGCCGTAATTGATTGGGTAATCCTGGCCGAGCGCGCCCGAGAAGGTTTCCTGGATCTGGCTGCTGTTGTCGCGCGAATCGTGAGAGAAACTCGTTATCGAATTCGCGGTGGACGCGCCGATATCGAGCGGTATGCTCATGTTAAACATGAAGCGGTTGCTCCAGCGCGCGCTCTGCGAATCGAGTTCGCGCGACGCCGACACGCCCACGCCAACTCGACCAAGGTTCGTGTTGTAGCCGACCTGGAACGATGTATCGCGATTTGGCCGGTTCCAGTAGTTTTGCGTGAAGCTCGACGCATAAAGCGATCCGTAGTTGAACAGATTCTGGTTGACCGTCAGCTGCAGACGGCCCTTCTGAATATTCTGATTCACATACGCGTTGCCGTGCTTCGCGTGACATCGGTTCTGGTCGGCTCGAACGAGCGCGAGTACGACAGGCGCAAGCTCTGGCCGTTGTGCGAGGGCAGATTGCCCATACGCGCGTAAGCCTGCGTCACGTCGAAACCTACCGCGCCGACAGGCGTATCCAGCGCGACGCCGCCTGCCGCCGACACATAGTTGTCGCCGAGCATCGCGCCGCCGTACACGGTGATAAAGTTGTTCAGGCCGTGCTGGACACAGGTCTGAAGCACGTCGTGCTCAAACTGGTATTGCGGTAAAGACCTGCCGCCACGTTGTAACGCCAGCGCCCTTCGCGCAGCGCATTGACCGGCGCGGAATACGGCAACAACGAAGTGTGTTGACTGCCGTCCGCCTCGGTCATGACGACTTGCAGATCGCCGCCGTAGCCGGTCGCGTAGAGATCGTCGATTTCAAACGGCCCCGGTGCGACCGTCGTTTCGTAAATGATGTCACCGCTTTGCTTGACCTGCACCTTCGCGTTCGAATTCGCGATGCCGCGCACGGTCGGCGCGTAACCGCGCTGCGACTCGGGGTACATGCGGTCATCGGTGCCGATCTGTGCGCCAGTGATGCCAAAGGAATCGAAAATCGAGCCGTCGGTGTAGGAATCGCCGACCGTAAGCTGGCTCTTGATCGGCTCGATCGAACGCTGCAGATAGGTCTGCATGCTTTGCACGTGCGTGCCCGCGCCGCTCGTGCTCGTGACGTTGCCGTTATAGCGGAAGCGCCACGGACCGATGTTGACACCCGTGTTCAGGCCGAGATAGTTCTGTGTGGTCGAGAAACCTCGGCCGCTGCTATGATAGACATTGGCGTTGTACTGCACCACAGCAGCAGGCACGCCATCGTCCCAGAATTTCGGATCGATCCAGCCGCGCGCGTTGCGGCTCATCATTGCCTGCGGAATGCTCAGGTCCAGACGCTGCTCGCCTGCATCGAAGGTGGCCGTCGCCTGCGGAATCAGAACGCCCAACGGCACGCCGCCGCTCTTGTCGGCCGCATCCAGCGTTGCGTGAGCGGTATCGCCAAGGCGCGTGACATCGACGCCAATACGCATCAACAGATCGCGATCGAACACCGGCTGGGCCGCTTTTCCCGGACCATCGAGCTCGCGCAGCGTAATGTCTGCCGAGCCGATCCACGTCTGGTTGGCATACAGCGCCGCGCGATATCGACCCGGGACGACGAGATTGCCCTTGTCGTAGCGGGTCGATATCGAGCTGCTTAGCCGCGCTGCCAACGAGGAATTCCGAGTTGAAGGCACACTCTTCGGTTCGACCGGCGCGGCGACCACGGGTGAAATCCGCGTCCCGTCCGGGGCGGAAGCAGGCACTGACGCCGGACGTGGCACCGCGACGGCCACCGATACTGGCGAGACCACCGCGAGCGAAGCCGGAGCTGGATCCTCGCCCACAAAAACGTGCTTATCCATCGGCACCGTTTCTGCCAGGGAAGCAACGTTGCGTGCGATCGTGGCCGTCGTGCTCGTTCCCGGCGGCGTGACCGGAGCGTTCGCGTCGAGCGGCGAATAGACAGGCATCGCCTGAGTCAACGCCAGCGCTTCGAGCCGCACGGCAATATTTTGATCGGGTGCGTTATCGGCTTTCGCATGCACCGCCGTGAAGGCGAGAAGCACGGCGACGCTCGCCTGACTCAGCGACAAATAATCTGCATTGCCGAACTTCGTATTGATGTTCGAGTGGCGGTAGGTGTCCATGTAGTGCTATTTCGCAGGCAATGCGGTTGCCACCGACGCGCAAACGCATCGGCTTTGACCAGTCGGTTCGCAACAGGAATGATTCGATGCCGTCGCAACGGAGCGATGCACGCTCCGCCGCTCGCGAGATGAACAACGCAGAACCCCGTTCTGCGCTGCCCTTGCGATGCGTTCGACTGGCCGGACCGGCGCTCCTTGCGCTTACTGAAGCGCCGCTTCGTGCGTCATGGGGCCGCCAAAGTCATTCAGCGTGGTGAACGAAACCTTGCCACCCGCCGCAACAGATGAAGCGTTCAATGGCAACGTGATCTCACCGCCCGGCGTCACCATGCCGCCTTCGTCGAACTTCGGCGCGTTTTCGCCACTGCCAACTTGCGCGGAAACGATGGTCACGTGGTACGGCGTCGGATTCTTAGCCTGCAGCGCCGCTTTACCGCCCTGTCAGATGCCAGACCAGCTTGCTCGGCGCGTTGTCGGCGGACCCTTGCAACCCGGCCGGACGGAAGAAGAACTTAAGACGCGAACGAAACGCCAACTGAACGTAATTGGCGCCGGCCTCGGCAGCGGTCGGCTTCGGTGGCACTTCGAGCAGGTTGAACCAGAACAGAACGGCGTCTCGCGATCCTGCGGCAGCGCCTCGCCGGTGTAGGAAATACGGATAGTTTGCGACTTCTGCGGATCGATGCGCGCAAGCGCCGGCGTCCTGACAAAAGGAAGGTCGAGCTTGCTCGGATCTTCCTTGGCATCACCATTGTCGAGCCAGACTTGCGTCAAGGCGGGAGACGCGCCGTTGTTCGATAGCTTGAGTGTCACCTCTCTATCCTTCGCGTTGTAGATCACACGCGTACCGGCGACGACGACCGACGCCTCGCTGATGGAGAAGAAAAGCGTGCTCGCGGCGAACACGCTCGTTAGCAGGACGCGGAATAAAGATTTTGGGATTTTCATGACGCAAAACCAGAGAACAAAATTCGGAGATGAAACGTCCTGCTTCTGGACAGACGCGCCTATCTTCCGCGGCCGTTCGTGCGAACGGCCTGAATGACAAAACTTAACGGAACATTTGAGAAAGGACCGGCGTGGCGACATAGCGTACGGACTCAGGTGCGCAAGGCCGAACTTTGCCGAAACGTCCCAGACGGACGAAGGCGCGCTGCACCATCGTCCGTCAAACCGCTTTACTGATACACCATCGAGTAGGTAACGGTCGTCGTTACCGTACCGGCCGATGCGCCGCCTGCCGGCGTGAAGTACTGCGCCGCGTATTGCAGGCTTGCCTTGCCGGCCGTGATTGCCACGGTCTGCGAATTCTGCGCGCCGTCAGCCTTGCTCACGTCGATGGTCTTCTGGCCGGCATTGAAGTCGAGCAGGCGCACTTCGATGTTCGTCGCGGTGCCGTTGTTCTTCAGATTGCCGTCAGCCAGCGGGTTCGAGCCGTATTCCCAGAACGTATGCACGTTGCCCGTGTTCGGCGTGCAGTTGGTCAGAGCGATGTTGAAGCCCGTGCTGCCGTCCGAAGCGCCTGCAGCCGAGAACTCTGCAGCGGACAGCGTCGGCAGCGTGACCGTGAAGTTGTTGCCTTGGCCATTGCCGCTCACATCGCACGTTTGTGCCGTCAACGCACCGTTGATCGTCATCAAGCCGCCGTTCGGTTGACCTGCTGCGTGTGCGCTTGCGCTCATGAAGCCGATTGCTGCAGCGATAATCGAGAAACCGATTTTTTTCACGTTGAAAAATCCTATTTGTTGCCTAACTAAGAAATGATCACATAACCACCATCGCATATGTCATTTAGTTATCCGAATATAAAAGCAAAGTACTTCTGGCAAAACTCAAGATTTAAAGTCACACCGCTTGCGAGGCAGCACCCTGTTTCAAGGGAAGTGCGATTCTAGGTAAAACCCTTAGCTTAGTGTGTAGGACAATTCTCAGATGATAGATCGTTGTAATTTATCAGCGTGATCAACGAAAGAATTGGGCTACGAAATATATGACTGCGTTGAGTCGAAAGGCAGACAGGACGGGGACTTAGAGCGGTTTGGCTCAAGTATCTTAAATCAGTGAAGCTAGCTTTCCTCGATTGCGTAAAAATTTGCATTACGCAGCATTTGTTTCGATGAAGGCATTTAGTTTGCATCACTACGCATGCGGCATAGGCAATCAATAATAAATAGTTCCAGACCCTAACTTTTCTGGTTATTCTGCTCGCGGACGAGAATCGTAGGCCATGCTCAGTCCGGCTCCAGCGCCGAAGACGCACCCAAGGGCACCGAAACGCCCGATGCACCCGACGCACTCGATACCCCCGACGCGCGCGAACTCGAACCCGCCGACGAAAACAACCGCATCCACGAATTAAACCGCCGCGCGTACGACAGATCGACGCCCTCGTACGTGCCGCCATACGCCGTCACCGACCAGAATCGCGACAACGCGAGCGTCGCCTTGACCGCGTTCTGCGCCGATTGCAGCCCTTGCTCGTAGCCGAGCACGAGCCGCTCGTTGATCGCCTTCGACAGCATCACGACTTGCGGATCGGTCAGCCCGACTTCGCTCGATCCGACCGTGAACTCGTCCAGCCCGATCGTCTGCGCGATCTTCGCCCCTCCGCGGCTGCCGAGCAGCGCGAGCGCGCTGGTCATCGCACTTTGCTGGCCGACGTTATTGCCCTGATCCGTGCCATGCCTGAACAGCAGCCACGACAGCTTTTCGTTGTCCGGCACGTTCGGCTCGGAGATCAGCTTGGCGACGGGCGCCTGCACCGTGCCCGTCACCTGCACGCCCGCTTCGACTTCCTGATTGCGCCGCATCGCGAGGATATTGAGGCCGGGATTGGCCACCGGTCCGTTGAATGTAAAGAAGCCGTTTTCGATGTTCAGCTTGCGGCCGAACGCGATGTAGCTCGAACCGGGCGTCGTCACGCGCATGTTGCCGACCGCGCGCAGCGGCATGTTCGGCGCACTCATCGCGGTGATCGTGCCTTGCAGCCCGAGATCCGCGCCCTTGAAGCGGAAACGCTGTCCCAGATCGATGTCGATATTCGCGCGCGGCGTGAACGGCCCGACCGGTTTTTCGGTCGCGGCCACGGTCTGCTGCTTCGTGTTCTCGCCCTTCACGGTGCCATCGGGACGCACGATCACGACGTCATCGCCAAGCGACGGTGCGGAGCTTTCAGGTAGATCGAAGAGCGCATGATCGACGGTGAACTTGCCATCGATCGCCATGCCGCCCTGCAAGCCCGCGTTGGCGATCTTCGCGCTGCCCGACAGCGACAATTCCCGGTCCGGCGGTGCAAACAGCTCCAGCTTGTCCGCGATAATGCTCGCCGTCAGATCCGGCTGCTGCTGATCGAGCCGCACTTGGCCGGTCGCGCGCAGCGTGCCGCTCGCGCCATGAAACTCGACCTGCTGCAAATCGACGAGATTTTCCGCCAGCTTGATGCGGATGATGCCATCCTTCAACTGCACACCCTGATCGACGATCGTCGCGGAAATATTGTCGCCGTTGAGCGTGCCCGACAGCGTCGGTTTCGCGACGATGCCTGCGATCACCAGCTTCAGCGCAATTTTCCCGCCGAGCAGATAGTTCGCGCCGAGCAGGCCGCCCGTCGTGCGCAGTTCGGGCACGTTCGCGTTGATGGCGCCGGTGAGCGGCGCGTTATCGTCGATGGTCAGAATGCCGTCGCGATTCACGAGCGCCGTCTGCACGTTCACATCGATCACGCCGATGCGGCTCACCTGCGCATACAGCAACGCGTTCAACCGATTTCCGTCGCTGAAATCCGCGCGCGCGGTGATATCCGAAAGCCCGAGCGGCGCGATGCCGCGTGTACCGTCGATCATCACGTCGCCGGTGCGGCGCTTGATCTGCGCGTAACCGGTCGCAGTTGAACCGAGCGAAAAATTCCAGTCGCCGTCGAACACGAGATCGGTGCGAATCGGCGGCTCTTCGCCGGTCATTTCCTGCCGCACCTCGAACAGATGCGCGACGTTCACGTTCGTCAACGTGCCCGCCGACTGCATGTGGCCATTTTCCATCGAGAACGATTTCAGATTGAGCGATGCGCCTTCCGCGACCAGCTGCGTCGCGCCGAGCACGATGCGCTTGGGCCCATAACTCACCGACAGCGGCGATTGCAGATTCACCGACGGCGTGCCCTTGTTCGTGAGCTTGGCGATCGTGCCGTCCCAATGCGGGCCATCGGCGGCATCGGTGAATTTGCCCGCTGCGGCCAGCGCGAGATTCACCGGCTGGCCGCGCACTTTGCCCGTGGCCGTCATGTCGAGCATGTGATTCATGCGCGTGCCGTTGAGATTCGCATCGAGCGTGGCGATGTCGATGCCATCGGTGCTCGCATCGCGCGCTTTCAACGTGAACACGAGCGCGCCGTTCGAGCCGTCCTTGATGTCCGCGCGCCCTTCCGCGTGACCGAGCCGGTTCGCGCCGAACACGACGCCATCGGCCTGATAATTCGCCGCCACGTTCGGATGCGCGATCGAGCCGGTCAGATCGCCGTCCGCCTTCACCGCGCCCGCAATGCCGAAGCCCAAACGCTCGAGCGACGGCGCATCGATTTTGAAGCGCAGCCGGTCGCCGGGCGCGCCGAAGCTGCCGCTCAGATCGACATCGTTGCCCGCAATTGACAGCGACGCCTTGCTCGGCAGCACGCGCATGCCCGCGATCTGCACCGTGCCTTCGCCCGTGAGCGGCAGATTGTCGTACATGCTGTCGGCGAGCTTGAACGTGGCTTTCGTCGTCAGCGTCGGCGCGAGCTGGCCGGCTGCGGCGAGCGTGCCGTTCACGCGCGCTTCAACCGGCTTCTTGGCGGTTGCGCCTTTTTTGCCCGGCGCGGGTTTCTGTTCGATCAACTGCTCGGTCAGTTGCAGCGGATTGAAGTCGATGAATTTCGCCTTCAGGTCGTAGCTCGAATGCGCGTCTTTCTTGAGCACGCCGTTCGCCTCGACGCGGCCCTTTCCGACCGTCAGCTTCACGTCATCCAGCGTAGTCTGCTTCGAATCGAGCCTGACCTTGGCTTGCGCGCGGATCGCGGTCGGATCGTTGAGATCGGCGGTGATCGACTGCTTGTCGCCATCCAGCACGATACCCACCGGTCCCGCGAAATCCGTCGGACGCACGCTCGGTTCGATCGCGTTCAGATCGAGTTTCGCGATTTTCAGATCGAACTGGCCCTTGCCGCCCGCGAGCTTCCCGCTGCCGGTAACGGTCGCGCTCTTCAGCAGCCGCACGTTCAGATCGGTGATGCTTTGTTCGGATGTGTCGAGCCTGACGTTGGCGTGCGCATCGATCAGCGGCAGCAATTTTTTATCGATGGAACCGGGCTTCGCGTTCACGATCGACACCGGCCCGCTCACGACGAAATCCTTCGCGCCTTCGACCGGTTTCACTTCGGCGCGCACCGCGAGATCGGCTTTGGGCGCGCCCGCCGCGAACGCCTGCGGATTCACGTGATCGACCGTGACGAGCGCGGATTTCAGCGGCACGTCAGCGAACGGCAGCGCTTCGACGTGCGCCTGACCCTTGAGCTTCATGCCGCTCGCGTCGATATCCGCGATCAAGTCTTCCAGCGATCCGGACAGGCGCGCGCTCACGTTGACCGCTTCGTTGTTGACCTTGCCGGCGTAGCCCGCATCGCCGGAAAGCGGGAACGGACGCGCACCGCCATCGAGTTTCAGCGCGGCCGTGACGAAGCCGAACGGCGTGTCGAGCCGCTGCACGGTCGCCTGGTGATGCTGCCCGTCGCTCGCGCCGTTGAAGCGTAATCCCGAAAATTCGGTCGTCGTCGTGCCCTGATGCAGCCGCAGTTTGTCGACGGAAAGATCGCGGATGGCGAGCTGAATTGGAATGCGCAAATCCTTCGGCAACTCGGTCTTCTTGCTCGGCTCGTTTGACGGCGCGATGCGCGCATCGATCGTCCCGACGTGCAGATAATCGATCGTGAAACGCAGCGGCTCGCGCGTGAGCGCCCAACGCCCGGACACGCTATCCACGGCGATATCGGTGCCCTTGCCGTCCTTCCAGTGCACATCGCGCAACTGCACACCCGACGCGATCGAGCCGCCGTCGAGCTTGCCGCTCAACTGGCCTTTTAGCAGCGATGTCGCGGCCTGCCACGCGTAGCGCGTGCCGCGATCCGTCGTCAGCGCGTAAAAAACCGTTCCCACCGCGATGCCGATAATCAGTACGACGACGAGCACGAGCACGCCGATCCAGCGCGCAAGACGACGCCAGCCGCTTCGCTTCGGCTTCGGCTTCGGCTTCGGCGCTTGCTGCGCGTGCTCGCCGTTGCCGCCGCCGAAAGAAGCCGGTTCGTCAGCGTTCGGTTGCTCGTTCTTCTGGTCGGTCATGCGGTTTGAGATTCCCTGATCGTTTCAGTATCAGAACGCGATGCCCAGCGTCAGATACGGCTTGATGCTCTTGTTCTTCAGCCCGTAAGCCAGGTCGACATTCACTGGCCCGACCGGACTGCGCCAGCGTGCGCCGAAGCCCACGCCCGGCTGGAACACGCGCTCGCCCCACGTATCGGTCGCCGTGCCGATATCGAAAAACACCGCGCCGCCCCTGTCGTGCGTGAACCAGTGCTGATATTCGCTGCTACCGGTGACCATGTACTTGGTCGGCAAAATCGAGCCATCGACGTTATTGCCGATACTCAGATAGCTGTAACCGCGCACCGAATTCGCGCCGCCCGCGCGAAACAGCAGCGACGCCGGAACGCCCGTCGACGGCCCGCTCGTGAACACGCCGCCGAACTCCGCGCGAAACACGAGAATGTCGCGCTTGCCGAGCGGCACGTACTGGCTCGCGTTGGTGTAAAGGCGCGCGAAGGTCTGATCCGTCATCACGCCCTTCACAGCGAAGCTCGCTTCCGCGCGCACGATATTGCCGCTGCGCGGAAAGAGCGGATCGTCGACATTGCGGCGCACCCATGTCCACGCGGGCACGAGCGCGCGCGCCGTCGACGGATTCGGCAGGTTCTGCGTCAGCCGGTCGTCATAAAACATCAGCAAAAACGTCGTGTCGATGTTCTGTCGCGAGCGCTGCACGCCCACGCGCGCGCTGTAGATGTTCGTGTACGATACGTTGGTGATCGTGTACGAACCGAACACGGCGTTGACCCAGCCATGCGAATCGGGCGGCATCGCGAGTTGCACGCGTCCGTATTGCTGCGTCTGATCGAGCCGGCCGGAAATGGTGAACGGATACGCCTTGCCGAAGGTATCCAGATAGCTATACGCGCCCTGAATATGAAAACCTGTGTCCGTCGCGTAACCCACGCCGTAACGGATGCTGTTGTACGGGTACTCGCTCACCTTCACGTGCATCGGCGTTTCGGTGGGCTTGTTGACGTCGCTGTCCGTATCGATGGCCACGCTCGCGTAATACGGCGTGTTCTGCACCTGCCGCTGAAGTTCGTTCAGGCGCGCGACATCGTAAACCTCGCCCGGCTGAATCGGATTCACATGATCGATGATCCACGCCGGATACCGCTTCGTCCCGCTGATGTCGAGCTTGCCGAGCGTGAAGGTCGGGCCGCTGTCGAATGTGACGGAAAGATCGGCGATCTGTGTGCGCGGATTGATGCGCGTCTGCGACTTCACGATTTTCGCGCCGAGATAGCGCTTCGATTGCAGCGCCCGGAGCGCGGTGTTCTTGGCGTCGTCCCACGTGCTCTGCGTGAAAGGATCGCCTTCGTTGATCGAAAACGCGAAACGCGCGGCGTTTTCCTGCGCGCGGTCCTCGGTCGTCACCGCGCCCTGAAAATGCAGTTGCACGGACGCCACTTTCGTTTGCGGCCCCGGATCGACGGACAATTTGATGACGCGCTTGCCGTCGTCGGTCGTCACATCCGTGCGCACGACGGGCGTGAAATAGCCTGCGGTCGCGATCAGATCGCGCACGTCTTTCGGCGCGGCGGTCACGAGGAACTGGAACTGGTCGTCGCTGACATCGTCGCGCTTGGCGAAACGCGACAGGTCGAGATGCTCCTTGAGCAGACTCTTGACGCTGCGCGGCGCGTCGATATCGACCGTGTATTTGGCTTCGGCCGGCGCCGATGCGAGCGCGGAACATGCCGCCAGCGCCAAAACCCATGCGCTCGCGCGCGGTCTTGTTTCGGACAGGCCGCGCATCGCGCGCAGCGGATCAAACGAACGCCCCGCCAAACGTGACCTCCGGCATCGGATTAAGTGAAAGGGAAAGCGCCCCGGAAAGCCCGCTGACGATCTGAGCATCGCGGCAAAACTGCGCAGGCGCTATTTCACCACATCGGGCCGGACGGCCGCGGTAAAAAACCCGCGCGGGCCGTGCGCTCTTGGACGGCGCCGCGCGCGCCGGGTTCCATCGAATCAGGCAATTCGCGCCGCTTCGCGCGGATGCGTCGCCCTCTCCCGCTTGCGGTAAAATTCCGAATTTGCCGCGGCCCGCGCCGCGCACTTGCCATTCCCACGAACCGCACGAATCAACGGAAGCCGGAGCCGGATCATGTATCAGTCGGACATCACCCAGTTCATCAATCAATTGAAAGAAAAGAAGCCGACGCTGGAAGAAGAACAGCGCCGCGGCCGCGCACTCCTGTGGGACAAGCAGCCAATCGACCTCGATGAGCGCCAGCGCCAGCAGCAGTCGCGCGTGCAGCAGACATCGTGGGTCTACTACCAGAATTTCTGATTGTGAGTACGGCCGGCCGCGAGCCTTCCGCTGACAAGCACGAAGGCTCGAAGGAAGACCGCGCCGTGGCCCTTGCCACGCCCGCGACCAATTCGACGCCCGATACCATCGACGGCGGCGCGATCGCGCATCTATACGGCGAGCCGCTCTGGAAGCTGCCGACGGATCTCTACATTCCGCCCGACGCGCTCGAAGTCTTTCTCGAAGCGTTCGAAGGGCCGCTGGACCTGCTGCTCTACCTCATCCGCAAGCAGAATTTCAACGTGCTCGACATCCCGATGGCGGATGTCACCGCGCAATATCTCGGCTATGTCGATCAGATTCGCCAGTCGAATCTGGAACTGGCGTCGGAATATCTGCTGATGGCCGCGATGCTGATCGAAATCAAATCGCACATGCTGCTGCCGGTCAAGAAGGTCGATACCGGCGAGGAAGCCGAAGATCCGCGCGCCGAGCTCGTGCGCCGTTTGCTCGAGTACGAGCAGATGAAACTCGCCGCACAGAAGATCGACCAGTTGCCGCAACTCGGCCGGGATTTTCTGCGCGCGGACATTTATATTGAACAGTCGGTCGAGCAGCGTTTTCCGGACGTCGACATGAACGACCTGCGCGCCGCGTGGGCCGACGTCATCAAGCGCGCGAAGCTCGTGCAGCATCACAAGATTTCGCGCGAGGAATTGTCCGTGCGTGAACACATGAGCGTGATCCTGCGGCGTCTGCAAACCGCACGCTTCATGGAATTCACCGAACTTTTCGATACCTCGCGCGGCGTGCCGGTGGTCGTGGTGAATTTCATCGCCATGCTGGAGCTGTCGCGCGAATCGCTGATCGAGATCACGCAGGCCGAACCTTACGCGCCTATTTACGTGCGGCTCGCGTATTCTCCAGCCTAGTTTTTCCTTACCCTTGCCTCAAGTGCGACATCTTCTCGTCGCCTGCATGGAGACATCCGCTCGATGAAAGTCATCAGCTCAATTCACGAACTGCGCGACCAGTTACGCGGTCAGAACCGCACCGCCTTTGTCCCGACGATGGGCAACCTCCACGAAGGCCATCTTTCGCTGATGCGCCTCGCGCGCCAGCACGGCGATCCGGTGGTCGCGAGCATCTTCGTCAACCGGCTGCAGTTCGGGCCGAACGAGGACTTCGAGAAATATCCGCGCACGATGCAGGAAGATATCGAAAAGCTGCAGAAAGAAAACGTCTATGTGCTCTTCGTGCCGACCGAACGGGATATGTATCCCGAGCCGCAGGAGTATCGCGTACATCCACCGCATAACTTCGGCGACATTCTCGAAGGCGAATTCCGCCCCGGCTTTTTCACGGGCGTGTGCACGGTCGTGATGAAGCTGATGTCGTGCGTGCAGCCGAGCGTGGCCGTGTTCGGCAAGAAGGATTATCAGCAGTTGATGATCGTGCGCGCGATGTGCAACCAGTTCGCGCTGCCCACGGAAATCGTCGCGGCCGAAACCGTGCGCGATGAAGACGGTCTCGCGCTGTCGTCGCGCAACCGCTTTTTGTCCGCCGATGAGCGCGCCGAAGCGCCACAGCTCATCGCTGCGTTGCAGCGCGTGCGCGAAGCCGTGCTCGCGGGCAACCGCGATATCGCCGCGCTCGAACGCGATGCCATGAACGTGCTGACCGATCGCGGCTGGAAGCCGTACTACATCAGCGTGCGCAAGCGTTCGAACCTGATCGCGCCGAGCACCGACGAAGCCGATGCGCCGCTCGTCGTGCTCGCGGCAGCGAAACTCGGCACGACGCGCCTTATCGACAATCTGGAAATTTGAAGTCAAGGAATATCATGCAGCGCACCATGCTGAAATCGAAGATTCACCGCGCAACCGTCACGCACTGCGAGCTTCATTACGAAGGCTCGTGCGCCATCGACGAAGATTTGCTCGAAGCGGCGAATCTGCTGGAAAACGAGCAGATCGACATCTGGAACGTGAACAACGGCGAGCGCCTGACCACGTACGCGATTAAGGGCGAACGCGGCAGCGGCATGATTTCGCTGAACGGCTCGGCTGCGCGGCGCGCGCAATTGGGCGATCTGGTGATCATCGCGGCGTTCTCGAGCGTCGACGAAGAAGAGATCAAGGCGGGCTGGAAGCCGAACCTCGTGTTCGTGGATGGCGATAACCGCATCAAGGGCAGCCGCGATCACGTGCCGACGCAGAACTGGACGTAATCGCTTCGCTCGAGTCGTTGAAAAGCCGGCGCTTCCCCACGGAACGCCGGCTTTTTTATGGGCGATGGGTTTATCGCTTGGGCGGCGGTGAGTTGGTCGTCCAGATATCGCGATGCTGCTTCCACTGCCCCTTCACGCGCTTCCAGATGACGACGTAATCGCCCGCGTCGTACACCTTGCCCGCCTCGCCCGGCACCGACCATTTGCCGACTTCGTATGCGGTGTCGCCGCGCGCATCGACTTCGACGGTGGTGAGCTTGATCGACTTGAGGCCGGAATCGATGGCGTTCTGCCAGAAACGCGTGACGGCCTGCCGTCCGCTGACGACGTGATCGTTGGCCGGCAACAGCTTCGCCGATTCCGTGTACGTCGCCGCGATACCCGCGGCATCGCTCCGGCTCACGGCTTGTTCGAACCGCCGGTTGCTCGCTTCGATCGACGCGCGCGCCGCGCACTGCGCGTACACGATGCCTCCCGGACCGGACAGCATCACAAAGCCGATTGAGCAGACGATTGCGCGACTAATGGTGTTTCGCATGGAGCGTCTCTTGACGTCGGACCGCTCAAAGAACGAGGCGCGCGGTCCTGCTTGTTATTTAAGCGTAAGGAAAGCGCAAATTACAGCCGTCACTTCTTCTCGACCCATTCGATGATCGGCGCCCACTGCTCCAGATCCTTCTCGACCCAGCTTTTCGCGACGTCCCAAATCGTCAGACCGTGCGCGGCAAGTTGCACGTAGTTCTGCGTATCGCGCAAAAAGCCAAGCACCGGCAAGTCCAGCCCTTCGACGAAGCGGTGCAGCTGATCCGCCGAACGCGTGCGCGCATCGACCCGCATGCCGACGACGCCGACCTGAATCGCGCCCTTGCGCACGGCCTTTTCCTTCGAGAGCCGCGTCAGAAAGTCCTGCGTTGCGAGATGTCGAACATCGACGGTTGCAGCGGCACGATCACCTTGTCGGCGATATCGAGCGCCAGTCCGAGCCGGTTGCTGTGGATGCCGGAGGATGTATCGACGACAGCTTTCTCCAATCCTTTCGGCGGCTTCGCGGGCGAATCGACATCGAGCGCCCATTCTTCGATCTTCGGCAACATCTCCACGCGCAGCGACAGCCACGCGTGCGACGAGCGCTGCTTGTCGAGATCGGCGAGCGCGACCCATTCGCCATTCGCCGCGAAATGCCCGGCCAGATTGGTTGCGCGCGTGCTTTTGCCGACGCCGCCCTTTGGATTTGTCACCACGATCACGGTCATGAAGTGTCCTGGAATTTGTTCGTCGTGGAGGAACAGGTGCATGATTTCGAGCGTTGATATTATCGGCAAAACGCGGCCAGCCGGCATCTTAGGCCGAACGGCCGTACGGCTTTGCCTTCCTCAACTCGACTGAAAACGCCCACGACCACGACCACGATGCTTCGCCCCGACATCACGCTCGACTTTCTGCGCAACCGTCAGAAAGGCCGCCTGCCCGAATTGCTCGGCGTCGAACTGATTTCGCTCGATCAGGGCGCGCTGGTTGGCGAACTCACGACCCGTCCTAAACTGCGCGCGCCGAACGGGTTTCTGCATGCGGCGACGGTCGTCGGTCTCGCGGATACGTGTTGCGGTTACGCGTGCATCGCGCATTTGCCGGAGAAGGCGCAGAACTTCACGACGCTCGAATTGAAGAGCAATCATGTGTCGACGACGCGCGAGGGGAAGATCGTCGCGAAAGCGAGCGCCGTGCATCTGGGACGCAGCACGCAGGTTTGGGATGCGACCGTCACCAATGGCGATGGCAAGCTGATCGCCATGTTCCGGTGTACTCAGATGATTCTTTATTGACCGAACGCTTGCGAAAGTGCGTCGAGATCGAGCGATTGCGCGAACGCATCCGCCAAACGGTCTAGCGATACCTCGCGCAGCGCCGGATAGTCGAGCGGCTGCGCGTCCTTCACGCCCGCCCACGCGAGCAGCGTGGCGCAGGCTTCGGGCGTATCGAAAATGCCATGCAGATACGTCGCGGCGATCTGTCCGTCATCGGACATCGCGCCATCGGGACAGCCCGTATCGAGCGCGACCAAAGGCCGTTCGAGCGCCGCGCCGTGCGCGCGTCCCATGTGGACTTCGTAGCCGCGCACCTCGGCTTGCGATCCATCGATCGTCAGGAAACCGCTCACGTTTTCGAGCTGCTTCTGCGGCGTGAGCACCGTGGAAAGCGCCAGCAAACCCAGCCCCGGAACGCAACCGGCAGCGCCTTCGACACCGTCCGGATCGTCGATCTCACGCCCGAGCATCTGCATGCCGCCGCAAATGCCGAGCACTTTGCCGCCGTATCGCAGATGCCGCTCGATCGCGCGGTCCCAACCGTTGTCGCGCAACCAGGCCAAATCGCGCTGCACGCTTTTCGAGCCCGGCAACACGATCAGATCGGCAGCAGGCGGCGTCACGCCCGCGCGGACATACGAAAAATCGACTTGGCTGTGCGCACGCAAGGCATCGAAATCCGTGTGATTGCTGATGCGCGGCAACGCCGGCACGATCACCTTCAGCGCCGCCTGCGCGCCGCGCGCGTGCGGATGACTCGGCAGCATGTCCTCGGCATCGAGCGTGAGTCCGTGCAAATACGGCAGCACGCCGAGCACGGGCTTGCCGGTCTGCGCTTCGAGCCAGTCGAGCCCGGATTTCAGCAAACCGATATCGCCACGAAACCGGTTGATCACGAACCCGCGCACGCGCGCCCTTTCGCTCTCCGACAGACACGCCAGCGTGCCGACGAGATGCGCGAACACGCCGCCGCGATCGATATCCGCGACCAGCACGACAGGGCAATCGACATGCTCCGCAAACCCCATATTGGCGATGTCGCGATCACGCAGATTGATTTCGACCGGACTGCCCGCGCCTTCGACGATCACGGCATCGAACTCATTGCGCAGACGCGCGTAGGACGCGAGCACGGCTTCGAACGCGGTGCGCTTATATTCGTGATACGCGCGCGCATCGAGATTCGCGTGCGCGTGGCCGTGAATGATGACCTGCGCGCCGCGATCGCTCGTCGGCTTGAGCAGCACCGGATTGAAGTCGATGCGCGCCGCCACGCCTGCCGCGACCGCCTGCAACGCCTGCGCGCGGCCGATTTCACCGCCATCGACAGTCACCGCGCTGTTGAGCGCCATGTTCTGCGGCTTGAACGGCGCGACGCGCACGCCGCCGCGACGCGCCAAACGGCATAGGCCCGCGACGAGCGTGCTCTTGCCCGCGTCGGACGTCGTGCCTTGAATCATCAGCGTGCCGTGAGGTGAAAAAAGCATCGGAGACTTCCTATTGAGCGCTGGGCGTTATCTTAGCCGCGCGGGTTATTGCCTGGAACGCCGCCGCTACAATATCGAGATGACTTCGGAACTGACTTTCATTCTCGGCGGCGCGCGATCCGGCAAAAGCGCCTATGCCGAACGGCTGGCGGCGGAGAGCGGCTTGCCGGTGACGTACATTGCGACGGCGCGTGTCGATGCCGCGCGCGACGCCGAATTCGCCGAGCGCGTGCGGCATCATCGGGAACGCAGGCCGGCGCACTGGCGGCTCGTCGAAGCGCCGCTCGATCTCGCAGATGCACTGCGCGCCGCCGCCGACGCCGGTCATTGCGTGCTGATCGATTGCCTGACGCTCTGGCTGAACAATCTGCTTTTCACGGGCGAATCGGTAGATGACGATGTCGTCGCGCTGCCTACTTCAGCCTTCAACGCGTTCGACGCAGCGCTCGCCGAAACGCGCGGCAAGGTCATCGTCGTGAGCAATGAAATCGGGCTCGGCGTGGTACCACTCGGCGCGCTGACGCGTCTTTATGTCGATGAACTCGGCCGCCTGAATCAGCGCGTCGCCGCCGCGAGCACGCACGCCGTTTTCATGGCGGCGGGCTTGCCGCTTGCGCTCAAAGGCTGAACGTATGCTGACGCTTTCCCTTTATTCGATGGCGCTGCTCGCCGTGCTCGGCGTGATCGTCGATAGGCTGTTCGGCGAGCCGCGCACGCGGCATCCGCTCGTCGGCTTCGGCACGATCGCGACGCGTATCGAGGCGTGCCTGAACACGGGATTTCGCGCGCGTCCGGCGGGGATTCTCGCGTGGTTCGTCGCGGTCGCGCCACCGGTGGGTATCGCGTGGATGCTGGTCAGCGCGCTGCCGTTTTCGTATGCGGCGATCGTGCATGTGCTGCTGCTGTGGTTCGCGCTCGGCGCGAAGAGCTTGCGTGAGCACATCGCGCCGATCGCGCGGGCGCTGAGTTTCGGCGATCTCGATCAGGCGCGCGCGCTGACATCGCAGATCGTGTCGCGCGATACATCGAAAAGCGATGAAAACGCGCTCTCGCGCGCGGCCGTCGAATCCGCGCTGGAAAACGGCAACGATGCGATTCTCGGCGCGCTCTTCTGGTTCGCCGTCGCGGGCGGGCCGGGCGCGCTGATGTTTCGCCTCGCCAACACGCTCGACGCGATGTGGGGTTATCGCACGCCGCGTTACCTGCGCTTCGGCTGGGCGGCCGCGCGCTTCGACGACGTGCTCAACTTCGTGCCCGCGCGCCTCACGGCGGCCAGCTACGCGCTCGTCGGCAACACGCGCATGGCGTGGCATTGCTGGCGCACGCAGGCGCGCGCGTGGGACAGCCCGAACGCGGGCCCGGTGATGGCCTCGGGCGCGGGCAGCCTGAACGTGCTGATCGGCGGCGCGGCGGTGTATCACGGCGTGGTGGAACCGCGTCCGACGCTGGGCGCCGGGCATGAGGCGACGCCGAGAGATGTCGTCGCGGTGCTGCGGCTCGTTGATAAGTCGATGGTGGTGTGGCTGGCGCTTTTGCTCGTGTCGGCGGTGGTGAGTACGACGGCTTCGGGGTGAGTGGCTTGGCGCTTGGCTGAATGGCCGCGTGTCAGTCGCTGTCTCGTTCGAACGCGGACGATGCGCTTATGGCTGGCGGTGTCGGAAATGCATGCGACGGTAACGGCGGCGGCGTCGAAGTGAATGGCAATGCGCGCTGCCTTAGCCAAACGGCCGGGTGTCAGTCGCGGCGGCGTTCGAATGCGGACGATGCTGTTCTGGTTGGCGGTACGGTTGATTCCGGCGGCATTGCGTGCGACTTTGTCAAATTGCCTAAGCCAAATGGCCGAGTATCGGCCACACGCGGTTTCGGCGATCATTTCGCCTTCGATACCTATTGCACACATTCATGGCTGATTCCGTTCCACACGGCGGCAACCTGCGCGAAGCCGCACACCGCTACGACATCCCGCTTGAAGACTGGCTGGACTTGTCGACCGGCATCAATCCGTGCGGGTATCCGGTGCCGCCGGTTCCACCCGATGCATGGCGACGCCTGCCCGAAGACGACGACGGTCTCGCCGCCTGCGCCGCGCGCTATTACGGCGCGCCATCGGCGTTGCCGGTGGCGGGATCGCAGGCCGCGATCCGCACGCTGCCCGCGCTGCTCCGGCGCGGTACGGCGGGCGTCGCGCCGCTTACGTACGGCGAGTACGCGCCGGCGTTCGAACGCGCGGGGCATCGGATCGTTACGCTCGATGTGACCGCGCGCGATCTGCCCGCATCGCTCGATCATGTGATCGTCGCCAATCCGAACAATCCGACTGCCGAACGTGTGTCGCGCGACACGTTGCTGCGCTGGCATGCGCAACTGGCATCGCGCGGCGGCACGCTGATCGTCGATGAAGCCTTTGCCGATGCCGATCCGTCCGCCTCTCTCGCCGATGAAACCGCGCGCAAAGGGCTCGTCGTGCTGCGTTCGGTCGGCAAGTATTTCGGGCTGGCGGGCATCCGCGCGGGTTTCGTGCTCGCGGCGCCGCCGTTGTTGCGCGAGCTCGGGTCGGCGCTCGGCGCGTGGACGGTCGGCGGACCGGCGCGGCATGCGGTGCGATGCGCGTTCGAGGATCGCGCGTGGCAACGCGAGACGCGCGATCACCTTCAGCGCGATGGCGTGCGGCTTTCGCACTTGCTCATGCAGCATGGCTTCGATGCGCATTCGACGCCGCTTTTCTCGTGGATTCCGACGCCCGATGCTTCGGGCTTGCAGCAATCGCTTGCGCGACGCGGTATCTGGACGCGGTTCTTCGCGTTGCCTGAGATGACGACGAGCTTGCGTATCGGATTGCCCGGTGCGGAAGGCGAATGGGCGCGGTTGAAGCGGGCGTTGACGGAGGTTGGTGCGTGAGATTCAAACTCGTTGCGTTGTCTGTCGCGCTTTTCGTCGCGGCGCAAGCTCACGCGGCGCTTTCTGTTATCGACGATGCGGGCGCGACGGTCACGTTGGCGAAGCCCGCTGAACGCGTCGTCAGCCTCGCGCCGCATGTCACCGAATTGCTGTTCGCAGCGGGCAGCGGTGAGCGTGTCGTCGGCGCGGTCAAGTACAGCGATTATCCGAAGGAAGCGCAGGCCATTGCGCGCGTCGGCGATAACAAGGCGCTCGATCTCGAGCGAATCGCGGCGCTTAAGCCGGATTTGATCGTCGTGTGGCGGCATGGCAATGCCGAACGGCAGATGGAGCGGCTGCGCGCGCTCGGCATTCCGATTTACTACAGCGCGCCGCGTCGGCTTGCGGATATTGCTGCGAGTATCGATCGGCTTGGTGTGTTGCTCGGGACTGAAGCGCGTGCGCATTCGGCGGCGGCGGTCTTTACTCGCGATATCGACCGATTGCGGGCGCAATATGCCTCGCGGCCGGCTGTGGGCGTGTTTTATCAGGTTTGGGATGATCCGCTGATGACGCTCAATCGTGAGAACGTTTTTAGCGAAGTGATTGCGCTGTGCGGTGGGGTGAATGTGTTTGCGGCGGAGAAGCTGCGTGTGCCTACGATTTCTGCTGAGGCGGTGTTGGCGGCTGATCCTGAGGTTATCGTTACTTCTACCGTTGGTGCGACGGCGTCGGATCGGGCGCCGCCGGCGTTTGATCGGTGGAAGCGGTGGACTTCGTTGACCGCGGTTTCGCGCGGGAATTTGTTTGGGATCGGTGGGAATTTGATTAATCGGGCGACGCCGCGGATCGCGGTTGGTGCGGAGTTGCTTTGTCGGGATTTGGAGATTGCGCGGGGGCGCAGGAAGTAAAGGTTTTTATTCCGTAACCGCCTCCCCGGCGGGGCTTCCGTTCGCTGGGCCTGCCGTCGGTCGGTCCAGCGCCAATTAACTGATCCGAACCGCCGTGTACGGACCCGTACGCACGGTGGTGTGGGAGGGGCCGGGCCGCGAGGCCTGCCCCTATCCCGATTTTCTAAAAGCAGTGCGGGTCATCCATAAGCGCGCTACCTCGTGTCCTGATCTTCCTGTTCGACGATCACGCGCCGCGCCAGCGTCTCCACGATATGCCGCGCAAGCGGCCACGGACCGAAGCCCGCCGCCGTGTTGATATGACTGGCATCGCCGAGATTGACGAATGCGCTATGCTAGCGCTGTGCGGGCGTCGTTGAGCGGCAGCTGTGCGGGCGTCGTCGAGCGGCATCCACGGATCGGTTTCGCTGCCGACGACGAGCGATGGCGCATCGATGCGCCGCGCGCTGAACGTGCCCGCAAAGCGAAACTTCGCGGGACTCGCGGGCGCGACGAACAACACGCCTTGCACTTGCGTGTTCGTCTTCGCAAGCGCATGCGCCGTCGCCAGACAGCCGAAACTGTGCGCGGCGATCACCGTGGGTCCGTCGATATCCGTGAGTACATCGCGCACGGACGCGGCCCATGTATCGAGATGCGGCGTCGCCCAGTCGCGCTGCTCGACGCGCCGCGCGAGCGGAAACTGCATTTCGAGCCAGCTTTGCCAGTGCGCATCCTCGTTGCCATGCAAGCCGGGGACAGTCACGAGCGTGACGATGTTCATGCCTGACGCGCGGTGGTCACTCATCTTCGGGCCTCGCCAAACGGATTCGAGTGACCATTGTCTGTGAGCGGCGCGCGGGGACTAAACAATATTTAGTGATTTGGTTATGGGGCGCGAGAGCACGTCATCGCGCGTAGAAATGCAAAAAGCCCCGCAGTACGATGCGAGGCTTGTCTGTTCCAACGGTCGAGACGGCTTAGAACCAGTACGTCACGCCCACTTTCACGATCGGATAAAATCGCAGCTTGTCCGCCTTGTTCTGCAAGTCCTGCTTTTCCGCGTCGATGTTCGCCTGCCCCGCTTCCGCGACGATTTGCGCCGGCACGTCGAAGTCGATACGCGGACGGCCATAGGCCACGCCTGCATCGAAGAAGGCGGAGAAGCCTTTGGACGCCACCGGCGTATGCCCGAAACCGATGCCGATATACGGCCGCACCGTCGGGAATTTCGCCTTCGCGTGGATGCTCTGGCCGAGCGTCGAGTACGCTACGCCGTTGATCGTGTACGTGCTGCTCGGGCTGGTCGCGGTCGCATCGACGTTATCGCCGCCGATCAGCGTGCCCGCCGTGATGCGAAAGCCCACCGTGCTCGGCGCGGGGAAGAAGTCGAGATACAGGCCGCCGTGATAGATATGCGCGGTGCCGTTGTAATGCAGGCCGCACGCATCGAAACTATGCGAAAACGCGATGCCGTTGAACTCCGCGCGCACGTTGTCGCGCGTGCTGAGCTGTTCCGAATAACCGATACCGACGCCTTCCGTGCCCACCTGCCCATACACTTCGCGCGCGTGCGCAACAGGCGAGGAGAGCGTGGAGAACACGACGATACCTGCCGCAAGCGCGACCAACGACTTCTTCATTTGCAAGAGCTTCCTAAGAGTGGAACAACGCGTTGGCTAGTTCGCAGGCGACGCGTCGATGTCAGTGATAGCTCTGTTATCGGAAACGTTTAAGAAATTCTTTAGCAAGCGTTTGCGGAAATTCGCTGTTTTACGGTCGATGCGGAAAAAATGACCGTTGCGATGACGCCGTGCGGCTTGGCATCGTCGAGTTCGATGCGCGCGCCGATCCGCGCCCCAATCGTCCCGGCGATCGACAGGCCGAGTCCCGAGCCGTCCGCGTCGCTGCCGAGCACGCGATAGAACGGATCGAATACGCGCGCGCGTTCTTCCGGCGCGATGCCCGGCCCGGAATCCTCGACGCGCAGCCACGGTTGGCCGTCGCGCATGCCGGTGGACAAATCCACGCGCCCGCCGTGCGGCGTATAGCGGATGGCATTATCGACGAGGTTTTTCACGAGAATCGTGAGATCGGCGACGGGCGCGCGCACGACGATATCCGCATCGCTCGACACGCCGATATCGATGTCCTTCGCCTCCGCGAGCGGCATCAGGTCTTCGAGCACGTTGGGAAAAAGGTCCTGTACGCGAGTTGCACGTCGCCCGACGGCGTGCCGTCCTGAAGCCGCGCGAGCGTCAGCAATTGATTGAGCAGCGAGCGCGTACGCGCGAGGCCGCGCCGCAGCGCATCGAGCCGTTCGCGCGCGGGCGCGGACAATTCCACGCCGCTCAGCCGTTCGGCCTGTAGCGACAAGGCCGTCAGCGGCGAGCGCAGTTCGTGCGCGGCATCGGCGACAAAGCGGCGTTGCAGTGCCACCGACGCGTCCACGCGCGCCAGCAGCCGGTTGATCGCGACGACGAACGGCGTGATTTCGGCGGGCAGCGCATCGCCGGAAAGCGCGGAGAGGTCGTGTTCGGGACGCGTGTGCGCCGGAGAGCGCGGCGAGCGGCCGGAACATGCGCCGCACGATCAGATCAGCGTGCCGAGCAGCACCAGCGCGAGCGCGACGAACGGCATCACCGTGGCGAGTGCGCTGTTGTGCGCGATTTCATCGCGTCCGGCGGTTTTCTGGCCGATCGCGACACGCGTGCTATCGTCCAAAGTTTTGACGACGATGCGCCACGCCGCGCCATCGACATTCGCGTTCTGCAAGCCGTTGGGCAACGTGGCGGAGAACGCGAGCGGCGCGCGTTCGGTCATCGTCTGAATGACCAGTTTGGACTCCAGATCGACGTCACTAACATGCCCCAAAGTCTCGCGCTGCATGGTTTCGAGGCTGCGCAAGGTGACTAGAGCGGCGATCTGACGCAACTGTCCGTCCTGCAATTCGTTGGCTTCGTGCAACGCCGTCTTGAACGCGACGATGCCACCGATCGCCGCGATCACCACGATTAGCGCCGATAACTACGCCGACAGCCTGAACTGAAGCGATCGCGTCATGTCTGCTTGGCGACCATCCAGCCGACGCCGCGCACGTTTTTGATCGCCGTCGCGCCGAGTTTCTTGCGCAGCGAGTGAATCAGAAACTCGACCGCGTTGCTTTCGACTTCCTCGTTCCAGCCGTAGATGCGTTCTTCGAGTTCGGCGCGCGAGAGGATTGCGCCGGGGCGGATCATCAGTGCTTGCAGCAGCGCGAATTCGCGGCTCGACAGACGCGTGACGATGTCGCCGGACGTGGCTTCGCGCGTCGCCGGATCGAGCGTGAGGACGCCGTTGGTCATGACGGGCGCCGCCCGTCCGCCGCGGCGGCGGATCACGGCGCGCATGCGGGCGCGCAGCTCGGACATATCGAAGGGCTTGACGAGGTAATCGTCCGCGCGCCACACGGATCGTAGGACGTCGATGCCGTCCGCGCCGGGCAGACCGAGATCGAGCAGGATCGCGTCGTAAACGTGGGTGGCGAGGCTCGTTTGCGCGAGTCTGCCGTCGCGCACCCAGTCGACGGCGTAGCTGCTGTCGCGAAGCTCGCCCTGCACGGCTTCGCGGATCATCTGATCGTCTTCGACCAGTAACACTCGCATGGCGTGTCTCCGGGCGTTCATGAGCGCCGCGAGCGGAAAGGGCTGCATGGCGTGTGCGTCATCTTTTGGCATCGATGGACGTTACGATCCCGGAGAATAGGCGGGCGATGCTTAGGAACTGGACGAAAAAAAACGGGCCGGAGTCGTGAGACTCCGGCCCGTTCTACTTCAAATCGATGCAGCGTTGCTTAGAACTTGTGACGCAGTGCGACGCGACCGACGAACTGCTGGCGGTTCGTCGACTGACCGTCCGCGCCCGGTACGTAGCCGTTGTCCATCACCGAACCCGTCGCGTGCGTGCCGATCTTCTGGTACGCGCCCTCGATGTACACGTCGGTGCGCTTGGATAGGAAGTAGTCCGCCATCAGGCCGGCCGAATGGACGCGCGGCTTGACGGTGCCCGACGCTGCGTCATACGTTTCGATGGAGTACACGTACTGGCCGCCGACGAAGAATGCCGGCGTGACCTGATACTTGCCGTTGATTTCGAAGTTCTGATACTTGATGTTCTTGAGCGGCGTGCCGTTGTCGAGCGCCACATTGCCGATATAACCGTTGGCGACCAGGTTTGCATAGCTCGAGTTCGTGTACGCGAAGCCAGCCGTTGCCGGGCCGAACGTGTAGTTGATGCCCGCGCCATACACCTGCATGCGCTGCGCGATAAAGCTCGCGTCGTTGGCCGCGATGGCGCCCGCATTGCCGAGGCCGGGGTTATCCGCGCGCATGTAAGCCACGCCCGCCAGCAAACCGCCCATCGCATAGGATGCGCCCACGCTCCACACGCGGTTGTTCGCGAAGCTCGTATCGTTCTGAAGCTGTACGTGCCGCCGAACTGCAAGCCGCCGAACGACGGGCTCGCGTACTTCACGGTGTTGTTCACGCGGAACGAATTGTCCGTGTTGTCGTTATCGTACGGATGCGCGAACAGGTAGCCCGCCCAGTTGCCGTTGGCCGTGGTCGGCGCGAGATAGTCGACGACGGAATCGTATTGACGGCCGAGCGTTAGCGTACCGAACTGCTTGTTATTGATACCGACGTAAGCCTGACGGCCGAACATGCGGCCGCTCTGACCGGCCGCGCCATTGCTCACGTTCACGCCACTTTCCAGCACGAACACCGCCTTCGTGCCGCCGCCCAGATCTTCGACGCCGCGCATGCCCCAGCGGCTGCCTTGTGCATAACCGCTCGCCAGCGAATATTCGCGATTGCCGCCGACATTGCTCGTAAAGTTGAAGCCTTCGTCCAGCACGCCATACAAAGTCACACTGCTTTGCGCAAAAACAGCCGAGGAGATGCAGCCCAAAGCCGCGAACAGTAACGCCTTGATTCTCATAAAAGTCTCAAATTTGAAAGTTAATTTTTACGAGTTCAAACCGTCTTCGATGGAGCGAATGAACGACGGAAACCGGTGGAATCGCGGATTGTGCTGTATCGAACGGGCGGACGCAAACGTATTTAGCGTCAGGTGAATCGTGAGTTTTTTGAATGTTCTGCCAGAAAATTCTTCGCTTGTCGCTGCAGCGCGACGCACGGAAAAATGCGGCGCAAATGCGTTGATATGTCGCGCCCAGGATAAATCGGGCGCAGCGACTCAAGGAAACCGCAAGGAACCGCCAGAAATGAAGCTAGAACGGAATTTTGTGAACGGACGTTTTATGGAGCCCGTCTCCGATCGACTCACCGCCATCCTGAATCCCGCAACCAAAGCGGTGGTGGGCCATGTGCACAACGCGTCTCAGAAAGAGGCGCTTGCCGCCGTCGAACACGCGAAGGCCGCGCAGCGCGCCTGGCGCGTGATGCCCGCCTACGAGCGTGGCGCGCATATGCAGCGTCTGGTAGATGCCATCGAACAGGCCGCGCCGCAGATTGGCGCGACGCACGCGCTGGAGTCCGGCAAGGCCGTGACCGACACCACCAACGAAGCCATTTACGCCGCGCAGATCACGCGCTATCACGCGGAATGGGCGCGCCACATCGAAGGCGAAGTCATTCCGAGCGATACGCCCGACGAAAACCTTGTGCTGCATCGTGAGCCGATCGGCGTGGTCGCGCGCCTGATTCCGTTCAATTTCCCCATCTACACGCTGATGCGCAAGATCGCGCCGGCGCTGATTGCGGGGAACACGGTCATCGTGCGCCCGAGCAACAACACGCCGCTGTCGGCGTTCGAACTCGCGCGCGCCGTCGAGCGCGCCGCGCTGCCGGCGGGCGTCGTCAACATTCTGGCGATGGATCACGCCACCGCCGAAGCGGTCTGCACGCATCCGGCCGTCGGCATGATCACGCTGACGGGCAACGTCAACGCGGGCCGCAAGGTGCTCGATTACTGCAAGGCGAACATCGCCAAGCCGTCGCTGGAACTGGGCGGCAAGACGCCCGCGATCATCGAGCCTGACGCGGATCTGAAGAAGGCGGCGCGCGAACTCGTCGCACCGAAACTCACGCACACGGGCCAGCTTTGCACGGCGATCAAGCGCGTCTATGCCCACGAAAGCATTCTCACGATGAATTCGTCGCGCTGCTCAAGCAGGAAATTCTGGCGAAGAAAATCGGCGACCGCTCGGAAGACGCCGCGCTGATGGGTCCGCTCGTCAATCAGGCGTCTCGCGACGGCATTCAAGCGATGGTGCGCCGCGCCGTCGAAGCGGGCGCGAAGCTCGAAACCGGCGGCGAAGTGCCGGATCGCAAGGGCTTTTTCTATCCGCCGACGCTGTGTCGAACTGCCGTCAGGACATGGAAGTCGTGCAGGAAGAAACCTTCGGGCCGGTGCTCGCGGTGCTGAAATATAGCACGATCGATGAAGCCATCGCGCTTGCGAACGATCACCAGTTCGGCCTGTCGTCCGTGCTGTACACCGAGAACTATCGCACCGCGATGAAGGTGTCGAATTCCATCGAAGCTGGCGAGTTGTACATCAACCGCACGCCGGCCGATCCGTATCAGGGCTTCCATTCAGGCTAGAAGCGCTCGGGCATCGGCGGCGGCGACGACGACAAGCACGGCATGCTCGAATTCACGCAGACGCGCCTCGTCGTCATGAAGTACAGAGTTTTTTTCCCCAGCCGCGCCGTGAAAGCACGGCGCGGCTATTTTTTCGTCAATTCAAAAGAACATCAGAAAACGGAACTGCGCCATGCGGCCGTCTTCAGGAGCACTTCCGTGTCATCGAATCCCGTTCAATCTTCGTCCGATGCGGCCGCAACGCCGCGTCAGGGCAACCGCGCCGACCGCTACATTCAGCTTGCGCTGCTCGTGCTCGCGGCAAGCGCGATCTATCCGATTCTGTATCTGCGGCAGGTGTATCAGCCGACGATGCTCGAAGTCTTTCATATCACCGAAGAGCAACTCGGTTATCTGTATTCCGCGCTCGGCACGCTGTTTCTGATCTGCTATCTGCCGAGCGGCTGGCTTGCGGACCGCGTGAAGCCGCGCGTGCTGATCTGCTTTTCGCTGATCGCAACGGGCGCGCTCGACCTGTGGTATTCGACCGCGCCGTCGTTCGGCTCGCTCATCGTCATCTTCGGTTCGTGGGGTTTGACGACGGGTCTCACGTTCTGGGCGGCCATCATCAAGCGCGTGTCGATGATCGCCTCCGCTGACGAGCAAGGCCGCTTCTTCGGTTTTCTCGATGGCGGGCGCGGCCTGATCGAAGCGCTGCTCGCGACCATCGCGATTTCGCTCTTTGCGTGGGTCACGAACACGCACGGCGATGCGCCCGCGACCGGCTTCAGGCTTGTCGTCTATATTGTACGCGTTCTTGTGCATCGGATTCGGCGTGATCCTGGGTCTGGTGCGCGATCCACAAGCCGCCGACGCCGTGCAAACGAAGCGCGAGAAGCACAACGTGCTGCGCGATCTCGGCACGCTGATTCGCAATCCGCAACTGATGCTACTGGCCGGCATCGTGTTCTGCGGCTATCAGGTGTTCTGGGTGACGTACAGCTTCTCGGCGTATCTGCACGAAAAGGAAATCGGTCTGACCGTGGTCGCGGCGGGTTTCATCACCACGCTCAAGCTGTGGATGCGCCCGGTCGGCGGCATCGGCGACGGCTTTCTGGGCGATCGTCTGTCGAAGACGTCTGTGCTGGTGTTCGCGCTGTTCGCGGCATCCGCTGCAATGGTCGTGCTGATCGCCGCACCGATGATCGCCAATCACTGGATGAGATCGCCTTCGTCGTGCTGTTTATCGGCGTGATGACGTATGCCATTCGCGGCCTGTACTGGTCGCTGCTCGATCAGTGCAAGGTGCCCGCTGAAATCATGGGCCTGGCCATCGGTCTCGTGTCCGTGCTCGGTTATTCGCCGGATGCGGTGCTGCCGCTCATCAACGGCTATCTGACGCAGCATTATCCGGGCGTCTATGCTACTTCGGTTATATCGCCTGCATGGCCGCGATCGGCGGCGTGGCGGCGCTCGTGTTCAAACATCGACTCAACAAGCAGGAAGCCAAAGCATGAAGATCACCGCGCTTGAAACCTATATCGTCGCCATTCCGCCGCCGCACGTGGGCGGCATGTACTGGATCTTCGTGAAGCTGCACACGGAATGCGGCATCGAAGGCGTCGGCGAGATTTATTCCGCGACGTTCCATCCGAAGGCGATGACGCCGATCATCGAAGACGTGTTCGAGCGTTATCTGCTCGGTCATGATCCGCATCGTATCGAGCGCTTCTATCGCGAAGCGTATTCGAGCGGCTTTACGCAGCGCCCCGATCTCACGATGATGGGCGTCGTCAGCGGTCTGGAAATGACGTGCTGGGACATCATCGGCAAGGCGGCGAACAAGCCTGTGTACGAACTGCTCGGCGGACACGTGCACGAACGTCTGCGTTCGTACACGTATCTGTATCCGAAGAACGCGCGCGGCGAATACGACTACGACGACACCGATCTCGCAGCCGAATGCGCGGTGCGGAACGTCGAACTCGGCTTTACCGCCGTGAAGTTCGATCCGGCGGGTCCGTACACGGCGTATTCGGGCCATCAGATTTCGCTGGAAGTGATGGATCGATGCGAACTGTTCTGCCGCAAGGTGCGCGAAGCGGTCGGTAGCAAGGCCGACATTCTGTTCGGCACGCACGGCCAGATGGTGCCGTCGTCCGCCATTCGACTTGCCAAGCGCCTCGAGAAATACGATCCGCTGTGGTTCGAAGAGCCGGTGCCGCCCGGACAGGAAGACGCGATGGCGCAAGTCGCCGCGAAGACCAGCATTCCGATTTCCGCCGGCGAGCGTCTGACCACCAAGTACGAATTCGCACGTCTGCTGGAAACGCGCGCGGCATCGATTCTTCAGTTCAACGTGGGCCGCGTGGCTAGCATGGCCGAAGTGCGTTATGCGCAGATCGCGCCGCATTTGTACAACGGTCCGGTCGGCGCGGCGGCGAGCATTCAGGTCGCGGCGTGTTCGCCGAACTTCCTGATTCAGGAAAGCATTGGCACATGGGATGGTTTCCATGCAGACGTGCTCAAGACCAAGATTCAGTGGGAAGACGGCTACATCATTCCGTCGAACGAGCCGGGTCTGGGCATCGAACTGAATATGGATGTGGTGCGCGCGCATACGCCGTACACGGGCGAACGTCTGCATCTGCAGATGACGCCGAAGCCCTTCGACGCGAAGGATCTCGCGCCCGCGAAGGGCTGATACACATTTAGCCGCCTGCGAAGGCGGCTCATCAAGCTACAGAAACATGGAATTCGATTACATCATCGTCGGCGTGGGTTCGGCGGGCTGCATTTTGGCGGACCGGCTGTCGGAGTCGGGACAGCATTCGGTTTTGCTGCTCGAAGCGGGCGGCAAGGATTCGTCCTTCTGGTTCAAGGTTCCGGTCGGTTTCACCAAGACCTACTACAACCCGGAATACAACTGGATGTACTACAGCCAGCCGGAAGCGCAACTGAACAATCGTCAGTTGTACTGCCCGCGCGGCAAGGTGCAGGGCGGCGCCGGTTCCATCAACGCGATGATCTACGTGCGCGGCCAGCCGCACGATTTCGACGACTGGGAACGCGCGGGCAATCGCGGCTGGGGTTTTCGCGACGTGCTGCCGTACTTCAAGCGGCTCGAGGCGTATCCGCTCGGTAACACGCAGTATCACGGCGCGGACGGCAAGATCAGCATTTCGCCGATGAAAGACGGCGCGCATCCGATCTGCCAGACGTTCCTGAAGGGTGCGCAAGAAGCGGGATTCGCTTATACGGACGACATCAACGGCGCGAAGTACGAAGGCGCGACCATTTACGATCTGAACGCACTGAACGCACGTAACGGCGAGCGATTGTCGAGCAGCTTCGAGTATCTGCACCCGGCGCTCGAGCGCAAGAATCTGACGGTCGAATGCAGCGTGACCGTGCAGCGCGTCGCGTTCAACGGCAAGCGGGCGGTCGGCATTGTGGCGACGCGCAACGGCGAACAACTACAATTCCGTGCGAAGCGCGAAGTGATTCTCGCAGCCGGCGCGGTCGATACCCCCAAGCTCATGCAGCTTTCCGGTCTCGGCGACAAGGCGTTACTCGCGAAGCACGGCATTGCGCTCGTGCAGGAACTGCCCGCGGTCGGCAAGAATCTGCAGGATCACCTGTGCGTGAGCTTCTACTATCGCGCGACGGTCAAGACGCTGAACGACGATCTGCGTTCACTCGTCGGCAAGGTCAAGGCGGGTTTGAAGTACCTGGTCTCGCGCAAGGGGCCGCTGTCGATTAGCGTCAATCAGTCGGGCGGATTCTTCAAGGGCGATCAGAGCGAAGCGGAGCCGAATCTGCAGCTTTACTTCAATCCGCTGTCGTATCGCATTCCGAAGAGCAGCAAGGCGCAGTTGGAGCCGGAACCGTATTCGGGCTTTTTGCTGTGCTTCAACCCGACTCGTCCGACGAGCCGCGGGTCGATCGAAATCGCGTCGAACAAGGTGGAGGATGCCGCGAAGATTCAGATCAACGCACTGACCACCGACAAGGATCTGCGCGAAGCCGTGCAGGGCAGCAAGCTGATTCGCAAGATCATGGCCGCGAGTTCGCTGTGCGCGATCACCGCCGAGGAAATCTCGCCGGGACCGAACGTGACGAGCGACGAAGCGCTGCTCGACTATTTCCGCGATCAGTCCGGCTCGATCTACCACCTGTGCGGTTCCTGCGCGATGGGTCCGGACGCGGCGACTTCGGTTGTCGATGCGCGTTTGCGCGTGCACGGCATGGATGGCTTGCGTATCGTCGATGCATCGATTTTCCCGAATATCACGTCCGGCAATCTGAACGCGCCGACGATGATGGTCGCGGAGAAAGGTGCGGACATGATTCTCGAAGATGCGCGCATCGACGAGGCGCGCGAAAAGGAGTATGCGGCGCTCGTTTAAAGCGCTTTTGCCCATTAAAGCGGCATAATTTGCCTCGATTCGTAAAATGCTGACGTAGAGCGGCGCTTGCGGTGCGAGACGCGTGTTAAATGCGCGTCTCGTATGCAGGATTAGGAGATCGACTTGAAGCGAAAGATGCCCGCGTTGAACGCGCTCAGGGCGTTCGAAGTGGCCGGCCACACCCGCAGCTTCACGCGCGCGGCGGAAATGCTGCACGTCACGCAAAGCGCCGTGAGCCGGCAGGTTCAGCAACTCGAGCGGCAACTCGAGCGGCAACTCGGCGAGCAGCTCTTGCTGCGGCGGCGTCATCATCTGGAGCTGTCGGCGACCGGCCGATTGCTGTTGCAGGCCCTCAGGCAGTCGTTCGACCGCATCGAACTGACGGTGCGCAGCATTCAGGAAAAGACGCATTTGCAGCGGCTGCGCATCAATGCGCCGCCGACTTTCACGAGCCGCTGGCTCATACCGCGCCTGCAATCGCTGCGCGCAGCCGCGCCGGAACTGGAAATCACGCTGACGACATCGTTACGCGACGATCTCGTCGAATCCGGTTCGCTCGACTGCGCCATTAGTTTCGGCAACGGCGAATGGGGCGGTCTCTATGATCAGTTGATCATGAACGAGCGGCATATCGCCGTGTGTTCGCCCGCGTTGCTGGAAGATCGCGACGAACCGGTCATCGATCTGTCCGCTTTTACGCTACTGCACGTGCTCGCGAGCAGCGATCAGCGCTATCTCACCTGGCAACATTGGCTCAAAGCCGCCGGTATCGACGATGTCGAACTCGGCGGCGGCTATGAATTCGATCTGCTCGATCACGCCATTTGCGCGGCCGTCGACGGACTCGGCGTGACCATCGCCGATCGTCACATGATCGGGCGCGAGTTGCGGCAAGGCACGCTGGTGCCGTTGCGCGAAATCGAAGTGGACGGGCATCAGTCGTACTGGCTCCTCACGCGCACGGGTCAGGACGATGTGCTGCAAGTCGCGCTGTTTCGCGCCTGGCTGAAGAGTCAGGTCGAGGAACAGGAACGCGGCGCGAGGCGAGCGCGACCGTAGCATCGTGCGCCGCCTTCCTTCTCTGACCGCGTTGCGCTTTTTTGAAGAGCGCGCGCGCCATATGAGCTTCAATCAATCCGCGACCGCGCTATGTGTGACGCCCGGCGCGGTCAGCCGCCAGATTCGCCTGCTCGAAGATGCGCTCGGCGCGAAGCTGTTCGATCGCGATCACCGGGGCATTCGTCTCACGTCGCAAGGCAGCGAGTTGTTCGCGTGCGTGTCCGAAGCGTTCGATTCGATCGAGCGCGTCACGTGATCGCTGGCGGCATCGCGGCATGGCGAGCGCAAGCGTTTGACCGTGAGCGCGCCGCCGACGTTCGCGCCGCGCTGGCTGTCGCCGCATCTCGGATCGCTGATGGACGCGGTGCCGGACATCGATCTGTCCGTGCGCACCGATGCCATCGACGAGCGTCATTGCACCATTCGCTTCGGCTACGAGGCGATGGCCGATCGACGCTCGGAACTGCTCTTCATCGAGCGGCACGTGTTGGTCGGCGCGGCGCGCTATGCGGGGCGATCGGTCGAAGCACTGCTCGAGCGTCTGCCCGCGCTGCACGTGCTGCACAACGATGCGCGTCTGACGCTGTGGCCCAATTGGCTTGATGCCGCTGGCCTGCCGCGCGCGTATGCGGAGAGCGGCATCGAATTTTCAACGCTCGATCAGGCGATTCATGCCGCGCTCGCCGGGACGGGGCTGGCGGTGGTGGGTCGCAACATGATCGCGGACGAATTGCACGATGGATCGCTGATGCCGCTGTCGCCGGTGGAATCGACGGGACCGTATGGGTATGGCTGGATATCGCGCCGGCGCATGCGGGGCTGGATAGCGTGCAGGCGTTTGCGGAGTGGTTGCGGGGGGAAGGGGCGAAGGCGGGGGGCGTATAAGCGCGCGGCCGGTTGGTTTTCAAAATAAGCGTGTCGGATATATCGTTACCCGTTGCGCCGTCTGGATCGGCGTGCGACTCAGAACAATCCTAAAAAGTTAGGAAGTCTTATGAAGAAAGTGGTGGCTTTTACCCTCTCCGCCCTTTCCCTCTCGCTGCTCGCAGCCTGCGCCACCGGCACCGATCGCGACAAGGAAATCGCGCTCAATCAGCAAGTCGGCATCGAAGTGACGCAGACGAAGCAGGGCGTGCAAGTGCGCTTGCCTGACCGTGTGCTGTTCGATTTCGACAAATCCTACCTGCGCGCCGATTCCGGCCCGGCAGTCCAGCGCACCGTCGTGCTGCTCAAGCGCAGCAAGAAGTCGGTGATCGTCGAAGGTCATACGGACAACACCGGCACGCACGAATACAATCAGGCACTGTCGGACTCGCGCGCGCAGACCGTGGCGACGGCGCTGGAAGCGCGGGGCATCGCGGCATCGCGGATTACGACGAAGGGCTTCGCGTTCGATCGCCCGGCGGCGAGCAACGATACGCCGGAAGGTCAGGCGAAGAACCGCCGCACGGAAATCGTCGTGATCGGCGAATCGCTCGATTCGATCATGGGCAAGGCAAAGCATTAACAGAAAAAGCGGCGCCCGAGGGCGCCGCTTAAACCATTGGGCATCAGCAACCGCTCGCCTGATTGAGCGTCAAGTGTTTGGTCTCCGGCGCCCACGCAATCGACACGATCATCCCGATCACCAACACGGCGACCAGCGCGAGCATCGTCATCTGCACACCGGCTTGCGCGATACCGATCGGCAGCAGGAACGTGCCGATCGCCGATCCCAACCGGCTGCACGCGATCGACAAGCCCACGCCGCACGCCCGCGCCTCGGTCGGAAAGCACTCCGGCGGAAACAAGCCGACGAGATTCGAAAACGCCGACATCGTGAGCGTGAAGATGCCGAACGCGACGATCATCGCCAGCGGCGCCGATGCGGGTGCCGCAGCGAGTGCGAACAGCGCAAGCGCATACACCGCGAACGAGCCGATCAAAAACGACCGGCGTGACAGTTTGATCGTTAGCCAGATGCCGAGCAGCGCGCCCAGCACAAGAAACGCATTCAGCAGCAAATCCGCGCCCGACCCTTCGCTCAGATTGATCGCCTTCAGAAGGCTCGGCAGGAACGTGTAGATCGCGAAATACGGAATTACGAGGCACACGAAAAACGCGCAATTGAAGATGGTGCGGCGAATGAGGTCCGGCTTGAATAGCCGCGAGAAACCGCCCGGTCCCGAAAAATGCTCGCCCGAATCCGCTTCCAGCACGACGTTCGGCCCGAAATGTTTGCGCACGATCCGGTTCGCTTCCTCCACGCGCCCTTGGCCAACGAGCCAGCGCGGCGATTCCGGCGTTCCCATCCGCAAAATCAGCACGATCAGCGCAGGCACGCCGGCCGAAGCGAGCAGCCAGTGCCACGCATCCGGCGATGCATCGGCGTAATGCATGCCGAGCACGTTCGCGACCACATAGCCGATCGTCTAGATCACGCTGAACGAGCCCAGCAAGGTTCCGCGATGCTTGCGCGGCGAGAATTCCGCGAGAATCGCGTGACCGACGGCGAAATCGCCGCCCATGCCGAAGCCGATCAACACACGCAAGGCAACGAGCATCGCGGGCGTGGTCGCGTAAAACTGCGCGAACGCCGCCACGGTGACGATCACGAAGCTCAGCAGGAAAATCTTCTGGCGGCCGAGTCTGTCGGACAGCCAGCCGAACACCAGACTGCCGAGAAAAATGCCGATCAGCGCGGACGAACCGAGCAGGCCTATCGACAGCGCATCGAGCGGAATTTGCTTGTTGAGCGAGCAGAGCGCGTAGCCGATGGTGCCGGGCGCATAACCTTCGGTGAAATGCGCGCCGAAGGTCAGTCCGGCGATTTTGACGTGAAAGCGGTTGAGCGGCACATCGTCGAGCGTGACGCGGTTCGTGTTGGCGCTGGCGGGCGCCGCAGTGTCATGAGCGTCGTGAGTGAGCGCGTCGGCGCTCAGGCTTTGCGTATCCAAGGTATCTCCTCCATGTCGGACTGCGGAAAACCGCGCACGCGATGGCGTTATGGTCGTTCGTTCGTGCGTGCGCGGCTGAAGCGATGAACTCAGCGGCCGAGACCGCCCATCATCATGTACTTGAGTTCCATGTACTCATCGAGGCCGTACTTCGATCCTTCGCCGCCGAGTCCCGACTGCTTCACGCCGCCGAAGGGCGCGACTTCCGTCGAGATGATTCCCTCGTTGATGCCGACCATGCCGCTTTCCAGCGCCTGCGCCACGCGCGGCCGAGATCGCGCGTATAAAAGTACGCGGACAGGCCGAAGGGTGAATCGTTGGCGGCGCGGATCACGTCGTCTTCCGTCTCGAAACGAAAGCACGCGGCGACCGGACCAAAGGTTACCGGACCAAAGGTTTCTTCCTCGCCGATGAGCATCGACGGCGCCATCGCCGTGAGCACGGTCGGCTCGTAGAACGTGCCGCCGAGCGCGTGCGGCTTGCCGCCGGTCAGCACTTTCGCGCCTTTCTGCACGGCGTCGGCCACATGCGTCTGGACTTTTTTCAGCGTGGCTTCGTTGATGAGCGGTCCCTGATCGAATGGACCTTCGAGGCCGTTGCCCACGCGCAGTTTGTGCGCCGCGCGCGCCTGCGTGAACGCATCATAGACGCCCGCCTGCACGTAGAAGCGGTTCACGCACACGCACGTCTGGCCCGTGTTGCGAAATTTCGATGCCATTGCGCCTTGCACCGCGGCATCGATATCGGCGTCGTCGAACACGATGAACGGCGCGTTGCCGCCGAGTTCGAGCGACAGCTTTTTCAACGTGTCCGCCGATTGCTTTGCGAGCAGTTTGCCCATGCGCGTCGAGCCGGTGAACGACAGCTTGCGCACATTGGGCGATGCCGTCAGCACATCGCCGATGGCGACCGCATCGCCGGACACGATGTTGAACACGCCCGCCGGAATGCCCGCCTCTTCGGCGAGCACGGACAGCGCGAACGCGGACAGCGGCGTTTCTTCCGAGGGCTTGAGAACCATCGTGCAGCCCGCGGCGAGCGCGGGACCGGCCTTGCGCGTGATCATCGCGAGCGGAAAATTCCAAGGCGTGATGGCCGCGACGACGCCCACCGGTTCCTTCGTCACGACGATCTGCGAGTCCGGACGCGGGCTCGGAATGACATCGCCGTACGCGCGTTTTGCTTCTTCCGCGAACTATTCGAAGAAGCTCGCCGCATACGCCACTTCGCCGAGCGCTTCGGCAAGCGGCTTGCCTTGTTCGCGCGTAAGCATCAGTTCGCCCCAGCGCTTCACGCGTGCACCGTGTTCCTTCGCGGTCAGCGCGCGCCACGCGGGGAACGCCTTCTTTGCGGCAACCACTGCGAGCGTCGTTTCTTCCGCGCCGCCGCGTGCGACTTGCGCGATCACATCGCCGGTTGCGGCATTGCGCACGGCGTAGGTGTCGGCGCTTTCGTGCCATGCGCCGTCGATATAGTGCTTCGTCTGCAAGAGCTCTTTCATGCCGCGTGCTCCAGTGCGTTCTCGAACGCGCCTTGCGCCGCACGCGATTCACGTGCGATGCGCTTGCCCGCCGTGTAATCGTTGATCAGATCGCACGGCGTGTAGTTGCGCTCGAGTTCGTGGAGTTCGTCGGCGTCGAGCTTCGTGTCGAGCACGGCGAGGGCGCTATCGAATTGCGCGGGCGTGTCCGCGCCGACGAGCATCGACGAAATGCCGGGACGCGACAGCACCCACGCCTGCGCGATCTGCGCGGGCGTCACGCCGCGCCGCGCAGATCGCGCGCGACCGATGCCGAAATCTCCGGCGATGCGTGATCGCCATACATTTGCGCGGTGAAGAAATCAGTCTGATTGCGCGTGGACTTGGCATCCGACGTGAGCAGACCGCGCGCGAGCGGACTGAACACCGACACGCCCACGCCCTGATCGATGCAGTACGGAATCATCTCGCGCTCTTCCTCGCGATACGCCACGTTCAGCTGCAACTGCATGTTGATCGGCTTGTGCCAGCCGTGCTGCTCGCACGCCTGCATGATCTTGGCGAACTGCCACGTGTACATGGTCGATACGCCGATATAACGCGCCTTGCCCGCGCGCACGATATCGTCGAGCGCATGCAGGGTTTCTTCGACGGGCGTGTTCACATCGAAGTAATGCAGCATGTAGACATCGACGTAATCCATGCCCAGACGCTTCAACGATCCGTCGATGCCGTCCATGATGTGCTTGCGCGAATGGCCGCCAGCGTTCTGGTACGCGCCCATGTCGTAGCCGACCTTGGTCGTCACGACGATTTCCTCGCGGCGCGCAAGCCGCTTCAGAATGCGGCCGACGGCTTCTTTGCCCACGCCCGTCGAATAAAAATCCGCCAGATCGATGAAGTTCACGCCGTGATCGAGCGCGTGTTTGACGATCGGCTCGCTTTGCGCTTCATCGAAAATCCACGGCTTCCATTGCGGCGTGCCCATGTTCATGGTGCCGAGGCACAGACGCGACACTTTCAGGCCCGACTAGCCGAGACGCACATAGTCCATTTGTCCGTCTCCTTACTTCTTCGGCGTGTAGAACGGATTCGACACATCGCGCGCGGCCTTGAACACGGCTTCCTTGCACGGCAACCCTTCCATCGCGGCGATGATCGCGTTCTTGCACGCGCGATAGTTGTTCTCGAACACGGTGTCGAGATCGTCGGTTTTCGGATTGACCCAGTTCGCGCTCACGATGACCCAGTCGTTTTCCGCTTCGGGCGGCAGCGTGCCGTTTTTGAGCGATTCCGCCACCGCTTTCGCGATACCCGCCTGCGATGCGCCCCAGGTCGCGTTGCCGTGGAAATCGCCGTCGATCTGCGCCTTGTTGACGTACAGCGTGAGCGGCTTGGTCAGCACGCCCGGCTGCGCGATCACGACGAACGGCGCGTGCCCGACGGACGGCGTCGCGAGCGCGGTCGCGAAAGCCTGACCGGCGAGACCGTTGCGCGGTCCGACCAGCACGTTGATGTGCGCGAGATTGACGCCCGGGCCTTCGAAGCCTTCGCCGATAAACAGATTCTTTTCCATTGCCTCGTGTTCTCCTGATTTCGAATTCGGCCACCGTCAAAGGTGGATGGCGCATTCTGCGGCGGGCCTCGCGAGGGCGGGAATCGATGATTTCTGAGGATGGGTGTGAGGTTGAATCAACTCCGGGTTGACCCGAATGCGCGAGATTTGTGCGCGTTCGGAACCTTCCTAAGCATCCGATAAGGTTTGATCCTGACAATGTTCGTGCGAACGTGGAGTCCGTATTTCGTATTTCTCATACCTTCCGCGACAGACCAACATTGCAGGGGAATAACGCGCATGCGACATCGTTTGAGTCTTGGCCGGCGGCGAATCATCGCGACGCCGGGGACCGCGGATTGCGGGTGTTGACCATGCTCGCCACGCCTGACATGCCTTTGCCGTTCGATATCGACGATGACGTTTCCTGGCAGCACCACGATCTCGCCAAGGCGCAGACCTGATCCGCCGGCCGCCCGCGCCGGGCAAAGTCTGCGTATGGCTCGTGCCGAGTGAGTTCCGGTTTGCGTCGACATCGAATATTGGAAGCTGGCTGAATGTGGCCGAGCGTAGGCGCGCGCGGCACTATCCGAATTCGGCGATCGACCGACGCTTCGGCGTCGCGCGCGCGACGCTGCGGCTCGTGCTGTCGCATATGCTCGATTGCGCGCCGGCCGAAGTCGGCATGGTGGACGGGCCGGACGAGCGCGTGATTGTCACTGATCCGCGCGGGCGCGGCGAACTCGGTGTAGATGTCGCGTATTCGGGGATCTGGATCGTGATTGCGGTGGCATCGGCGAAAATTGGGCTTGGGCTGACGATCGAGCCGGCCGATGCGGGCGATGCAGCGCGTCAGGAAACGTGGGAAGAAGTCGCGCGCATCGGTCAAGCGCGGACGCAGCGCGGTAAGACTGAGTCCACCGACTGGCACGGCCTCGTCCTGCCGATGCCCGGCGAGATTCGCGGCATCGTCGCGGTGGATCGGCCGGTCGAGCGCGTGCTGGCGTTCGGCTGGGAGCGCCCGGTCAGGCGACTGATGCAATGCCCAAAATTCTTATCGGACGGGTTGATGGTCCGGTCGGTGCGGCGTTTGCCAATATGATGGCGCAGTCCAAAGGACACACCGCGATGTTCGCCATTCGCGCCTGCAATCAAATGGTGCGACCTGCAACGATGATGGTTCCCAAGGTCACGCTGAAGGATATGGTGAATATCGAATTTTTTGGAGGGGTGGTGCAGTCGGCGACTGCGGACGCTATTGTGGATTGTCTTTTATCGAAGGGATTTTGCCTAAGGATCAGGCAATGATCTTTGCATTATTAGTCTAGTTTGGATCGATCCACGGTGTGCTACGGACGCTAATCTTGATAAGAAAGATATGTACCGGACTAACTATGAAGCCACTAAGCTTGCTATCTCACGGGCTATGAAGAATGAGCCTTTTGTCGAGAAGTTGATCGCGAATCGGCATAAGGTTAAGCATGATATGGATGATTGGAGTTGATGTCTTTTTTTTGCTGCGGCTGCTGTTTTCTTGCTTTTTATTCAGTAGCCGCCTTCCCGGCGGGGGATCACTTTCTTTGCTGCTGCAAAGAAAGTGATCAAAGAAAGCAGCTTTTCAACCACGCATGCAGCATGCCTTGGGTGATGGGTTTTCTCCATTCTGTGGGTCCAGTAGAGAGTGCCCTCATAGTCCATTCGGGTCCTGGCACCCATGCGATCCGTGCTTTCTCGCCTACCGCGGTAACGGTCCCCTTCGGCTTACTCCGGCCTGCTTCGCGGCCGGTGTCGGTCCGTTTGGGAAACCGGCAGTGAATCACGGAAGCGTGCTTTTATGCGGCAACGTTTTGTCGCTGTTCGGCAGTACCTTTGCTTGGGCTTCTGGGGACTCTCTTCGTTGTGGTTTGTGTTGCGCTCGCGGCAGTCTTTCGCAGCGCCGCTGCGCGGTGTGGCGATTTCGCGACTTGTTTTGTCGTTGCCTTCTTTGGTTTCTGTGTGCGGCGCTCGACCGCCGGGAAAGCAAGGTCCTCGGCATTAAGCTTGAAATCGACGTGTACGGCGTCGTACGGGAATTCGATCGTGCCAAGTTCCGCCCACTCAACAAGGCCTTCATCGATCAGCACCGTCACCGCGATGAACCCCTTTGATGTTCCGTCCAAGACGTCTCGCTAACTCTCGGATCGACATTGCACTTGCGCCCGTCATCACGCGGATGATGTGCCAGCGTGGCGTCGTAAAAGTCTCGAAGAGCACCTCGGGCGTGGCGTAAGAGAAGCGGCACGCCTCCTTTTGAGCTTCGCCGGTTCTCACGTGTTCAAGGACTTGTTCAAAGAATTCGTCAAGCGGAGCAATGCTGATTCTCGCTGTTCTCATTTGGACCTCCATCTATTCCAAATCTTGACGTCCGCTCGGAAGTCGATAATCAATTGTTCGACCGATTCGAAGTCGTACGGCGTTTCAGTGTCGATGAAATGGTGATGGTCGCCCTTGCCCCGTTCGTTGTCGTACCGTAGAACGCAATGTCCCTATACGACATAGGCAAGGCGGTATTTATATGGATGCATACAGCCTGGAATCCCCAGCAGCAACCTCCACAACCTCCAAACAATTAGATGTGCGAACCCAGCCTGCGAGATACCCTCGCGGCATCTTAAGATCAAGACCGCTCTCCTCTGTTGGAGCATTTGACAACGCATGAAAGTGTTGTCAAATGCTCCAACACTCCGCGCCGCTTGCCTATCTGCCGAACGGACGAGTTGACATACACGCACCCAACGCGTCAGAAAAATGTCATGTTCGAGAACAACGACAGGCCGCATTCACCTCGCCTGCGATCAACGAAAGACGCTGCTAGACTTCAGCGACACGACCGCCAAGCATGCCAAGAAAAAACACCGTCTACCCCGCAGTGCAGCACGCAAATCTAGCGCGCTTATAGTCATGCCCTATCAAAGACATTGCCACAATCCCATTCAATTGCCGCGCGCACTCACGTATATTTTTAGACAGCGGCCCGCCCGTCGCGAGCGTTCAATTGCGCAGCCACAGGCCGAATTTCAGCAAAAGGTTCCCGCCGAATGACACGCCGGTCAGCCCCGCCGGCCCGGGATGGTCGATGCAGCCAAGCAGTTCGATGCGACAGTAAAACGAGTAATGGGTGAGTCCTCGCAAGGAGATAACGCATGTCAAACGAATCGAAGTGCCCGTTCAATCACACCGCCGGCGGCACCACGAACCGTGACTGGTGGCCTCAGGCGTTGCGGCTGGATTTGCTGAGTCAACATTCGAGCCGCTCCAATCCGCTCGATCCACAATTCAATTACGCCGAAGCCTTCAAGACGCTCGATCTCGCCGCCGTGAAGAAAGATCTCGCGGCGCTGATGACCGATTCGCAATCGTGGTGGCCGGCCGACTTCGGACACTATGGGCCGCTTTTTATCCGCATGGCGTGGCACAGCGCCGGCACGTATCGAACGGGCGATGGACGCGGAGGCGGCGGGCGCGGTCAGCAGCGTTTCGCGCCGCTCAATAGCTGGCCGGACAATGTCAGCCTCGATAAGGCGCGTCGCCTGCTTTGGCCAATCAAACAGAAATACGGCCAGAAAATTTCGTGGGCCGATCTGTATATTCTGACCGGCAATGTC
>LFMX01000273.1 GCA_001184405.1 Candidatus Burkholderia humilis
CATCTAGTCCGGCAAGCATGCAGCGCACGTGATGCGTCTGTCCAATATATTATTCAAGGCTAATTAGGTCGAAAAACATATCGATGGATCTGCATCTGCTGCGCTATTTCGTCACCGTTGCCGAAGAGATGCACTTCGGCTGCGCCGCTGCGCGTCTCACGATGACGCAGCCGCCGCTTTCGCAAGCAATTCGCGCGCTGGAAGACGCGCTCGGCGTCGCGCTGTTCGTGCGCACGAAACGGACCGTGGAGCTGACGCCCGTCGGCAAGGACTTGCTGCCGGAGGTGCGCCGCCTGCTTTCACAAGCCGATGCGCTGCGTCCGCTCGCGCAATCGCTCGTGCGCGGCGAGGCGGGCGTGCTGTCGCTCGCGTTCGTTTCCACCGCCGATTACGGGCTGCTGCCGGCGCTGCTGCGCGAGTTCGGCGCGCGCTATCCCGGCGTGCGTCTGTAGCTCACGGAAGTGACCAGCGATGTGCAAATCGAGGAACTGGTGGTCGGGCGTATCGACGCGGGTTTGGTGATTCCGCCGCTGCCGCCACGCCACGCGATGTCGCTGTCGTATCAGCCGGTCGCGCGCGAGCCGCTTGTCGTCGCGATGTCGACCGACACAGCGCAGAGCTGGCCCGATGCCGACACGCCCGTCGATCTGCGCGATCTCGCCGCCGAGCCGCTCGTCATCTTCCCGAGACGTCTCGCGCCGGGTTTGTATGACATCGTTATGGGTTGCTACGGCGCGGCGGGACTGACGCCGCGTATCGGGCAGGAGGCCATTCAGATGCAGACCATCGTGAGCCTCGTGTCCGCTGGCATGGGCGTGGCGTTCGTGCCGCAATCGCTTCGTCATCTGCGTCGCACGGGCGTGGTGTATCGTCCGTTCGCGATGCCGGTCCGGCTGTCGAAACCGGTCTTGTGTGGCGCACGGCGGAGGTGAGTCCGGTGCTGGCCGGTTTCATCGATATCGTCCGTTCCGTGCGTTCGCAGGCTGCTACTTTATGATTCGCCTCTGAAGTTCGCTTTTACGACTACACGAATGCTCACCCATCCCAATTTCGATCCCGTCGCGATCCATCTCGGACCGCTCTCCGTGCGCTGGTACGGCCTCATGTATCTGGTGGCGTTCATCTCGGCCATCGTCATCGGCCGGTTGCGACTGCGGCTGTCTTATGTCGCGGCGCAGGGCTGGAG
>LFMX01000274.1 GCA_001184405.1 Candidatus Burkholderia humilis
CGCGAAAGACATTGACGACATGCTGTTTTACGGTGTGCTCGGCACCATTCTGGGCGGGCGAATCGGCTATGTGCTGTTTTACAAGGCGAACTATTACTTCACGCATCCGCTCGATATTTTCAAGGTGTGGGAAGGCGGGATGTCGTTTCACGGGGGCTTTCTCGGCGTGACGCTCGCGATGGTACTGTTTGCGTATCAGCGCAAGCGCACGTGGTTGCAGGTCACGGATTTTGTCGTGCCGATGGTGCCGCTCGGGCTGGCGGCGGGGCGCTTGGGGAATTTCATCAACGGTGAATTGTGGGGGCGTGTGACCGATCCCAATGCACCGTGGGCCATGCTCTTTCAGAATTCATCGAACGATGATGCGGTTTGGCTTTCGAAAAATCCGCAGTTGGACGCGCAGTGGCATCTTTCGGAGATTTTCGAGCGGTATCACATGTTGCCCAGGCATCCTTCTCAGCTTTATGAGATTGCGCTTGAAGGGCTTGTTCTTTTTGTTCTCATCTGGACGTTTTCTCGGCGGCAGCGGCCGGTGGGCGCCATTTCGACGCTGTTTTTGATCGGGTATGGACTGGCTCGTTTTACGGTTGAGTTCGCTCGCGAACCAGACGATTATTTGGGGCTGCTCGCGTTTAATCTTTCGATGGGACAGTGGCTTTCTTTGCCTATGATCATTGCGGGGGTGCTTATGATGATTTGGGCTTATAAGCGGAATTTGAGGCTTCCTCAGGAGGGGTCTGCTTAAGCGCCGCACTGAGGCTTTTCTTTGCTGCTGCAAAGAATGCAGCTTCTCAACGTTAGCACTTGATGCCGTTCCGTTGCTTTGGCTTTTTAAGCTGTGCTTGGGCTTTGGAGTTTGAGTTTTTCTTCTTTCTCGCGCAAAGCGCTGCTGAATAAGAGGCAAGAAAGCAGCAATAAAATTCAACGTCCCATCTGGACTGAACCGAATACATCAACCGTAACGGTACTTGTACCAGCCTCCAACGCAATGGGCGCATTCATCTTCGCATCAGCGCTAAGTGCGCGAGACTGCATCATCACAGGCCGAGGTTGTACGCCGCCCCGTCCAACATTCACTTCACGAATCGAGAAATTGCTATACCCGAAAGCCTGCACCGCAGTCTGCGCCTGTTTACGGAACGAATCGATCGCTTGCGACACAAGCTTCTGTTCAGCGGAACGCTGC
>LFMX01000275.1 GCA_001184405.1 Candidatus Burkholderia humilis
ATTTCGGCGAGCTCGGCGGCTAACGGCGCTTCGAAACCGCGCGGGCAGGGGACAAACCAGTCGAAGAGGGGGGAGGACATGAGCTGCTTGTGGGAGGTTCAAAGGTGGTATTGTACACGGGGTGATTGGCCGGATGCGTGAGGCCCGTCGCGAGTCCGGATTCGCTGCCTGTCTGGGGCCGCGACAGTGCGCGCTTGTGCGCGATGCATCGAATTCGGACAATTCGGCTATTTTCGCTTGCCCGACATCTTCAAAGTCAAGTCCCTGGTGGCACCATTGCCGATCGAGGAGAAGCTATGTCGAATGTGTATGTCGAACCCCTTCCGAAACATCGTGAAGGAGCAATTGAAGGGTATGCGCTGGGGCTTTCGGCCAATCGCCGTCTTACGAACGACGATTACAAGACCCAAGCGGACGCGATCAAGGTAGCGAAGGCGAAGGGCTATAAGCCTTTAGTGGCCCGAGTGCGGAAGACGGACAAAGGCAATCCGGATCATTGGAGATCGGCTGATTGAATTCGGCCGCTGTTCGGCACCGTATCGAACAGATCGATGCGGTGTTTATCCATATCCTCAATCCACCGCCTTCATCATATCCTCGACCACCTTCTTCGCATCCCCGAACACCATCATCGTTTTATCCATATAGAACATTTCGTTATCTAGCCCGGCATAACCTGCCGCCATCGACTGTTTATTCACGATGATCGTCCGCGCCTTATACGCTTCCAGAATCGGCATCCCCGCAATCGGCGATTGTGGATCGGTTTTCGCCGCCGGATTCACTACGTCGTTCGCACCGAGCACGAGTACCACGTCTGTCTGGCCGAATTCGCTGTTGATGTCCTCCATCTCCTGCACCATTTCATAAGGCACTTCGGCTTCGGCCAGCAGCACGTTCATATGCCCCGGCATACGGCCCGCGACCGGGTGAATCGCGTATCGCACGTCGATGCCTTTCTCGACCAGCTTATCGGTGAGCTCCTTCAACGCATGCTGCGCGCGCCACGGCCAGACCGTAACCCGGCACGATCATCACGGTTTTCGCGTTGCCGAGTATGAACGCGGCATCGTCGGCGGAACCGGATTTCACCGGGCGCTGTTCCTTCGCGCCGCCCGCCGCCGCGCCGGCTTCGCCGCCGAAGCCGCCGAGAATCACGTTGAAGAACGAGCGATTCATCGCCTT
>LFMX01000276.1 GCA_001184405.1 Candidatus Burkholderia humilis
GCACATGATGTACGACAGAATCGCGCCGGACGAGCCGACCGCGAGCCCGCGATGATCAGCATCGGATTGTTCAGCGAGAAGTCGATGCCCGCCGCCCAGCCCGAGTACGAATTGAGCATCGAAACGACGACCGGCATATCCGCGCCGCCGATCGGAATGATGATCAGCACGCCCAGCGCGAACGCGATGATCGTCATGATGATGAACGGCAGCCACGATTCCGTGAGCATGAAAATCACGCCGAAGCCAATCATTGCCACGCCCAGCAACAGGTTGATCAGATGCTGTCCCGAGTACACGACCGGCGCGCCCTGAAAGAGCCGGAACTTGTATTTGCCCGAGAGCTTGCCGAACGCAATCACCGAACCAGAGAACGTGATCGCCACGACGAATGTGCCGATGAACAACTCGACGCGATTGCCATACGGAATCGGCTCGCCGGGCGGCGCGAGACCGAACGCGGACGGCTCGGCAACGACCGCATACGCAATGCAGACCGCAGCCAGACCGATCAGCGAGTGCATCGCCGCGACGAGCTTGGGCATCTTCGTCATCTCGACTTTCGCCGCGATATACGCGCCCGCGCCGCCGCCGCCGATCAGCGCGACGAACAGCAGCGACAATCCGAGCGAAAGATTGGACCCGAGATAAGCCGCCTGTTTCACGATCAGCGCCAGCGTCGTGAGAATGGCGATCGCCATACCCTCCATGCCGAACGTATTGCCGATGCGCGCGGTCTTCAGATTGGACAAGCCCTTGAGCGCCTGAATGAAGCAGACCGACGCGATCAGATAAAGAAGTGTGACGACGTTCATGCTCATTTACACGCCCTCCTTATGCGTGATCTTCTTGGGCTCTTTCTTCTTGAACATCTCGAGCATTCGCCGTGTGACGAGAAATCCGCCGAACACGTTGACCGTCGCGAGCAGCACGGCGAGCGTGCCGAAGAATTTCCCCGCGCCGCCGACTGTGAGACCGACGGCGAGCATCGCGCCGACGATGACGATCGCGGAAATCGCGTTGGTTACGGCCATCAGCGGCGTGTGCAGCGCAGGCGTGACGTTCCACACCACGTGGTAACCGACATAAATGGCCAGCACGAAGATGATGAGGTTGATCACCGTGTGATTGATGACGTCCATATTCGTCTCCGTGTGGATTTAAGCGGCCGGCCGCGTGACTTG
>LFMX01000277.1 GCA_001184405.1 Candidatus Burkholderia humilis
GGCTGCGCCAGCCTCAACGGATAAACTTCACACATGGATTCGCCTTTCTACAGGCTCTCACGTCACGCACGTCATGCGTCTTTCGTCGCGATGACCAGCCTGCCGTGCGCTGTCACCGCGTATGCGGACGATGCCGCGCTGCCACCCGTCGTCGTCACCGTGACGCGCACGCAGGAAAAGCTCGCCGACGCCATCCCGCAAACTACGCTTTTCGATGCCCAAGCCATCGCCGATAGCAACGCGCCCGACGTGCTCGGCCTGCTCGCCCTCGCGCCGGGCGTGCAGATTACGCGCAACGGCGGCCTCAGCGCGAACTCGGGCGTGTATATACGCGGCGCTTCATCGACGCAATCGCTCGTGCTGCTCGATGGTGTGCGCGTCGAGTCGGAGTCGTTCGGTTCGGCGCAGCTGTCGCAACTCATGCGCGATCAGATCGCGCGCATGGAAGTGGTGAACGGCAATGTGTCGGCGCTGTATGGATCGAGCGCGATCGGCGGCGTCGTGCAAATTCTCACGAAAGAGGGCGAGCCGCATCCGCCGCGCTTTTACTTCGAGACGGAATACGGCAGCTATCACACGCAGCGTCAGTCGGCGGGCGTGAACGGCGCGCTCGATAAAGACGGCCGCACGACCTTCAGCTTCGATGTATCTCGCGAGAAGACGGACGGCTTTTCATCGCTCGATCCGGCCAAAGCGCCCAACGCCAATCCGAACGAACGGCATTAACAGTTATGACGATGCCTACGGCGCGCCGGCCGATCTGAACGAATCGCATAACCGCGTGCGTTCGGCATCGGCGTTCGTCAACGGCAAATTGACGGACAACTGGACGACGCATTTCAGCGTCGCGCAAGGACAGGGACCGTTCGAATCCGCAGCAGAACGGCGTCTATACGAGCCTGTTCAACTCGGAAAATCGCCAGTTCACGTGGCAAAACGATCTTCGCCTCAACGCCGATCACAAGTTCGTATTCGGCTACGAGCATCTCGATCAGACGCTCACGTCCGATCAGTTCGATGCCCCCGATCGTCACGTGAATTCGGTATTCGCGCGCTACACCGGCCGCTTCGGCGCCAGCGATGTGCAGGCCAACGTGCGCCACGACCAGTACTCCGATTTCGGCGGCGCGAACAGCTACTATCTCGGCTACGCGTACAACTTCGATGCGCACTGGCGCGCG
>LFMX01000278.1 GCA_001184405.1 Candidatus Burkholderia humilis
AGCGCGAGCTACGCGGCATCGTTTCGCGCGCCGAGCTTCGACGATCTCTACTATCCGTTCAGCGGCAATCCGTTGATCCAACCGGAACGCAGTCATTCGGTCGAAGCGGCGATGCAGTACGCATCGGACACACTGGGCGTGTTGCGCATGACGCTGTTCCAGACGCGCTATTCAAATCTGATCGACTATGTGAACGACGGTAGCGACTTCTTCATCGCGCAGAACGTGGGGCGCGCGAAGGTGCAGGACGTCGAGGGATCGTGGCAAGGACGCGTGTCGGCGCAACGGACCTGCGCGCGGGCGTGATCTTCCAGAATCCCGTCGATGAAACCAACGACACGGACTTCGTGCGGCGCGCGCCGCGTTTTGCGTCGTTGAGCGCGCATCGTTCGATCGGACGATGCGCGTGGGCGGCGAATGGATCGTGAGCGGGCAGCGCAGCGATTACGATTCGACGCTCGCCGGTTATGGCGTGATGAACCTGAGCGCGCGTTACGACATCACGAAGGCGTGGTACGTGAGCGCGCGCATCGACAATCTGTTCGACCGGAACTATGAACTGGCCTCTTCGTACAACACGCCCCGGCGCGGCGCTTATGTCACGCTCGGCTGGCATCTGTCGTAAGTCGCATGACTGAGCCGCTTCGTTCGATGAACGTGCGCCGCGCTGCGATGATCTGGGCATCGCTGGCGGTTGTGGTGCTCGTCGTGCTGGTCGCGTCGCTCGCGATCGGCAGCGTTGCGTTGCCGGTGTCGCGCGCGCTCGGTGCGTTGCTGCATGCGCGCACCGCTGCGCCCGACATCGCCGATGACATCGTGCTCACGCTGCGCTTGCCGCGTGCGCTCGCGGGCTTCACGTCGGGCGCGCTGCTCGCGCTCGGCGGCGCGTTGCTGCAAGTGCTGTTGCGCAATCCGCTGGCGGAGCCGTATGTGCTGGGTGTATCGGGCGGTGCGGCTGCGTTCGCGTTCGCCGCGATGCTCGTCGCCGCGCCGTGGTGGACCGTCGATCTGGCTGCGGGCGCGTTTTTATCGATCGTGCTGGTGCTTGGATTGGCGCGGCGCGATTTGCATCGAGGCGAGCACGATGCATCGCCTCGTCTTTTGCTGACGGGCGTCGTGATTGCGGCGGGTTGGAGCGCGCTGATCACGCTGATTCTGAGTCTCGCGCCGGAGAACCGGCT
>LFMX01000279.1 GCA_001184405.1 Candidatus Burkholderia humilis
GCGCGGCATGGTGTTCTGGCTGACGGGCGACCTAAACGGCGCGCAATCGCCGTGGCCCGCGCTCGTTGTATTGCTTGATCGCGTTGATCGTGACGATGCCCGCCGCGCCGCAACTGAACGTGCTGTTGCGCGACGATGCCACCGCGCGTGCGCTATAGGCGTGCCGGTCGCGCGACTGCGTGTGCGAGTGTATCTGGTGGCATCGATCGCGGCGGCGGTGACGACGGTGGGCACCATCGGTTTCGTCGGGTTCGTGGTTCCGCATTGTCTGCGGTTCGCGTTCGGCAACGATCAGCGCATGCTCGTGCCGGCATCGGCGCTCGGCGGCGGTTTGGCCGTGAGGAGCGCGGACCTCGCCGCGCGTACGGTGATCGCGCCGGCGCAGTTGCCCGTCGGCGTGGTGACGGCGCTCATCGGTGTGCCGGTGTTTTTGTGGATGCTCCTGAAGAGGCCGCGATGATGTTGCATCTCGATGCCGTCACGCTACGCGCCGGCGCGCGCACGCTCGTCGCGCCACTCACGTAGACGATCGGCGCGAGCGAGATGTGGTGCATCGCCGGGCCGAACGGCGCGGGTAAGACCACGCTCATCAACGTGATGGCGGGACTTTCGAAGCCCGCGTCCGGCGCCGTATCGCTCGATGGACGCGCGCTCGCTGCGTGGCGTCCCGCCGATCTCGCGCAGGCGCGCGCTGATGCCGCAAGCCCCGCACGACGCCTTCAGCGCGACCGTGCTCGATACCGTGTTGCTTAACCGCTTTCCGTATCTCACCGGCTGGGGCTGGGAAAGCGCCGCCGACCGCGCACGCCGCGCTCGATGCGCTCGGACTCGCCGCGTTCGCATCGCGCGATGTGCTGACGCTGTCCGGCGGCGAACGGCAACGCGTCGCGCTTGCGGCGGTGTTGTGTCAGGACGCGCCGCTGATGTTGCTCGACGAACCGCTCGCGCATCTGGATTTGCATCATCAGATCGATTGTTTGCAGGCGCTCGCCAACGCCGCGCGGGACGATCGGCGCGCGATCATCTTTCGTGTCACGACCTGAATCTCGCGCGCCGTTTTTCGACGCACGCGCTCTTACTCGATGGCCACGGCAACGTGCATGCCGGACGCGTGCGCGATGTGCTCACGCCCGAGCGCGCGAGCGCCGCGTTCGGCTATCCGCTTGCTTTGATTCGCGAC
>LFMX01000280.1 GCA_001184405.1 Candidatus Burkholderia humilis
GGCGCGCACGAAGTGCTGGTGCCGTCGATTCCTCCTCTCAAGGACACGCCATGAACGACATTCCGATGCCCCGCGCACTCGACCGTTCGGTCGAAGCGGACCTACGCCGCATCATCGATATGAAGACGAAGCCGCCCGGCAGTCTCGGCCGGCTCGAAGCGCTCGCGCTGCAAATGGGGCTGATCCAGCGCACGACCAAGCCGCGTATCGAGCGTCCCGCGATGATCGTGTTCGCCGCCGATCACGGCATCGCGGCCGAGGGCATGAGTTTGTATCCACAGGAAGTGACCGCGCAGATGGTCGCGAATTTTTTGGGCGGAGGCGCTGCCATCAACGCATTGTCGCGGGCGAGCGGCATGACGCTCGAAGTGGTCGATGCGGGCGTTGCATCGCCGATTCCGCTCGATGGATACACGCGCGCATCGCTCGGCCACGGCACGCGCAACTTCGCGAAAGAATCGGCGATGTTGCGCGACACCGCGCTCGAAGGCATCGCGCGCGGCGCGGCGCGCGTGGCGCATCACGCGTCGTTCGGCACGAACGTGATCGGTTTCGGCGAGATGGGCATCGCGAACACATCGGCGGCGGCGTGCCTGATGAGCCGTCTATGCGATGCGCCGATCGGCGAATGCGTCGGGCGCGGCACGGGACTAGACGATCGCGGTCTTGCGCACAAGCGCGACGTGCTGTCCAAAGCGCTCGCGTTGCATGCTCAAAGCGATGACGCCATCGACACGCTCGCGACCTTCGGCGGCTTCGAAATCGCGATGATGACGGGCGCCTATCTCGGCGCCGCCACGCGCGGCATGACGATTCTCGTCGATGGTTTCATTGCGACATCGGCGTTGCTGGTGGCATCGAAGATTGCGCCGGACGTGCTTGCGTATTGCGTGTTCGCGCATGCATCGGACGAGGCGGGGCATCGGCGCATGCTCGCGCATTTCGATGCGCAGCCGCTGTTGCAGCTCGATTTGCGCTTGGGCGAAGGCACGGGCGCGGCGCTCGCGTTGCCGATTCTTCGCGCGGCCGTCGCGTTCGTCGATGAAATGGCGAGCTTCGAGTCGGCGGGTGTATCGGACAAAAGCGTGTAAAGCGATGAACCGTCCGCTCGACGAACTGCGCTACTTTTTCACGGCGCTCGGCTATTTCACGCGCGTGCCGGTGCCGCACTGGGTCG
>LFMX01000281.1 GCA_001184405.1 Candidatus Burkholderia humilis
AAAACCCTGTTACTGAACGCGATCTTCGAAAAAGATCGCCAAAAAAAGGATCGACGAACATGAGCACGACGCTCGACTCAACCGTCACCGCACCGATCGTCAACAAGGCGACGCGCATGGATCACCTCGATTGGCTCGAAGCCGAGTCGATCCACATCATTCGCGAACTGGTCACGGAATGCAGCAAGCCCGCGCTGCTGTTTTCGGGCGGTAAGGATTCGGTCGTCGTGCTGGCGCTCGCGCTCAAGGCGTTCGGCCTCGGCGGCAATCGCAAGACGACGCTGCCGTTTCCGCTCGTGCATATCGATACGGGCCACAACTTCCAGGAAGTGATCGATTTCCGCGACCGCCGCGCAGCCGAAATCGGCGCGGAACTCGTGGTCGGTCACGTCGAAGATTCGATCAAAAAGGGCACCGTGCGTCTGCGTCGCGAAACGGATTCGCGCAACGCCGCGCAGGCGGTGACGCTGCTCGAAACCATCGAGCAATACGGTTATACGGCGATGATCGGCGGCGCGCGCCGTGACGAAGAAAAGGCGCGAGCGAAAGAGCGCATCTTCTCGTTCCGCGATGGATTCGGTCAGTGGGACCCGAAGGCGCAGCGTCCGGAACTGTGGAGCATCTATAATGCGCGTCTGCACAACGGCGAGCATCTGCGCGTGTTCCCGATTTCGAACTGGACCGAACTCGACGTGTGGCAGTACATCGCGCGCGAGAAGCTCGAACTGCCGAATATCTATTACGCGCATGATCGCGAGATCGTGCGCCGCAACGGGCTGCTCGTGCCGGTGACGCCGCTTACGCCCGTGCGTGACGGCGAAACCGCCGAGATCGCGCAAGTGCGTTTCCGTACGGTTGGCGACATCAGCTGCACGTGCCCGGTGGCGAGCGATGCCGACGACGTCGAGAAGATTATCGCGGAAACGGCCGTGACGGAAATCACGGAGCGCGGCGCCACGCGTATGGACGACCAGGCATCCGAAGCCGCGATGGAACAACGCAAGAAGCAAGGTTATTTCTAAGCGACACGCCAGAGGAAAAACGAGTCATGAGCATCTATCAAGCTGAAGATCTGAGCGTGTTGCGCTTTATCACCGCAGGTTCCGTCGATGACGGCAAGAGCACGCTGATCGGCCGTCTGCTGTACGACAGCAAGGCGGTGTTGTCGGACCA
>LFMX01000282.1 GCA_001184405.1 Candidatus Burkholderia humilis
GTTGTCCGCGATTTCGCGCGCCAAAAACAAGCGCACCGTCGGCGATGAAATCGATCTGTCGCTGCTGACGGACGGTCTCGAAGCGGAACGCGAGCAGGGCATCACGATCGACGTCGCGTACCGCTATTTCGCGACTGCGAAGCGCAAGTTCATCATCGCCGATACGCCTGGCCACGAGCAGTACACGCGCAACATGGTGACGGGCGCATCGACGGCGCACGCGGCGATTATCCTTATCGACGCCACGCGCGTCACGTTCCCGGCCGATGGCGGCGCAGCTGAACTGCTGCCGCAGACGAAGCGCCATAGCGCGATCGTCAAGCTGCTCGGCTTGCAGCACGTGATCGTCGCCATCAACAAGATGGATCTGGTCGATTACAGCGAAACGCGCTTCAACGAGATTCGCGGTTCGTACGTGGCGCTGGCGCGTCAGCTCGGCATTTCCGATGTGCGCTTCGTGCCGGTGTCGGCATTGAAGGGCGACAACATCGTGACCGCGAGCGATCGCATGCCGTGGTACGCGGGCGAGCCGCTGCTGGATCTGCTCGAATCGCTGCCGGTCACACAGCCGAACGATCAGGCGCTGCGTTTTCCGGTGCAATGGGTCGCGCGTCAGGACGGCTCGCAGGCCGACGACTTCCGCGGCTACATGGGGCGCGTGGAAGCGGGCGAAGTGCGCGTCGGCGATGCCATCACCGTGCTGCCCGCGAATCGTGCGGCGACGGTGGCGGAAATCATCGCACCGGTGCCGGGCGGCGTCAGCGCGATCGATCGCGCTGACGTCGGTCAGACCGTGACGATTCGTTTGACCGAGGATGTGGATGTATCGCGCGGTGACATGTTTGTGCTGGCTGCATCCACGGTCGAGCCGGCGAAGAAGCTCGAAGCGGACTTGTGCTGGTTCGATGAAGAGCTGCTTTCGCCGCAGCGCAAGTATTTGCTGAAGCAGACGACGAACACGGTGTTCGCGCGCATCGGCGCGGTGAAGCAGGTGCTGGACGTGCACACGCTGTCGCATTCGGTCGATCGCGCGACGCTCGCGATGAACGACATCGGCCGCGTGGCGCTCACGTTGCAGAAGCCGATCGTCGCGGACGAGTACGATACGCATCAGGGCACCGGCGCGTTCGTGCTGATCGATGAGGCGACGCATCATACGGTCGCGGCGGG
>LFMX01000031.1 GCA_001184405.1 Candidatus Burkholderia humilis
CGAAGCCGGGAATCGCGTCCTGCTTCACGCCGAACGCGGGCACGTACCACGAGTGCACGACGTCGTTCGCGGTCGTGATGATGCGCACTTTATTGTCGACCGGCACGACGAGCGGGTTATCGACTTCCTGCAGATAGAGTTCGGAAATCGGCTTCTGGCCGTTGGTTTCGCTGCGCGGCGTGGTCAGCGTCGAGAGGAAGCTGATGCCTTCGCCCGGTCCCTTCACGTAGTCGTAGCCCCATTTCCACTGGTAGCCGGTGACTTTGACGGTGAGGTCAGCGTTGCTGGTGTCCTTCATGGCGACGACGGCTTTCGTTGCCGGCAGCGCCATCAGAATGACGATGATGAACGGCACGATCGTCCAGATGATTTCGACGGTCGTACTTTCATGGAAGTTGGCGGGCTTGAAACCCTTGGACTTGCGATGCTTGACAAGCGAATAGAACATCACCCCGAACACGCCGATGAAAATGACGGTACAGATGATGAGCATGAAGATATGGAGGCCGTAGAGCTCCTCGGCGATCTTCGTCACAGGCCGCCGAAAGTTGATCTCGTTGACACAAGGACCGCCTGGAGCGTCGTTGACCGCCAGGGCCGCGCCGGCGTTGAGCAGTGCGCCTGCCGCCAGCACGCCCGAGAGGGCTCGCTTGATTGTTTTCATAGCATCCTTACCCAAAATTTCCATTCAAACCCTCGACCCCCGTGGGCATCGTGCTGGCTTGCCGGCTCCTCTCAAAGGCGTCTGATTGACGCCTGCAACTCGGCAGCAAATTGCTTGCGACGATGCTGTGCAAGGTGTTGTCCGATTTTCACCGACTGCCCGCGCGATACGATCGTGAGCGGCTCTCTCGGCGTCGCGCCCGTCTCGATCCGCACCCAGCGCGAATTGAACTCGAACTGCGTCTGTTCTGCGGCGTTCATCTGCTCGATCAACAACCGGTTTTGATACAGCCGGATCCGCTCAAAGTCCACGGCGTGCCGCGCGTAGATCACGAAGGCGACGCCGACGACCGTCAACTCGATTCCGGTGAACGGCAGCACCAGCCAGGCGCCGTTCAGAAACAGCGATGTCGCGATCGCGATGGAAACCAGTGCAAGCGACAGATAAAAGCCCACGAATTGCCAGGGCGACACCGAGCAATTGCGCTTCATCATCCAGTCCTTGATGAGCGGCTCGGACTCCGTCATTGCCTGGCTCACTTAGCATCGCAGCCTCCACCAATCCTCACAAATTCGACCGAATTTTGCCCAAATTTGTGTCAGTTCCGGCGACAAACTGACGCATTATAGGCGGGATGGTTTGCATCCACAAGCAAGGGTCATAACGGCTCAAACCCATGCTCGACAAGCTTCTGCACCGTTTTGACGCAGTTTTTCACAGTTGTTTCGGGCGGAAATCTCTGACATAATAACTGCCCTCTTTCCCGCCTCGCTAAAACCTTTCAGGGCTTTCGTTTCGGCCCTCGCCCGATATCTTCCAGCCGCACGATGCCGTGCCCTTCCGCCGTCATGCGCGGCACGGCCTTCCACGCGTGGCCGTAGATCACTTCGAAAGTGAGCGGGATCGTACCGTCGTCGCGGCGCAGCGCCTCGAGATTGGCGCGGACCGCGCGGCGTAGCGCTTGCGCATCGGCTGATTGGCCTAGGTCGGGACGTGCAAAAGGATAGGCGCCCCAGCGCGTGACATCGGCGAACAGAGATTCGGGCGACTTGTACGTGATGGTCAGCACTTCCTGATCCATCACCGGAATTTCGAAACCGCTTTCGACGAGCATGTCGCCGAGATCGTGCATATCGACGAAATCGATCGTGTGCGGCATGGGCGCAAGGCCGAGCGTGCGTTCCGCCTCGCGATACGCGGCAGACAGTTCGCGCAGCGTGTCGGGACCGAACGTGCTGAACATCAGCAGGCCGTTGACCTTGAGCACGCGCTGCCATTCTGGGAACACGAGGTCCGGGCGCGAATGCCAGTGCAGCGCGAGGTTCGACCACAGCAATTCGAACGCATCCGATGCAAACGGCAGCACGGAAAAATCCGCCTGCGCGAGTTGCGGGCCGCGCGCGCCGAGCGCTTTCGCGAGCGTCGACGGGAGAAAGCAACGCCAGCCTTCCTCGGTGCTTTCCGCACCGCGCGCCCGCGCGAGCATCGCGGACGAAATATCGACGCCGGTCACCGATGCCTCCGCGAACCGCTCGCGCAAGCCGGGCAAATCTTCGCCCGTGCCGCACGCCGCATCGAGCACGCGCACCGGCGCGACCTTGATGTACTCGAGCCGCTCGCGCATCCGCGATGCGATCTCGCGCGGCAAAAACGCGACCTCGTCGAAGGCGGCGGCGCGACGGTCGAAAATCTCGCGCAAACGGCACGGATCATAGGCCGGACGGCTAGTTTTGGAGGACGTTGAGGACATGGCGATCTGTTCGCGGGGAGCCCGAACGAAGTATACTCGGTCGTCTTGAAATGAGCCGTCCTCGCGGTCTTGCCCGGCCCGTCGCGCACGCCGTCTCTATGAAACTCGCTTTCCCGCCCTCGCGATTGACCCGCCGTCTCAGCGCGATGCTCGAGCACGCGCTGCCGAGTCAGTGCGCGCTGTGCGGCAAATTGTCGCAAGACGTGTGTTGTGCGATGGCTGCGACGCGCAGTACTGGAACGAGCCGCGCCTGCGTTGCGCGACGTGCGCGTTGCCGCTGGGTATCGGCTGGACCCGGCGCAAGCGCGACGACATTCGTCTGCATTGCAGCGAATGTCTGGATAATCCGCCCGCGTTCAACGACACGCTCGCACTCGCCGATTACCGCTCGATACGCTCGCCGTCGAGCTGAAGTTTCAGGCACGCGTGGTGGCGGGCGCGGCGTTCGCGCAGCAACTGCAGCGCATGTTCGATGGGGCTGCCCGTTCCCGATGTGATCGCGCCCGCGCCGCTTTCGGTCAAACGGCTGAGCATGCGCGGCTACAACCAGGCGTGGGTGATCGCGCGTCCGTTCGCGCGCCGGCTCGGCGTACCGAGCGATGCATCGCTTCTCACGCGCACGATCGATACCGCGCAGCAATCGCTCGATCTCGACGCGCGCCGCCGCAATGTCGCCGCCGCCTTCACAGTCACGCGCGATGTACGCGCCAAACACGTCGGCGTCGTCGATGACGTGATGACGTCCGGCGCAACGCTCGATGCGCTCGCGCGCACGCTGAAGATCGCGGGCACGCGGCGCGTGACGAATTTCGTCGCGCTGCGCACGCCGAAAGACTAACTTCTAACCACGCAACGCCACGCAAATCCATGTTCAACGTCGTACTCGCCGAGCCCGAAATTCCGCCGAACACCGGCAATGTGATCCGCCTGTGCGCGAATACCGGCGCGCGTCTGCATCTGATCGAACCGCTCGGCTTTCCGCTCGATGACGCCAAGCTGCGCCGCGCTGGACTCGATTATCACGAGTACGCCCGAATGAACGTGCATGCGAATTGGGATGCCTTTCTCGCAAAGGAAACGCCCGACGCGTCGCGCATGTTCGCGTTCACGACGCGCGGTTCGTCGCCGTTTTTCGAGCACGCGTTTCAGCCGGGCGACTGGTTCATGTTCGGCGCGGAAACGCGCGGCCTCGCGCCTGAATTGCTCGATCGTTTTCCGAACGAACAGCGCGTGCGTCTGCCGATGCGGCCGGGCAATCGCAGTCTGAACCTGTCGAATACGGTGGCGATCGTCACGTTCGAGGCGTGACGTCAGGCAGGATTCGAAGGCGGCGCCTGAGTGTCCAGTTCGGCTTGGTAGCGCGCGAACATGGCGTCATCGAAACAGGCGAAGATCACACGTTCGATGGACGGCGTAGAAGGCAAGGTTTCGATGACGGTGCGCACAGCAATCGGCACGGCCTCATCGACGGGAAAGTGATAGATGCCGCAACTGATGGCGGGAAATGCAATCGACGTGCAACCCGCTTCCGCCGCGAGTTGCATCGACCGTCTGTAGCAGTTCGCAAGCAATTCCGGCTCGTTTTTCTTGCCGCCGCTCCAGCGCGGGCCGACCGCATGAATCACGTGTTTCGCGGGCAAGTCGTACGCGGCGGTGATTTTTGCGTCGCCGGTTTCGCAGCCGCCGAGCGTTTCGCACTCCCGCGCAGCAACCCCTTCCCCGCTTTCCGATGAATCGCGCCATCCACGCCGCCGCCCAGCAGCGACTTGTTCACCGCGTTGACGATGGCATCGACTTCAAGCGTGGTGACATCGACGATCTGGGCTTCGAGCTGAACCTGGGCTTCGAGCTGAACCATTGCGCACCTCGAATTAACGACGCGCTATTCGGCCTTGGCGTCCCGGCTGAGCAGCGCCTGCACCGCATCGCGCGGCGTAACGCCATCGAACAGCACACGGCATACCGCGTGTGTGATCGGCATGTCGATTCCACGCGATTGCGCGAGGCCAAGCACGGCGCGCACGCATCGCACGCCTTCGGCCACGTGGCCGAGCGCCGCCAGAGTTTCGTCGAGCGTGCGGCCGCTCGCGAGCTGCATGCCGACCGTGCGGTTGCGCGACAGATCGCCCGTTGCGGTAAGGATGAGATCGCCCAGACCGGTGAGACCGGTGAACGTCTCCGCGCGTCCGCCGAGCGCGACACCGAGCCGCGACATTTCCGCGAGACCGCGCGTGATGAGCGCCGCGCGCGCATTCAGGCCGAGACCGAGGCCGTCGGAAATGCCCGTCGCAATCGCCAGCACGTTCTTCACCGCGCCGCCGACTTCCACGCCGACGACGTCATCGCCGGTATAGATGCGCAGCACGCCATGATGAAACGCCGCGACCGTGCGCGCACCCAATTCCGTCGATGCGCTCGCCACCGTCAGCGCCACTGGCAAGCCCAGACCGACTTCGCGCGCGAAACTCGGACCGGACAGCGTGCCGTTGCTGCGATGCTGCGGCAATTCCGCCGCGACGACTTCGTTCGGCAGACATTGCGTGTCCGCTTCGAAGCCTTTGCACAACCAGACAATATGCGCGGGCACGACGCCCGCATCGCGCATCGCGCGGCACAGCGCACGCAGCCCCGCGACGGGCGTGGCAACGACGCACAGCGCGTCATCTGCGCTGGCGTGGGCGAGCGCGCGATCGAACTCGGCTTCGTATTGGAGCGCACGCGGCAGCGAAACATCCGCGAGATAGCGCGTGTTTTCGTGCGTCTGCGAAAGCGATTCGATGAGCGCGCGATCGCGCGCCCAGAGCAACGTGTCGTGCCGTGCCGCGAGGTGGCCCGCCAATGCGGTGCCCCACGCGCCGGCGCCGAGAACGGCTACTTTCATGCTCGGCTCCGGATAGGCAGAAAGTGAAAAACTTAGTGCGTCGCGCCGTTCGCCGCGCCTTCTTCCGCGCCCGCGAGTTGCGACAGACGTTGTTCGTACAGCGCCTGGAAGTTGATTTCCGCGAGATGGATCGGCGGGAAGCCAGCGCGGGTGATCGCATCGGCGATATTCGAGCGCAGATACGGGAACAGAATGGTCGGACATGCAATGCCGACGAGCGGATCAACCTGTTCAGCCGGAATGTTGTGGATATCGAAGATACCTGCCTGCTTTGCTTCGATCAGGAACGCGACCTTGTCGGCGACCTTTGCCGTGACCGTGCCCGTCACTAGCACTTCGAAGACGCTTTCGGCGAGGCGATTGGCCTTCACATCGACTTCGACTTCGACCGACGGCATTTCCTGCTCGAAGAAAATGGCCGGCGAATTCGGCTGTTCGAGCGACATGTCCTTCAAATAGATGCGCTGAATATTGAAGAACGGCTGATTGTTTTCGTCGGACATCATGAATTTCCTAAAGGGTTCGGCGCGCCAGCCGCCCGGCGTCAAACCGGACGGCGTGTTGTGTTTCAGGCCGATTCGAGCAGCGGCACGAGTCCGCCTTTTCGATCGAGCGCCGAAAGATCGTCATAACCGCCGACATGCGTCTCGCCGATATAAACCTGCGGCACGGTGCGGCGGCCGGTACGGGTCATCATTTCTTCACGACGGCCCGGTTCGCGGTCGATCAAAATCTTCTCGATCGTTTCGACCCCGCGGGACTTTAGTAGACGTTCGGCCATCTGGCAATACGGGCACACTTGTGTGCTGTACATGACAACGTTTTTCACTTGACAGCTCCTTGTTTCACGACCGGCATTCCGGCCTTTTGCCAGGCATCCACTCCGCCTTGCAAAACGTGGATCTCAGCGTAGCCCGCATCCGACACGATGCGGCTCGCGCGCTGGGATTGTTGGCCGGTCTGACACACGAGCACGACCGGATTGCCCTTATTTTTGGCGATCTGGCCGATTTTTGCTTGAAGCTCTGCCGCATCGATATTACGCGCCGACGGCAAGTGACCCTTGGCGAATTCCGCGGCCGGCCGCACGTCGATCACCACGGCATTGCGGCGATTGATGAGCGTGGTGGCTTCGGCGGCCGTTACGCCACCGCGGCCGCGCCGCGTGATGACCGGCCACAGGAGCAGCGCGCCGGAAACGAGCGCAATGACGATAAGTGCGATATTCGTGTAATCAGTGAAAAACTTCACGTCGAGAGCCGCCGAAAGGTAGTAGGGAAAGGAAGAAAGCGAAGAAAGGAAAATCAGGACAATCACAATATTATAAAATAACTGTTTCCCGCGATGGCTGAGGGCCTGATACTGAACAGGCTCGCCATCCGGCCGATGGCGACGCCCCGCGCATGTTGGCAGTTTGCAGGAATCAGGGGCGCGATCGGCGGCACCGTTTTTCTAACTGACCGACCTATCAAACATGTACAAACTCGTGCTCATCCGCCACGGCGAATCGACGTGGAACAAGGAAAACCGGTTTACCGGCTGGGTCGATGTCGACCTGACCGAGCAGGGCAACCGCGAAGCGCGCCAGGCAGGCGTGCTGCTGAAGGAAGCGGGCTACACTTTCGACATCGCCTACACGTCGGTGTTGAAGCGCGCCATCCGCACGCTGTGGCACGTTCAGGACGAAATGGACCAGATGTACATTCCGGTCGTGCATTCGTGGCGTCTGAACGAGCGTCACTACGGCGCGCTCGCGGGCCTGAACAAGGCGGAAACCGCCAACAAATACGGCGATGACCAAGTCCTCGTCTGGCGCCGCAGCTACGACACGCCGCCGCCCGCGCTGGATCCGAGCGACGAACGCGCATCGTTCAACAATCCGTGTTACGCGAAAGTGCCGCGCGAGCAGTTGCCGCTGACCGAATGCCTGAAAGATACGGTAGCGCGCGTGCTGCCCATCTGGAATGAATCGATCGCGCCGGCCATCAAGTCGGGCAAGCAGATCGTGATTTCCGCGCACGGCAATTCGATCCGCGCACTCGTGAAGTATCTGGACAATATTTCGGACGCAGATATCGTCGGGCTGAATATTCCGAACGGCGTGCCGCTCGTCTATGAACTCGACGCGGATTTGAAGCCGATTAAGCACTACTATCTGGGCGATCCGGAAGCCATCGCGGCTGCGCAGGCCGCTGTCGCCAAGCAGGGCAAGGCGGGCTGATCGCACGCTTTATGGTCAGGCGGGCATCGCGTATGACGTCCGCCTGACCTGTCACCGGCACATGAGTCAGATTCCGCGCGAAACGTGCGTGAAGCTGCCATTTCGTGCGCGAAAACATCAGGCATTTAAGTTGCGATCAAGTCGCCGATTAAGGTGAACGGTTATACTAGTCCGTCACCTACGATGCTGCCTATTCGATTCCGACCGCACTTCTCTATGCGAAAGAACCTGAAAAACTTCGGCCTGATCGCCGCAGGCGTTGCCGCCGGCGCACTCGCAATACTGCAGATTTCCGCGTCCGCGCAACAAGCCGCCTCGTCGCCTTTGCCGCTCGATCAATTGCGGCTTTTTGCTGAAGTCTTTGGGCAAATCAAGCACGAATACGTCGAACCGGTCGACGATAAAAAACTCCTCACCGCCACTATCAAGAGCATGGTGTCGAGCCTCGATCCGCACTCGTCCTATCTCGACAAAACCGATTACGAAGAACTGCAGGAGCAGACCAAAGGTCGCTTCGCGGGTCTCGGAATTGAAATTTCTTCCGAAGACGGCCTGATCAAAGTCACCTCGCCGATCGAAGATACGCCCGCGTTCCGCGCCGGCATCCGTCCGGGCGATCTGATCACACGCATCAACGACAAGCCGGTGCGCGGCATGACGCTCGACAAGGCCGTCAAGCAAATGCGCGGCGAACCGGGCACGAAGGTCACGTTGACTATTTTCCGCAAGAGCGACGACCGCACGTTCCCGCTCACCGTGACGCGCGCCGTCATCAAGGTGCAGTCGGTGAAGATGCAGGTGCCGGAGCCGGGTTATGGCTACATCCGGATCACGAATTTCCAGGAGCGCACGGTGCCGGATCTGGCCGCGCGACTGCAGGATCTTGCGCGTCAGCAGCCGAATCTGAAGGGCCTCGTGCTCGATCTGCGCAACAACGGCGGCGGTCTGCTGCAAAGCGCGGTCGGCGTGGCGGGCGCGTTCCTGCCGGACAACTCAGTCGTCGTATCGACCAACGGGCAGATTGCGGACGCCAAGCAGACGTTCCGCGATACGTACGATAACTATCGTCTGCCGTCCTTCGATTCCGATCCGCTGAAGAACGTGCCGGAAATCTTCAAGAAGGTGCCGATGGTCGTGCTGACCAACGCTTATTCGGCGTCGGCTTCGGAGATTGTCGCGGGCGCATTGCAGGATCATCATCGCGCGCTGATCGTCGGCAAGACGACGTTCGGAAAGGGCTCCGTCCAGACCGTTCGCCCGATGACCGCCGACACCGCGCTGCGTCTGACCACGGCGTACTACTATACGCCAAGCGGCAAGTCGATTCAGAACCAGGGCGTGCGTCCTGATGTTCCGGTCGATCAATACGCCGACGGCGATCCGGACGACGCGCTCGTCACGCGTGAGGTCGATTACTCGAACCACCTCGCGAACACGCAGGATCCGAACGAGAAGAAGGAGCAGGAACAGCGCGAGCAGGATCGTCTGGAACAGCTTCGCATTCTCGAAGAGCAGAACGACAAGAAGACGCCCGAGCAGCGCCGCAAGGACCGCGAACGCAAGCCGATCGAGTTCGGCAGCGCGGACGACTTCATGCTTCAACAGGCACTGAACAAACTGGAAGGCAAGCAGGTCGTCGAGTCGAAGTCGTACGCCGAGCGCAAGCTCGCGCAGAACAAGCCGACGCGTTCGGCATCGGCGCCGGTGGTGGCTCAGCCTGCGCTGCCAGCCACGCCGGGTTCGGGCGCGGCGCCGGCGTCGTCGCCGGCTTCGGGTGCGCAACCGACATCGGCACCGACGGCGCAGACGAAGTAAGTTCGGTCAGTTTGTACTCGAAAGGACTTCGCGGATAACACCGTGAAGCTCTTTTTCTTTGGCATCGCACTTTCATGCTCCCGCCGCAGCCAACAGCCCTTCGCTCGCGCGCCGGAGAGTGTCTCCCGTGCAACGCGTCTTAAAATAGCGGTTTCACGCGCGCCGTCTTTCACGGCGTTCCCAACGCCTGCCCTTCCGCGATGAACGACGACCAACTCCTCCGCTATTCCCGCCATATTCTCGTCGATGAAATCGGCATCGAGGCGCAGCAGCGCTTTCTCGATGCGCACGCGCTCATCATCGGCGCGGGCGGTTTGGGCGCGCCCGCCGCGATGTATCTCGCGGCGGCGGGCATCGGAAAAATCACGCTTGTCGATGCCGATACCGTCGATCTCACCAATCTTCAGCGGCAGATCGTGCATATGACGCGATCGGTCGGGCAGGCGAAAGTGGAATCGGCCAAAGAGACGTTGAATGCGCTGAATCCGGGCGTCGACGTGATTGCCGTGAACGCACGCGCCGACGCCGATTGGCTCGACGTCAACCTCAGCGACGCATCCGTCGTCCTCGATTGCAGCGACAACTTCGCGACGCGCCACGCGATCAACGCGGCCTGCGTGAAGCACGGCGTACCGCTCGTTTCCGGCGCGGCCTTGCGCTTCGACGGACAAATCAGCACCTTCGATTTCCGCTTGGCCGATTCGCCGTGCTGCGCGTGCGTGTTTCCGCCCGATCAGCCGTTCGAGGAAGTCGCGTGCTCGACGATGGGCGTGTTCGCGCCGACCGTCGGCATCATCGGGACGATGCAGGCGGCCGAGGCGTTACGCGTGATCGGCGGATTCGGCGAGACGCTCGCGGGCCGCCTGATGATGCTCGACTCGCTGCGCATGGAATGGAACACGATGAAAATCGCGCGGCAAAAAGATTGCGCGGTCTGCGGCTCAGACTTTCTGCAACGCGCTCAGCGCGGCCTGTAACTCGTTCGGCTCGTACGCGGCGAGCACATCGGCGACGGGCTTTTCGAACGCCTTCAGATTCGAGCGCAGAATCTCCTGCTTCACGACGAGCAACTGGCTCGGATGCATCGAAAATTCGGTCAGTCCGAGTCCGAGCAACAGACGCGTGACAGACGGATCGCCCGCCATTTCCCCGCACACCGAAACCGGCACGCCCACGCGCTTGGCCTCGCGCAACGTGTACGCAATCAGATTCAGCACCGCCGGATGCAGCGGATCGTAAAGATGCGCGACCGCGTTATCCGCGCGGTCGATGGCGAGCGTGTACTGGATCAGATCGTTCGTGCCGATCGACAGGAAATCCAGCCGCGATAGAAACAGCCGCACGGCGATGGCCGCCGCGGGAATTTCGATCATCGCGCCGACCTGCACTTTCGGGTCGTACGCGATGCCCGCGTCATCGAGTTGACGCTTGGCCTCGCGGATCAAATCCAGCGTCTGATCGATTTCTTGCGCGTGCGCGAGCATCGGAATCAGAATCTTGGTCGGGCCGAACGCGGACGCGCGCAAAATGGCGCGCAATTGCGTCATGAACATCTGTGGCTCGGACAGGCTCCAGCGAATCGCGCGCAAGCCGAGCGCCGGATTCGGTGCGGTTTCGTAGCCATCGCCGCCGCCCATCGAATCGAGCGGCTTGTCAGCGCCGACATCAATCGTGCGGATGGTCACGGGCTTGCCGTTCATCAGCTCGACCGCGCGCTTGTACGTCTCGAATTGCTCCTCTTCCTCGGGCAACTGATCCTTGTGATTCATGAAGAGGAATTCCGTGCGGAAGAGGCCGACGCCCATCGCGCCCGCCTCCACGGCCACCTGCGCATCCTCCGGCAATTCGATGTTCGCGCACAGTTCGATCTTCGTGCCGCAGAGCGTCTGCGTCGGCGAAAACTTCAGGCGCTGCAGCTTGCGCTGTTCCAGCAGCTTTTCGCTTTGCCGATACGAATACTCTTCGAGCACGATCGGCGCGGGATCAACGATCACGATGCCATGATCGCCGTCGACGATGATCAGATCGTTCTGCCGGATCAGCACGCTCGCCTGCTGCACGCCGACCGACGCCGGAATACCGAGACTGCGCGCGACGATCGCCGTATGCGACGTGCGTCCGCCCAGATCGGTCACGAAACTCTTGAACGCCTGCGTCTTGAACTGCAGCATGTCGGCGGGCGCGATGTCATGCGCGACGACGATCATCTCGTTATGCCCGTTGCTCGCGGCGTTATGCACGACGAGCGACGCCGCCATCGGCGCGCCCGCGAGCACCTTGAGCAAGCGCTCGACGACCTGCTCGACGTCGGCCTTACGTTCGCGCAGATATTCGTCTTCGATTTCGTCGAAGAAACGGCCGAGAATTTCGAGCTGCTCGGTCAGCGCCCATTCGACGTTGTATCGGCGCGTGCGGATCAGATCGACGGTTTCCTGCACAAGCATGGCGTCGTTCAGAATCATCGCGTGGACGTCGATGAACGCGCCCATTTCGCTCGGCGCGTCGGCAGCGAGATCGTCGCGCAGCGCTTCGAGTTCGGTGAGGACGGCGGCCTGCGCCGTGAAGAAGCGCTCGATTTCCGCATCGATCTGATCCGGTTCGATCAGATAGTGGGCCACATCGAGCGCGGCCGGCACGATCAAATACGCTCGCCCGATGGCGATGCCGCGTGAAACGGGGATTCCGTGCAGCGTAAAGGACACGCGCTCCTCCTTCTAAGATGTGACGCGGGCCTCGAGTCCGCGGCGGGCGCATGACCGCACTCGCATTATAAATTTGAACTATTGCGGCGTCCCTGCACGACTGAGCGTAGGGCGTGCGGACACAAAAAAGCCGCGTAAAAACGCGGCTTTTCGTCGAGCGATCAAAACGGCTGACTTACTGCCCTTCCCCAAATTTGTCGGCGATCAGCGCGAGAATCGCTTGCATGGCGTCGGCCTCATCGGCGCCTTCCGTTTCGATGGTCACGATGCTACCGATGCCCGCCGCCAGCATCATCACGCCCATGATGCTTTTTGCGTTGATCCGGCGGCCGTTGCGACTCATCCAGATTTCGCACTGATAGTTGCCCGCCAGTTGCGTGAGTTTCGCGGATGCGCGTGCGTGGAGTCCCAGCTTGTTCACGATTGTTGTTTCTTGTTGCAGCATGATGCTCCGGTAACGCGAGTAGTTAATCAGTGACGCAGATGAGCGCCGTCAGTGGCTGGGGGCTTTCGCGGCTTCCAGATCGGCGCTCGACGAACACGCCGGATCCGGCGAACCGGCGGCCTTCGCAGCGAGCGCGCACGGGTTCATCGGCGTGGACGAATCCAGTTCCTGAATGCCCTTCGAGCCGCCTTGCAGGATTTTTTCGGTGAGCGTGTCGAGCGGCGTCGCGCGGTAACAGACGGCGCGCACGAGCATCGGCAGATTGCAGCCGGCGAGCACGCGCACGTCGGTGTCGTACAGGCTCACCGCAATATTCGCGGGCGTCGCGCCGAAGACGTCGGTGAGCACGATCACACCGTTGTCTTCCTTCAGACGATCGATTTCCGAGCGCGCGAAGGCGCGGACTTCCACGGGATCGCAGTCGGGCATCACGTCGATAACGCCGATGCGCGCGGGCAAGCCGCCGTAAATATGAGCGATGCACTCGCGTAGCGCGTTGGCGAACGGTGCATGCGCGATGATCAGAATGCCAGCCATGTCGGGATTGCTGCCTCTCTAGCGACGAAATGTCGAAAGATCGCTCGAAAGCGCGCGAGCGTTGCGAAAACCTATGCCTTGATGGGGCGCGTGACGGAGAAATATCAACCGCCGCTTACTGCACCCTGACTTCAGCCTGCTCTTTCATGCTTAAGCAGGCGTTAAGCCCGCCCAGCGCGTCAAAGCCAAGCGAATCGACTAATCGCGCCCCAATAATTGTGCGGACGCGGAAGATTATTGTAACAGCGTCGAAAGAAGCAGGTTCGCGCGCCGTGCGGATGCCTTTAGCCGACAGCGCGCTCGAGCGCATCGATGAATATGCCGGCGATATCGAAACCGGTCTGATCCATGATTTCACGGAAGCACGTCGGGCTCGTCACGTTGACTTCCGTCAGATAGTCGCCGATAGCGTCCAGCCCGACCAGCAGCAAGCCGCGCGCTTGCAGCACCGGCCCGAGCGTTTCCGCGATTTCGCGATCACGCGCCGACAGCGGCTGCGCGCGCCCGAGCCCGCCCGCCGCGAGATTCCCGCGCACTTCGTTGCCCTGCGGAATACGCGCCAGCGAATACGGCACCGGCTGGCCGCCGATCAGCAGAATGCGCTTGTCGCCGTCCTTGATTTCGGGGATGAACTTTTGCGCCATCACCGTGCGCGCGCCGTTCTCCGACAGCATCTCGACGATCGAACCGAGATTCATGCCGTCCGCCTTCACGCGGAACACGCCCATGCCGCCCATGCCGTCGAGCGGCTTGAGAATGACATCGCCATGTTCGCCGTGGAAGGCGCGCAGGCGGGCAGCGTCGCGGGTGACGAGGGTCGTCGGCACATACTGCGGCCATTCGGCGATGGCCAGCTTTTCCGAATGATCGCGGATGGCCTGCGGCTTGTTGAACACGCGCGCACCGGCGCGTTCGGCCATTTCGAGCAGCCACGTCGTGTTGACGTATTCCAGATCGAACGGCGGATCCTCGCGCATCAGCACCGCGCCGAACTTCGCGAGCGAGCGATGCTCCGCCTGCTCCGCCGCGTACCACGGCGAGCGATCGCTGTTGGCAAGATCATCGACGATCGTGATACGCCGCACGCTCGCTTCCACGCCATTGCCGTTCCACGCCAGATGCTGCGGCTCGCAGGCGTACAGCGTGTGGCCGCGCCGGAAGGCTTCGGCCATCATCGCGTAGGTCGTGTCCTTGTAGATCTTGAATTGATCCAGCGGGTCGGCGATAAAGAGGATGTCCATTTCGATTCGCTTAAAGCTCGTGTTCGGTGCGATCTGCGACTTTACCGCAGACCGCGCGATCACACTTGAATGGCTTCCGGATCGGTCCGTTCCAGTTCCAGCGATGCCGCCAGCAGTCCCAGCCGCGCCACCACGCCGTACATGTAGAAGCGGTTCGGCGGCGCTGCGCCGAGCTTGGCGTGCGTATCGGGCAACGCGGTATGTTCGAAGCCGAGCGGCACGAAGTGCATGCCGAGCGCGTTGAGGTTCTGATCACGCTCCCGCGATTCATGCACGCGATAAAACCCGCCCACGACATACCGGTCGATCATGTACACGACCGGCTCCGCGACCGCGTTCTCCACGCGCTCGAACGTGTGCACGCCTTCCTGCACGATCACGTCGTGTACTTGCAGGCCTTCCTTCGCGTCGTTCATCTTCGTGCGCTCGCGCTTGGTGAGCGCGGCGACTTCGCTGGCGTCGTGCACGGTCATCACGCCTTTGCCGTAGGTGCCGGCATCGGCCTTGACGACGACATATGGCTTCTCGCTGATGCTGTATTCCCGATACTTCTTCGCAATCTTCTTCAACACGCCGTCGATGGCTTCCGCCAGCGCTTCCTCGCCCGTGCGCGCTTCATAGTCCACGCCTTCGACGTGCGCGAAGTACGGATTCACCATCCACGGATCGATTTCGACGAGCTTCGCGAACTTCTTGGCGACATCGTCGTAACAGGAGAAGTGTGTCGATTTGCGGCGCACCGACCAGCCCGCATGCAGCGGCGGCAACAGATATTGCTCGTGCAGATTTTTCAGCACCGGCGGAATGCCCGCGGACAGATCGTTGTTGAGCAGGATCGAACACGGATCGAAGTTCTTCAGCCCGAGCCGCCGATGCGACCGCCCCAGCGGCTCCAGCACGATCTTCTGACCATCGGCGAGCGCGATGGTAACGGGACCGTGGATGTTTTCATCGAGCGTGCCGAAACGGACGTTCAAGCCCGCCTGCCGCATGATCAGCGCGAGGCGCGCGACGTTCTCCAGATAAAACGCGTTGCGCGTGTGGCGCTCGGGAATCACGAGCAGATTCTTCGCGTCCGGACAGATTTTTTCGATCGATGCCATCGCCGCCTGCACGGCGAGCGGCAGCACTTCCTGCGGCAGATTGTTAAAGCCACCAGGAAAGAGATTCGTATCGACGGGCGCGAGCTTGAACCCCGCGTTGCGCAGATCGACGGAACAATAAAACGGTGGCGTGTGCTCTTGCCATTCGAGCCGGAACCACCGTTCGATGGCAGGCGTGGCCTCGAGAATCTTCCGCTCGAGGTCGAGCAGCGGGCCACTTAACGCCGTAACTAAGTGCGGAACCATGTATTTCTCGCGGAGCTTTGCATGGGACCGGACACGCCCGGAAATGAGCCGAGTCCGATCGACAAGAGTGAAAGATTGTAGAGCAATCGCTTTGCCTAATTGGGTATGAACCGCCATTTACCAAGGGTTTGCGGCGATATGGTACCGATTCGGCATTGATTTGCGCTTGTCGGACGCATCGCGTATTGGACGAAACACCGACATCGCGCGCAATCGGGATAGGGGCAGGCCTCGCGGCCCGGCCCCTCCCACACCACCGTGCGTACGGGTCCGTACACGGCGGTTCGGATCAGTTAATTGGCGCTGGACCGACCGACGGCAGGCCCAGCGAACGGTTTCAAGAAGTGCTTCAGCCCACTCGTTGCCTCCTGGACCGCTCCTTGTGCTTCCGGCCGGAGCGAGAGTTAGCCGGGTCGAATTTGCACCGATAAGTCGAACGTGCCCTTGCAAGGCACACATAACCGGATGCGGAGAAAATGAGCAAAGAGCGCGCCCGACCGGCTACCATTGAATGGATACCACACGGGACGGTTTATCATGTACGCTGCGGTATTTCGTTCCTTCGTATGCACCGCGCTCATCGCCGGCGTGACGGCCTGCACGTTCATGCCGCCGCTGTCGATGATCCAGTCGCGCGCGACATCCACGGCCACGGCCACGGCCACGGCCACGCCAGACGCTCGACGCGTACAAGGAACGCATCGCACAACGCATCTTCGAGCGCAATCCGTCACTGGTGCTGCACGGCACGCCGCAAGCCATGCTGCGCTCGTTCGTGCTGGTTTCGTTTACCGTCGATAAGAGCGGGCGCGTCGTGAAATCATCGGTGTATCGCACGAACGGGGATGACGATGCGGAAGCCACCGCGCTCGCTTCGATGCGATGCGATGCGATGCGATGCGATGCGCGTCGCCGTTGCCCGCGCCGCCATCGAAACTGCTGAACGGCGCGGGTCAGATCGAACTGTTCGAAGGCTGGATGTTCAACGACAACGGGCAGTTCCAGTTGCAGACGTCTCACTCGTCCCAGGCGACGAGCATCGATTAGTTCGGTTAGGCCGATCGGATAGCGCGCGCCTCGCACGGTCGTTATAATTTTTAACCCCCGTTTGACTCCCCGGCCGGCCTATCCGCCGGCGCGGCCTTCGTCGCGCGCTCACCCTCGCGCGCAGTGCGAAGCGCTCCAACCTCGGCCTTTCGGCCATCGCGTCACTCGCGCGGTCCATTGCCCGCCGATGCGCGCGATAATGCTGCACACAAAGCCATACGACATCCGGAGACACCATGTCCTCACCCTCGCTTTCTGCCGCCAAGCCCGGCGACCGAGCACAGAACGCCTCGCGCGTGATTTTCGCGAGCTTTATCGGCACCGCGATCGAATTCTACGATTTCTACGTCTACGCGACCGCCACCGCGCTCGTCATCGGACCGGTGTTCTTTCCGCACGGCTCGCCCGCAGCGCAGGCGCTGTCGGCGTTCGTCACGTTCGGGCATCGCGTTCTTTGCGCGGCCGATCGGCTCGTTTCTGTTCGGCCATTTTGGCGATCGCGTCGGACGTAAGTCGACGCTCGTCGCATCGCTGCTTGTGATGGGCCTGTCGACGACGCTGATCGGCTTCGTGCCGGGTTACGACTCCATCGGTTCGCTCGCGCCGATTCTGCTGTGCGTCTGCGTTTCGGCCAGGACATCGGCCTGGGCGGCGAATGGGGCGGTGCGGCGCTGCTCGCGACCGAATACGCGCCGCAAGGCAAGCGCGGCCTGTTCGGCATGTTCCCGCAACTCGGGCCGTCGATCGGCTTTCTCGCATCGAACGGACTGTTCTTCGGCCTCGCGCTTTCCCTTTCCGATGAACAATTCCGCAGTTGGGGCTGGCGCGTGCCGTTTATCGTCAGCGCCGTGCTGGTGGCGCTCGGGCTTTACGTGCGTTTGAAGATCGCGGAAACGCCGGCATTCCCGGCGGCATTTTCGCGCCGTCGCTGTCGATCGGCGCGGGCTTCGGCAACGTGCTTCACATGATGTTTGCGGGCATGCCGCTGCCCGTGCTCATCGCGCTTGCAATGGTCGGCTATCTCGCGGCCGTCACGCAATCGCCGATCACCGCGTTCGTCATCGTGATGGAGATGATCAACGGCAACGCGCTCGTGCTTTCGCTGATGGCCACCGCGCTCATCTCGAGCAACGTGTCGCGCGCGTTCGCGCCGCCGTTGTACGAAGCGCTGTCGGAGCGCTATAAGACGCCGCTGCTGCCGCCCGCGCCATCGCCCGAAGTGCTGGACGACGGCGCGCGGCAGGACACGCATCGATATTAGAGAACCCGTCGCGCCGTCGTTGCGCGTTCAATGTGCGAGCCCGCAAAAAAGACGACAGCGACAAGGCACGAAAAAGCTGGTCTCTAACGCGCAATAATCCGCTGACGCAAACGATAGCGCGCCAAAGAAAAAGCCAGGATCGCCTTGATTCCGGCTTTTTATTCGATGACCGCACACGCTTCCACGCCCGCCCGAAGCGAGCCGCGCGTGCTGCCAAAAGCGCTATGCCTGCGGTATTTCGATCTTCACTTCCAGCACTTCGAGATCGTCCTGACGTTCGAGGCTCACTCGAATGTCGTCATCGGAAATCTTCACGTACTTTGAAATCACGGCAACCAGTTCTCGTTGCAACGCCGGCAGGTAATCGGCGGCGGCTCTGCCACCCGCGCGCTCGTGCGCAATGATCAACTGCAAGCGTTCCTTCGCAACCGTAGCGGATTTCTTTTTCTCGCCCAGCAAAAACGAAAGAATCGACATTGCGTCCCCTTACTTGGTGCCGAAGATGCGTTGCAGCAGACCGGGCTTTTGATAATCAGTGAAGCGCAGCGGCTTTTCTTCACCGAGAAAGCGCGACACCACGTCCTTATACGATTCGGCGACATCCGTGCCATCCAGATGCACCGCGGGCAAGCCCTGGTTCGATGCATGCAGCACCGCTTCCGACTCCGGAATCACGCCGATCAGATCGATGCGCAAGATCTCCTGGATATCGCTCAGCGACAGCATCTCGCCTTCGGACACGCGCTTGGCGTTGTAACGCGTAATCAGCAGATGTTCCTTGACCGGATCCTTGCCGTCGATCGCGCGCTTGGTCTTCGACGACAGAATGCCGAGAATGCGGTCCGAATCGCGCACGGACGACACTTCCGGATTCGTCACGATCAGCGCTTCATCGGCGAAATGCATGGCCATCAGCGCGCCCGATTCGATACCCGCGGGCGAATCGCACACGATGTACTCGAAGTCCATCTTCACCAGTTCGTCGATGACCTTGCCGACGCCGTCGAGCGTGAGCGCGTCTTTATCGCGCGTCTGCGATGCGGGCAGGATGTAGAGCATCTCGAGCTTCTTGTCCTTGATGAGCGCCTGATGCAGATTCGCTTCGCCCTGAATCACGTTGATCAGGTCATACACGACGCGACGCTCACAGCCCATGATGAGATCGAGGTTGCGCAGGCCGACGTCGAAATCGATCACCGTCGTCTTGTGGCCGCGCATGGCAAGCGCCGATGCGAAGGCCGCGCTGGTCGTCGTCTTGCCGACGCCGCCCTTCCCCGAAGTCACCACAATGATTTTTGCCATACATGTACCTTGTGTTCGTCAAATAGGTCCGCTTGCGATGCCGGTCGAGCGCGCGCCATACGCATCAGGCGCGCGAAGGTGCGGAACTCGTCAAGTCAGCCGCAGCGGTTCGATCATCAGTTTTTCTTCGTTCAGCCAGATCTGCACGGGCTTGCTTTGCACATCGGCTGACAGCGGGTTTTCAGTCGTCCGATAGATGCCCGCGATGGAAATCAGTTCCGGCTCGAGACACGTGCAGAAAATCCGCGCGTCGAGATTGCCGTGCACGCCCGCGAGCGCGCGGCCCCGCAATGGCGCATAGATATAGATATTGCCTTCAGCGATGACTTCCGCGCCGTACGACACGAGCCCGAGCACGATCAGGTCGCCCTTCGCGTAGACCTGCTGGCCCGAACGCAGCGGCCGGTCGATGATGGTCGCCGGTTGCGGCAGCACGGGCGGTGGCGTGTTCGCCACCGCGGCTTCGATCACCTTCGCGGCGACCGTGTTCAGCTTCGCTTCGTCCACCGAAAGCTTCGGCGCGCCGCGGCGGTCGCGTGCTTCGAGAATGGGCAGGCCGCCTTCGTTCGCCCATTGAATCACCCACGCCTGAACCGGCAGCGCGACGACGCCGATCGGACGCATGCGCACGCTTTTCAGCAGCTTTTCGAGTTCCGCGAGCGAAATGCGCTCGCCTTCGCCGCCATTCGCGGATTCCGAGAGACGGCGCACGTCGATGCCGACGGTGTCATTGCCGAAGAATTCGGGAGTCGCTTCGAAGCGCCGTGTGAGTTCGGCGCGCAAGGCATTGAGATCGGTAGTCTTGACGACGAACAGAAGCGTGTCGACGGAGCCGCTGCGCAGTTCGAAAAAGGGCGTTTTGTTGAGCGACATAAGAACGGCCAAAAATTTTGCGTATTTTACAGGCGTACGCGCACGCGGCCATATTTTTTACGGCTCATTTCAGCTATCGGAAACGATGAGTGCGTGCGATGCAAACGCGCGGAAGATGGACTTACGCGTCCTCGTCGGGTTGCATGTGGCGCACGTAGAGCGATTCGGCTTCGCCTTCGTTCGCGGGCATCGCGCGGCGATCGCCCGTGGGGCCGAAACCGAGACGCTCGTAGAAGCGCATTGCGGTGCGGTTTTCCTCGGCGATCCACGCGTGCACTTCGGATGCGCCCTGCTCCGCGAGCCAGCGCGATGCGACGTTCACGAGCAATTCGCCGCCGCGCAGATGACGCACCGCCGGCGCGACCCACAGCGAACTCACGAAGACGCGCTGGTCGCCCGGTTCGCCCGGCTCGGTCCACGCGTGCACGAGCCCGCAGGGATGCCCTTCGGTATAGAGCAAAAAGGTCGCGAGTTGCGGCGAATTCGCGTGTTGCGCGGCGGTATCGTCGAACGATGAAGGCTCGACGAGCAGCGCATCGGCCAGTGTCTCGCCGAACGCATACGGCGCCTCGCGCAGCGATGCTGTGCGAAGCTCGCGCATCACCGGGCCCTGTTGCGCGGTGATGCGGCTGACGGTCAGTGAGGGGCTCATGCGGGCGCTCATGCAGACTTGTTTCTCTCTGGCTCGTGGCCTTGACGGCTTCGGCTCGATCGAGCGCTTCGGGCCAATGGCGTAGCTTCAACCGAACGGGCAAACCCATCAATTCCTAAATCTCGGAAAGTGCTTTGCAGCGCACATGAATTGCGGTTGCGCATTCGCTTTGCCGTGTTAGCGCACCATCATGGCGCTGAGTAAGTGCCTGTGCCGTCCGGCCAGGGCGTGAGCAATTCGAAACCCTGTTCGGTGACGGCGACCATGTGCTCCCATTGCACCGACAGCGAGCGATCCTTCGTGGTGACGGTCCAGCCATCGCGCGATTGCTGCGTGGCCGCTTTGCCTGCGTTGATCATCGGCTCGATGGTGAAGACGAGTCCCGGCTTCAGACGCAAACCCGCGCCGCGCTGTCCGTAGTGCAGCACTTGCGGATCTTCGTGATACACGCGGCTGATGCCGCGTCCGCAATACTCGCGCACGACCGAAAAGCCTTCGCGATGCGCGACCGACTGAATCGCCGCGCCGATATCGCCGAGCGCGCGCCCGGGCGCACTTCGCGGATGCCGGCGACCATCGCTTCATACGTGGTTGCGCACAGGCGCTGCGCTTCGGGGCTCGGCGTACCGGCGTAGTACATGCGGCTCGTGTCGCCATAGTAGCCGTCCTTGATGATCGCGACATCGATATTGATGATGTCGCCGTCTTTCAGCGCTTTCGGCCCGGGGATACCGTGACAGACGACATGATTGACCGATGTGCAGACCGTCTTCGGAAAACCCATGTAGCCAACGTTTGCGGGAATAGCCTTCAGTTCGTTGACGATGAATCGGTTGCAGATGGCGTCGAGTTCGTCGGTGGTGACGCCGAGGCGCACGTGTTCGGCGATCATCGCGAGGATTTCGGCGACCATGCGGCCGGAGATGCGCAACTTTTCGATGTCGGCGGGTGTCTTGAGCGTGATGGCCATTGAGCAATGCAGATGTGTTCGGGTCGCCTGCGCGCGGTGCTTTTACTGACGTCGATGAGACGCGCCGCACGAGGACAATGGGGCCGATGATAGCACTCCACAGCGCGCTGACCTTTCGTTGAACGGCTCGGGCGCGCATTTTTGAGAAGGCTTGATGACTTGTGATGTGTAAAGGATTGTGTTTTAGTGGGCGCGAATTTGACTGGTCGGAGGGTTATGAGCTTGCATCGAATTGCCGTGATTTCTTGTGTTTTTGTGATTGCCGCATGTAGTTCGACGAGCGGGCCAGAGTTGCGCGCGTCAAAGCCGGTGATTCATGTGTCGTCGGCGCGGACTGCATCGGATATTTCGAGCTGCCTTCAGCGGATGATTCCGTCGGTGCAGACGGTGCGCGATCAAGGATCGACGGAGTTGATGGTGGAATCGAACGCGTGGCTCGTGACAGTGACGCCTTCACCGTATGGATCGGAGGTGAAGGTGCAGCAGTCTTCGAGTAGTGATGGGGGTGTGCCGGAGCCGGAGATGCGGTTTGATATTGCGAGGTGTGCGGTTTGAGGGTTTTTCGATGCTTCGCTTTGGTGGCAGGTTCGGAAGATGGGTATCGGCGTTTTCTCCTTCGCGTCATGAAGTTATGATCGAGGGGTTCCTCCGCCTGCGCGGAGATACACCCGTCGGGCCGACAAGGATGACGTCGTCGGCGTAGGCTCCGCCGCGCAATCGGAGACACCGCGACAAACATGAGCCCCAAAACAAAAACCCCGCAAGCCTATCGACTTGCGGGGTTTTCAAATTTTGGCGGAGAGGGTGGGATTCGAACCCACGGTACGGGAAAACCGTACGCCTGATTTCGAGTCAGGTACATTCGACCACTCTGCCACCTCTCCGGCTGCCCTTTCGGACCTTCGTCAAGCGGTTCGTCGCTCAACGAAGAACAAAAGTATATCCAAGTCTTCAGAGGTTTCCAAGCCCCCTATCTGCAAATACGTACAAATAATCGCAAATAATCATTAAGCCTGGATTTCGATGCGCTCGACACCACGCATATAAGGCCGCAGCGCCGCCGGAATGGTCACCGATCCATCCGCGTTCTGGAAGTTCTCAAGCACCGCGACGAGCGTGCGCCCCACCGCCAGCCCCGATCCGTTCAACGTATGCACGAACTCCGGCTTGCCCTGCGCATTGCGAAAACGCGCCTGCATCCGGCGAGCCTGAAACGCCTCGGTGTTCGAGCAGCTCGAAATTTCGCGATACGTGTTCTGCGCCGGCAGCCACACTTCCAGATCGAACGTCTTCGAAGCGGAAAAGCCCATGTCGCCCGTGCACAGCGTAATCACGCGATACGGCAACTCCAGCTTCTGTAGAATCGTTTCCGCCTGGCCGACCATCTCGTCGAGCGCCGCGTACGATTGCTCCGGCAACGTGACCTGCACCATCTCGACCTTATCGAACTGATGCTGCCGGATCAGCCCGCGCGTATCGCGCCCATACGATCCCGCTTCCGAACGGAAACACGGCGAATGCGCGGTAAGCTTCACCGGCAGCGCGCTCGCGTCGAGGATGCTGTCGCGCACCGTGTTGGTCAGCGAAATCTCGGACGTCGAAATGAGATATTGCGTGACCACGTTCTTGTCGCCGCCCTTCTCCACGCGGAACATGTCATCGGCGAATTTAGGCAACTGGCCGGTGCCGTACAGAATCTCCGGATTCACGATGTACGGCGTGTACGCCTCCGTGTAACCGTGCTGCTCCGTGTGCGTATCGATCATGAACTGCGCCAGCGCGCGATGCAGCCGCGCAATCTGCCCGCGCAATAGCGTGAAACGCGCGCCCGACAGCTTTGCGCCCGTTTCGAAATCGAGGCCGAGCGGCGCGCCGACATCAACGTGACCCTTGACTTCGAAATCGAACGAACGCGGTGTGCCCCAGCGACGCACTTCCACATTCCCCGTCTCGTCCGTGCCGACCGGCACGCTTTCGTGCGGTAGATTCGGCACGGTGAGCATGAGGTCCGACAAGCGCTTTTGCACATCGTCGAGCTTCGCGGCCAATTCCTTCATCGTGTCGCCGATACCGCTCACTTCCGCCATCACCGCCGACGTGTCCTCGCCGCGGCCCTTCATCGCGCCGATCTGCTTCGAAAGGCTGTTGCGGCGCGACTGCAGTTCTTCGGTACGTGTCTGAATCTCGCGGCGCTCGGCTTCGAGCGATGCGAACGCGGCGACGTCGAGCGCGTAGCTTCCTCGGTCGGCGAGGCGCTTGGCGACGCCGTCCAGGTCTTTGCGGAGGTGTTGAATGTCGAGCATGGCGAGGCTGCGTGTTGAGTATTCGGAATCGTCGATTTTAGCGCACGATTTGGCGTGGCTTACAACTATGCCCAAAGGCCGAGGCCAGGCCCGTCACTGTTTCTTTTCTTCGCGATGTTCGCGCCGCCACGTCTCGTCGAGATCGGCGAGCCGCAACAGTTTTTCGCCGATCTTGCCTTCGAGACCGCGCGGCGTCGGCTGATACCAGACCGGATCGCGCATGCCGTCCGGCAGATACGTTTCGCCAGCGGCGTAGGCATCCGGTTCATCGTGGGCGTAGCGATACTCGTGGCCGTAGCCGAGCTCCTTCATCAGCTTGGTCGGCGCGTTGCGCAGATGTACCGGCACCGGCCGCGACTGATCCTTGCCGACGAAGCGCCGCGCCTCGTTGTACGCGTTGTATCCCGCGTTCGATTTCGGCGCGACGGCGAGATAAATCAACGCCTGCGCGAGCGCCAGTTCGCCTTCGGGCGAGCCGAGCCGCTCGTAGGTTTCGGATGCATCCAGCGCGATACGCGCGCCCCGCGGATCGGCCAAACCGATGTCTTCCCACGCCATGCGCACGATACGCCGCGCGAGATAACGCGGGTCCGCGCCGCCATCGAGCATGCGGCAAAACCAGTACAAGGCGCCGTCCGGGTTGCTGCCGCGCACGGACTTGTGCAGTGCGCTGATCTGGTCGTAGAACGCGTCACCGCCCTTGTCGAAGCGGCGCAGATTTTCCGCGAGCGCGCTGCCGAGCAGTTCGCCATCGACTTCGGTTTTCTTTTGCTGCATGGCCGCGCGCGCGACGATTTCCAGGTTATTGAGCAGCTTGCGGCCGTCGCCATCGGCGGAACCGATCAGGGCGTCGCGCGCTTCGTCGGTGAATGCGAGGCCGTCGAGTTCCGCACTCGCACGCGTCAGCTGTTCCTTCAGTTCGTCGGCGTCGAGGCTTTTCAGCACATAGACGGCTGCGCGCGACAAGAGCGCGCTATTCACTTCGAACGACGGATTCTCGGTCGTCGCGCCCACGAAGACGAACAAGCCCGACTCGACATGCGGCAAGAACGCATCCTGCTGACTCTTGTTGAAGCGATGCACTTCATCGACGAACACGAGTGTCTGCCGCCCGTTTGCGCGATGAATCTGCGCCGTCTCGACCGCCTCGCGAATATCCTTTACGCCCGACAAAACGGCCGAAAGCGAGATGAATTTGGCATTGAACGCAGCTGCCATGAGACGCGCGAGCGTGGTCTTGCCGACGCCGGGCGGGCCCCAAAGGATCATCGAATGCGCTTCGCCCGATTCGAACGCGACGCGCAACGGCTTGGCCTGCCCGAGCAGGTGCTTCTGGCCGATCACGTCGTCGATGGTGCGAGGGCGCAGGCGTTCGGCGAGCGGAACATTGCCACGGTTTTCTTCTAACATGGGTTGTCTGCTGTGATGTGCGTTGGGGCTTCAAATCTCGCGCGTGAGTCAAAGGCGGCGATAATCTTGCCCTTTCGCGGCGCGTTTGTGCATTAGCCATTCGGCTGAGTATTCACGGGCCGCGAGTTAGGCAATTATGACAGCCGGGCGCGCGAACTCGTTCAGCCCGGCATGACGACGCATCGACAATATAGGGACGCAAACCCATGCAGCAAGACACTTCCGGCAATTCCGCCACGTACGCGCTGCTCACGCCGGTGCCCGCGCAACGCCGCGCATTCGGCACGAGCGATGCCTTCGCGCTGTGGTTTTCGCTCGGCATCGGCCTTCTCGTCGCGCAGGCGGGCGCGCTGCTCGTGCCGGGTTTGTCGCTGCCGCACGCGTTGCTGGCGGGCGTCATCGGCACGGACACCGGGCTCGCCGCCATGTCCTCGCTGCGTCCGACGCTCGGCGTGCGCGGCGCGTCGGTGCCCGCCGGGCTCAACGCGGTTCAGCTCGTCGGCTGGGGCTCGTTCGAGATCATCGTCATTCCACACGCTTGTGAACAAAAACAGTGGATAAATCGGCAGGGAAACGACGCGTTCCGGATCGCACATCGCTTTGTGAATCGAATCAGTTAGTTAGCCGAATGACTCAGCGCTTGTCCACAAGGCTCTCAACAGAAACTGTGGACAAACTTCCGCCTAGTTCCGCCGCTCGACACCCGGCAACACGCACGACAATTCGAACACCAGATTCGCCCCGAGCAACGCCGTTGTGCCGAACGGATCGGACGGCGGCGCGACTTCCACCAGATCCGCGCCGACGATATTCAGCCCCCACGCGCCGCGAATGATCTCCAGCGCCTGCGGCACCGTCAGCCCGGCGATTTCCGGCGTGCCCGTGCCCGGCGCGAATGCGGGATCGATGCCATCGATATCGAACGTGATTACACCGGCCCGTCGCCCATTTGCGCACGCACTTCCTCCATCAGCGGCGCGAGCGACTTGTTCCAACATTCCTCTGTCTGCACGACGCGAAAGCCCTGCTCGCGGCACCAATCGAAATCGCCCGCTTCGTAGCCGGTGCCGCGCGCCCGATCTACACGACGCGCTCGCAATCCAGCAAGCCCTCTTCCACCGCGCGGCGAAACGGCGTGCCGTGCGCGATTTTTTCGCCGAACACAGTGTCGTTGACGTCGGCGTGGGCATCGACGTGAATCAGGCCGACCTTGCCGCGCTTTGCGTGAATCGCACGAAGAATGGGCAGCGCGATGGTGTGATCGCCGCCGAGCGTGAGCAGCTTGCAGTCGTGCTCCAGAATTTCGCGATACGCCCGTTCGATGCGGTCGATCGAATCGAGCAGGTTGTACAGATTGATCGCGACATCGCCGATATCGGCCACGCGCAGCGAATCGAACGGCGCGGCGCGCGTCGCCATGTCAGCGGCTGCGGGCGCTCGGCGCGATGATTGGCAAAGTGCTCGGGTGGAGCGAACAGCGAGAATGTATTCATGGTGATGAATGATTCCGTTCGTAGCGTGATACACATTAATACCGCTGTTCGCGCAGAGATAAAATAGCGCCGAAATCAACTTCACATAGATGTTTATCGATGTATCGGCGCACGCCATGCTCACTCATCTTTCCGACCTCGATCTGCGGCTTATCCGCGTGTTCCTCGCGATCGTCGATGCCGGTGGCGTCTCGTCCGCGCAAGCCACGCTGAACGTCGGGCAATCGACCATCAGCACACAACTCGCGACGCTCGAAACGCGGCTCGGCTACCGCCTGTGCGAGCGCGGGCGCGGCGGCTTTGCGCTGACTTCGCGCGGCGAACAATTCGTCGATGCGTGTCGCGGCCTGCTCAGCGCCATCGATACCTTCGATTCCACCGCGCGCAATGTCGGCAGGAAGCTCGTCGGCACGTTGACGCTAGGCATCATCGGCAACACGCCGGTGAGCGCGAACGCGCGCATCAGCGAGGCGTCGCGCGTTTTCGCGAGCGCGACGAATCCGTGTGCTTTTCCGTGCTCGTGTGCTCGCCGGGCGAACTCGAGGAAATGTTGCTCGCGGATCGCATTCAGATGGCGATCGGCTATTTCTGGCATCGCGTGCCGTCGCTCGATTACACGGAGATTTTTTCGGAGGATCAGCTTGCGTACTGCGCGCGTGGGCATCCGTTGTTCGCGCGCGCCGGAAAGATCGATCTCGCCCAAGCCGATGATCACGCGTGGGCGTGGCGCAGCTATCCGCTGCCCGAAGCGGGCGCGCTCGCGCCGCGCAAGATCGGCGCGATCGCGGACAACATGGAAGCGGTCGCGATGCTCGTGTTATCCGGCAAGCATCTCGGTTATTTGCCCGAGCATTTCGCCGCGCCGTATGTGAAGCAGGGTTTGCTCGCGCCGTTGAATGCAAAAACCATGCGTTATCGCGTGGCGCTTCAGATGGTCACACGCAGTGCGCGCAACGATGCGAAGTGCGAAATCGTCAAGGCATTCGTCGATGATATGGCCGTCGCGCATGAGGCACATATTTCCGAGAATTGATTGCCTTAACTCATCAAACAAAAGGATTCCTTAAAATTTCATTGCTTCGTCTATACGAATTCTCCTAATATTCATCGCATCGCGTCCCACAAAAACAGCACAGTTTTTAAACCGGGGGAAAGATGATGCATGCAAGGCGAATCGCATATGGCGCAATTCTGAGTGCGGCGATTGTTGCCGGATCATCCGCGCACGCCGTCGTGGGTCCCGGCGGCACGATCGTCTTTACGGGCGCGCTGTTCGCGCCGTCCTATTCGATTTCGACGGGACGCACCGCACATTCGGGCGCATCCACGACGCAAAGCGTTTCCACGCAAAAAGACACCAATGCAACGACCGTGACCTTCACCGCACTGCCCGGCGGTCTGCCGAGCGCTGACATCACGCTCACAGCAAGCGGCGAGCGTTTCATCGATGGCAATAACCGGCGCATCAAGCCCAACAAGAATGGCGCGTATCACATCGCCGCGACGGGCGGCGTGTTGTCGATCCCGACGCAGGCGGCGAATACCATCGCAGTGTTCACGAACTACCAATAAGAAAGGGCCGCAGCGCGCCCCTTCGCCGAAATCAACGTGCTTACCCGTTGATCACATCCGCGCCCTTCGGCACGTTGAACTTGAAGGTATCGCTCTTGATCGGCGGGTTCTTCTGAATGTTCGAGAACGTCAGCAGCGTGACATTGCCGAACACGTCGTGCAGTTCCATCGCCTGCAGATTGCCGTCCTTGAAGCCGATGCCCACTGTCTCGAACTGCGTGTCCTTCGCCTTCGGCGTGAGTTCCAGCCAGTCGATGCCGCCCTTCTCGCCCGCATCGCGCAACGTGAAGTTCTTTTCCAGATCGTTGCTGCCGAACAGAATCGCGGCCGGACTGGCACCGAGCGTACGCACGGTGACTTGATTCAGGTCTTTGTCGTAGACGTAGAGCTTGTCGCCATCGGCCTGAAGGATTTGCGAATACGGCTTCTCATACGACCAGACGAACTTGCCGGGCCGCGCGAACATGAACGTGCCGCTCGATGTCGCGCCCTTGGTCGGCATTGCGTTCGACGATGCGCCGTTGTTCGCCTTGTCCGGCGCCTTGATTTCCAGTTGCGTGAAGTCGCCGTCCGCCGCGTGCACTTGCGACACGAACGCCTTCAGTTGCGCCGTGCCGCTTGCGAATGCCTCCGATGCCAACAACATCGACGCTGAAAACATGGCCGCGCCGAGCGTCTTGATCCAACCCTTCCCCGTTTGCTGCTTCATGCCGTATTTCTCCAATTGATGCTTACTCCGCGTCGCGCGCCGACGGCGCAAGAATCTCGCGATTGCCGTTCGACGACATCGCCGACACCAGCCCGGAGTTCTCCATCTGTTCGAGCAGACGCGCCGCGCGGTTATACCCGATGCGCAAGTGCCGCTGCACGAGCGAAATCGATGCGCGCTTGTTCTTGATGACGACCTGGACCGCCTGATCGTACAAAGGATCGGACTCGCCATCGGCGGCGCCGGTTCCGCCCGCGCCCGCCGCACCTTCATCGCCTTCGCCGGCGATTTCGCCTTCCAGAATGCCTTCGATGTAATTCGGCTCACCGTGCTCCTTCAACTTATCGACGACGCGATGCACTTCCTCATCCGATACGAACGCGCCGTGCACACGCACCGGCAAGCCACTTCCCGGCGGCAAATACAGCATGTCGCCCATGCCGAGCAGCGATTCCGCGCCCTGCTGATCGAGAATCGTGCGCGAATCGATTTTCGACGACACCTGGAACGCCATCCGCGTCGGCACGTTCGCCTTGATCAGACCGGTGATGACATCGACCGACGGCCGCTGCGTCGCGAGAATCAGGTGGATGCCCGCCGCGCGCGCCTTCTGCGCGATCCGCGCGATCCGCTCTTCGACTTTCTTGCCAACGACCATCATGAGATCGGCGAGCTCGTCGATCACGATCACGATGTTCGGCAAGCGCGTGAGCGGTTCCGGTTCGTCCGGCGTCAAGCTGAACGGATTCGGGATTTTTTCGTCGCGCTTTTTCGCATCGTCGATCTTCGAATTGAAGCTCGCGAGATTGCGCACGCCCATTTTCGACATCAGCTTGTAGCGGCGTTCCATTTCCGCGACCGCCCAGTTCAGCGCGTGACCGGCCTGCCGCATGTCGGTGACGACCGGACACAGCAAGTGCGGAATGCCTTCGTAGACGCTCATTTCGAGCATCTTCGGATCGATCAGAATGAGCCGCACCTGATCCGCGCTCGCCTTATAAAGCAGCGACAGAATCATTGCATTGATGCCGACGGACTTGCCCGAACCCGTCGTGCCCGCGACCAGCAAGTGCGGCATCTTCGCGAGATCGGCGCATACCGGATTGCCGCCGATGTCCTTGCCGAGGCCCATCGTCAACGGCGAAGAGCCGTTCGCATAGACTTCGGAGCCGAGAATTTCGGAGAGCTTGACGGTCTGACGGCGCTGGTTCGGCAATTCGAGCGCCATGTAGTTCTTGCCCGGAATCGTCTCGACGACTCGAATCGACACGAGCGACAGCGAACGCGCCAGATCCTTCGCGAGCCCGACGATCTGGCTGCCCTTCACGCCCGTCGCCGGCTCGATTTCATAGCGCGTCACGACCGGCCCCGGATACGCCGCGACCACGCTCACCTCGACGCCAAAATCCTTCAGCTTCTTTTCGATGAGACGCGACGTATATTGGAGGGTATCGGCGGGAATGGTTTCCTGCGACTTCGGCGGCGCGTCGAGTAAGGCCAGCGGCGGCAGCGTGGAATCGCTCGGCAGATCCTTGAAGAGCGGCACCTGCTTTTCCTTCTCCGCGCGCTCAGAGCGCGGCGCCGTGGCGACCGGCGGGACGATCATCACCGGTTCGTGGTCTTCGCTCTTCACGCGCGAACGCACGACCTTGCCTTCACGTTTCGATGCCGCCTCTTCGCCGAGCTTGCGATCGCGGCCCGCTTCGCACCGCAACTGTGCGCCGGTGATGGCGTTCATGATGCCGTCGCCGACTTTCTCGCAGACGGACAACCACGAAAAGCGGAAATACAGCGACAGACCGATGGCCAGCGCAATCAGCAAAAAGAGCGTTGCGCCGGTAAAGCCGAGCGCATGCGACACATGCCGCGCGACGATATCGCCGATCACGCCGCCCGGCGCGCGCGGCAACTGCACCTTGAGTGACCACATGCGCAGCGCCTCGATGCCGTCGCTCGCGAGCAGCGCGAGCACGAACGCGAAGGCTTCGGCAAGCCAGGTGCGATCCTTCGGCGCGTCTTCATCGACGATCGGCGGATGCGTGATGCGCCGGTAATTCTCGACGATGCGCCGCCCGAGCAACACGACCAGCCAGTACGACGACAGACCGAAGACGAGCAGCAGGATATCGGACGTATAAGCGCCGACGCGCCCCGCCCAGTTGAAAATGCGATCGACGCTGACTTCATGCGTCCAGCTCGGATCTTTCCGGCTGTACGAGAGCAGCGCCATGACGAGAAACAGTCCGAGCGCAACCTGGAGAATCCAGCGAATCTCGGTGAAGAGCCGCGACATGCGGTACGGCAATGCCTGCGGACTCGCGGTATAGGGTGCTTTGGCCATTGATTCGGGTGTCGCTTGCGCGGCTCGCATGACGAATGACGGTTTGACAGCGCGCGAAGCCGCAAAGAACGGTGGCCTATTGTAAACGCTGCGTTGCGGGGAACGGCGCAAAAACGGGCGCGTTCTTGCAACCTGTAACACTCGTCACGCGTGTGTGATGCACATTATTTCGCCCGATATTCGATGAAACCGCTATCAATCCGATTGAAATGTTCAACTCGGAAGCCTTTTTCAGCGGCCTTTATAATCGAGGTTTTGCATCCAACTACGGTCTGTCGGAGTTCCGGTGCACAGGGCCGCTTGAGCCGCCTGGCCCGCTGGCGTCGATATTGCTGCTTTCCAGTCGACCCGCGCGCGTTGTCTGCGCGCCTCCGATATCACCTCCAATCACCTCCAATAACGGAACATGAATATGTTTTCGCCCAAACACGCCAAAGTGCTGATTCTCGGTTCCGGCCCCGCCGGCTACTCCGCTGCCGTCTATGCGGCGCGCGCGAACCTGTCGCCGCTGCTCATCACCGGTCTGGCGCAAGGCGGTCAACTGATGACCACCACCGACGTCGAAAACTGGCCGAGCGATCCTTCGGGCGTGCAAGGTCCCGAACTCATGCAGCGCATGGAAGAACACGCGCGCCATTTCAACACCGAAATCGTCTTCGATCACATTCACACGGCCAAGCTCAACGAGCGTCCGTTCCGTCTGATCGGCGATTCCGGCGAATATACGTGCGACTCGCTGATCATCGCGACGGGCGCATCAGCGCAATATCTCGGCTTGCCGTCGGAAGAAGTGTTCATGGGCAAAGGCGTGTCCGCGTGCGCCACGTGCGACGGCTTCTTCTATCGCAACGGCGAAGTCGCGGTGATCGGCGGCGGCAATACGGCGGTCGAAGAAGCGCTCTATCTCGCAGGCATCGCGAAGAAAGTGACGGTGATTCACCGCCGCGACAAGTTCCGCGCCGAGCCGATTCTCATCGATCGACTGCTCGCCAAGGAGAAGGAAGGCATCGTCGATATCAAGTGGAATCACGTGCTCGATGAAGTCACGGGCGATCAGTCCGGCGTGACCGGTTTGCGCATCAAGAATACGCAGACGGACGCGACGACCGACGTGCCGCTGCAAGGCGTGTTCGTCGCGATCGGCCACAAGCCGAATACCGATCTCTTCGCCGGTCAGGTCGAAATGAAGGGCGGCTACATCATCACCAAGGGCGGCACGTCGGGCAATGCGACGGCGACGAGCATCGCGGGCGTGTTCGCGGCGGGCGATGTGCAGGATCACGTGTACCGCCAGGCGATCACCAGCGCAGGCACCGGCTGCATGGCGGCGCTCGATGCACAGCGCTATCTGGAAAGCATCGATGAAACGCCGACGCCGCATTCGATGAGCCACGAAGCGGATCGATAAACACGCGCCGCGAGAAGCGGGCGGCCGTTAAAATGTGAGCCGCTCGCGCGCGATGATTCAAACGGAAAACGGGCCTCGCGCCCGTTTTTGTTTTCCGGCGCGTGATGCGAAGCGTGGCAAAATCCGGCACGCCGCGCATCGAACTCAATCTGACGATTTTCGCTGGTCGAACGATGCCGAAGAATCTCCCACATCCGAACGAACCGAAGCCGCGCCGCGCGGCGGCGCCCGCTCCTGCGCCGGCGCCCGAGTCCGTCGAACCGCGCGATGTCGCCGACGCCGTGAAACGCGACGGCCTCGCCGGACTGGCATCGCTGAAAACGGCGCTCAAAGCCGATGCCGCCAAGCGCGAAGTGCAGCGCGTGGCCGCGGCGCGCGTCGAGCACGAAACGGCGGAACGCACGGACGAGTTTCGCCGTTTCGTGCTCGGCGAAGTCGCGCCGCTGAAGACGCTGCCGCGCACGACCATCACGTGCGTGCCGCCTCCGCCGCTTCCGCTGCAAAGCCGGCTCGACGAAGAAGCCGTGCTGCAGGAAGCGATCTCCGACGAATACGATCCCGAAGCGCTGCTCGATATCGACGAAACGCTGTCGTATTACCGGCCCGGCGTGAGTCAGGAAGTCGTGCGCAAGCTGCGGCGCGGCGCATGGATCGTGCAGGCGCAGCTCGATCTGCACGATCCATGCGCCGCGAAGAAGCGTGCGAAGCACTGGCCGGCTTTATCCGCGAATCGGTCAAGCGCGGGCTGCGCTGTCTGCGCGTGATTTACGGCAAAGGACTCGGTTCGGTCGGCAAGGAACCGGTGCTCAAAGGCAAAGTGCGCGCGTGGCTCGTGCAGAAGCAGGAAGTCATTGCATTCTGTCAGGCGCGCGTGAACGACGGCGGCGCGGGCGCGGTGCTCGTGCTGTTGCAGCCGGGCGGCGCGACGCGTCATCACACTCATCCGCAAAACAAAAGTGTATCCTAGACTCACCCTTGCCATTTCCATCATAGAGGCGCTCGCGATTTTCGCGTACGCCTTCTCCGGGCTGATCGAAGCGCGCAAGCGCCGGCTCGATGCCGTCGGCGCGTTTCTCGTCGCGCTCGTCACCACGTTCGACGGCGGCACCGTGCGCGACGTGTTGCTGTCGCGCCGGCCGTTCTACTGGGTGCAGCATCAGGATTACGTGCTCGTCGTCTTCGCGATGGCGATCTTTGCGCCGCTGTTCCTGCGCGTGACTTCACGTCTGTTCGATCAGCACGCTCTTCTCGTCACCGATGCCATCGGCCTCGTGCTATTCAGCGTGTCGGGCACGTCGATCGCGCTCGATGCGCAAATGCCCGCCTTCACCGCCACGATGATGGGCGCCGTCACGGCGTATTCGGCGGCATTTTGCGCGACGTGCTGTGCAACGAAATCCCGCTGATTCTGCGCGATTCGCGCCCGTACGCCGTGTGCACGTTCGCAGGCTGCTGGATCTACCTCGGACTCGCCGAACTCGAAGTCGACACGATCTACAACGTGCTGCTTTCGACGGGATTCATCCTAATGGCGCGGCTGGTGACGTTCAAGTTCGATATTCGGCTGCCGCACTAGCGCATGATTGAGCGCCAACTACGGCGTACGGGCGGAAAAACGCGATCATTTGTTACAATCCAAAAGTTTTCTAGCCCGATTCTGGCCGCAACGGCGTTCCCGCCGCCGGTCGTCAACTTGCACACAGAACATGAACATCGAGCAAGCGCGTTTCAACATGATCGAGCAACAGATTCGTCCGTGGGAAGTGCTGGACCAGGACGTGCTGAACTTGCTGTCGATCGTCAAGCGCGAGAACTTCGTTCCCGCCGCGTACCGCAACATCGCTTTCGCGGATCTCGAAATTCCGCTGCCCGGCGGCGAACGCATGCTGGCGCCGAAGATCGAAGCGCGCGTGCTTCAGGAACTCGCCGTTCACAAGAACGAAACGGTGCTGGAAATCGGCACGGGTTCCGGCTATATGGCGGCGCTGCTCGCGCATCGCGGACGCAGCGTGAAAACGGTTGAAATTTCGCCGGAACTGGCGGAATTTGCCAAGCAGAATCTGGCGGCCAACGGAGTGACGAACGCGGAAGTCGTCGTCGGCGACGGCGCGCTCGGCTTTTCCGATGATGCGCCCTACGACATCATCTGCGTGTCGGGCGGCCTGCCGGTCATGCCGCAGGAATTTCTCGAGCAACTGAAAGTGGGCGGACGCATCGCCGCGTTCGTCGGCAAGGCACCGGTCATGAAGGCGCAAATCATCACGCGCGTCGACGAAAAGCAGTTCCGCGTGTCCGACGTGTTCGAAACGATGGTCGCGCCGCTGAAGAACGCGGTGCATCCGTCGCTCTTCCGCTTCTAACTTTTTCTCATGCCGATGCCGGGTTTTCACCCGGCATCGTGCTTTTCAAGCTTATGAAAAATCTCACCGCACCCGAACTCGCCGCCTGGCTCGCCGATTCCTCTCGCCCCGCGCCCGTGCTGCTCGACGTGCGCGAGCCGTGGGAAATCCAGACGGCGGCGCTCGCCAACATCGTCTCCATTCCGATGCGCGATATCCCCGCGCGCAACGAAGAACTCGATGACGACGCGCAAATCGTCTGCATCTGTCATCACGGCGCGCGCAGCGCTCAGGTCGCGATGTTCCTCGAATCGCGCGGCTTTGCGAACACGTTCAATCTGTACGGCGGCATCGACGCATGGTCGAAGCAGGTCGATCCGAACGTCCCGACTTACTAATTGAAAAACGCGGATCACCCCGCGCTCGACCAGATCACCGTGCCCTGCGCCGTGCAGATGACGAGACTGCCATTATCCTGCAAGCGCGCGTAGGCGCTCAGATTCCCCCCGGTATGGTCGTCCAGACGATCGCGCCGCGCGCGTCGTACATCACCAGATTGCCGTCCTCCAGCATGCGGATTTCGACGCCCTGACTGCCGCTGATCCGCGATGACCACAGCGTCGCACCGCTTTGCATCACCGAAAGCCAGCCGTCGTTCTGCGTGCGCAGCGCGATATTTCCGCCGCACGACAGCAGCGTCTGCGCCGTCGTCAGCCCCTCGCCCACCATCAGATGGCCGCACGCCGCAGGCGTATTGACCGACGGCAGCGCCGCGAACCAGCCCAGATCGACGCCATTGGCGATCGCGAGCATGCCCGCATCGTTCGGATGCAGGCTGTCGCCGCTGTTGAAGGCGTTCGCGTACGTGGTTGCGCTTGAATTTGCCGCCTCGACCAGCCGCGATTGATCGAACACCGCGTCACAACCGCTGTCGCCGCTGCGCAGATACTGATTGAAGCTCACGCGCGTGTCTTCCACCGTCGGCGACCAGCCCGACACGCGTGAGCGTCGAACAGATCACGCTCATCTGCGCGCCATGCGCGAATGCGATCATTTGCTGATAACCGCTGACGAGCTTCTGCAAGTTCGGCGGACTGGAACTGGTCAGACTGTTGATCGCATCGTCGGAAATGATCACCCACTTCGCGTTCGATTGACCGAGCACATCGCGCTTGAAACGCGTGACGCCCGCCTGGCCGACGCCGTCGCGGAAAAGCTCGTTTCCGCTGATGCCCTGATTCAGCAAGCCCACGTTCATGCCCGTCACGATCAGCCGTTCAGCTAGCCAGTTCGGCCAGCGCCGGTTCGTGTTGGCCGTCGATGCCAGCCCGTCCGTGATCGATGCGCCGAACGCGACCACCGCGCCGGTCGTGGCGGTGTTGACGACATCGAGATTGGTGAGGAAGTAATACGACTGCCGGCCGCCCGGATTCGTGACGTCGCCCGCGAAGGACAGATCGGCGCTGACATCGCCCGGGGCGACATAGACATTCTGCAAGGCATCGACGTGGCCGGTCGAGCCAGGCGGCGTCTGCGACGGAAGATGCGCGCTCACGGCGATATCCGCGAGCGCCGGGACGTCGAACGCGACGGCATCGCTCTGGACGGAACCGCCTGCGGGAATCGTCACGTAAGACTGGCCGTTGAACGTCACCGATCGATCCGTGCCCGCCACGGTTTGTGCGCCGCTCGCCCGCTGCGCCAGATGCACATCGCCGATCGTCACCGGCTGCGCGCCATACGCGTTCGAAAATCTGACTCGCGCCGCCGTTCCGCCGATGCTCGTGTGCACGATCTGGCGAACCGTCTGGTTATTGAATCCATTATCCGAGACGATCCACGGCGACACCGACCACGAGCCGCTCCATCGCGCCGTGCTGCCGAGACTTTGCGCGAAGTAATGCGACGTATCCGGCCACGAGAGAAACACCACGAGCGCCAGCACAACGAATCCGCGAAGCTTTGCCTTCATGCTCCTCACGTCCGCCTCCTTTATTAGGAAAACTGCGAAATCCCCTTTCCACAGACGATTTCGCGCAGCGGTCGATCCGCACGGGTTCGTTGCATGTTTTTTTGTCGCCGAAACTAGACCATGACCGGGCGCATCGGCGGCCGTGCGTTAGCGCACAAACACGGCAATAACGGCGGCTTGAAGAATCAGCAATAGAAATGCCGCATGGCTCATCGCGCATGCGGCATTCGTTTTTGCACGACTGTGCGTGAAGGACACTCGAAAGATCAGACGACGTTCATCGCCATCGCGCTCGCGCGATAGTGCTCCGCGGCCTTTTCCGGCTCGCTGATCTGCTCGAAAAGCCGCGCCAGCGCGCGATGCGTGCGAATCTTGAGTGGCTCGTTATCCGCCGCCTTCAGCGCCTGTTCGAGAAACGCCTGCGCCTTACCCCACAACTGCTGATGCAGACACAGGCGGCCGAGCGTGAACAGCAAGTCGGCGTCTTCGGCGCGTTCCTTCTGCCAGCTTTCGGCGCGCTGAATGAGCGGGAACGCATCCCCGCCGACGATGCAATCCGGATAGCGCCGCAACAGCCGCGCGTCCCAGTTATGCGCGAGCGCGTCCTCGACGATCTTCTTCGCCTCTGCGCGGCGATCGAGCGCGATCAGCAATTCGGCGGCGAGATCGGCGAGACGCGGCGATTGACGCTCCGCCGGCGTGAGCGATTGCCAAAGCTCCAGCAACGCGTCCGAATTGTGCCGGCGATCGCGCAGCAGATTTTCCGCCGCGACCTGACGCAGACGCACCGCGACCGCCGGATGCAGCGCCTCGCGCTTTTCCAGCATGCGCACGAGCTTGAGCACTTCGCCCCAGTTCTTCAGTTGCTGCTGCGCGCGCAATGCAATTTGCTGCGCATGAATGCGCCGCCCGCCCTGTGCCTGCATTTCGGTCAGCGCGACGAGCGCACCGTCCGCGTCGCGGCCATCGGCGCGCATGTCGGCGGTGGCCATCAGACGCGCGTCCTGCCAGTCGGCGCCCGCGATCTGGGCGAGCCATTCGTCGCGCCGCGCATATTCGTGCAGCCGATGCGCCGCGTTTGCCGCGACCAGACTCGCCGCGCCCTTGTTCTGATCGACGGAAAGCGCATCGCGCGCGGATTTTTCCGCCTTCGAGAAACGGCTCGCATACAGATGCCCGATGGCATCGCGCAACGATGCATTCGCTTTGTTCTGCTTGCTGCGCGCGCGATACGCCGACACGCGCGACGGCATTTTCCACACGCCGCGCATCGCGCGAATCAGCCCGTACAGTACGACGAGCGCGACCACGAACAAATTCAGCGACACATCCACGCGATACGGTGGCATCACGAGCAGAATCTGTCCGCCGTTGAAACCACCGACCGTAGCGACGATCACCGCAACGGCGAACAGCAGCGCGAGCCAGATGAGTCCACGAATCGTCATCATCCGCCTCGCTTGAACTGATGCACGGCAGCGAGGCTCGAGTCCAGATTCGGCATCGCGACCGCAAGCGATGCGGCATCGACCTGTTTGACGAGATCGCGCACGGACTCGACTTTCTTCGATGCGGGATCGAAGTACTTGGCGAGCGCGGTATCGGCGGTCTTGAGATCGGACTTGAGCGCCGGTTCGCTACGCGAGAACAGCGACAGGCGCGCCGACAGCAGACGCAGTTTCACGTTTTCGCGCACGAAATAACCCTGATCGGGCGACACGAGCATGGCGTCCGCATTGTCGATGCGCCGCACCGACACGAGACTCGACAACTGTTGGCCGATGCCGCTCGACACCTGCCGCCACAGCACCTTCCAGCGCGGCTCGCCGGTCGCCGCCGCGATCGACGCGCTATCGGCCGGTTCGGCGGCCTGCGCGCGCGCCGGCTTGATCGGCGCTTCGCCGGCGAGCGGCAGCATGTCGATCTGGCCGATGGCGGTATCGAGTTTGATCGCCAGACCCGTGAGGTCCGTGGTCGGCGTGGCCTTCAGCTTGTCGATGTCCTGTGCGATCGCCTTGCGAATGGCGACGACCTGTGGGCCGTTCGTGGCGGCCAGACGCGTGTCGGCGCTTTGCAGCGCGAAGAGCGCGAGTTGCACGTTGCCGGTCAACTGCAGTTGCTGGCTCGCGGAGGACAGAATCTGCTCGACTTCCGCAACGGTCCAGTCGTCGCGATTGCTCGCGAGGTCCTGATATTGCTGCTGCAGCGCCTGACTGTGCGCTTCGGCATCGGCGAGTTTGCCTTGCAGTTGAATGACTTGCGTGTTCAGCGCGGCTGTTTCGCTCGCGGCCTGATCGGCCTTCGCGCGCAGATCGGCGGATTGCGTGTCCGCCTGCTGAACCTGTTGCACGAGTTGCGCGTCGTGGCGCTCGAATTTGCGGTTGAGCACGAAAGCTCCCGCGCCCGCCGCGATCGCCAGAATGACGACGACGAACCACAACAGCACGTTGCTCGTGCCGCCGCCCTTTTTTGGCTGTTGCTCGTAGGGCGTGAAAGGCCTGTTTGGCGGCAACGGTGGTGTCACGTTCGGCTGAGGTGAATCTTCCTTGGAATCGTTCGAATCAGTCATGCGTGATTGAGCCGGTTGGTGGGCCGGCGCGGTGGCCGATTGTGCTTCTGTTGAAAATGCTGTTGACGCATCCGTCGGCGCGGATGTCGGTGAATCTGATGTCGATGCCCGGGGAAACAGCGTGTCGATGGCTTGAACGATACGCTTGTCGCCCGCGCCGGACACCGTCATCCTATCAAAACCCATGTTCCGCGCCGCTTCAGCGATGCGCGGATGCGGGCACACGACCGGCCCGCGCTTGAGCCGCGCGATTTCATCGGCGGTGAGATGCTCGCGCGCGAGTTCGTCGAAATTGCGCACGCCTTCGGAGCTGGTCAGGAGCCACGCGTGCGGTTCGCTTGCAAGCAACGTGTGGATGCGCTCCCACTTTTGCATCGACGGTTCGGGCAGCACGCGGCGGTACGCGGCGATTTTCTCGACGCGCGCGCCCGCTTCGGTCAAGCGTTCGGCGAGCCACTCGCGCCCGCCGTCGCCGCGCATGATCAAGACGCGCTTGCCTTCCAGACCGCTTTCGCCAAACTGCGCTTCGATCGCGGTGTAGAGCGCTTCGGAATCGAAACGCGGATCGGCATGTTCCGTCGACGGACTGATCACGCGATGCGCTGGCGCGCTCACGCCCTGCCGCGCCAGCGCCGCGACGCTGCCCGGACCGACCACGGCCACCGGCACATCGGCGAGCCACGGCGCGTGCAATTGGCCAAAAACATGATCGATCGCATTCGGCGATACGAACACGACGAGCGCGTAACGATCCGGCACATACAGTTCGTCGAGCGCGGCGCGCAGGAGCGCATCGTCGGAAACGGGTGCGATGTCGATCAGCGGAAACTCGAGCGAGTCGAAACCGGCATCGTGCAAGCGCGAGACGAGCACGGACGATTGCCCGCCCGGACGCGTGATGACGATGGTGGCGCGGCGCCCGCTCGCCATCAGGATTGACCGCCTGCGTGGTTCATCGTTGAGAGTGCGTCGACGATTTCCATCGCGCCTTGCGCCGCGAGATCGGACGACACGCGCTGGCCGAGCGCGAGGGCATCGGCGAGATCGGGCGATTGCACGCTCTCTTGCGCATGCAGCATGCGCGTGCCGTCCGGCGTCGATACGATGCCGCGCAGTTGCAGCGCGTTGTTGTTCCATTGCGCGAACGCCGCGAGCGGCACTTCGCAACTGCCGCCCAGCGCACGCGACACCGCGCGTTCCGCTTCGACGGCGAGCGCGGTTTTTTCATCGTGCAAAGGCGCGAGCCACGCCGCGAGTTCGGTGCGATCCGCACGAATTTCGATGCCCAGCGCGCCCTGCCCCGCCGTCGGCAAACTGTCCGCCGGTTCGAGCCGCGCGCGAATCCGCGCTTCCAGCCCGAGGCGCTTTAAACCGGCCGCCGCGAGAATGATCGCCGCATATTCGCCGCGGTCGAGTTTGGCCAGACGCGTATCGAGATTGCCGCGCAGCGGACGCACATCGAGATGCGGAAAACGCGCGCGGATCATCGCTTCGCGGCGCAGGCTCGATGTGCCGACGACGCTTCCTTCAGGCAAATCTTCGAGCGATGCGTACTGCGGCGACACAAACGCATCGCACGGATCTTCCCGCTCGAGAATGGTGGAAAGCGCAAAGCCTTCGGGCAGTTGCATCGGCACATCCTTGAGGGAATGCACGGCGAGATCGGCGCGGCCATCGGCGAGCGCAGCTTCGAGTTCCTTCACGAACAAGCCCTTGCCGCCGACCTTCGACAGCGTGCGATCGAGAATCTGATCACCGCGTGTCGTCATTCCGAGAATTTTTACGTCACAACGTGGATATAATTTGTGCAGCGCACACCGCACGTGCTCGGCTTGCCACATCGCGAGCCGGCTCTCACGCGAAGCGATGGTGAGACTTTGCGGCGGTGTCGTGGAATGCGTCTCAGAATTCATTGAAGCTCGATCGAATGACGGGATGGAATAACGAATAATGGTAGCACGCACGCCAAGGTCCATTTTCAGACGGGCGGCGCGCTGGGCCTTGTCTGATGCGCCTTTCGGCGCGCGCTGGACGTCTTTTCGTGCAATGAATATCGGCGCTTTTCGTTAAGCCGCCGATGCGCGGTCATGTCGTTTGTTCGCCGCTTCACGCACGTTCGTTCGCGCTCTTTAATCAAAACGGCTTGCCGCGGTAGCGCTTCTCGCGCTCGCTTTTTGTCGATGTACCTTGGTTTTCGCGGCTTTCTGCTGCCTCAGAGGAGAAACCACGTGACGTCTTCCGGATCGGCTCGCTCGGCGCGCCGCAACGCCGCATCGCCTGAATCGCTTTCCGACGCGCCCGCCGTGTCACCGCCCGTTTGGGATACGAAGGCCAAGAAGCCATCGAAAAAAGCCGTGAAGGTGAACGGCGCAGAAGCGAGCGTCGCCGCGCCTGAGTCGGCCAAAACCAGCCCCGCGCGCGACGATAAAGACCGGCCGCTCTTCGAGGACATCCGCTATCTCGGCCGCCTGCTCGGCGACGTGCTGCGCGAGCAGGAAGGCGATGCCGTGTTCGATGTCGTCGAGACGATTCGTCAGACGGCCGTGAAATTTCGCCGCGAAGACGATGTCGATGCCTCGCAGACGCTCGAAAAGAAGCTGCGCGCGCTGTCGCCGGAGCAGACGGTGTCCGTCGTGCGCGCATTCAGTTACTTCTCGCATCTGGCGAATATCGCGGAAGACCGGCATCACAACCGGCGGCGGCGCATTCACGCGCTGGCCGGATCGACGGCGCAGGCGGGCACGATCGCATATGCCATCGAACCGGATGCGCGAGCAGAAGAACATCAGCGCGCCGCACAAGCAGCTCCAAAAGTTTTTCGATGCCGCGCTGATCGTGCCCGTGCTCACCGCGCATCCGACCGAAGTGTCGCGCAAGAGCATTCTCGATGCGCAGCACGATATCGCGCGCCTGCTCGCCGAACGCGATCAGGAACTGACCCCGCGCTAGCGTGCGCACAACGAAGCGGTGCTGCGCGCGCGTGACATCGCTGTGGCAGACGCGCATGTTGCGCGACGCGCGCCTGACCGTCGCGGACGAAATCGAGAACGCGCTCTCGTACTACCGCGCGACGTTCCTCGAAGAAATTCCCGCGCTCTACGCCGATATCGAAGCCGCGCTCGCCGAACACGGCCTGCCCGCGCGTTTGCCGTCGTTCTTTCAGATGGGAAGCTGGATCGGTGGCGATCGGGACGGCAATCCGAACGTCACCGGCGAAACGCTCGATACCGCCATCACGCGGCAGGCGACGGTCATCTTCGAACATTATCTGGAGCAAGTGCACAAGCTCGGCGCGGAGTTGTCCGTGTCCAATCTGCTGGCCGGATCGAACGATGCATTGAAGGCGCTGGCCGATGCCTCGCCGGATCAGTCGCCGCATCGCACGGACGAGCCGTATCGTCGGGCGCTGATCGGCATTTACACGCGGCTCGCGGCGCGCGCGTGCGACTGGGCGAAGGCGTCGTGTCCGTGCGCAGCGCGGGTCGCGCCGATTCGCGCGATTCCCTACGCCGATGCCGCCGAGTTCACGCGCGATCTGAACGTACTGATCGATTCGCTCGCGCAGCATCACGGCGCGTCCATGTCGATACTGCGTCTCGCGCCGCTGGCGCGGGCATCGAAAGTATTCGGGTTTCATCTGGCGAGCATCGACTTGCGGCAGAGCTCGGACATTCACGAGGCGGTCATCACGGAGTTGCTGGCGCGCGCGGGCGTGGTCGAGGATTACGCGGCGTTATCGGAAGAGGAAAAGCGCAAGGTGCTGCTGAAGGAACTCGCGCAGCCGCGTCCGCTGCGTCTGCCGTACGCGGAGTATTCGGATCTCGCGAAGAGCGAACTCGGCGTGCTCGAAGCGGCGCGCGTTATGCGCGAGAAGTTCGGCGCACGCGCGGTGCGCAACTACATCGCAACTACATCATTTCGCACACGGAGACGGTCAGCGATCTGCTGGAAGTGATGCTCTTGCAGAAGAAAACCGGCCTGTCGCAAGGATGCCTCGGCAGCAAGGCCGATCCGATGCACGACGGCGCGATAGTCATTCCGCTTTTCGAAACCATCGCCGATTTGCGCAATGCGCCGGTCATCATGGGCGAACTGTTTGCGCTGCCGGGCATCGGCAAGCTGATCGAGCATCAGGGCAACGAGCAGGAAGTGATGCTCGGCTATTCGGACAGCAACAAGGACGGCGGCTTTTTGATGTCGAACTGGGAGTTGTATCGCGCGGAACTGGCGCTGGTGGCGTTGTTCAAGCAGCACGGCATTACACTGCGGCTGTTTCATGGACGCGGCGGCCCGACGTATCAGGCGATTCTGTCGCAGCCGCCAGGCACTGTCGACGGGCAGATTCGCCTGACCGAGCAAGACGAAGTGATCGCGAGCAAGTTTGCGAATGCGGAGATCGGGCGGCGCAATCTGGAGACGGTGGTGGTGGCGACGCTGGAGGCGACGCTCTTGCCACATGAAAATTCGCCGTCGCAATTGCCGCAATTCGAAGCCGCGATGCAGACGCTTTCCGATTCCGCGATGGCGGCGTATCGCGCGCTCGTGTACGAGACACCGGGCTTCACCGATTATTTCTTCTCTTCGACGCCGATTGCGGAGATTGCGGAGTTGAACATCGGCAACCGGCCGGCATCGTGCAAGTTGCAGGATCGGACGAAGCGCAAGATCGAGGATTTGCGCGCGATTCCGTGGGGCTTTTCCTGGGGGCAATGCCGGTTGTTGCTTACCGGTTGGTATGGGTTTGGGAGCGTGGTTTCTGCTTATCTGGATTCGGCTTCATCGGATGCCGAACGTGGCAAGCGGCTCACGATGCTTCGCAAGATGTACAAGACGTGGCCGTTCTTTCAGAACCTTTTATCCAATATGGATATGGTTCTGGCCAAGACCGATCTGGCTGTGGCCTCGAGATATGCGCAGCTTGTGAGCGATAAGAAGCTGCGCAAGACGGTGTTCGAGTTGATCGTGGCGGAGCATCAGCGGACGTGTGATGTACTTGGGGAGATTACCGGCAAGCGGGATAGGCTTTCGGATAATCCTTTGCTCGCGTGGTCGATTAAGAATCGGTTTCCTTATTTGGATCCGTTGAATCACCTTCAGGTGGAGCTTTTGAAGCGACATCGCGCAGGGGATCAGAATGTGCGGCTTCGGCGGGGGATTCATTTGACCATTAATGGCATTGCGGCGGGGCTTCGGAATACTGGTTGAGGGTGTTGCTGCTTTCTTTCACTTTGTGCAGTACTTTCTTTGCTGCTGCGAAGAAAGTACTCAAAGAAAGCAGCTTCTCCAACGTTAGCTCTTGGTGCTGGTCCTTTGCTTTTGGCTTCTTATGCTGCGCTTTGCACAAAAAAGAAAAACCCAAAACCCAAGCGCAGCTAAAAAAACCCTCACCCCTCGCGCCGCGAAGCAAAAACCATCACCGCGTCCAACTCAAACGAAAAGTCATCAGAAACCGCAAAGTACTGCCGTACTTCATCCGGCGCCCCCGTCCACATGGACTTAATCGCCATCACGCGCTCAGCAGGAGTCCGCTTCCGCGATACCCAAACATCAAACCCAAGCCCAATGCGCCAGCGTTCCGAAATACGCGCGTCGAATCCAGCAGCATCGAACATCGAAACCCACTCATCCGCCCGATAATCCCTCACATGCGATGCATCACGCAAAATCTCGACCGCCTGAATATGCGTATCGAAAAGCGGATCATCGATACCCGCGATATCGATAAACTTGACCTGTCCACCGGGCCGTAAAACGCGATGCGCCTCGCGCAAAGCCGCCGGCACATCGCACCAATGATGCGCACTCATCCGGCTGATGACCCAATCGAACGATGCATCTGCGAACGGCAAAACCTCGGCCGCACCCTGTTTTGCATGCGAACGGACGACAACCCGCGCTCGCGGGCGGCGGCATCGACAGTGGCGAGCATCTGCGGCGCAATATCGTAAGCGACGACTTCCCGAACGTGCGGCGCGACCGCAAAACTCGCGGGCCCCGCGCCGCAGCCCATGTCGAGCACGACAGCGTTGCCGCACGTCGCCGCGAACGTCGCGGAAAGGTCGGCGAGATCCGCGCCGCTCGCGTGAACGGCGCTCGTGAGATAAGCGGCTGCCATCGAGCCAAATGCATCGGCGACCTGATCGTGGTGTTTCATGGCGATGGCCCTCAGAAGTGGTCAGTTGTGTCGCTACAATAGAGCCCGCTTTGTACCAGTACAAGTTGAGCAGTTATTCTGGTGTCCGTTCCACCCGCCTGTCACTCCCAATGAATCAGATCGACGAAACCGGCACGTCGGCGCGCGCTGGGCGATTTCATCCGGACGCATCGCGAACGGCTGTCGCCGCAAGCCGTCGGGCTCGCACCCGGTTCGCGCCGCCGCACGCCTGGCCTGCGCCGCGAGGAAATCGCGCAACTGTGCGGCGTCAGCCCGACCTGGTACACGTGGATCGAGCAAGGCCGGCCGGTGTCCGCCTCCGCCGATGCCCTCGCCAGCATCGCCGTCGCGCTGCAGCTTTCGCGCGTCGAACGGGCGTATCTGTTCGAACTGGCCGCGCAGCGCGATCCCGCCGAGCCGGACCCGGCCACGCTCGATGCCCCCGCCGCGCTCCTGCAAACCGTGGCGCTCATCGGCGCGCCCGCCTATGTGCTCAACCGCCAGTGGAACGCGCTGCGCTGGAACACGCACGCGGCCGAGCTGTTCGTCGGCTGGCTCGATGGCAGCCATGACCGCAATCTGCTCACGTACACGTTCACGTCGCCGCAAGCCCGTTCGCTGATCGTCGATTGGGACACGCGCGCGCGCCGTCTGGCCGCCGAATTCCGCGCCGATTCCATCCGCCATCTGAACGATGCCCCCACGCGCGCGCTCATCGACACCCTGAGTGCGCAAAGCGATGCCTTCGCGCGCTACTGGGCCTCGCAGGACGTGTTCGAGCGCGAAGGCGGCGAGCGGGCGTTCGATCATCCGGCGCGCGGATGCATTGTGTTCAATCAGATCACGTTCAAGCCGGCACATCGCGAGGATTTGAAGCTCGTGATTCTGGTCGGATCGGAATAGTGCCGAATGTTAAAATTATCGACTTCTTGAAGCCCTTTTCGCTAAGAAATCACCATGACGTCCCAACTGCACAAAAAAGGCGAAGCCTGGTCGGCTCGCTTCTCCGAGCCGATGTCGGAGCTCGTCAAACGTTATACGTCGTCGGTGTTTTTCGATAAACGCCTGGCGCTCGTCGATATTCAAGGCTCGCTCGCCCACGCGTCGATGCTCGCGGCGCAGAAGATCATCAGCGCGGACGATCTCGCGGCCATCGAGCGCGGCATGGTGCAGATCAAGGGCGAAATCGAGCGCCGCGAGTTCGAGTGGAAGCTGGACCTCGAGGACGTGCACCTGAACATCGAAGCGCGTTTGACGGCGTTGATCGGCGATGCGGGCAAGCGTCTGCACACGGGCCGCTCGCGCAACGATCAGGTCGCGACGGATATCCGCCTGTGGCTGCGCGGCGAGATCGACCGCATCGGCGACTTGCTGAAAGATTTGCGTCTCGCGCTCATCGATATGGCCGAGAAAAACGCCGACGTCATCATGCCGGGCTTTACGCACTTGCAAGTCGCGCAGCCAGTGACATTCGGGCATCACTTGCTCGCTTACGTCGAAATGTTCTCGCGCGATGCCGAACGCATGCGCGACGCCCGCAAGCGCGTGAACCGTCTGCCACTCGGCGCGGCGGCGCTCGCGGGCACGAGCTATCCGATCGACCGTCACGCGGTCGCCAAGACGCTCGGCTTCGACGGCATCTGTGCCAATTCGCTCGATGCGGTTTCGGATCGCGATTTCGCCATCGAATTTACGGCCGCCGCCGCGCTCGTCATGACGCACGTGTCGCGCTTCTCGGAAGAACTCGTTTTGTGGATGAGCCCGCGCGTCGGGTTCATCGACCTGGCGGACCGTTTCTGCACGGGTTCGTCGATCATGCCGCAGAAGAAAAACCCCGACGTGCCCGAACTCGCGCGCGGTAAGACCGGCCGCGTGAACGGCCATCTGATGGCGCTGCTCACGCTGATGAAAGGCCAGCCGCTCGCGTACAACAAGGACAATCAGGAAGACAAGGAGCCGCTCTTCGACACGGTCGATACCGTCGCCGACACGCTGCGCATCTTCGCTGAAATGGCTGCGGGCATCACGGTGAAGCCGCAGAACATGCGCGCCGCCGCGTTGCAGGGTTTCTCGACCGCAACCGATCTCACAGACTATCTCGTCAAACGCGGCCTGCCCTTCCGCGATGCGCACGAGGCCGTCGCGCATGCGGTGCGGATTTGCGAGGATCGCGGCTGCGATATCGCGGATTTGTCGCTCGACGCGATGCGCATCGAATTGCCGAACGTCGCGCATCTGATTGGCGAGGACGTGTTCGAATATCTGACGTTCGAAGGATCGGTCGCGAGCCGCAATCATCCGGGCGGCACGGCGCCGGATCAGGTTCGGGCAGTGGCGAAGGCGGCGCGCGAAGCGCTGAACTGAGCGTTTTCTGTGCAGTGTAAGAAGCGGGCTTCGGGTGATACCGAAGCCCGTTTTCTTTGAACGCGACAGACGCCGATCGCCGCAGCATGCGTCAAGCGGGAAGGTCCTCCGCTAACATCTCAAATTCGATTGTTTTGAGATTCACGCGAGGACACGCCCGTCATGATCATCCGCCCCAAGCTGAACTGGTTCCGCTTGCTGTTCGTCTGGCGCGGCTCCGTGCTGCCGCAACTGCTGCCGCGTCTCGCGCTGATCTTCGCGCTGTCGGTCGCGGCGATTGTCATGCACGACCATATGCGTCACTATCCGATCGGCCTCGGCACGCCGCCGTTCGCGCTGGTCGACATCGCGCTGGCGGTGTTTCTCGGCTTTCGCAATAGCGCGAGTTACGAGCGATGGTGGGAAGACCGCAAGCTCTGCTGGGGCACGCTGCTCAACACGGCGCGTTCGCTCGGGCGGCAGACGCTTTCGCTGACGCAACCGCGCGATCCCGCGCCATCACGCGAATTCCTCGCGGCGATCGGCGCGCTCGCGCATGCGCTGCGGCATCAACTGCGCGGCAGCGATGCCCTCGCCGATACCGCGATGCGCGCGTGCCCGCCGCACTCCACGCGCGCATCGCGGTATCGCAGTACAGGCCCGCGCTCATTCTGCTGTGGCTTGATGAATGGATCACGCAGCGCCAGCGCGATGGCGCGCTCGACGGCCACGCCATGCAGGCCATGCAGCACAACCTGAACGCGCTGTCCGATGTCATCGGCGGGTGCGAGCGGCTCGCGTCCACGCCACTGCCGTTTTCCTATTCGGTGATGATCCATCGCACAATCTATCTCTTTTGCGTGCTGCTGCCCTTCGGTCTCGTCGATGGCGCGGGCCTCCTCACGCCGCTCTTCTCGCTGCTGGTCGCGTATGCGTTTATGGCGCTCGAAGCGATCGCCGCGCAGATCGAAGATCCGTTCGGTCTCGAAGAAAACGATCTCGCGCTGAACGCGATTTGCGAAGCGATCGAATCCGCCTTGCACGACATGGCTGCCGATCCCGCTTTCGTGCGCGCGCCGAAACCGCCTCCGCCCGCGCGCGACTATCTGCTCGACTGAGCGCGTTTCCTTTCGAGAGACAGTGCGTTTCCCGTTCAGTTGAGCGCGATGTGAAGGACATCGGCCATAATGCTCCGGCTTTTTTCTGGAGATATCGATGAAACTGTTTTACAAAGCCGGTGCCTGTTCCTTCGCCTCGCATATCGTTCTGCAAGAGTCCGGTCTGCCGTTCCAAATCGAAGCCGTCGATCTGAAGACGAAGCTGACCGCGAGCGGCGCGGACTTCACGGCGATCAACGCGAAGGGCTACATGCCCGCGCTGCAACTCGACAACGGCGAAGTGCTGACCGAAGGCCCGGCGATCATGGCGTACATCGCGGATCAGGCGCCCGCGAAGCATCTCGCGCCGCTTAACGACGGCATGGCGCGGTATCGCCTGCAAGCGTGGCTGACGTTCATCGGCACGGAATTGCACAAGAATTTTTCGCCGTTCTTCAATCCGGCCGCGACGAGCGACTGGAAAGCCGCCGCGATGGCCAACCTCGAGCGCCGTCTCGCGTACGTCGCGAAGGAAGTCGACGGCAAGCAGTTTCTGCTCGGCAACGAGTTCAGTATCGGTGATGCGTATCTGTTCACCGTGCTCGGCTGGGCCAAGCATATCGATCTCGATCTGAACAAGTGGCCGGCGCTGGTCGCGTATCAGGCGCGCGTGGGCGCGCGTGCAGGCGTGCAGGCGGCGTTGAAGGCGGAAGGTTTGATCTGATACGCTGAGCACGTCAAAGCGGCATGTGTACAAGCGGGCCCCATGTGGGTCCGCTTTTCTTTGCGCGCCGCATTTCCGACCGCGAAACACATTGACTCACCGTGTCTCGAAATGCAGTCTAAGCCACGTGCGGCGTTGAGCATGAGCGATTCGCGTATCTCAAAATAAGGATTGGATGAGACTGACTTGAGAACTATTCAATTCAAGCGCGGGTGACTCGTCTCTAAATTTCATCAAGCCGACGCGAACAGTTTTTCTGGATACGCCTGGCAGGAGTCACGAAAACACGCGTAATTGAATAGGATCGCTTACCATGTTCAGCATCAAGAAAATCGCTGCGCTCGCACTCATCGCCGTTGCCACGGTCGGCTCTTCCGTCTCGTTCGCCGCCAGCAAGACGACCACGTTCCAAGTCTCGCTTACCATTCAGGACGATTGTTCCATCTCCGCAAACCCGCTGGATTTCGGCACGACGGGCGTGCTCGCAAGCAACATCGACCAGACCACCAACCTCTCGGTCACCTGCACGGTGGGCACGCCGTACAACGTCGCGCTCGACGCGGGTTCGGCCACGGGCTCGACCATCCCCGTTCGCACGATGCTCGGCGGTGACGGCACGAGCACCGTGCAGTACAACCTGTATAAGCGATACGGCGCGCACTCAGATCTGGGGACAAATGGTCAGCACCGATACCGTCGCGGGCAACGGCAACGCGCAAAGCTACACGGTTTATGGCCGCGTCCCGCCGCAGGCGACGCCCGCACCGGGCACGTACCTCTCGACCGTGACCGCCACTGTCGTCTTCTGATTCTTACCGCTGTTCGAGACGAATTGCCCCGCCCTCGCGCGGGGCGCTTGCTTTGCGCGGCAAGAGGTTATATCAACGGGATATCGCAGACGACGGGAGACGATGATGCCCGGCTTGCTTTCACGCTCATTGTTTGTCTCGCTGGCACTGGCATACACGTCGTCCTATGGCGCGTCGCTGCAAATCGCTCCGGTCTCCATTCAACTCTCCGGCACGGAGGCCGGCAAGGCGCTCACCTTGCGAAGCGATGGCGATCAGCCGATTCATGCGCAGGTTCGCACGTACGCGTGGACTCAGACGGAAGACGGCGACCAGCTCGCGCCGACGCGCGAACTGGTCGCCAGCCCGCCGATTGGACTCGTGCCCGCAGGGGGCGAACAGGTCATTCGCGTCATTCGCGCCGATCAGAATATTCCCACGGCTGAGCACGCATATCGGCTGATCATCGATGAGTTGCCGCCCGAGGGAAGCGCGGCCGGCACCGCAGTACAGTTTCGCTTTCGATATTCAGTTTCCCTTTTTGTTTCGCCATCCGCCGATGTGACGCCGCCCGAGCTGGCGTGGTCGGTCGTCGAGAAGCGTGGGTCGCCATATCTGCGCGTTGTCAATCGCGGTGCCGTCCACGCGCGCCTGAGCGACGTCACCATTACATCCGGAACCACCCCGCTTCCCGTCGCCTCTGGCCTGCTCGGCTACGTACTGCCGGGACACACGCGCTCATGGTCGCTCGCGCGTATCGCTCATGCCTTGCACGGCGGGCCTGGCGAAGTCGGCGCGACGGTCAATCGCGTCGCGCTCAAAGCCACGCTAGCGCGCGATCAGGCGCCCTGAGCGCTCGCAAGATGGAACTCGCGTCGCGATGCAAATGCGCGCGAACGTGCCCATACGAACGTTTGTCGAGGGCGCACAAGGCGCTCATCTCGTGCGCGGCAATCCTCGCCGCCTTCTCCCGATGCGCGGTAGCCCAGATCGACATCACGGGCGGAACGCCCTACAGCATGCCCGGCCTCATGGGTATCGTGCGTACGCCGTCGCTCAATACGACGCCCGCTGCGACGCAAACGCTGGTGCTGGAAATCGTCGTCAATGGTGTGAACCTTTCCGAACCGTCCACCGTCGAACTGCGCAACGGGAAACTGTACACGCAACCGCAAACACTCACGGACTCGGGCATTCGGGTCGATGACATCAAGCCGGACACCGACGGCTAGATTGCGCTTGCCTCCATCCCGGGTCTTCGCGCCAGCTATACGGCCACGAAACAGCAGGTAGCGCAACATCGGCGACAATCGCGCCGAGCAGCTCGGCGCCTGGACGGAAGAACGCTTCTTCACGCCTTATGGCGTTCTCGACAACACCGGCACCTATCTGAACGGCACAGGCCAGAACGGATACACGCGGCTCGACACGAACTGGGTCTATTCCAGTTCCGCCGCGCTTTTCACGATGACCGTCGGCGATGCGATCTCCGGCTCCCTGCCGTGGTCGCGCTCGGTGCGCTTTGGCGGCATCCAGATTCAGCGCGACTATGGCCTGCGCCCGGATCTGATCACGTTCCCCTTGCCGATGTTCGCGGGATCGGCGGCCGTGCCTTCCGCCGTCGATCTGTATATCAACGGCTTGCGCCAGTACAGCGGCAACGTCGCGCCGGGGCCGTTTCAGATTGCGCAGCCGCCGAGCCTGACAGGCGCGGGCGTCGCGCAGGTCGTCGTCACCGACGCGCTCGGACGCCGCGTTGCCACCAGCGTGCCGCTCTATGTCGATACGCGCCTGCTCGCTCAGGGATTATTCGACTACTCCGCCGAGTTCGGCTTTTTGCGCAACGACTACACGCTGCGCTCGTTTTCCTACCAGTCGTCGCCGGTCTTCAGCGGGACTCTGAGCTACAGCGTAAGGGACTGGCTCACCTTGCAGGCGCATGCGGAAGGCGGGCAAGGTCTCGCCAACGGCGGCGCGGGCGCGGGCGCGGTGGTGGGCGTGGGCGACTTCGGCGCAGTCAGCATCGCGGCAGCCGGCAGCAACGTTCACGGAATGTCGGGCGCGCTCCTCAGTCTCGGTTATCAGTACATCGGGCGGGTATTCTCGTTCAATGCACAGGGCACGCGCGCGACGAGCGGTTATCGCGATATCGCGGCGCTCTCGGATTTGTCGATTTTCGAGCATCTCTATCAGGCGACGGCTTCGGTGTCGTTGCTTCGGAACCAGTCGGCGAGCGTCAGTTTCATCGATTCGAAGGACAATTTTTCGGGCCACGCGCGCGTCGTCACGCTGGCCTGGAACGCGCAACTCGGGCGTCGATGGTCGCTCTACACGAGCGCGTATCGCGACTTCCAGCAAAAGAATGTCTGGGGCGGCTCTGTGGGCGTATCGATTGCGCTGGGCGGCAACACATCGGTGAGCGCGACCGTCGCGCAGTCCAATGACCACACGACCGCCGATCTCAGCGCGTCGCGCCCGGCCGATTTCAGCGGCGGCTGGGGCTGGGCCGTGCAGGGCGGCGCGGGCGAGGACTATCGGCATGCGTTCGCGGGCGCGAACTATCGCGCGAGCTTCGGCGACTTCCAGGCGACCGTGCAACGCTTCAACGGCACCACGACGGCCACCGCCGAAGCCGCCGGCGCGCTCGCCCTGATGAACGGCACGGTTTTGCCTTCGCGCACGCTCAGCGACGGCTTCACGCTCGTGTCCACCGACGGCGTCGCGAAAGTGCCCGTGCTGCAGGAAAACCGCCTTGTCGGGACGACGAACGGACGTGGCTATCTGCTCGTGCCTGATCTGCAGTCCTATCACCGCAATCAGCTCGCGATCGATCCGCTGGCGCTCCCCGCCGATGCATCGATCCGGACGACGCAAATGGATGTCGCGCCCGAGCGGCGCTCCGGCGTATTGGCGAGTTTCGGCGTGAGCCGCTACACCGGCGCTTCCGTGACGTTCGTCGATGATGCGGGCAATCCGCTTGCGCCTGGCAGCGTGGCGACGCTCACGCAGAGCGGCGCAAAGACGGTGATCGGTTTCGATGGCATCGCGTTCTTCGAGCATCTCGATGCATCGAACACCGTCGCGATACATGGGCGCAAGCTCGACTGCACGGCCGATGTCCCATTCGCGCCATCCCAACCCGGTTCGATGCCGCAGATCGGAGCGGTGACTTGTCACTCGAACGGCGGCGCGCCGAATCGATAAACACGG
>LFMX01000283.1 GCA_001184405.1 Candidatus Burkholderia humilis
GACTTCAATCAAGAGCTTGCACCCCATCATTTAATCTTCCGGCACCGGGCAGGCGTCACACCCTATACGTCCACTTGCGTGTTTGCAGAGTGCTGTGTTTTTATTAAACAGTCGCAGCCACCAGTTTATTGCAACCTCTTCACCCTTCTGGCGCAGGCCAGTCAAGCTACATAGGCGTACCTTATCCCGAAGTTACGGTACCAATTTGCCGAGTTCCTTCTCCCGAGTTCTCTCAAGCGCCTTAGAATACTCATCTCGCCCACCTGTGTCGGTTTGCGGTACGGTCATTGTTAGACTGAAGCTTAGGGGCTTTTCTTGGAACCACTTCCAATTGCTTCGCTTCCGAAGAAGCTCGCGCCACGCCCTTGAATCCTGTGCCCGGATTTGCCTGAGCACCTTCTCCAATGCAGCGACCGGGACGTCCAACACCCGGACAACCTTCCGCGATCCGTCCCCCCATCGCATCTAACAATGGTGCAGGAATATTGACCTGCTTCCCATCAGCTACGCATTTCTGCCTCGCCTTAGGGGCCGACTCACCCTACGCCGATGAACGTTGCGTAGGAAACCTTGGGCTTACGGCGAGGGGGCTTTTCACCCCCTTTATCGCTACTCATGTCAGCATTCGCACTTCCGATACCTCCAGCACGCTTTTCAACGCACCTTCGCAGGCTTACGGAACGCTCTCCTACCACACACGTGTCTTTCAACGTGCATCCGCAGCTTCGGTATATAGCTTGAGCCCCGTTACATCTTCCGCGCAGGACGACTCGATCAGTGAGCTATTACGCTTTCTTTAAAGGGTGGCTGCTTCTAAGCCAACCTCCTGACTGTTTTAGCCTTCCCACTTCGTTTCCCACTTAGCCATATTTAGGGACCTTAGCTGGCAGTCTGGGTTGTTTCCCTCTTGACACCGGACGTTAGCACCCGATGTCTGTCTCCCGTGATTGCACTCTTCGGTATTCGGAGTTTGCTATGGCGTAGTAATCCGCAATGGACCCCACAACCATGACAGTGCTCTACCCTCGAAGGTGATACACGAGGCACTACCTAAATAGTTTTCGGAGAGAACCAGCTATTTCCAAGTTTGTTTAGCCTTTCACCCCTATCCACAGCTCATCCCCTAACTTTTCAACGTTAGTGGGTTCGGTCCTCCAGTACGTGTTACCG
>LFMX01000284.1 GCA_001184405.1 Candidatus Burkholderia humilis
GTGGGACCGACTCGCTATGGTCATCAGGCATGACGACTTGTTGTTGTGTTGCCTGAGTGGGCGCCACAACCAATCTGGGAAGAAGTAGTTTTTGGGTAGTGACTGCTCTTGGGCACAGTCGCTTACTCGACCGATGGCGCAAACACACCGGTTATAGGATCAAGCCTTACGGGCAATTAGTATCAGTTAGCTCAATGCATTACTACACTTACACCCCTGACCTATCAACGTCCTGGTCTGGAACGACCCTTCAAGGGGCTCGAAGCCCCGGGGATATCTCATCTTAAGGCGAGTTTCCCGCTTAGATGCTTTCAGCGGTTATCTTTTCCGAACATAGCTACCCGGCGATGCGACTGGCGTCACAACCGGTACACCAGAGGTTCGTCCACTCCGGTCCTCTCGTACTAGGAGCAGCCCCCTTCAAATATCCAACGCCCACGGCAGATAGGGACCAAACTGTCTCACGACGTTTTAAACCCAGCTCACGTACCTCTTTAAATGGCGAACAGCCATACCCTTGGGACCGGCTACAGCCCCAGGATGAGATGAGCCGACATCGAGGTGCCAAACACCGCCGTCGATATGAACTCTTGGGCGGTATCAGCCTGTTATCCCCAGAGTACCTTTTATCCGTTGAGCGATGGCCCTTCCATATAGAACCACCGGATCACTATGACCTGCTTTCGCACCTGCTCGACTTGTCGGTCTCGCAGTTAAGCACGCTTATGCCATTGCACTATCAGCACGATTTCCGACCGTACCTAGCGTACCTTCGTACTCCTCCGTTACGCTTTGGGAGGAGACCGCCCCAGTCAAACTGCCTACCATGCACTGTCCCCGACCCGGATCACGGACCAAGGTTAGAACCTCAAACAAACCAGGGTGGTATTTCAAGGACGGCTCCACCAGAACTAGCGTCCTGGGTTCATAGCCTCCCACCTATCCTACACAGATCGGTTCAAAGTCCAATGCAAAGCTACAGTAAAGGTTCATGGGGTCTTTCCGTCTAGCCGCGGGGAGATTGCATCATCACAAACACTTCAACTTCGCTGAGTCTCGGGAGGAGACAGTGTGGCCATCGTTACGCCATTCGTGCAGGTCGGAACTTACCCGACAAGGAATTTCGCTACCTTAGGACCGTTATAGTTACGGCCGCCGTTTACCGG
>LFMX01000285.1 GCA_001184405.1 Candidatus Burkholderia humilis
CCTGCGCGCCGACATGGACGCCCTGCCGATTCAGGAAGTCAACACGTTCGAGCATCGATCGACACACGCGGGGCGGATGCATGCATGCATGCGACTACGACGGCCACACTGCGATGTTGTTGGGCGCGGCGAAACATCTTGCGGAGCATGGTGATTTCGACGGCACCGTGGTCTTCATCTTCCAGCCGGCCGAAGAAGGCGGCGCCGGCGCGAAAGCGATGATCGAAGACGGCCTTTTCGAACGCTTTCCCGTCGATGCGGTATTCGGTATTCACAACTGGTCCGGATTTCGGCGTGACCGAAGGTCCGATCATGGCGTCGAGCAACGAGTTTCGCATCACGATTCGCGGCACCGGTTCGCATACCGCGTTACCACACAATGGGCGCGACCCGGTGTTCACGGCGGTGCAAATTGCGAACGGCCTTCAGGGCATCATCACGCGCAATAAGAAACCGATCGATACCGCGATGCTTTCGATCACCCAGATTCACGCCGGCAATGCTGTGAACATCGTTCCGGATCAGGCGTGGTTGGGTGGGACTGTGCGCACGTTCACGGTCGAAGCGCTTGATTTGATTGAAATGAGAATGCGCAAGATCGCCGAAGCGACAGCGGCGGCGTATGACTGCGAAGTCGACGTGCATTTTCTTCGCAATTACCCGCCGACCATCAATGATCCTGAACAGACCCGCTTCGCCGCCGAGGTGATGGCGGAAGTTGTAGGCAAAGATAAGGTCGATAGCTCGGTCGAACCGACTATGGGCGCCGAGGATTTTTCGTTCATGCTGCTCGAGAAACCTGGCTGCTATGCCTTTCTCGGCAATGGCGATGGTGGACATCGAGAATAAGGACACGACGCGGGACCGTGCATGCTGCATAACGCCAGCTACGATTTCAACGATGATTTGTTGTCGATCGGATCGTCGTACTGGGTGCGTATGGTGCAACGCTTTTTAGTGGGTTGATTCGCTGCGGTTCGCTTTTTTGCAATGAGTGGACTCGTATTCGCGTGAGAGCGCATTGGAAACGCAAAAAGCCCCAACCTTGGGTTGGGGCTTTTTGTTTCTCTGAGTAGAGGAGCCTGACGATTACCTACTTTCACACGGGAGATCCGCACTATCATCGGCGTAGAGTCGTTTCACGGTCCTGTTCGGGATGGGAAGGG
>LFMX01000286.1 GCA_001184405.1 Candidatus Burkholderia humilis
TTTCGGCGGATAGAGCGCCGCGCGCTCGACCAGTTGGTCGTAGCCGAACGTGTGCGCATCGACATAAGCTTGATCGATAAGACCGTCGCGGATCAGCACGTGAATCATGCCGAGCGCCAACGCCGCATCCGTTCCAGGCCGCAGAGCGATATGTTGATGGCACTTTTCGGCGGTCAGCGACTTGTACGGATCGATCGCGATCAGCTTCGCGCCGCACCGCGCCGCTTCGCTTCCTGCGCGCGCGTCCAGAAATGCAGGCTCGACGCGATCGGGTTCGAGCCCCAAATCAGAATCAGCTCGCTTTCCTCGAAGTGTTCGACGTGCATGCCGAGACTCGCGCCGTATGTGTAGCGCAAACCCGCCGCGCCGGCCGCTGCGCAAATCGTGCGGTCAAGGCGCAACGCACCGAGCACGTTCAGCAATCGCGCGGCGATGCTTTCGCCCTGCACCAGTCCCATCGTTCCGGCGTAACTGTGTACGGCAGAATTGCTTCCGGCGCGCGCTGGGCGATCGACTTCAATAGTTCGGCAGCGATACTCAGCGCCTCATCCCAGCCGATCAGCTCGAAACGCCCCTCGCCCTTTCGGCCAACACGTCGCAACGGCGTCAACAATCGATCCCGATGATGCGTGCGTTCAGCGTATCGCGCGACCTTCGTGCACAGCACGCCTTGCGTCGGCGCATGGTCGGGGTCGCCGCTGACTTTCACCGCTTTGCCGCCTTCTACTGTCACGCTCAGGGCACAGGTGTCGGGGCAATCGTGCGGGCAAACTCGGCTGGGACGTTCATCAAAAAGTCCGGTGAATCAAGAAAATAGGCGGCAGATGACGGAATTCTATTACGCCCGGTATGCGATCAACCATCCGATCGGCCAAATAGTGGCGGCGTAGAATAGGAATATAAGGCGCGTCGTCTATACGCGTGATCCGAATTCAAACGAGAGAGCAGTTCAAATGAATCTGATCGCTGAAATCGAAGCATCGCACGACGAAATCAAAACTATCCGACGAACGATTCATGCTCATCCCGAATTGCGATACGAAGAAGTCGGGACCGCCAAACTCGTCGCCGACTGTCTCGAGCGATGGGGAATCACGGTGCATCGGGGAGGCAAGACGGGTGTCGTCGGCATGCTGAAGCGCGGTACCAGCGACAAATCGATCGG
>LFMX01000287.1 GCA_001184405.1 Candidatus Burkholderia humilis
CTTCTTCCACCAGATCGATAATCCGACGACCACGCCCTCGCACGCGCGTTCGGTCACACGGGCGCGCGCCTGTATTGAACCGCGATCGTTGAAGATGCGCACCGTTTCGCCATCTTCGATTCCGCACGACCGGGCATCAGCCGGATGGGGCTGATTTTCCGTCTTACGCAGGCTGTCCACGTTGACGAAGCTGCTGTTCAGGAAGTTGCGCGCGGGCGGCGAGATCATCGCGAGCGGATAGCGGGCGGCCAGTTCCGGCGATCCGTCCGTCGATTCATACGGCGGCAGATAATCCGGCACCGGATCGAGTCCTTCGCGCTGCAACCGCTCGCTGAAAAACTCACATTTGCCTGATGGCGTGCGAAATCCCCCTTCGGCCAAGGGCGCATCGGGGATATTCAGCTTAAGCCAGCCTTCGGATTTCAATGCTTCCCAACTTTGTCCAGCGAGCGCGGGATCATTCCAGCGGAACGCTTTGGATGCGAGCGCCTCATCGCTTTCGAACAATTCGGGCTGCGTGAGTCCCATCGCGCGCGCAAGACCACGGAAGAATTCTGTATTCGGCCGCGATTCACCCACTGGCCGAATGGCCGGCATGTTCGCCATGACGTGTGTGACCGTACGACTTGTGTACGTCGAGGTGTTCGAGCTGTGTGGTCGCCGGGAAAATCAGATCCGCATAGTTCGCGGTATCTGTCTGAAAGTGTTCGAGAACAATGGTGAACAGATCTTACCGCGCAAAACCTGCCGCGACCTTCTCCGAATCCGGTGCGACGGCGACCGGATTCGAGTTGTACACGATGAGCGCCTCGACTTTCGGTCCGAACGTCGCGTCGCCAGGATGCAGCAGCGCATCGCCGATTGCGTTTATGTTGATCACGCGCAGCAGTTTCGACGGCCAGCTCGGCAGCAGATCGGCACGCTCGAGCGCGACTTTGTCGATAGGCGCCCATCCCGACGACGACAATAGCAGACCGCCCGCGCGATCGCGCCACGCGCCGGTCAGGACGGCAGACACGCAACCGCGCGAACCGCGTTGCCGCTGCCGTGCGTTCTCGGCATGCCGTAATTGAGGCGAATCGCGGCTTTCTTCGTCGATCCGTAGGCACGCGCGAGATCAACGATCGTCTGATCGTCGATGCCGCAAATCTCCGCGGCACG
>LFMX01000288.1 GCA_001184405.1 Candidatus Burkholderia humilis
GTAGAGCGTGTTGACCGCGGGAAACGTATTGATCGGAATGCCCTTCAGTTCCTTGATCGTTCCGGCGACATCACGCGGATTCGGGATCAGCACGCCCAGACCGCCGGTACGGATGGTGAGCATGCCGCACACCGTCAGCGCGAAGATGTGATACAGCGGCAACGCGACCACGCACACGAACTGATCGATATCCGGCCGCTTCTTTCTCGCCGGCTCGAGCCACACTTCCGATTGCAGCACGTTCGCAATCAGATTTCGATGCAGAAGCGTCGCGCCCTTCGCGACGCCCGTCGTCCCGCCGGTGTACTGAAGAAACGCGACATCGTCCGGGCTCTGCTCGACGGGGCGTGAGCGTGTGGCGCGCGCTTTCGCTCAGCGCGTCGTTAAAGCGCGTACTGCCGGACAAACTCCACGCGGGCACCATCTTCTTCACGCGGCGGATGACCAGATTCACGATCAGGCCTTTCAGCCCCATGAGATCGCCCATCGACGCCACGACCACGTGCTTGATCGCCGTGCTTTTCACGACGGCCTGCAGCGTATGCGCGAAATTTTCGAGAATGACGATGGCTTCCGCGCCGCTGTCCTTAAGCTGATGCTCGAGCTCGCGCGGCGTGTAAAAGCGGATTGACGTTGACGACGATATACCCTGCGCGCAGCACGGCGGCGATTGTAATTGGATACTGCAACACGTTGGGCATCATCAAAGCGACACGCGCGCCCGGCTTCAGACCCTTCTGCTGAAACCACATGGCGAGCCGTTTCGACATGTCGTCGAGTTCGCCATACGTGATCGATTTGCCCATGCACAGAAACGCGCGCCGATCGCGATTCTTGCGAAAGCTCTCCACGAGCAATTCGGAAACGGAGCCGAACGCCGAAGCGTCGATTTCCGCAGGCACACCTTCCGGATAGGACTTCACCCACGGTTTATCCATACGGCGTCTCCTTTATAAGATTTTCGAATGGTCGTGCGAAAACGGGATGCTAGCGGCTCGATCCGTTTCCGACAACTGGGTTTGACGCCACCCTCTAAGCTTGCTCATTGATGCGCCGACTCCACTTCGACCAGGCAATCGTAGAAAGTCGCCGATCCTCCGAGGTCGGTCAAAGCCTGGCTCGTTACCTGATTGGCGTTGCGGCCGTCCGGCGACAG
>LFMX01000289.1 GCA_001184405.1 Candidatus Burkholderia humilis
TGCAAGTTCCACAACGCCGAAGTCAACTTCAAGTTCCAGCTGACCCCGGCGCTGCTGCTCGGCGCGGCATACGACTACACGAAGGGCTACGGCCTGGCGAATGCCAAGTACCACCAAGGCATGCTCGGCGTCGACTACTTCCTGTCGAAGCGCACGGACGCGGTATCTATCAGCACGCAAGCGGCACGGACTCGACGAACCGTCCGGCAGTCGCAAACATCAACGGCCTGTCGGCATCTTCGACGTCGAACCAGGTCGCTGCGCTGGTCGGTATCCGCCACAAGTTCTAATAAGTCGTAACGACGCTGTACCCATTAAAGGCGCCTTCGGGCGCTTTTTTTCGTTTGGCGATCCGTGAGCCGATAAAAAAACCTCCGCGTCTTTCGAGGCGGAGGTTGTCGTCGAGCGAGCGCGCTTAGACGGTGCCGTCGCGCAATTCGCGTCGCAGAATCTTGCCAACGTTGCTCTTCGGAAGATCATTGCGAAATTCGATCTGACGAGGACGTTTGTAGCCGGTCAGTCGCTCTTTGCAGTACGCCATGACATCGGCTTCGATCAGGCTCTGATCGCGGCGCACGATAAAGAGCTTCACCGCCTCGCCCGAGTTCTGATCCTTCACGCCGACCGCCGCGACTTCGAACACGCCGGGCAGCATCGCGACGACATCTTCGATTTCGTTCGGATACACATTGAAACCGGACACGAGAATCATGTCCTTTTTCCGATCGACGATCTTCACGTAGCCGCGCTCGTCGAACACGCCGACATCACCGGAACGGAAGAAGCCGTCGGGCGTCATGACCTTGGCGGTTTCGTCCGGACGATTCCAATAGCCCGCCATGACCTGCGGACCGCGAATGCAGATTTCGCCAGGCTAGCCGAGCGGCACATCGTTGTCGTTATCGTCGCGAATGACGATTTCCGTCGATGGCAACGGCAGCCCGATCGTGCCCGTGAACTCCGTGGCAGTGACCGGATTGTTTGTCACGCACGGCGAGGTCTCGGACAAGCCGTATCCTTCGACGATCGGCACGCCCATCGTGGCGAACCAGCGCTTCGCGACAGCTTCCTGCACCGCCATGCCGCCGCCGTTCGCCGCGATGAGCTTGGAGAAATCGAGCGATTTGAAATCGGGATGATTCAGCAGCGCGTT
>LFMX01000290.1 GCA_001184405.1 Candidatus Burkholderia humilis
CGGCGACCACCGGAAAGCGCCGTTTCCCTCGCGCCGTGGCCGCAAATTGCGTAACTAGGGCAAACACGGATTCGCAAATTTCCTGCAAAACCATCATTTTAGCGCATTTTGCGTAAACGTCACACGAAGGCGAACGGCCGGACCCTTTTCCTTTGTGTCGTATGACCTCTTTGTTACATTACGTGGCATCTTCATCATGAAGTGAATCAGCAGGGACCGTCAACACACTGGCGCTAGAACAGTGACCTTGCTCAAAGTCGCAAACTCTTTGGAGATCCATTCAATGAAAAAGTCGCTTCTCGCTCTTGCTGCATTGGGCGCTTTCGCTGGCGCTGCACATGCGCAGAGCAGCGTGACGCTGTACGGCATCATCGATGCAGGTTTCGCCTATACGAATAACACCGGCGGCCAGCATAACTTCTTCCCAGCAGCGGCAATCTGCAAGGCAGCCGCTGGGGCCTGAAGGGCACGGAAGACCTCGGTGGCGGTCTGAAGGCAATCTTCGTGCTGGAAAACGGTTTCAACGTGTTCAACGGCCGTCTGGCTCAAGGTGGCGCTGAATTCGGCCATCAAGCGTACGTGGGTCTGTCGACGGCGCAATTCGGTACGGTCACGCTGGGTCGTCAGTACGACTCCGTCGTCGACTACACGGGCACATTCGAAGTCGGTAGCCAATGGACGACGTTCTACGGCGCGCACCCGGGTGACCTGGACAACATGAACAACTCGAATCGTGTGAACAACGCGATCAAGTTCACGAGCGCGAACTACGCAGGCTTCACGTTCGGCGGCATGTACAGCCTCGGCGGCGTCGCAGGTCAGTTCAACCGCAACCAGATTTGGTCGGTCGGCGCAGGCTACTCGCGTGGTCCGCTGGTCTTGGGCGCAGGCTACGAACGTCAAGGATCCGAACTTCTCGTTCTTCGGCAACACGCCGGCATCGAGCGCAACGGCTTCGAACATGACGGGCAGCCGCGTGTACTCGGGCCTCGCATCGGCTCATACGCAACAAGTGATTTCGGCTGGCGGCGCATACACGGTCGGCGCGGCAACGGTCGGCTCAACGTATAACAACAAGCAACACGCAGTTCAAGGATGTCGGCACGGAAGCCGGCACGGGCCTGAACACCGCGGGCTACACGGGCGGATCG
>LFMX01000292.1 GCA_001184405.1 Candidatus Burkholderia humilis
CACCTTCAACCTGGCCATGGATAGATCACTTGGTTTCGGGTCTACGCCCAGCAACTGATCGCCCTATTCGGACTCGCTTTCGCTACGCCTGCCTTAATCAGTTAAGCTCGCTACTGAACGTAAGTCGCTGACCCATTATACAAAAGGTACGCCGTCACCCGTTTCCAGGCTCCGACTGTTTGTATGCATGCGGTTTCAGGATCTATTTCACTCCCCTCCCGGGGTTCTTTTCGCCTTTCCCTCACGGTACTGGTTCACTATCGGTCGATCACGAGTATTTAGCCTTGGAGGATGGTCCCCCCATCTTCAGACAGGATTTCACGTGTCCCGCCCTACTTGTCGTACCCCTAGTTCTTCCATACTGTTTTCGCTTACAGGGCTATCACCTGCTATGGCCGCACTTTCCAGAGCGTTCAGCTAACAATACAGATAAAGAGTACAGGCTGATCCCATTTCGCTCGCCACTACTTTGGGAATCTCGGTTGATTTCTGTTCCTGCGGTTACTTAGATGTTTCAGTTCACCGCGTTCGCTCCACATGACCTATGTATTCAGTCAAGGGTGACCCATTCGGGCCGGGTTTCCCCATTCGGACATCAGCGGATCAAAGCTCGTTTGTCAGCTCCCCGCCGCTTTTCGCAGACTACCGCGTCCTTCATCGCCTGTGATCGCCAAGGCATCCACCACATGCACTTGTTCGCTTGACCCTATAACGAGTGTGTCTGCATTGCTACGTTCCACATCCGCTACAGGCTGAGTATTCGCGTTGTGCCGTATTCCAAAGCGATCTCTCGATCACCTTTTCATACTTGATACAATCACTACTCTGAATCCCTACTCACACCCATCTCTAAGTGCTTTCAAAATTCTCTTTACTACTTCTTCCAGATTGTTAAAGAACGTTTAGCCGATAAGCTCAACTGCAGGCTTACGACATCAACTGGCTTCAATCGCCAATGCTTAATGCTTCGCCCGACTCGCGAAACCCTAAGCATTGAGGATTGGTGGAGGATGACGGGATCGAACCGACGACCCCCTGCTTGCAAAGCAGGCGCTCTCCCAGCTGAGCTAATCCCCCAGTCTCTTGAGTCTGTGCAGTCAATCATGACCGACCCGCTTGACCGTGGTGGGTCTGGTTGGATTCGA
>LFMX01000032.1 GCA_001184405.1 Candidatus Burkholderia humilis
CATAGTCCATACCTAAGGGAAAGCACGCATGAATCTGAAGCATATCGAGGCGTTTCGCGCGGTGATGGTGTCGGGGTCGATGACCGCGGCGGCCAAGGCGCTTTTCACGTCGCAGCCGAACGTGAGCCGTCTGATCTCGCAGCTCGAACGCGATACCGGCCTGCAGCTTTTTCAGCGCAGCGGCGTGCGCCTCATTCCGACGAGCGAAGGCACCGCGTTCTTTCTCGAGGTCGAGCGCGCGTTCGTCGGCTTGCAGGGACTCGCAAACGCGGCGGCGCAAATCCGCAATCTCGGCAGCGGGCGGCTGCGCATCGCGGCGATGCCATCGGCGGGCATGACGCTCGTGCCGCACGCGATCAAGCGCTTCGTCGCGCTCTTTCCCGAAGTGACCGTCTCGCTGCACGTCAATACATCGGGGACGGTGAATCACTGGACGGCGTCGCAGTTCTGCGATCTGGGCGTCGCGGTCTATGTCAGCGAGACGTCGGATTGCAAGGTCGAGCAGTTATCGAACGTGCCGGCTGTTTGCGTGCTGCCGGCGATACATCGGCTGGCGGCGAAGTGCGCGATCCGTCCGGAAGATCTGCAAGGGGAATCGTTCATCTCGCTCTGTCATGGCGATGGCACGCGCGCCACGATGGACGAAGTGTTTCAGCGCGCGGGCGTGCAGCGCGTGCTCGCCATCGAAGCGCAATATACGGCGATGTGTTGCGAAATGGTCCGTCACGGCATGGGCGTGAGCTCGCGCATCCGATCGTCGCACGCGACTTCGCGGGGCCGGACATTGCCATTCGGCCGTTTCTTCCGGTCACGCGCTTTCCGACGTATTTGCTGTTTCCGCCGCATCGTCCGCGCGAGCGGCTTGCATCGGCGTTCGTGGAGATTTTGCGCGCCCTGCACGACGAACTGGTCGATGCAGTCGTCGAGCCAGCCAAGAAGAAGTCGCGTGTGAGGGCGCGCGCGTGAGCCTGCGGCGCGACGTTCAGCCGCGCAGCGCTTCGGTGCCTTTGCCGGTCCAGCGCTTGAGCGCGCGGCGGAAGTTGGCCGCATCGCTGAAACCGAGCAGCATGGCCACGTCCTCGGTGCTCATCTTGGTCGTCTTCAGATATTCGAGCGCCAGCGAGCGTTTGATATCATCCACGATGGCCTGAAACGTCGTGCCTTCATCGTCCAGCCGACGCCTGAGCGTGCGAGAGATCAGATGCATCGACTTCGCGACGCTTTCCATATCGGGAAAGGAACCAGGAACCGCCATCAGACATTGATACACCTCGCCCGAGATGCCTGTCGATGTCTTCGCCTGGCCGATCAATCGATCGCACGTTTCCTGCAGCAATGCCGTCGTCAGCGGATGCGCGAGTTGCGGCTTGCGATCGAGAATGGCGCTGTCGTAGATCAGTTCGCATTGCGCCTGATCGAAGAGACATTCGCAGCCGAGATAGTCCGGATAAATGCCCGCGTGCGGCGGCGCAGGATACGAGAAACACGCTCGCACCGGCGGGCACACGCCGCCCGCCACATCCTGAAGATGCGTCACATGCTGCGTGTACTGCTCTCGATGATGAACTCGCGCAGTTCTCTCGACGGACTCGACACGAAGGCATCGGAAAACGTCCAGACCATGCGATCTGGATACTCCGTCCATTCGATCGCGACGGTCGGCGTCGCGAGACTGTGATACTTCACGCCCAGTTTGAAATAGTCGCGCAACGACAGACACGACATGAGCGCGTAGCCGTACATGCCATAGGCGGACAAGTGCAGTTTGCGGCCGACCTTGAACGGCGTGGCCGCGTCGCAGCCGAGCAGAATCACGTTGCGGCACACGGCCGCGTACTGGCCGACTGAAGTCAAAACCGATGCGTCCTGCAGTTCGCCCACCGTGACGCCGGACCCGTTCAGGCCGTCTTCCAGCGCGATGCCTTGCTCCGCAAGCACCTCGACCAGCGCGGCGATTTTGTAGGGCGCGAACATGCGGTCGTTCAGCGGAGGCCGGATCGTAGCCATTTTTCTATTGTCCTTGAGAGACATGCGGGTGTCCGAAACTCGCTGAAGGTCTATGGCGCGGCGCTGTTCTTGTGGTCCTTCTTCACGTTTCTGCAAGGCTATGTCGGTTTTCTTTCGACGTCGCTTGCGATCGGTGCGCTCTTTGCTTGCCGCTTTCTCGTCGGTCTCATCGAAGCGCCGATTTATCTGGCCAACAACTACATCGTCGCGGCATGGTTTCCGCTGCGTGAGCGCGGTCTGGCGACATCGATCTTCAGTTCGTCGCGGTCGTCTTGTTCGTGCCGTTGATGGGCGTGCTCAGTCACACGCTGAGCTGGCACTGGGTCTTCTGGTTTATGGGCGGCTTCGGCATGTTGCTCGCGGTGTTCTGGTTCGCTGTGATGCACGCGCCGGATCAGCATTCGAAAGTCACGTCCGAAGAACTCGACTATCTGCGCGAAAACGGCGCGATCATCGATATCGAAGCGAACAAGAAAAAGCGTACGCCGGCGCCTCCCGGGTCCATCAAAGTGCTGCTCACGAGCCGCATAATGGCGGGCGTGTATCTCGGGCAATACTGCATCACGTCGCTGCAATACTTCTTTATCACGTGGTTTCCGATCTATCTCGTGAAAGGCCGCGGCATGGATCTGCTGCAAGTGGGTTTCGTCGCGACCTTGCCTGCGATCTGCGGTTTTATCGGCAGTATTCTGGGCGGCGCGATTTCCGATCGCGTGTTGAAGAGCGGCGGCAGTGTGACGGCTGCGCGCAAGATTTTGTTCGTGTCCGGCATGTTGCTCGCGAGCATGCTGGTGTTCTGCAACTTCACGGATTCGACCGCCGTCATCGTCGCGCTGATGTCGCTCGCGCTCTTCGGCAAGGGCCTCGCGCAGATCGGCCTCGCGGTCGTCGTCGATACCGCGCCGCCCGAAATCGTCGGCGTGGCGGGCAATATCGCGGGCATCGTGACGCCGATCGCCATCGGTTATATCCTGGCGATCACGAACTCGTTCACCGGCGCGATGTACATGGTCGGCGCTCACGCGATGGTCGGCGCGCCCGCATACATCTTCATCGTCGGGAAAATCAAGCGGCTGTCCTTGCCGAAGACGGTGACGGCATGAAGCATCGCATCATGCTGTCGCGTCCGATGCAGCCCGCCGTCGAAGCACGCGCGCGTTCGCAGTTCGATGCACTGGTTCCCGATCACGCGCTGTCCGTCGATGAGCTCGTCAGTCACGCGCATGCACACGAAGCGCAAGGCTTGCTGTTTTCGGGCTCGCTGAAGCTGGATCGCGCGTTGATCGAACGCCTGCCGCGCAGCCTGCGCGTGGCGGCGACGACCAGCGTCGGCTTCGATCATATCGATGTCGATGCGGCTGCGAACGCGGGCATTGTCGTGACGAATGCGCCGGTCGTGACCGAATGCACAGCGGACGCGACGATGCTGCATATCCTCGCTGCATGCCGCCGGGCGCGTGAGCATCTGCAAGTGATGAATGACGGCTGGGGACGGGCGTTTGGACTGAGCGAACTGCTCGGGCATCGCGTAACGGGAAGCGTGCTGGGCATCGTCGGAATGGGACGCGTCGGGCAGGCGGTGGCGCAGCGTGCGCGTGCGTTCGGCATGACGATTCTGTATCACAGCCGCCGACGTGTATCGCCGCCTAAGAAGCTTTAACAGAATGACTTTTGAAGTTATCGCCAGCAGATGATGCAGCAGGCGAGCTTGAGGAAAGCTTCGTGAATGAAGGCTAGGCGCTCGAAGCGGATGCGCAGCCGCCGGAATCCTTCAGACCCCGCCTCGCGACGACGCCCTTGCGTTTCACTAGCCCTTCACCACCATCAGGTTGGACAGGGGACTCGCACCCCCCCCCAAGCTGTTGCGCATGCTCAGCGCACAGATAAAAACCGCGCAGGGTCGCGGAATGCGCGATCGAAATCGTGCTGCGCAAGCGCGCCGTGCCGAGCGTGAGCGACTGGATCGGCGCGGTCATGCATGCGCAGAGCGCGGAAGAAGCCGTTCGCCTGTGGCGCGATGCGGCGCAGTGGTATCCTTTCGGCCATGCTGCTTTCGATGCTCGCCGCGCCGTTCATCATCCAGAACGCGGATCGGATCGTGCTGCGGCTGTCATCGACGGAATGGATCGCCTGAAGAATCACCGAATCGACGAGATGCGAATCCAGAATCAGATTCAGCAGCACGAAGCCGAATTCGCCCGCCTGCGCGAGGCCGAGACCGGTGCGCATCGCCACGCCCTGCGGCGAGCCGAACGCGCGCGCGAGCGCAGTGATCATCACGGCCTTGAGCAGAATCGGCACGATGAAAAAGCCGAGCACCAGAAACGGATGTTCCCAGATGATGCGCGGATTCAGCAGCATGCCCGTCGTGATGAAAAAGAGCCCGAGCAGCACGTCACGAAACGGCTTGATGTCCTCTTCCACCTGATGCCGGTACGGCGTCTTCGCGATCAGCATCCCGGCGATGAGCGCGCCGAGCGCGAGCGATAAGCTAAATTTATCGGTCATGAACGCCGCGCCCAGCGTCACCAGCAACAGATTCAACATGAAGAGTTCCTGCGAACGACGGCGCGCGATCAGATCGAACCAGCACGTCATGAATTTCTGGCCGATGAACAGCAGCACCGTCAGCGCAACGACGATCTTCACCGCCGCGATGCCGAGCCACATCGCCAGTTGCGACGAATTGCCGTTGCCGAACGCCGCGATGCTGATCAGCAGCGGCACCACCGCCAGATCCCGAAACAAGCAGCACGCCGAAGATATTGCGGCCGTGCTCCGCTTCGAGTTTGAGCCGTTCCGCGAGCAGTTTGCTGACGATGGCCGTCGACGACATCGACAGCGCGCCGCCGAGCGCGAAGCTCGCCTGCCACGACATCGGCATCCAGAAATGGGCGATCCAGCCGAAGATCATCGCCAGCGCAATGGTCGCGCCGACCTGACTCGCGCCGAGCCCGAACACGATGCGGCGCATCGAGCGCAGTTTCGACAGCGCAAATTCCAGCCCGATGGAAAACATCAGGAACACGACGCCAAATTCGGCGAGATGCTACGCACGGTCCGTATCCGACGCAATACCGGTAGCATGCGGACCCACGATGATGCCGACGGTCAGATAACCGAGCATCGGCGGCAGATTGAAAAAGCGGAATACGACGATGCCCGCCACCGAACACAGCAGCAACAACAGCGTCATTTCGAGCGGAGAGGTCATCCGTCTAACGTCCTCGTTCGTTAGTTCCGAAGCGCGGATTTCACGCGTGTCGGTATCTTGAAATAGCCCGTGAAGACACGGCCGGCGGGGGCGGATAGGCGGCGGCGCGCCACTGGCCGTGCGGCACGGCAGTAAAACGCCTTTGCTATACTCCGCGAATGATAGCGAAAATCAATGGCGACCGGGCGTTGGCGCTGGCTCGCAACGTAATCCAGATCGAAGCCGACGCCGTTCGCGGCCTTTCCGAACTCCTCGACGACAACTTCACCAGCGCGGTTCAAACGCTGCTTGGGTGCAAGGGTCGCGTGGTCGTGTCCGGCATCGGCAAGTCCGGGCATGTCGCGCGCAAGTTCGCCGCGACGCTCGCCAGCACCGGCACGCCCGCGTTTTTCGTGCACCCCGCCGAAGCCAGTCACGGTGATCTCGGCATGGTCACCGCCGATGACATTTTCATCGCGCTGTCGAATTCGGGCGAAACCGAAGAGCTCGTCGCCATTTTGCCGCTCATCAAGCGGCTCGGCGCGAAACTCATCGCCATTACAGGGCGGCCGGAATCGTCGCTGGCGCAACTGGCGGACATGCATCTGAACGCACGCGTCGAAAAGGAAGCCTGCCCGATGAACCTCGCGCCCACGGCCAGCACGACCGCCGCGATGGCGCTCGGCGACGCGCTCGCCGTCGCCGTGCTCGACGCGAGCGGCTTCGGCCCGGACGACTTTGCGCGCTCGCATCCCGGCGGCGCGCTCGGCCGGCGCCTGCTCACTTATGTACGCGACGTGATGCGCATCGGCGACGAAGTGCCCGTCGTGTCGCTCGATGCGACCGTTTCGGACGCGCTTTTCCAGATCACCGACAAGCGCATGGGGATGACCGCGGTCGTCAACGGCAATCGTCACGTCGAAGGCATTTTCACGGACGGCGATCTGCGCCGCATTCTTCAGCGCGACGGCGATTTCCGGTCGATGAAACTCGCCGATGTCATGACCCGTCATCCACGCACGATCGCGCCGGACCATCTGGCGGTCGAGGCGGTGGAACTGATGGAGCGTTATCGCATCAATCAGATGCTGGTCGTCGACGAGAACGCGACGCTGATCGGCGCTCTGAACATGCATGACCTCTTCTCCAAGAAGGTAATCTGATGGCGCAACAGCCTTCCTCCGCCGCATTGTCTCCGAATGCAAGCGCGTCCGAGCGCGCGAGCCGCCTGCGACTGATGGTGTTCGACGTCGACGGCGTTTTCACCGACGGCAGCCTCTTTTTCACCGCGGAAGGCGACGCGATGAAGTCGTTCAATTCGCTCGATGGCCACGGCGTGAAAATGCTCCAGTCGGTCGGCGTGCAAACGGCGATCATCACCAGGCGTAAGTCGGGCATCGTCGCGGCGCGGGCGAAGGAACTGGGGATTACGCATCTGTATCAGGGCGTCGAGGATAAAACCGTGGCGCTGACGGAATTGCTCGCGGCCACGGGAATCGCGGCGAGCGAATGCGGCTATATGGGCGACGACTGGCCCGATCTCGCCGTGATGCGCCGCTGCGGTTTCGCGGCGGCTCCGGCGAACGCGCATCCGGAAGTCATTCAGCGTGTGTATTGGGTCGCGGAAGCGCGTGGCGGCCACGGCGCGGTTCGCGAAGTGTGCGATGCCATTCTGCGCGCGCAGCATCGCTACGACGATTTGCTCGCCGCGGTGCTCGGAGCCTGACGCCATGCCGCGCCCTGGAAAGCTCGCCTCGCTGCTGCCGCTCGTCGCGATGGCGGCGCTCGCCGGCATCACCTATTGGCTGTTGCAGGCCACGCTGCCGTCCGGTCCGCAGACGACGGATCAGTCCAAGCGCCATACGGCGGACTATTTCGCCGACAATTTCTCCGTCTCGGAACTGGACGCCACCGGCACCACCCAGTACCGTCTGACGGCCGCGCGCATGATGCATTACGAGGACGACGAAAACAGCGACCTCACGCTGCCCGCCATGCGCATGTTTCAACCGCAGAAGCCGACTGTCACGGCGACGGCCCAGCGCGGCACGGTCAACGCCGACGTTTCCATCGTCGATCTCTACGACAACGCCCGCATTCTGCGCGTCGCCGGTTTCGGCGATCCGCAGATGCAGGCAGATTCGCAGCATTTTCGCGTGCTGGTGAATGACGATGTCATCGAAACGGAAAAACCGGTTAGACTTCAGCGCGGTCCGTCGGTGATGACCGCCAACGGCATGAACTACAACAACGTCACCCGGGAAATGAAGCTTTTCGGTAACGTGCGCGGCGCCATCGCCGCCTCGGATATCAACGGCGGCGCTTCCAAGTAATCCCGGGCACCCATTCCGAAGTGTGACTGCATGAATCAAACCTTCGCTGCCGTGTGGGCAGTTGAGAAAACGCACCGCGTCACGCACGCCGCGCGCGTCTCGAAGACCGCGCTGGCGGCTATTGCCGCGCTGATCGCGCTTTTTGCGCCTGTCGCGCATGCCGAAAAGGCCGACCAGCAAAAGCCGCTGAATATCGAAGCGGACAATATGTCCTACGACGATCTGAACCAGAAGAACATCTTCACGGGGCACGTCGTCGTGACCAAGGGCACGATCGTCATTAAGGCCGATCGTGTCGAAGTGACGCAGGATCCGCAGGGTTATCAGTACGCGACCGGCACCTCGACCGGCAACAATCTCTCGTACTTCCGCCAGAAGCGCGACGGCGTCAACGAATATATCGACGGCAACTCGGTACGCATCGATTACGACGGCAAGAACGATTTCACCAAGCTCACGACGCGCGCCGTCGTGCGCCGCCTGCAAGGTCTGACGACCGTGCAGGACGAAGTGCACGGCAGCGTCATCACGTATGACGGCCAGAAGGATTTCTACACGGCGAACGCCGGTAAGGATCAGGCGGCGCCCGGCAATCCGAGCGGACGCGTGCGCGCCATGCTCGCGCCGCGCTCGGGCGGCCCCGCGCCGCTGAACGGATCGTCAGCGACGCTTGCTCCTTCGAACTCCATTCAGGGAACGCAGCAGCAGTGAACGCACCCGCCATGCCCCATCGCAAGCCGGAAGGCCAGTCGAGCTCGCTGGTCGTCCGCAATCTGAGAAAACGTTACGGCTCGCGCACCGTGGTGAAGGACGTATCGCTCGACGTGAAAAGCGGCGAAGTGGTCGGCCTACTCGGCCCGAACGGCGCGGGTAAGACGACGTCGTTCTATATGATCGTCGGCCTCGTTCCACTCGATGCCGGTGAAATCGATCTGGACGGCAATTCCATCAGTCTCATGCCGATTCACAAGCGCGCGCATCTCGGCTTGTCGTATCTGCCGCAAGAAGCATCGGTGTTCCGCAAGCTCACGGTCGAGCAGAACATTCGTGCGGTGCTGGAACTGCAGACGGACGAATCAGGCAAGCGGCTGTCGAAAGACGCCATCAGCCAGCGCACCGAAGCGTTGCTGGATGAATTGCAGATCGCGCATCTGCGTGAAAATCCGGCGCTGTCGCTGTCGGGCGGCGAGCGGCGGCGTGTGGAAATCGCACGAGCGCTCGCGACGAATCCCAGCTTCATTCTGCTCGATGAACCGTTCGCCGGCGTCGATCCGATCGCCGTGCTGGAAATCCAGAAGATCGTGAAATTCCTGAAGCAGCGCAACATCGGCGTGCTGATTACGGACCACAACGTGCGCGAGACGCTCGGCATTTGCGATCACGCGTACATCATCAGCGACGGCAGCGTGCTCGCGGCAGGCGCGCCGAGCGAGATCATCGAAAACGAAAACGTGCGGCGCGTGTATCTCGGCGAGCATTTCCGCATGTGAAGTTCCTGCGGCGCATGCCGCGCCGCATCAAGCGAAAGCAGCAAAATTTACGCGCCACCCCTTGGGCGGCATGGTTTTTTTTGGAGTCGCCGCAAGGTTTCGCGCGCGTGGCAAACTCTCTACAATGGTTAAAAATTTGCCATGAAAGCTAGCCTCCAACTCCGCCTCTCACAGCATCTTGCGCTCACTCCGCAACTGCAGCAGTCCATCCGGCTGCTGCAGTTGTCGACGCTCGAACTGCAGCAGGAAGTTGCGATGGCCGTCTCGCAGAATCCGCTGCTCGAAAACGACGACGACTGGATTTCCAGTCCGCTGCGCGTGGCCGCGGACGGCTCGTTGATCGCATCGCCCGCCACGAATAACACCGCGCCCGAACCGATGATGAGCAACGGCTCGTCATCGTCGTCGAGCACGTCGAGTTCCGAGCGCTCGGAAAACAGCGAGTTGCAGGGCGTCGACGAGTACAACGGTCTTGGCAGCGACAACAATTCGGATTCCAGCTCGTGGAATCTGGAAGACTACGGCCGCTCGAACAACGCGTCCGACGACGATCTCCCGCCGCTGCAAATCCACGAATCGACCACCACGCTGCGCGATCATCTGACGGCGCAGTTGCGCATGACGTCGGCGCATCAGCGTGACCGCGCGCTGGTCACGTTTCTGATCGAATCGCTGGACGAGGACGGCTATCTGACCTCATCGCTCGATGAAGTGCAGGCCGATTTGCCCGAAGAACTCGAAGTCGATGTCGATGAACTTAGCGCGGCACTCGCCTTGCTGCAGAGTTTCGACCCGCCGGGCGTGGGCGGACGGTCGGCATCGGAATGTCTGAAGCTGCAGTTGCTGCGGCTGGATGAATCGCCGACCCGCACGCTGGCGCTCGAGATTGTGGTGAATCGCCTCGAACTGCTCGCCGCGCGTGATTTCACGCGTCTGCGCAAGCAACTCAAGGTCAGCGACGATTCCCTTCGCGACGCGCATCTGCTCATTAAATCGCTGGAACCTTTTCCGGGCACAGCGTACGGAAAGAGTGAGGCGGATTACGTCGTGCCGGATATTCTCGTGCGCAAAACCACGGGCGGCTGGACGGCGGAGCTGAATCCGGAAATCGTGCCGAGGCTGCGCATCAATCACTTGTACGCGAACATTCTGCGTAACAACCGGGGCGATCCGGGCAGTGGTTCGCTGCGTCAGCAGCTTCAGGAAGCGCGCTGGCTGATCAAGAATATTCAGCAGCGTTTCGAGACGATTCTCCGCGTCGCGCAGGCAATTGTTGAGCGTCAGAAGAACTTTTTTGCACATGGTGAAATTGCCATGCGGCCCTTGGTTTTGAGGGAAATTGCTGATACGCTGGGCTTACACGAGTCGACCGTTTCACGCGTGACAACTGGCAAGTACATGCTCACCCCGTTTGGGACGCTCGAGTTCAAGTATTTCTTCGGGTCGCACGTTTCGACTGACACTGGAGGCGCGGCATCGTCTACAGCGATCCGCGCTCTCATCAAGCAACTGATAGGAGCGGAAGACCCCAAAACCCCTCTTTCAGACAGCCGCATCGCCGAACTGCTGGCGGAACAGGGCTTCGTGGTGGCGCGCCGTACGGTCGCCAAGTATCGCGAAGCGCTGAAGATTCCGGCAGTGAATTTGCGCAAGTCTCTTTGACCCATCTCTGTAGTCCATCACATGTTGTGCTGGACGTTTACCGCGGCCGCAGCGCGAGATGCGGACGAGGCGGGGCATTCGGCGATTCTGCCCGTTCAGTATTTTTGGCGCGCGTATTTAATCGATACGCGAACGGGACGACTAGCCGACTGGCATCGGACGAGCCTTGTGGCCATTAGCTTGGAGAGCAACTATGAATCTGAAGATCAGCGGACATCACCTCGAATTGACGCCTGCGTTGCGCGAGTACGTGATCACGAAGCTGGACAGGGTGCTCCGTCATTTCGATCAAGTGATCGACGGCAACGTTGTCTTCTCGGTCGACAATCATAGGGAAAAGGAAAAGCGGCAGAAGGCAGAAATCAACCTGCACCTCAAGGGCAAGGACATTTTTATCGAGAGTTGTGACGTTGATATGTACGCGGCCATCGATCTCATGGTCGACAAGCTGGACCGGCAGGTCATCAAGCACAAGGACAAGATCCAGGGGCACGCGCACGAATCGGTGAAGTATCACGGCGAGCCGCAGGAGTTGCAGGCACCCTCGGCCTGATTGCAGAACGGGGCTGTCCGGCGCCGCTGACATCCGGCAGCGGGGCGATTCGAGGAACTCCTCGAAAAGCGGGAAATTCGCCGCGCCGGGCATGCGCCGAAACGAAGCCGCCACGCTGGCGGCTTTTTTGTTGCAATTTTCGTTGCTGTGCGGCACAAGCCATTGATTTTCAGGGTTTTGCACTGCACATTCAATGACAGTTTGCGCGATGACGCGCTGCACCATCGCGCTTTGGCCTGTTCTAATGGTCCGGTTATGATCGGCGTCGCGCGCGATAGCATGCTTCAAAGACGCCTAAGCGCATTTTTATCGTTTCATCATCGCCGTGAGCGCTTTCTGACAGCAGCCACGATGAGGAGCTATAGGCCACCATCAGCCTGCCAACATGAATCGTTTAGCCAAATTTCTTCCCCTTGAGAACGTCGTTCTCGGCCTGTCCGTTACTAGCAAGAAACGCGTATTCGAGCAAGCGGGCCTGATTTTCGAGAACCAGAACGGCATCGCCCACAGCGCCGTCACCGACAACCTCTTCGCGCGCGAGCGCCTCGGGTCGACCGGCCTCGGCGAAGGCGTCGCTATTCCGCATGGCCGCATCAAGGGGCTCAAGCAGCCGCTCGCGGCTTTTGTGCGTCTGGCGGAGCCGGTTGCGTTCGAATCGCCGGATGGACAACCGGTATCGCTGCTGATCTTTTTGCTCGTGCCCGAGCAGGCCACGCAGCAGCATCTGGAGATCCTGTCGGAGATCGCACAACTGCTCTCTGACACAGAGGCGCGCGAGCGTCTGCACAAGGAAGAAAATCGCGAGGCGCTTTATCAAGTGCTCACGCAGTGGCAACCGTGATAGCCAGGCAAACATGACGACACGCGCCTCTTTCGAGGCGCTTCGCGTATGGGGTGCTTCTAGGGCACAATCGGTCAAACGCAGCGCCATGCGGCGAATTGAAGCAACCTGCTTCGACACGCGAAGGCTGCTCCCGGCTTCCAACGGAGTTCCGGCCTCATGGATACGTCCAGCATCAACGCCCAAAGCATTTTTGACGACAACGCCGCCGCTCTGAAGCTCAGCTGGCTGACCGGGCACGAAGGCTGGGAACGCGGGTTTTCGAGTGAGACCGTTGCGAACGCGACGTCGAGCGCCGATCTCGTCGGCCACTTGAACCTGATTCACCCGAACCGTATCCAGGTGCTCGGCGACGCCGAGATCAACTACTACCAGCGTCAATCCGATGAAGACCGCTCGCGCCACATGGCCGAGCTGATCGCGCTGGAACCGCCGTTTCTGGTCGTCGCGGGCGAAGTCGGCGCGCCGCCGGAACTCGTTTTGCGATGCACCCGCTCCTCGACACCGCTCTTCACCACGCGCATGTCGGCGGCGGCGGTGATCGACAGCCTGCGCGCGTATATGTCGCGCATTCTCGCGCCGCGCGCGACGCTGCACGGCGTGTTCATCGATATTCTCGGGATGGGCGTGCTGCTCACCGGCGATTCCGGTCTGGGCAAGAGCGAACTCGGCCTCGAACTGATCAGCCGCGGCCACGGTCTCGTGGCGGACGACGCCGTCGATTTCGTGCGTCTCGGCCCGGACTTCGTGGAAGGCCGTTGTCCGCCGCTGCTGCAAAACCTGCTCGAAGTGCGCGGCCTCGGTCTGCTCGATATCAAGACGATCTTCGGTGAAACGGCCGTGCGCCGGAAGATGAAGCTGAAGCTGATCGTTCAACTGGTGCGCCGGCCGGACGGTGAATTCCAGCGTCTGCCGCTGGAGAGTCAGACCGTCGATGTCCTCGGTTTGCCGATCAGCAAAGTGACCATTCAGGTGGCCGCGGGCCGCAACCTCGCGGTGCTGGTCGAAGCCGCCGTGCGCAATACCATTCTGCAGTTGCGCGGCATCGATACATTGCGCGACTTCATGGATCGCCAGCGGCTCGCGATGCAGGACCCGGACAGTCAGTTTCCCGGTAAGCTGATCTGAATCGTTTCATAAGCCAGTGCTAAGATAAAGAGGATGAGCCGACACCCCATGCGTATCATTCTGATCACCGGCATTTCCGGTTCCGGTAAGTCCGTCGCGCTGAATGCGCTCGAGGACGGCGGCTACTACTGCGTCGACAATTTCCCGCCGCGCTTTCTGCCCGAACTTGCCGCGTATCTTGCGAGCGAAGGTCAGCAGCGTCTGGCCGTCGCGATCGACGCGCGTTCGAGTCTTTCGCTCGACGAAGTTCCCGCCATCATCAACACGCTGTCGAAAGACTACGACTTGCGCGTGCTGTTCCTCAACGCGAGCACGCAGTCGCTCATTCCGCGTTTTTCCGAGACACGCCGCCGTCATCCGCTGTCCGGTTCGCCTTCGCACGAGGCGGATGTCGGCGTGATGAATTCGCTCGCCGAATCGATCGAACGTGAGCGCGAACTCGTCGCGGGGCTGGCTAAATATGGACATCAGATCGACACGAGCAATCTGCGCGCGAACGTGTTGCGTGCGTGGGTCAAGCGCTTCGTCGAAACGGATGCCGCCGATCTCACGTTGATGTTCGAATCGTTCGGCTTCAAGCGTGGCGTGCCGCTCGATGCCGATCTCGTGTTCGACGTGCGCACGCTGCCCAATCCGTACTACGACCATCAGTTGCGACCGTTCACCGGCCGCGATCAACCGATCATCGACTTTCTCAATGCGCAGCCGATGGTCGGCGAGATGGTCGACGATATCGGCGCGTTCGTTGGCAAATGGCTGCCGCGCTTTCGCGACAACAACCGCAGCTATCTCACGGTCGCGATCGGTTGCACGGGCGGTCAGCATCGCTCGGTGTTTATCGCGGAGGCGCTGGCCGCGCGCTTCGGCGATCGGTGGAACGTGATCGTGCGGCATCGTGATGCGCCCATCCCGGTGGATGAAAGCGCGATGCTCACGCGAACCTGATCGCCACGCCGGGCGGTCCACACTGGAGGCGTGCGATGTCCTCGAATCCCGTTCTCGCCGACTTGCCGCTATTCCCGCTTCACACCGTGCTGTTTCCCGGCGGCCTGCTGCCGCTTAAGATTTTTGAAGCGCGCTATCTCGATATGGCGCGCGCGTGTCTGCGTGAGAAAACGCCGTTCGGCGTGTGTCTGTTGAAGAGCGGACATGAAGTGGCGTCGCCGGGCGATCCGTCGATTCCCGAGAACATCGGCTGCCTCGCTGAAATCTCCGAATGCGATGTCGATACCTTCGGCCTCTTGCTCGTCCAGGCGCGCGGCACGCAGCGCTTCAAGCTGAAGGACTATCGTGTCGAGCCAAGCAATCTCTTGATCGGCGAAACCGAATTGATCGGCGATGACCAACCGCTGCAAGGCGCGGAAACGCTCGCCAAGTTCGGCGCGTGCGCGGAAGTGCTGGAGCGCATCATCGAGACGATCAAGGAGCGCGAGCCGCAAAATCTGCCCTTCGTCGAACCCTTTCTCTTCGATGACCCCACGTGGGTCTCAAACCGTCTCGCCGAAATCCTGCCGATTCCGATGCGCGCGCGCCAGAAACTCATGGAACTGATGGATGCGAGCGCGCGCATCGATGTCGTGCATCACTATATGCAGCAGCATCAGCTGCTTTAGCGTTTAGATCAGCGAACCGGTGAGCGCATCGAGCAACTTGCGCACCGGCGCAGGCACGCCATACGAATCGATGCGCGACAACGGCGCCCACACCGTCTCGCCATCGTTCAACTCGCGCGGTACGCCGCGCGCCTCGCCCAGACGCGGCTCGATATCCAGCTTGAAGTGCGTGAATGTGTGCGACATCGGCGCGAGACGCTGCAACTGATCGTCGCCGCCGAAGCTGTGCGCGACCGCCGCGAGCGCGGTTTCATCGGCGGCTTCGGGAAGACTCCACAAGCCGCCCCAGATGCCCGTCGGCGGACGTTTTTCGAGCAAGATCGAATCGCCGTCTTTCAGCACGAGCATCCAGGTCTTGCGCGTCGGCACCGTTTTTTTCGGGCGCGCAGTCGGCAATTCACGCTGTCGCCCTTCCACCTTCGCCACACAATCTGATGCGAACGGACAGCGCGCGCAATCCGGCTTGCCGCGCACACACAAGGTCGCGCCGAGATCCATCAAGCCTTGCGTGTAGGCGGTGACATCGTCCGGATGAGCGGCATCCGGCAATAAGGATTCCGCGAGCGTCCACATCGCGTTCTCGACTTTCTTTTCGCCCGAAAACCCTTCCACGCCGAACACACGCGCGAGCACGCGCTTCACGTTGCCGTCGAGAATCGTCGCGCGCGCGCCGAAGGCGAACGATGCCACCGCCGCGCCCGTCGATCGGCCGATGCCCGGTAACTCCGCGAGCGCTTCGACGGTGCGCGGAAACACGCCGCCATGCTCGTACGCGACGACCTGCGCGCACTTATGCAGATTGCGCGCGCGCGAATAGTAGCCGAGACCGGCCCACAACGCCATCACATCGTCGATGGGCGCGTCCGCGAGCGCGCGCACGGTCGGAAAACGTTCGAGAAAGCGCGCGTAGTACGGAATGACGGTCGACACCTGCGTCTGCTGCAGCATGATTTCCGACAGCCAGATGCGATACGCATCGCTCGTGTTTTGCCACGGCAGATCGTGCCGGCCGTGAATGCGTTGCCACGCGATCAGGCGCGAGGAAAAATCGGTGAGTGCGAGCATCGGAAAAATTAGCGTTGGCAGCGCGGACAAAAGTAGGTCGAGCGCTGCCCTTGAACGATCTGTTTGATCGCCGTTCCGCAAACGTGACACGGCAACCCGGCGCGATCATAAACGAAGTAGTCGAGCTGGAAGTAGCCCGATTCGCCATTGCTGCCGACGAAATCGCGCAACGTGCTCCCGCCCTTATCGATGGCCGCCGCCAGCGTCACGCGCACGGCATCGGCAAGCAAGTCATAACGCACGAGCGAAATGCGCCCGGCCGCAGTCGTCGGACGAATGCCCGCGCGAAAGAGATTCTCCGACGCGTAAATATTGCCCACGCCCACGACGATATCGCCCGCAAGCAGCGCCTGCTTCACCGATACCTTGCGCCCGCGCGTCTCACGGAAAAGCGTCGCACCGGAAAACTCCGGCGAAAACGGCTCGACGCCCAGACTCGCGAGCAGCGGATGATCGAGCACGTTGCCATCGGTGCGTGCGTGCCAAAGGATTGCGCCGAAACGACGCGGATCGCGAAAACGCAGGATGAAGTCGTCGAATACGATATCGACGTGATCGTGCTTCGCCGCGTCCGGCGGTCGCGGCACGTTACGCAACACGCGCAACGTGCCCGTCATACCCAAATGGACGATCAGCCATCCGGCGACCGTTTCGAACAGCAGATATTTTCCGCGCCGCTCGACTTTCTCGATCTTCAGCGTCGAAAGCGTCTTCGCGAGATGCGGCGGAATGGGCCAGCGCAGCGCGGGCGTATGCACATCGACGTGCTCGACGCGACGTCCGGCGACATAGGGTTCGATTCCCCGGCGGGTGACTTCGACTTCCGGTAGTTCGGGCATTTTCCTGGAGAGCGTCTTGCTGGAGCGTTTATGCCGGTATTTTAGCGACCGCGTTACAATCGTTACAATCGACTGAAACATTGTCTGGATTTCCATGAACCCGTTCGTCATGAAGCTGTTTGCGAAGCGTCAGACCGGCTCGACGCGTTCGTTCACCACGCCGTTGTCACGCATCACCGGCGCAGTGGCCCTTGCGCTCACTGCGCTCGCGTTCACGCCGGCCTATGCGCAGGATCCCGATTCATCACCCGTTCCCGCCGCCGACGATCAAGCCGCGCAAAACGCCGTCGATCTTCTGACCGCGCCCGTGAGCGGCGCAGAACAGCAGGACTTGCCCAATGTGGCGATGTCCAGTCAGATCGTGTTTCAGGTGCTTGCGGCGGAAGTCGCGTTGCAGCGCGGCCAGCCCGCGCCCGCGTTTCAAACCTATCTCGCCCTTGCACGCGATACGCACGATCCGCGGTTCGCACAGCGCGCCACGGAAATCGCCATCGCCGCACAAAGCCCGAACGATGCACTCACGTCCGCGCAACTGTGGACGCAGTTCGCGCCGCATTCGGATCGTGCGGCGCAGTTGAGCGCATCGCTTCTGATCGTCTCGGGCAAGCCGGATGACGCCAAACCCACGCTTGCGTGCGAACTCGCGAAGGTCGCGCCCGAACAGCGCGGCGAAGCCATTCTGTCGTTGCAGACTTTGCTTGCGCACGGGCCGAATCGCATTGGCGGTTTGAATGTGCTGAAAGAGCTGAGCGCGAACGATCTGAACTTGCTCGAAACGCAGCTTGCGCTCGCGCGTCAGCAATTGAACACGGACGATCAGCCGGCTGCAAAGGCATCGCTCGAAAAGGTGTTGCAGATCAAGCCGGACTATTTGCCCGCCGCGCTCACGCTCGTGCGCATGGGTCCGGACGAGAGCAAGGAAGGCATCGCATCGTTCGAAAAGTATCTCGACAAGAATCCGAAGTCGCGCGATGCACGGCTCGCTCTGGCGCAGTTGTATTTGTCGGCCGAGCGGCTCGACGACGCGCAAAAGCAGTTCGAGATCATGCGCAAGAACGACTCGAAAGATCTCGCGCCGATCATGGCGCTCGCGCTCATCAATATTCAGAAGAAGCAGTACGACAAGGCGCAGGACTATCTGAACCAGTACGCGAAGCAGGCGCAGAACACGCCGGGCGCGGACCCCGGTCAGGCGTACATCTACCTTGCGCAACTGGCGCTCGAGCAGGAACAGGACGATATCGCGAGCCAATGGCTCGATCGCATTCCGCGCGCGAGCCAGCAGTATTTGCTCGCGCAGATCATGGCCAAGCAAGGCAAGGTTGATGAAGCGCGTACGCTGATCAACAGCCTGCAAAACTCCGATCCACGTGATCTCGCACTGCTCGCGCGCACGGATTCGGCCATTCTGTTCGAGGCGCATCGCTACAAGGAAGCGGAAGAGAATCTCGGGAAGGCGGTCAACGCGTTCCCCGACGATCCCGATCTCATCTACGACTACGCGATGGCCGCCGAAAAGAACGGTCATTACGACGTGATGGAAACGCAGCTTCGCACGCTGATGAAGCTGCAGCCGGCCAATCCGCAGGCGTATAACGCGCTCGGCTATTCGCTCGTCGATCGCAATCAGCGGCTGGATGAAGCGGTGAAGCTGGTCGAAAAGGCCGTATCGCTCGCACCGAACGATGCGTTCATCATGGACAGTCTCGGCTGGGCGCGCTTCCGTCAGGGCAACGCGGCCGAAGCGGAAAAGATTCTGAAGAACGCGTACACCATTCAGCCGAATGCGGAAATCGGCGCACATCTGGGCGAAGTGCAATGGAAGTCGGGTCAACAGGATCAGGCGCGCGCCACGTTCCGTCAGGCGCAAAAGCTCGAACCCGATAACGACACGCTCGTCAAAACGCTCAAACGACTTCAGGTGAACGATCTTTGATGGCTTTCGATTTCTCCGCCGGCGCATCGGTCAGACGCGGTGCGTTGAGTATCGCTGCAATCGCCGCGATCGTGCTGTCGGGCTGCGCGGTGCAACGCCAGCCGACGCCCAACACTACCAACGCATCCAATTCACTCGCCACGCAAACGAGCCGCGCGTATCACGGCCGTTTCGCGGTTACGTATAACGATCAGCAAGGCACGCAGCGTAACGCGTACGGCAATTTCGACTGGCAGGAAACCGGCGATACGGTGACGCTTCAGTTGCGCAACCCGCTCGGCTCGACGATGGCGATCGTTACATCATCGCCGTCGCTTGCCACGCTGGAATTGCCGAACCGGCAGCCGGTGAACGCGGAGAACGTGTCCGAGCTGATGCAAAACACGCTCGGCTTCGCGTTGCCGGTGGAAGGTCTGCGCTACTGGCTACAACCGTCCGCTGCACCGAATTCGCGCGCGCAGACCACGCTCGATCCGGAAGCGAACAACGGCCGCCCGAAGGAAATCAAGCAGGATGGCTGGATCATCGACTATCTCGCCTACGCCACCGCACCAGCGACGGGCGTGAAACTCGTGAATCTGAAGCGCGACGAGCCGCCGCTCAACATCAAGCTCGTGCTCGATCAATAACCTGGCTGTCGCTTCACGCATGACTTCATCGACCGATTCGCTTCGCAACTGCCTCGCGCCCGCGAAGCTGAACCTCTTTCTGCATATCACGGGCCGTCGTCCGGACGGCTATCACTCGCTGCAGACCGTTTTCCAGTTGCTCGACTGGGGCGATCGCCTGCACTTCACGCGCCGCGACGATGGCGTCATCACGCGCAAGACCGATGTGCCCGGCGTGCCCGAAGCCGACGATCTCGTCGTGCGGGCCGCGCGCTTGCTGCAGCAACACACAAGCACGAAGTACGGCGTGGAGATCGAGATCGACAAGGTGCTGCCGATGGGCGCGGGCCTCGGCGGAGGCAGTTCTGACGCGGCGACAACATTTTTTGCGTTAAATCGTCTATGGGGCGTTGATCTTTCGCGTGAGACTATGCAGAATCTCGGCCTGCAACTCGGTGCTGACGTGCCGTTTTTTGTCTTCGGGCAAAATGCTTTCGCGGAAGGTGTAGGCGAGGCGCTGCAGGCGGTGAATCTGCCTCAACGTTTCTTCCTGATAGTGATTCCTTCTGTACACGTCCCCACCGCGGCGATTTTCTCCGAAAAAAGCTTGACACGGGATTCGAAAGTCGCCATAATGATTGAATTTCTTGCAGAGCAAAGGCCGGACAGCTTCGGTCGGAACGACATGCAGGCTGTAGTCGCAAGAAAGTACGCGGAAGTTGCACAGGTGCTTGAGTGGTTTGCCAATCTCGCACCGGCGCGAATGACTGGATCTGGAGCGTGCGTGTTCGCAGCTTTTCAGAGCAAAGCCGAAGCGGAAATGGCGCAAGCCAAACTGCCGGCAAGCTGGAAAAGCGTAGTGACAGCAAGTCTGGATTCACATCCTCTCTTCGCTTTCGCGTCATAAGGTTTTGTTTTGTCGGTATGTCCTACACTTTCCGGCAAGACTCATAGTTAAGTGTAGGGGAGTCGCCAAGTTGGTCAAGGCACCGGATTTTGATTCCGGCATGCGAGGGTTCGAGTCCTTCCTCCCCTGCCATTCTTTCTCGTTCCATTCCTCTCGCTTCTAGCCGTAGACAGGTGCACGATGAGCAGTGACGGCCTGATGGTTTTTACTGGCAACGCGAATCCCGCGCTTGCACAGGAAGTCGTCAAAATCCTTGGAATTCCTCTCGGCAAAGCGATGGTCAGCCGCTTCTCAGACGGCGAGATCATGGTCGAGATTCAGGAAAACGTTCGAGGCAAAGACGTTTTCGTTCTTCAGTCCACCTGCGCACCGACGAACGATAACCTGATGGAACTCATGATCATGGTCGATGCGCTCAAGCGCGCATCCGCAGGCCGGATCACCGCAGCCATCCCCTACTTCGGCTATGCGCGTCAGGACCGCCGTCCGCGTTCCGCGCGAGTGGCTATCTCGGCGAAGGTCGTCGCGAACATGCTGGAAATTGCCGGCGTCGATCGCGTGATTACGATGGACCTTCACGCCGACCAGATTCAAGGTTTCTTCGACATCTCCGTCGACAATATCTACGCAACGCCCGTTCTGCTCGGCGATCTGCGCAAGCAGAATCATGACCACTTGCTGGTCGTATCGCCAGACGTCGGTGGCGTGGTGCGTGCGCGCGCGCTCGCGAAGCAGCTGAACACGGATCTCGCGATCATCGACAAGCGTCGTCCGAAGGCGAACGTCGCCGAAGTGATGAACATCATCGGTGAAGTGGAAGGCCGGACCTGCGTGATCATGGACGACATGGTCGATACCGCCGGCACGCTGTGCAAGGCCGCGCAAGTGCTGAAGGCGCGCGGCGCGAAGCAAGTGTTCGCGTACGCCACGCACCCGGTGTTGTCGGGCGGCGCGGCGGAGCGCATCACGGCATCCGAACTGGATGAACTCGTCGTGACGGACACCATTCCGCTGTCGGCTGAATCGCTGGCTTGCGCGAAGATTCGTCCGCTGTCGAGCGCGGGTCTGCTGGCGGAGACGTTCTCGCGTATCCGTCGCGGCGACTCGGTGATGTCGCTGTTCGCGGAAAGTTGAAGCGGTTGTAAAAGAATTGGCAAAGAACGCGAAACTCGTGCTTCGCGTTTTTGCATAATCGATGCGAACGGACGAAGGTTCGCATCGCTTGTTTTGGGATCACACTTTTTCGATGATCCCGGTTGCCCTGCCTGGTCGCGGGCAGATCAAGGAGTCAAACATGAAAGTAGTCGCTTTCAAGCGTAGCAAGCAAGGTACGGGTGCGAGCCGCCGCCTGCGTAACTCGGGCAAGACCCCGGGTATCGTGTACGGCGTGGGTGCGAACGTTCAACTGATTGAACTGGACCACAACGCGCTGTGGCACGCCCTGAAGAAAGAAGTTTTCCACTCGTCCATTCTGGATCTGGAAATCGCCGGCAAGTCGCAACAGGTTCTGCTGCGCGACGTGCAATATCACCCGTTCAAGCAACTGGTGTTGCACGTGGACTTCCAGCGCGTCGACGCGAAGAAGAAGCTGCACACCAAGGTGCCGCTGCACTTCATGAACCAGGAAACCAACCCGGCTGTGAAGCTGTCGGGCGCGGTGATCACGCACGTTGTGACGGAACTGGAAGTGGAATGCCTGCCGGCAGACCTGCCTGAGTTCCTGGAAATCGATCTGGCGAAGATCGAAGCCGGCCAGACGATGCACGCGAAGGACATCCCGCTGCCGAAGGGCGTGACGCTCACGATCGCCGTCGACACGGAAAACCCGGTTGTCGCATCGGCGACGGTTCCGGCTGCAGTCGTGTCGGAAGAGTCGGGCGAAGCAGCAGGCGAAACGCCGGCAGCCGAGTAAGACTGAAGTATCCTCTCGATTCGTTCTCGCGAACGGTCGACGTGACCCGCCGGAGCGCAAGTTCCGGCGGGTTTTTTTCGTTTATAGATTTGAATCGACATGATCAAGCTGATCGTCGGCCTGGGCAATCCGGGCGCCAAATACACCGCGACGCGGCACAACGCGGGCTTCTGGTTCGTCGACCAGTTCGCACGCGACGCCTGCGCGACGCTGCGCGAAGAGCGCCGCTTTCACGGTTTCTACGGCAAAGGCCGCATGAACGGCCACGAAATTCATTTGCTCGAACCGCAGACGTTCATGAACCGTTCGGGGCAGTCGGTCGTGGCCGTCGCGCAATTCTTCAAGATTCTGCACGATGAAATTCTCGTCGCGCACGACGAACTCGATCTGCCGCCCGGCACCGTCAAGATGAAGCTCGGCGGCGGCAGCGGCGGGCATAACGGGCTGAAGGACATTTCCGCGCATCTGTCGTCGCAACAGTATTGGCGGTTGCGCATCGGCATTGGGCATCCGCGTGATCTGATTCCCGAAGGCGCGCGCGCGGGCGCGAAGCCCGATGTCGCCAATTTCGTGCTGAAGCCGCCGCGCCGCGAAGAGCAGGATGTGATCGATCAATCGATCGAACGCGCGCTCGGCGTGATGCCGCACGTGATCGCGGGCGAGACAAAGCGCGCCGTGATGAATCTTCACCGCAATTCATAACAGGAGAAGCTGACCGTGAGCCGTTTCTGGAGCGACATCGTTCATACTTTGACGCCGTATGTGCCGGGCGAACAGCCGCAACTCGCACATCCCATCAAGCTGAACACGAACGAAAATCCGTATCCGCCGTCGCCGCGCGTGGTCGAGGCGATACGTCGCGAACTCGGTGAAGATGGCGCGTCGCTGCGAAAGTATCCCGATCCGACTGCGCGCGCGTTGCGTGAGGCGGTGGCGAAGCATCATGGCTTGCGCATCGAACAGGTGTTTGCGGGCAACGGCTCCGACGAAGTGCTCGCGCACGCGTTTCAGGCGCTGCTCAAACACGACAAGCCGATTCGCTTTCCGGACATCACGTACAGCTTCTATCCGGTTTATGCGCAGTTGTACGGCGTCGCGTATCAGACGGTGCCGCTGAACGCCGATTTCGCCATCGATGTCGACGATTACCGGGCCAGCAGCGGTGCGGTGCTGTTGCCGAATCCGAATGCGCCGACGGGCCGCGCCCTGCCGCTGCCGGAAATCGAAGTGCTGCTGAAGGCGAATCCGGATGCGCCGGTGATCATCGATGAAGCGTACGTGGATTTCGGCGCGGAATCGGCAGTGACGCTGATCGATCAGTATCTGAATTTGCTCGTCGTGCAGACGACATCGAAAGCGCGTTCGCTCGCGGGCATGCGCATCGGTTTTGCGTTCGGCGATCCGGCGTTGATCGATGCGCTCACGCGCGTGAAGGACAGCTTCAATTCGTATCCGCTCGATCGTCTGGCGCAGGTGGGCGCGTTCGCATCGTACGAAGATCGGGCGTGGTTCGAAGAAAGTTGCGCGAAGGTCGTGGCGAACCGTGAAAAGCTGGCCGCCGAATTGAAAGCGCTGGGTTTCGATGTCGTGCCGTCAGCGACGAACTTCGTATTCGCGAAACATCCCGCGCACGATGCCGCGACGCTCGCCGCTGCGTTAAAATCGAAGCAGATTTTCGTGCGCCACTTCAAGCTGCCGCGCATCGATCAGCATTTGCGTATTTCGATCGGCACGCCGGACGCATGCGATGCGCTCGTCGCGACGTTGAAGGAAATCATCGCTTAAGACGTTTTCTTGGCCGCCATCAGCGCGTGATATTTGGCCATCAGTTGATCCGGCGTTTCCACATGCGCCGGATCGCGCGGAATGCATTCCACCGGACACACTTGCTGGCACTGCGGCTCATCGAAATGGCAGACGCATTCCGTGCATTTGTTCGGGTCGATGACATAAATGTCCGTACCCATCGAAATGGCGTCGTTCGGACACTCGGGCTCGCAGACGTCGCAGTTGATGCACTCGTCGGTAATGATCAGGGACATGCTTCACTCTCTTGAAACCCGCGCAATATCAAATATAGATAGGTGCGCGGGCCCAGCACTTCAAGGCGCCGCTGAATCTTTCTGCGTCAGGACCGCGACTTTATCGATCAGCCGCTTTTCCACCGACGGGAAGACGAATTTGCTCACATCGCCGCCGAGTTGCGCGATTTCGCGCACGATGGTGCCGGAAATGAACTGATATTGATCGGACGGCGTCATGAACATGGTTTCGACGTCCGGCAGCAGATAGCGGTTCATCCCGGCCATCTGGAACTCATACTCGAAATCGGACACGGCGCGCAGGCCGCGCACAATTACGCGCGCGTTGTTCTTGCGCACGAAATCCTTCAATAGCCCGATGAAGCTGCTCACCTGCACGTTCGGATAATGCCCGAGCACCTCATGCGCGATGTCGAGCCGTTCCTGCAGCGAGAAAAATGGCTTCTTCGCGCGGCTGTCGGCGACGCCGACGACCAGTTGATCGAAAATGCTCGATGCGCGCCGAACAATATCTTCATGCCCACGCGTGAGCGGGTCGAACGTTCCCGGATACACGGCGACAACCATGAGCTTCTCCTCTTTTATTGACCTTGCCTGCCTCATTCCCTACTTTATCGGCTGCGCCAGATTCGGGAACGCGCACTATTCCTGATTTTCGCGGCGCAGCAAATGATAGCGGACCGCGCCCGCCTTGCCTTCGCGCGCGACGGTCCAGCCCTTGAGCGCATCGATTTCCGATACTTCCAGCGGATCGCCGCATTCGACGTACATGGCGCCATCTTTGGACGCGAGCGGCGCGGCCAGTTCCAGCGCACGCGCGAGCAGCGCCTTATCGCCGAACGGCGGGTCGATGAAGATGGCATCGAACGAACCGGGCGGCAGACTGGCGGCGAGCCGCAGCGCATCGGCTTCGGCTATTTCGATATTGCGCGCGCCGAGCTTCGCCTGGTTCGCCTTGATCTGCGCGGCGGCTTTCGCGCTTTTCTCGATCATCAGCACGCGCGCCGCGCCCCGCGACGCCGCTTCGAAGCCGAGCGCGCCGCTGCCCGCGAACAGATCGAGGCAATTCAGGCCGGTCATGTCCTGGCCGAGCCAGTTGAAAAGCGTTTCGCGCACGCGATCGGGCGTGGGGCGCAGGCCGTCGAGATCGAGCACCGGTAGCAGCGTGCGCTTCCAGTCTCCGCCGATGATGCGAATCGTGTGTGGTTTGCCGCCGCGCGACAGCGTATGAGTGGGCAACGGGGAACGGGGTGCGGACGAGCGAGGCATAAGGAACGTGCGGTCTGGGCGCGTTTTCGCGCGATGGGTGCGCCCACGTTACCACAGCGGTCCGAAATGCCGGGAACCGTACGCTTTGCCGCCGGAAGCCCTTGGCCGCGCCTGATAAAATACGTGGCTTCCATCCTTTCGCGCGGGCTTTTCCGGCGAGCGCTTTCGCGGCGCACGCGGCAAAGCCATCGGATGACGCGCGCCTCATCGTCACAGACCATGTTCAGCTTCTTCAAACGATTCAAAAAACCGGCCGACGACGCACCGCTCGATACGCTGCTGGAAGAATCCGTCGAGACGGAAGAGGACGAAGAAATCTCCGACGCCGAGCTGGAACAGCAGGCGCTCGAGGCGAGTGCGGAACGGGTTGAGGAAATCGAGCCGGTTTCTGTGCCCGCGCCCGCCGCACCGCAAGCCACGGAATCGAAGGAATACTGGCAAGGCCACACGCAATCGCAATGGTCGCGCGGTCCGGAAACCGATCAGGCCAGCGAAGAAATCCTGCCGCCGCCGGAACCCGATCCCGTCGCGAAGAAATCATGGTTGTCGCGGCTCAGGAACGGGCTTTCGAAGACCAGCAACAATCTGACGGGCATCTTCGTCAGCGCGAAGATCGATGAAGACCTGTACGAGGAACTCGAAACCGCGCTGCTGATGTCCGACGCCGGCGTCGATGCCACCGAATATCTGCTTGAATCGCTGCATGAGAAAGTGCGCGCCGAGCGTCTGACGGAAGCGGCGCAAGTGAAGAATGCGCTGCGCGAACTGCTGATTGACCTGCTGCGTCCGCTCGAAAAAACGCTAATGCTCAGCCGCGCCCAGCCGCTCGTGATGATGATCGCGGGCGTGAACGGCGTCGGCAAAACGACGAGCATCGGCAAGCTGGCGAAGCATCTGCAGCGCTTCAATCAGTCCGTGCTGCTCGCTGCCGGCGATACCTTCCGCGCCGCCGCGCGCGAACAGCTCACGGTCTGGGGCGAGCGCAACAACGTGACGGTGATCGCGCAGGAAAGCGGCGACGCGGCCGCGGTGATCTTCGACGCCGTCGGCGCGGCGCGCGCGCGCAAGATCGACGTGATGATGGCCGACACCGCCGGCCGTCTGCCCACGCAACTGCATCTGATGGAAGAGCTGCACAAGGTGCGCCGCGTGATCGCGAAGGCGATGCCCGATGCGCCGCACGAAGTGCTGCTCGTGATCGACGGCAACACGGGTCAGAACGCGCTCGCGCAAGTGAAGGCGTTCGACGATGCGCTCGGTCTCACCGGTCTGATTGTCACGAAACTGGATGGCACCGCGAAGGGCGGCATGCTGGCAGCGATTGCGCGTCAGCGGCCGATTCCGGTGTATTTCATCGGCGTGGGCGAAAAGGTCGAGGATTTGCAGCCGTTCAGCGCAGAGGAATTCGCCGACGCGTTGCTCGGATAAAAAATGGCGTCCACGAAACGGACGCCATTTTTCTTTACGCGAACACTAAAGTCGCCGCGATCCACCACATCATGCAGCCGACGATCACATCCAGCACGCGCCACGACACGTCTTTCTCGAACCACGGTTCGAGAAAGCGCGCCGTAGCCGAGCGCCGTGAACCAGACGATCGACGCGCACATCGCGCCCGTCGCGAACCACGCGTTGCCCGGCCAGCCGCGTTGCGCGCCGATGCCGCCGAGCAGCACGACCGTACGAGATAAACGTGCGGATTGAGCAGCGATAGCGCGAGCACGGTGGTCGCCGCGCTCATCGCGGTTTGTGAATCGCTGTCCAATGCGTTCAGATGCCCCGGCCCGCGCCACGCCGCGATAAACGCACGCAATCCGTACAGAAACACGAACGCCGCGCCGGCCCAGCGAATCACATCGAGCAAAACAGGCGCGCGGCGCACTAGCGCGCCCATTCCGCCGACGCCGAGCGCAATCAACGTTACGTCGATGCACGCGCAAATCGCCACGACGATGCCCACGTGCCGCCGCTTCAAGCCTTGCCGCAACACGAAGGTGTTCTGCGCGCCGATCGCGACGGTCAGGCTCGCGCCCAATCCCGCGCCGGAAAAATAGCTCGATAAAGCGCCCGTCATTCCGCGTCCGGCTGCTCCCCGGGCGCGGCGCGCTTGAACGCATCGAGCTGATTGGCATGATCGGCGATGCGCCGAATCGTCGGATACGCATCCAGTTCGATACCGAAGCGCTCCGCATTGAACGCCTGCGGCACGATGCACAGGTCCGCGAGCGTCGGAGTATCGCCTAAAGTCAGCGTGCCGACGCGTTTATCGCTCGCGAGCCGCTTTTCCAGACGCAAATCCCGATTCCACCCAATGCCGATACCACGCGTTCTTCGCTTCCTCCGGCACTTTCAGTTCGTGCTTGAGGTACTTGAGCACGCGCAGATTGTCGATCGGATGGATGTCGCACGCGACCTGCAACGCCACCGAACGCACGTACGCGCGATCGGCCGGCGCGCGCGGCAAGAACGCCGGCTCCGGATGCGTTTCCTCCAGATACTCGATGATCGCGAGCGATTGCGTGAACACGTCGTCGCCATCGACGAGCGTCGGCACCACGCCGTCCGGGTTCATCACGCGATATTCGCGCCTTGAGTTGCTCGCCGCCGTCGCGCAGCAAGTGAACGCCCGCGTATTCGTAATCGAGCCCTTTGAGATTCAGCGCGATCCGCACCCGATACGCCGCCGAACTCCGGAAATAGCTGAAGAGTTTCATCACACGACTCGCACGCTGATTTCGCCGATGCCTTCTACGCCGCCTTTCAGCACATTGCCCTTCACGACCGCGCCGACGCCTTCGGGCGTGCCGGTGAAAATGAGATCGCCGGGGAACAGTTCGAAAAGCGTGGACAAGTATGCGATCGTCTCGCCGACCGACCAGATCAGTTGCGAGGATGGCCGAGCGCTGCTTTTCCTCGCCGTTGACGGTCAGCCAGATCGCGCTCTTTCCAGATGCCCGACCTTCGACACCGGATGAATCTGCCCGATCGGCGCGGAATGATCGAAGCCTTTCGCGGTATCCCACGGACGGCCCAGCTTCTTCGCTTCGGCTTGCAGATCGCGGCGCGTCATGTCGAGACCGAGCGCATAGCCGTACACATAATCAAGACCCTGATCGGAGGGAATGTTTTTTCCCTACTTGCCGATGGCCGCGACTAGTTCCATCTCGTAGTGCAGATTTTCCGTTTTCGTCGGATACGGAAACTCGCCGGTCGTGCCGGGCGCGACAGAGCACGGCGTCGGCGGGCTTGCCGAAGAAGAACGGCGGCTCGCGATCCGGATCGCGGCCCATTTCGCGCGCGTGCGCTTCGTAATTACGGCCGACGCAATAGATGCGGCGCACGGGAAACTGCTCGTTCGATTCATCGACGGGCACCGCTGCTGCTAGCGCAAACACGTAACTTATCCCGCTCTCCTATTCTTGAAAGTATTTCAAAGTCTATTCGCCCGATGCGAATCTGCGGGCCAGAAAACGAAGTTTAACGTGCGAGGGAAAATCGTGACAAAGCCTGCTGCGCGGGACTTTCACACACTTTCGACTCCCCTTCGATGCGATGACAAAGCGCCGTGCGTCACGTCGCCATAACTTGCCAGCGCCGTGCAAATGCGGTACTGAATGACATTCGTGCACTCCAACCTCGCGACAGCATCGCTCATCTGCATATAATGAGCGCCCGATTGCGCACCATCCGATGACCGACCTACCCGCATCCCCAGCTTCTCATTTCGCCTGCTCACATATATCAAGGAAATCGGCCGAGGGCCGAACGGCGCCCGCGCGTTGTCCCGCGACGACACTTATGCCCTCTACGAAGCCATGCTCGATGGCCGCGTCTCCGAGCTCGAACTCGGCGCGGTTTTGCTGGCGTATCGCATGAAGGGCGAAACGTCCGCCGAACTCGCCGCGATGCTCGATGCCGCGCATCGATCGTTTGAGCCGCTGCACGTTCAGGAAGGCCGCGAACACGCGCGTCCCGTTTCCATTCCGAGCTACAACGGCGCGCGCAAGCAGCCGAACCTCACGCCGCTGCTCGCGCTGATGCTCGCGCGCGAAGGCGTGCCGGTGCTGGTGCACGGCGTCGTCGACGATCCGGGCCGCGTGACGAGCTCGGAAATCTTCACGGAGCTGGGCATTCCGCACGCCCAGTCGCACGATGAAATCGAGGACAACCTCGCCTCACGCCGCCTCGCTTTTGTGCCGGTCAGCGTGCTCACGCCCAAGCGCGGCTGCTGACGATTCGCCGCGTGATGGGCGTGCGCAATTCCACGCACACGCTCGTCAAGATTCTTCAGCCGTTCGCCGAAGCCGGTTTGCGGCTCGTGAACTACACGCATCCGGAGTATCGAGAAAGTCTGACGAGCCTGTTCACCGAGCATCCCGATGCCGCCGCCGGCGGTGCACTGCTCGCACGCGGCACGGAAGGCGAAGCGGTCGCGGATACGCGTCGTCAGGTGCAGGTCGACTGGTTCCACGATGGCCACGCGGAAACGCTGATCTCGCCGGAGCATTCGCAGCCGCACGCGCCGCACGTCGAGATGCCCGAATCGCTCGATGCCGCCACGACCGCGCGCTGGATCGAAAGCGTGATGCGCGGCGACGTGCCGGTGCCGCCGGCGGTCGCGCGTCAAGTCGAAGTCATCGCGGAAGTCGTGCGCAAGCCGGTCTGAGCGGTCTGACGAAACGTTCGCCAACATTTGACACATTCTTCAACGCTGGTTTAAAGTGAATGACATGCGTTTCACCCAGCCTTCCTCCCTCCGAATTATTTCGGGCCGCCTAGCGTGGCCCCTATCGCTACGTCTAGCGTAAGTCGCCAGACGTAGCGCCGCGCGCCGTCTAAAGGCGCTCGGTCCTCCAGCAGTTTCCCGTAGTTCCTTTTCTTACCACTTGTAGTCGTCAGCTTTTGGTTCGTGCATCCCGCGACACGGAACCGCGAGGGTCAAATGCACGCTGCTTCGCGCACGTTCACGTTGGTCACAGGCGTCACCATCGCGGGTGACTGTGTGATTTGCGCGCGCGGCCCGTTTACGTGCATCGCGCCGCAGCCGGCCAGCCGCCGGTTTCGGTTTCTCTCGCAGGCGCTACGCGAACTGTCCCAAGAGAGATCGACGATCATGATGCCGAACCCCGCCGAGAAATACCGCCCGTTTCCGCAAGTCCGTTTGAATGGCCGCCGCTGGCCGAACCGCACGATCGAACACGCGCCCGTCTGGATGAGCACCGATCTGCGCGACGGCAACCAGTCGCTGATCGAGCCGATGAGCATCGCCGCGAAGCTCGAATTCTTCGAGATGCTGGTGAAAATCGGGTTCAAGGAAATCGAGGTGGGCTTCCCGTCTGCGTCGCAGACTGATTTCGATTTCGTGCGCAAACTGATCGACGAAAAGCGCATTCCGGATGACGTGACCATCAAAGTGCTCGTGCAGTCGCGCTGCGATCTGATCGAACGCACGTTCGAGGCGTGCGAAGGCGCAAGCAAGGTGATCGTGCATCTCTACGCAATCGCGCCGTCGTTCCGCAAGATCGTGTTCAATCAGGCGAAGGACGAAGTGAAGGCGCTGGCCGTCGATGGCACGCGCATGATCAAGGAATGCGCGGCGGCGCGGCCGGACACGCTTTGGATTTATCAGTATTCGCCCGAGACGTTCAGCATGACCGAATTGACGTTCGCGCGCGAAGTCTGCGATGCGGTCGCGCAAACCTAGCGTCCGACGCGTGATCACAAGATGATCGTCAATCTTCCGGCCACCGTCGAAGCCGCGATGCCCAACGTGTTTGCCGATCAGATCGAGTGGATGGACCGGAACATGGGGTATCGCGACAGCATCGTGTTGTCGGTGCATCCGCATAACGATCGGCACGGCGGTCGCGGCGGCGGAACTGGCGTTGTTTGCAGGCGCGGATCGTATCGAAAACGGCGAGCGCACCGGTAACGTCGATCTGGTCACGCTCGCGATGAATCTCTACACGCAGGGCATCGATCCGGGCCTCGATTTTTCGGATATCGATGCCGTGCGCCGCGTCATCGAGCGCTGCAACCAGATTCCGGTGCATCCGCGCCATCCGTACGCGGGCGATCTCGTGTTCACGGCGTTTTCGGGTTCGCATCAGGACGCGATCCGCAAGGGCTTCGCGCAGCGCGTGCCCGGCACGGTGTGGGAAGTGCCCTATTTGCCGATCGATCCGGCTGACCTCGGCCGCAGCTACGACGCTGTGATTCGCGTCAACAACCAGTCCGGATCGAATTCAGCCACGCGGTGCAGCGCGTGACGGATGAGTCGGGCGAGGAAATCACCGGCGACTCGATCTGCGCGCTCTTCAAGCAGGAATATTTCGATGCGGGCGGTACAGTGTCGCGCGTGTATGCATCGATGGTGACGGTGTTCGGGCGGCGCGTGAGTATCGCGCATACGTCGGGCGTGGCGAGCGGCGAGGATTACGCACGCTCGGTCGCGCAGGCGCTAGGCATCGCGGCGAGCATCGTCTCGTTCGAAACCGTGACGACGACGGGCGGCGATACGGCGGCGTTCGTCGGCTGCCACGTCGGCGATGACACCACGCGCTTCGGCGTCGCGGTGCACGCGAATCCGGCGCTCGCGGTCGTCGATGCGGTCGTGAGCGCGGTGAATCGATCGAAGGGAATCGTGCAGGAAGCGCCTCAGGACGAGGTGGTGGAAGCTTAAGCAAGCAAGGCGTGGCGCTTATTCAAGCTTATGCGAGCTTATTCGAGCGGCGCGCGCGTCGCCTGAAACGCCACCAATTGCCACTGGCCTTCGGTCCGAAGCACATGAACGGCGGTATAAGCGATGGGGAAACAGCAGCGCGCCGTTCTTCGATTCCATTTCGACCAGCGCGCGTCCCGACACGAGACACGTATCGCGTCCGGCGGGCAGGACATCCTGCGACTGAATTTCGATTTGCCGATAGCGGCGGTGTCCCGCCGTGATCGCATCGATAAATTGACGCTTGGTTTCGCGCTTGCCGTTGGTGTGCACGTAGCTGACGTTTTCGGCGAACAACGCGTCGAGCGCTTCGCCGTCGCCTTCGACCATCGCGCGGAAGCGGTCGCGCTCCACGCCTCGTATCGCTTCGGTGGCCTCGGCGGCCTCAATGGCTTTTGCCGGCATCTGCCGATCCCCTTGTGTCGGGAACCGATGCGCCAGCGCCCCGTCAGAAGTTGTATTGCAGATAAACCTGGCTGAAATTTATACCAGGATTCGGCTCTTTGATACTGGCGTTCGAAAGATGCTGGAACCGGAAGCCCGCCTGATAGTTCTGATGCCCGCCGAAGATCGCGCCGACGCCGACCATATCGGCGAACTGGAACACGGTGGAGACAGTGAAATCGTTCGTGATGCGCGCATGCGAGAGCAACCGCACGCCCACGCCCGCTTCGATAAACGGCCGGATGTATCCCGAGCTCTTGACGAACCGCAGAACCGGCGTCAGACCGACTTCCCAGATGTTCGGATGCACGGCATTGCTTTCGGTCGTGTGCCAGTACGACACGTGACCTTTACCCTGCAGCGTGAAGTGAAAACCGCCGATTTCCCACCACGTCAGGTCCGGGTCCCACACCACACCGATATCGGCCTTCTTGAAGTCATGATTCGTGACGCCGCCCGCGACCTGCACGCCCCAGCGATCCGCAGGCGCAGCCGCCGATGCCAGGCCGAGTGTCATCGCAATGACGCTATGTGAAATTTTATTGCGCCAAAGACCTTTATTTTTGTGCATGAGCCCCCCAGATGTAGGTTGACGGTATCAGCCTGTTTCATCTGCCTGAGCAAACGCGGCGATTGTATTCCTGTACACATATATTTGCACATTAGGGCGAATCGAGCCCATTTGTTTGAATAAACGGCATCTGCACCGCACAAATGCGGTAGCACATTCGATCGTTGCGCAAAGAGCGGTAAATTCGACTTCCCCGCTCGCCGGTCAAACTCTATGAATCCCGCGAAGCCGATAGCTTTGTGGAAACTCTCACATTTCCTTTCCCTCTAACGCTTAGCACTCGCTTGACGGGAGTGCTAATAACGTGACTGGCCTGTCGAATGTTTAAGCGACGGGCGAATAGATAAGGAGCTTATGAGCGTGTCCAATGCGATGACCCTACCGAATGTTCTTAGCTCGGCACCTGCCAAGGCAACTTCGGCAGGCGCGCTGACGTACGCACAGTCGTCCATGTTGACCGGCCAGATCGGCAACATCGATTCCTACATACAAGCAGTGAACCGCACTCCAATGCTGACCCCGGCAGAGGAACGTCAGTACGCCACCGAGTTCCGCGAGAGCGGCAACCTCAACGCAGCCCGTCAGCTGGTGCTGTCGCACCTGCGTCTGGTCGTGTCGATCGCTCGCAATTACCTGGGCTACGGCCTGCCGCATGCAGACCTCATCCAGGAAGGCAACATCGGCCTGATGAAAGCCGTGAAGCGTTTCGACCCGGAGCAGAACGTGCGTCTGGTGTCGTACGCCATGCACTGGATCAAGGCCGAAATCCACGAATACATCCTACGCAACTGGCGCATGGTGAAGGTCGCGACGACCAAGGCGCAGCGCAAGCTGTTCTTCAACCTGCGCAGCCACAAGACGAGCAATTCGGCATTCACGCAAGACGAGATCGAAGGTCTGGCGAGCGAATTGAACGTGAAGCGCGAGGAAGTCGCGGAGATGGAAACGCGTCTGTCCGGCGGCGATATCGCGCTGGAAGGACAAGTCGAAGACGGCGAGGAAGCGTTCGCGCCCATCGCCTATCTGGCGGATTCACACAGCGAGCCGACCAACGTCATTGCTGCGCGTCAGTTCGACAAGCTGCAAAACGATGGTTTGGCCGATGCGCTCGAATCGCTGGATGAGCGCAGCCGCCGCATCATCAAGGCGCGCTGGCTCGACGTGCAGGACGACGGATCGGGCGGCAAGACGCTGCACGAACTGGCGGACGAGTTCGGCGTGTCGGCGGAGCGTATTCGTCAGATCGAAGCGAGCGCGATGAAGAAAATGCGCTCGACGCTGCATGACTACGCGTAAGACGTTTTTGTCGTAAGGCTTTGAGGTGTTTTCGGAAACCCGCTGTCTCAGGACAGCGGGTTTTTCTTTTTGGCCCACGCGAACGCATACGCCGAACAAAAAAACGGCGTCCGAAGACGCCGTTTCCGTGCTGCTCAGACTACTGCGATATCAAGCCGGTATCGGTGCCGCACCGCCACCGCTGCCCGACAGACGCGTCGCCATTTGCGTGGCGTAACGCTGCGCGGCCGCGCCCACGACGATGTTGGAACGTATCCGCCGATACCCACGCCACATCGAGCGCCGACAAGCGCTGACGATTCACCGATGCCGGATCGCGCACGACCACACGCAGACGCGTCTGCGCGACGGCATCGAGCGAAACGACGTTGGTCGCGCCGCCGAACACCGCGAACCAGCGCAGCGGGTCCGGATCGAACGGGCCAGCCGTTTGGTCTGCTGCAGTGGCTGAAGCAACAGAAGCGGAAGGTTGGGCCGGAGCCGACGAAGCCGGCGTGGCGCCGCACGTCGATGAATGCTCGAGTTCACCGCGAATTTCATCGGCGATCAAATCCGCTTCCGGTCCGATGATCACCTGCACGCTCGTCGCGCCGCGCTTCAGCACGCCACGCGCGCCGATGCCCTTCAACTGCGATTCCGACACCTTCTCCGTATCCGCCACCGACAGACGCAGACGCGTCGTGCAGGGATCGACGAGCGTCAGGTTCGACGCGCCGCCCAGCGCCGCAATGTACTTCGACGCACACGTATTGCCCGCTGCCGCCACGCCCGGAACCGGCGCGATCACGCCACCGCCAGCGGGAGCGGTCGCATCGGTTTCGGCATCGGTCGTCGCGGGTTCGCGGCCCGGCGTCGCCATGTTGAATTTGCGGATAAAGAAGCGGAACAGACCGTAATAGATGATGCCGTACACGAGGCCGATCGGAATCGCCATCCAGCCGCGCTGCGACAGGCCGTAATTCAGCACATAGTCGATCGCGCCCGCCGAAAACGTGAAGCCGAGGGAATGCCAAGCGCCGAGCAGATGGAGAGCGACAGACCCGTCAGCACCGCGTGAATGCCGTAGAGGACGAGAGCCAGGAACATGAAGCTGTATTCGATCGGCTCGGTCACGCCCGTGAGGAACGCGGTCAGGGCCATCGAGAAGAGCAGGCCGCCGCGACGGCGCGGCGCTCTTTCGGCGCTTCGTGGAACATGGCGAGACACGCGGCTGGCAAGCCGAACATCATGATCGGGAAGAAACCGGTCATGAAGCCGCCTGCGGTCGAATCACCCGCGAAGAAGCGATGCAGATCGCCGTGCACCACCGCGCCGCCGCCTGCCGGCGTGAACGAGCCGAACACGAACCATGCGAGCGAATTGATGATGTGATGCAGACCCGTGACCAGCAGAATGCGGTTCAGCACGCCGAATACGAAGGTGCAGAACGCGCCGGCGGTCGTGAGCCAGTTGCCGGCTGCATCGATTGCGCCTTGCACCGGCTGCCACACGTAGCCGAACACGATGCCCAGCACCAGACACGCGACGCCTGTGACGATCGGCACGAAGCGCTTGCCGCGGAAGAACGCGAGGTACTCGGGCAACTTGATGTCCTTGTACCGGTTATACAGATAACCGGCGACCATACCGGCGACGATCCCCGACAGCACGCCCTATTGAGCTTGTCGTTGATGTCCTTCATCATCGCCACTTCGACCAGATAGCCGATGGCGCCAGCGAGACCCGCCGTGCCGTTGTTGTCCTTCGCGAAACCGACCGCCACACCGATGGCGAACAGCAGCGGCAGGTTCGAGAAGATGGCATCGCCGGCGTCGGCGATCATTTTGATGTTGAAAACGTCAGGTTGGCCGAGACGCAAAAGCAGGCCGGTGACCGGTAGCACCGCAATCGGCAGCATGAGCGCGCGGCCTAGTCGCTGCATCTTTGCAAACGGGTTGGCGTCCATCGGGTTCTCCAAAATATAAGTCTTGTCGTTGATGCTTCGGGGACTACTTGCCTAGAAATGGCCCCGCGATTCCGTCACAGAAACCTTAGTCCTGCGGCCAGATTTCGCGGCTTGCCGCTCTTACTGCTTGTGCCGATTCGAGCGCGAGGCAATCCTCGGCGCGCTGACGGCAAAGCGGGTAATTGAGATTGCGCACACGCGCCTTGATGCCCGGCACGGACACCGGATCGACCGACAACTCGGTCACGCCAAGCCCGACGAGCAAAGGCGCCGCGACCGGATCGCCGCCGAGCGCGCCGCACACGCCGACCCACTTGCCGTGCTTTTCCGCGCCCTACGCCGCCGCCTTGATCAGACGCAGCACAGCCGGATGCAAACCGTCCGACTGCGCGGCGAGATCGGGCTGGCAGCGGTCCATCGCGAGCGTGTACTGCGTGAGATCGTTGGTGCCGATCGACAGGAAATCCGCGTGCTTCGCCAGTTGATCCGCGAGCAGCGCGGCGGACGGCACTTCGATCATCACGCCGGCTTCGATTGGTTCCGTGCGGCCCGCTTCGCGCGCCAGTTCGTCGACACGCGCGCGCAGGCGCTTGAGTTCACCGAGGTCGGTGACCATCGGCAAGAGAATGCGCACCGCGCCGATGGGCTTCACGGCGAGCAGACCGCGCAATTGATCGTCGAGCAAATCGGGACGTACTTGCGCGAGTCGAATGCCGCGCAGGCCGAGCGCCGGATTTTCTTCGGGCGGCAGCGTCAGATAATCGACTTCCTTGTCCGCGCCCACGTCCAACGTGCGGATGATGGCGGTGCGGCCTTGCAGCGCATCGACGATGCCCTGATAGCTTTCCGCGTGTTCAGCCACCGTTGGCGCTTGCTGGCGGTGAATGAACAGTAACTCCGTGCGCAGCAAACCCACCGCGTCCGCACCGTTTTCGACGGCGGCCTTGGCGTCATCGAGCGTGGCGATATTGGCGGCGACTTCGATATGCCGCCCATCCTTCGTCGATGCCGCTTCCTGCGACAACTTGCGATTCGCTTCGCGCACGCCCGCGAGCCGGTCATGTTCGTTGCGCGCGCGTTCGACATCGAGCGCGGTCGGCGCATGTTCGACGCGGCCCGACGAGGCATCGACAACGACTTGCGTGCCTTCGGGAATGGCGTGCAGCGCATCGCCGATGGCGACAAGCGCCGGAATGCCGATCTGCCGCGCGATGTGCGAGGTCGCGCCGCCACGCGACATCAGGAGCGCCGTGACGCGCTTGCGGTCGATCGACGACAAATCGGACGGCGTGAATTCGGTGGCCGCGAGCACGGCTTCGTCCGGCAACTCGCGCGCTGCCGTGCTGGTGAGTCTGAGCGCGCGCAAAACGCGCTTTTCGATATCGCGCAAATCGGCGGCACGTTCCGCGAGCAGTTCGTCCTGAACGTTTTTCAGGAGCGCGATCTGCGCGCGGATAGCTTCGCACCACGCAAAGCCCGCGCTTTTGCCGAGGCTGATGAGATCGCGCGCGGCATCGACGAGCGTCGGGTCTTCCAGCAACACACGATGGACCGCGAAAATGCCCGCTTCGCCGACCGCGCCGCGCTGCGACCCCGTGCGCACGGTTTCGCCGAGTTCGGCATCGACTTGCGCGATGGCTTTATCAAGCGCCCGGCTTTCCGCTGCCGACGAACCGCTCGCCATTTCCGGCGGCACGATCTCCTGATCGTCCCAGTGCACCAGTTTGCCGACCGCGATGCCCGCCGCCGCGCACACGCCCGAGAGCGTGTTCGGCGGCAGCGGTTCGCCCGTCGGACGCGCATCCGCAACCGGCGCGGGCGACTTGTCGCGCGCCGGCGTCTCTTCGACTTCACCGAGCGCTGCGCGCAGCAGTTCGGCGGCGACGGCATCGACGGCTTTCTGCGCGTCCGTGCCGATACCGACTAGCTCGATGGTCGCGCCTTCGCCCGCGCCCAGATCGAGCAGACCGACGACGCTCTCCACCGGCGCCTTCTTGCCTTCGTAACGGATTTCGACCTTGGCATCGAGACCGCGCGCCGCTTCGCGCGCGCCGCCGGACGCGCATGCAGCCCGCCCGCGTGCGACAGCGTGATGCTGCGCCGCGCTTCTTCCATCACGAGCGCGCCGGAGCGCGCGGTTTCAGCCTTTTCGCCGGACTTTGCACGCAGCACGAGCAGACGCGCGCCCGCCTTGAGCGCGCCTTTGCCAGCGCGATCGACGACATCGAACGCATCACCGTTGGCGACCGCGATCACGGACACGAGACTCGGCGCGTGCTGCGCGACGAAATCCGCGTTGAACTCGATCAGCGGCTGACCGGCGCGCACGGTCGCGCCCTGCTCGACCATCGGCGCGAAGCCTTCGCCACCGAGCTCGACCGTATCGATACCGATGTGCACCAGAATTTCCGCGCCCTCGTTCGTGCGCAGCGTGATGCGTGCGCGCGAGGTGCGTGATAACGCCATCGCACGGAGAAACGAGCACGTTATCGAGCGGATCGATGCCGATGCCGTCGCCGAACATGCCCTCGGCGAACACGGGATCAGGCACATCGGCGAGCGGGACGACGCGGCCGGTGAACGGCGCGAGCAGCACGACGTCGCTCGGGTTATCGGTGGGATGATTTAACAGAGACTCCTTGGCACGGCGCATCGGCTTTCTCACTCAATGGGTTTCGGTGACCTTGTTCAGGTGACGCGGCGCGTCGGGATTGCGCCCGCGCGCGGGGGCCAGATTCGCGGCCATCACATAGAACGAAAGGATTGCGGCGATCGGATCGAGCGCCGGATGATCGGTTGCGACGAGCGGCAGTTCGGCTTCCGGCACGTCCGATGGCGCGGCGAGCAGTACGCGAGCGCCGCGCGCGCGCATATCGGCTGGCAAGCTGGATCAGGCCCACCTGCTCCGGCCCGCGCGGTGCGAACACGAGCAGCGGATAATCCTGATCGATGATTTCCATCGGACCGTGACGCACTTCCGCGCTGGAGAACGCTTCGGCCTGAATGCCCGACGTTTCCTTCAGCTTCAACGCCGCTTCCTGCGCGATCGCCAGGCCCAGACCGCGCCCGATCACAATCATGCGATCGACGTTCGTCAGTTCCTTCACGGCGCGCGTCCAGTCGAGCTTGCCCGCGGCGCGCAGCGCGTCCGGCAGCGACTTGAGCGCATTGAGCAATTCGACGTCACGCTGAACATGCGCGATGACGATCGCAGATAGCGAGAGCATCGCGATATAGCTTTTCGTCGCAGCCACGGAGAGTTCGGGACCGGCGAGCAGCGGCAGAAAAGTATTCACATGCGTTTCGAGCGGCGAACCGGTCACGTTGACGGCGGCGACTGTGAACGCGCCCGCTTCGCGCAACGCCTGCATGGTGCCGACGAGATCCGGGCTCTTGCCCGATTGCGAGAACGCGACGGCCAGTTGGCCCGACACGCGCAGCGGCGCCTGCTGCAAAGTGGCGACGGACATCGGCAGCGACGCGACCGGCACGCCGATGCGCGACATCGTCAGGCTTGCGAAGTAACTCGCCGCGTGGTCCGAACTGCCGCGCGCGATCGTCAGCGCGACGTGACGCGGCTGCTCTTTGAGCTTGTCCGCGAGCGCTTCGATGCGCGAGGTATCGGCAAGCTGGGCGGCGACGATATCGGCCGACTCCAGTGCCTCATTCAGCATATTCGACAATTTCTTCTCCTTCGACATACGTGGCCGTCAGCGCGTGATTCCGGTCGAGCACGACGAGATCGGCCCACGCGCCTCGCGCGATGCCCCCGCGGTCTTCGAGCCCGAGATAGTCGGCGGGAAAGCGCGACAGGCGGTTGGATACATCCGCGAGCGGAATGCCCAGCGAAACGAGATTGCGCAGCGCCTGATCCATCGTGAGCGTGCTGCCGGCCAGCGTGCCGTCCGCGAGTCACACGCCACCCATGCATTTGGTGACGTGCTGGCTGCCGAGGCGGTATTCGCCCATCGGGCGTGCCGGCGGCGGACGTGCTGTCGGTGACGACGTAGAGCGCGGAATGGCGCGCATCGCAGCGCGGATGGCCCCCGGATGCACGTGCAGCAGATCCGGAATGAGTTTGGCGTACTCCGCATGCGCGAGCGCCGCGCCGACCATGCCCGGGTCGCGGTGATGCAGCGGCGACATCGCGTTGAACAGATGGGTGAAGCCGCGCGCGCCGTATTTCAGCGCGTTGACGGCGTCATCATAGGTGCCGAGCGAATGGCCGAGTTGCACGCGCACGCCGCGCGAAGCCATCTCGGAGATGATGTCGAGATGCCCGGAAATCTCCGGCGCAATGGTGACGACGCGAATCGGCGCGAGTTCGAGATACTTCAGCACTTCGTCGCGCACGGCGACGGCGGCCGCGTCCAGCTGCGCGGCCAGCTTGCCGGGATTGATATACGGCCCTTCGAGATGCACGCCGAGCATGCGCGCGCCGCCCGGTGTGCGGTGTTTGGCCTGTTCGCCGAAACCGGCGACGACCGACATGAGTTCATCGCGCGGCGCGGTCATGGTGGTGGCGAGCAGGCTCGTGGTGCCGTGCTGGGCGTGCTGCCGCGCGACGGTATTGCATCGCCGCCTTCCATGATGTCGCGCCCGCCGCCCCCAGCACGTGCAGATCGATGAAGCCCGGCAGGATGTAAGGCGCGTCGTTCGCCAGCGGATCAGCGATATGGCCTTCGAGCGCCGTGACGCGCCCGTTTTCGAAGCGGACCGTGCCGTGAATCCAGCCGTCCGTCGTCAGTATGTTTCCTTTCAGCATGAAGTTCTCTGGATGTACGCGATGCGTGGTGAGGTTCAGTGCCGTCCGCACCGTGCTGCGAGCAGGTGCGCCTTGCGAGTCGTGTGAATCGTGGATGATGCGCGAAGCATGCGGACAGTCACCCCAGTTCCTCCGGTTCTCTTCTTTTTACCTGCGATGTTTCTTTACACGGTGCGCGCTACCGATGCAGCTCCGTGACGAAATCGTAGTAGTCCTCGCGGCAATAGCTATCCGTCAGTTCGATCACGCGTTGATCGGCCGAATAGCCGATGCGCCGGATCATGAGCAGCGCCGCCTGCGGCGCCACGCCCATGAGCGCGGCCACGTCGTCGCTCGCATTGACCGCACGAAAATGCTGCAGCGCGCGAACCACGGTCTTGCCTCGCTCCTCCAAATACCTATATAGCGATGCACCGATCGCCATCGGCTCCGGAACCACGGCGGCAGGCAGCGCGGAATGCTCGAGCGCCATGACCATGCCGTCCGCGCGCCGCAGTCTGCGCAGGCTCGCAACGCTCGCGCCCGGCACCAGACCGAGCCGCACCACTTCGTCGCGACTCGCCGCGCGCACCCCGCGTTCGAGCCAGATCGAGTTGGGCTTGAAACCGCGCTGCTCGAGCATCTCGCTACAACCGGTGAGCCGCGAAAGCGGATCGCTAACGCGCGGTGTGATGAAATTGCCCGCGCCCCGCACTCGCCGGATTAATCCCTGCTCGACCAGCAAACCGATGGCGTTGCGCGCCGTAATCCGCAATACCCCGACGCCTTCGGACAACGTGCGCTCGGACGGCAGCACTTCCCCGGCAGGCCAGTTGCCGACATGGATGGCAGCGGCAAGACGTGAAGCCAACTGTATGTAGAGCGGTGTGTCGTTGTGACCGTCGGGCGTCAGATCCTGCCAGTGTCGAACCATGAAAAGCTATCCGGATGCCTCAAAAGTGGAGCTCATTATATTATCAAAATAATACCAGTCAATTCTGAGACATCACTTCATGACGAGAAGCAAAAAAATAGTTAAATCATGTGTTTAGCGCATTTATAGACGACTGAACACAATTTATTAAGGATAAATGCTTTCCCCCAGTAAACAAACCGATCTCAATAATTGGTATTGTCAGCAATCTTCTGAGCATTTTTAAGGCATTTAGTATTCGCACGGCCGTTCTTTCTTTGGCACAATGTGATTATTAGTTCGGATTCGAAACTAATCTAATTACAAACACGTTCAGAGAAAGTAAGGCAGATGGGGTGTATTGATCCGAGCCGGGCTGTCGACGCTGTGCGACGTTTCAACCGCTTCTACGCGCGTCATGCTGGCGCGCTTCATGAGCGGCTCCATAAGAGCCACTTTTCACTGACAAAAGTCCGCATTCTTCATGAGCTGGCACATGACCGTGCTCATACCGCGGCCGATCTATCGCGCAATCTGGGACTCGATACCGGCTATCTCAGCCGGCTCATCACCAATTTCCAGAAGCTCGGTCTGATCGTTCGGACTCGAAACGAAGCAGACGGCCGCGCCCATCTGCTGACGATGACCGACGACGCGAAAGCCAAAGTCGATGAAATCGACCTGCACGTGTCGGCTGAAACCGCGATATTGCTCGAGCGCCTCGAACCCGGCGAAATCAAGCAGCTGACAATGGGCATGGCCGACATCGAACGCTTGCTGTCGCCTTCGCCGCATAGCGTTGCGCCGGCGCGGCTGCGCAGTCCGCGCGGCGGCGACTTCAGCTGGATGATCGAGCGTTATGCGCATCTCGAAGGCACGGAACGCGCATCGCTCGGCAACGAAACGTATGCGGCAAGTGTCATCTCGCGCTTTCCCGGCGCCATGCAGGCGAACACGCCACGCATCGCGTGTTGGGTGGCGAAACAGGATGGCGCGGCACGGATAGGCGCGGCGTTGCTGAGCGCGGAGTCAGACAAGCAGGCGCGCATCATCGAACTCTTGTTTGTGGAACCGAGCGCGCGTCGTCGCGGGCTGGGCGCGCAACTGGTCGCCGCGTGCGCGAACTTCGCTCACGGCGCAGGTTACGACAATGTCGTTTGCCGGCTGGATCAGGCGCACGAAAGTCTCTGCGGACTGCTCATACGCACGGGCTCAGCCCCGAGCAAGGGGAAGGTTCGAGCGTGGTCTGGCGGCGGGAACTGCGGCATGTCTTCACGGACTGAGCGCAATCTGAGTCAGTAATAAAAAACGGCGTCCTTCTGGACGCCGTTTTGTCATTGTGCTGCCTGCTGCTTAGAACGACGGCACGACCGAGCCCTTGAACTCGTTCTTCAGAAACTGACGCACGTCATCGGACTGATAGGCAGCGACCAGTTTCTTCACCCACGGCTGATCCTTTTGTCCTTCGCGCGTACGGCAATTAGGTTCGCATACGGGCTATGCACGTCTTCGAGCGCGATCGCGTCTTTGGTCGGCTGCAGGCCGGCGGCGAGCGCGAAGTTCGTGTTGATCGCGGCGGCATCGACATCGGTGAGCGTGCGCGGCAGTTGCGCGGCGTCGAGTTCGACGAGCTTGATCTTCTTCGGATTGTCCGCGACATGGAGCGGCGTCGCGTTGTTGCCGTTGTTGCCCGCGCCGGCCTTCAGTTTGATCACGCCTTGCGATTGCTGCAGCAGCAGCGCGCGATTCTCATTCGACGGGTCGTTCGGCACCGCGACTTTCGCGCCTTGCGGCAGATCTTTCAGCGACTTCAGCTTCTTCGAATACACGCCGAACGGCGAGATGTACGTGAGATCGGCGTTGACGATCTTGTAACCGCGCTGCTTGATCTGGCTGTCGAGATACGGCTGATGCTGGAAGCTGTTCGCATCGAGATCGCCGGCGTCGAGTGCGGCGTTCGGCTGCACGTAATCGTTAAATTCGATGACCTTCACGTTCAAGCCTTCGCGCTTCGCGACTTTCTGCACGACTTGCCAGATTTGCGCGTCGAGACCGGCGATCGTGCCGACCTTGATGACCTTGTCGTCGGCGTGCGCCGCGAGGCTCGTGAAAACCGCAGCCGATGCCGCCGCGGCGATGACTACCTTAAGCAAATTTCTGCGCTGCATGGTGTTTCCTGTTTCTCTTGCTGGATGACTAGATAGCCTAAGCGTTTGGGCCAAGGTGACGGATCTTCGCACAGCTTTGGTGCGGGCGAAAATACAGTTTGCTCATGTCGATATCACGCGCTCCGGGGTGCGGCTAAAATCGCGACACATAGTCACGAATCAGTGCCGGAGGAACTCCATGTACTTGATCAACCTGCGATACACCGGCGCACTTGCCGAAATCGACGATGCGCTCGACGCGCACCGCGCGTTCCTGATTCGCTATTTCGAAGCGGGCGTGTTCGTGATGGCCGGGCCGAAAGTGCCGCGCGAAGGCGGCATCATCGCGTCGGGAATCGAGCGGGCGCGGCTGGATGAAATCATCGCGGAAGATCCGTTTGCGCAGCAAAGCCTGGCGCATTACGACATCACCGAGTTTAAGGCGACGCGGCTCGCGCCCGGTCTGAACTTGCCAGAGCCTGCGTCCTCCGAAGGCTGAAACGCGAAGCGGCCATCTTGGCCGCTTTCTTGTCGATCAGAATCTTCAGGTCGTGCACCCACGGCTCGACGCCCTGCCCGTCGCGCGCGAACAGACGCAGCTTGCCGTCCTTATCGAACACATAACTCGCGGCGGTGTGATCCATCGTGTAATCGCCGGGCGTCTTGCCTTGCGCCTTCGCGTAATAAACGCGGAAATCCTTCGCGACCTGCGCGAGTTGCGCGTCGCTTGCCGGACGCAAACCGATGTACGCCAGATTGAACGCCGCCACGTATTGACCGAGCAACGGCGCCGTATCGCGCGAGGGATCGACGGTGACCATGAGCACTTGCACGTTTTTCGACTTGTCGCCGAGCTTCTGCATGGCTTGCGAGAGTTCGGCGAGCGTCGTCGGGCAGACGTCCGGGCAATGCGTGTAGCCGAAGAACAGCACGACGGCTTTGCCTTTGAAATCGGCCAAGGTGCGCGTCTTGCCGGTCGTATCCGGCAACGAGAAATCGCTGCCGAACTGCTCGTTGCCGGTGATGTCGAGATTCTTGAAATCCGGCGCTTTGTCGCACGCGGCCAGCAGCAGCGCGCACGCGAACAGCGCGAAGGCACGACGCAAAAACGTAAAACGCAAAAGAGCCGTCATGCGCCGATCACCGTGCGCACGTAATGATCGACCAGCAGCGCGACGAACAGCAGCAACAGATAGACGATCGAGTAGCGGAAAGTCTTGCGTGCGAGCGCGTCCGAATAATTGCGATACATCTTCCACGCGTAGCCGAGAAACACCGCGCCCAGCGCGATGGCACTCGCCAGATACACGAGGCCGCTCATGTCGGACACGAAAGGCATCAGCGTGACGGCGAACAGGATGATCGTGTACAGGAAGATGTTCAGCAGCGTGTACTTTTCGCCGTGCGTGATGGGCAGCATCGGCAGGCCGGCGTTCTCGTAATCCTTGCGGCGATACAGCGCGAGTGCCCAGAAATGCGGCGGCGTCCAGATGAAGATGATCAGCACGAGAATCCAGGCATCGCCGGGAACGTGGCCGGTGACGGCCGCCCAGCCGAGCGCGGGCGGCATCGCACCGGACGCGCCGCCGATCACGATGTTCTGCGGCGTGTAGGGCTTGAGCAGCAGCGTGTAAATGACCGCATAACCGACGAATGTGGCGATGGTCAGCCACATGGTCAGCGCATTCGTGAACGTGACGAGCGTCCACATGCCGATACCGCCGAGCACCGCCGAGAACGTCAGAATCTGCGCCGGCGTGATCTGGCGGCGCGCGGACGGACGCCACGCGGTGCGACGCATTTTGGCATCGACTTTTTGCTCGACCAGACAGTTGATCGCGAACGCCGCGCCCGCGAGCAGCCAGATGCCGACCGCGCCGCCGATGAGTTTGTCCCACGGCACCATACCGGGCGTGGACAGGAACATGCCGATAACGGCGCAGAACACGGCGAGTTGTGTGACGCGCAGCTTGGTCAGCGCGACGTACTGCTGGACGCGGCTGCCGAGGGGGGAATTGAGTGTCGTGCTATCCATGAGAATGGGCAATCACGTTGAAACGACGTCGCGCGCGGGAAGCGCAGCGCGTCCGGGACGGCTGGAGGAGATTGTAAAGTTTAGCATGACGAGCAAGAGCAACAGGATGGCCGCCCCGCCGTTGTGCGCCACCGCGATCGGCAGCGGCCATTGCAGGACGATATTCGACATACCTGTCAAAAACTGTATGACGATGACGAAGAGTACGCCATTTGCGGGCTTTCGCAGCAAGTCGAAGCGCCGCAGTTTCATCGCGAGCCACACTAAATACAACACCACGACGACCGCGAATGTGCGATGCGTCCAGTGAATGGCGACCAGTGCATCCTGCGAAATGATGTCGCCGTCGCCGGTCATGCCGAGCGCGCGCCACAAATGGAAGCCGTACTCGAAGTTCATTTGCGGAATCCACTGGCCGTTGCACAGCGGAAAGTCCGTGCACGCGAGCACCGCGTAATTCGTGCTGACCCAGCCGCCCAGCGCAATCTGCACGACCAGCAGCGCGAGGCCGAACACGGCGGCGGGCATCCAGCGCGCGGCGGCGGAATCGAGCGATGGAATGGGCGTCATGCGCGCCGCGAGCCAGCCGAGCACGCCGAGCAGCGCGAGTCCGAGCAGCAAATGCGTCGTGACGATCACCGGTTGCAGCTTGAGCGTGACCGTCCACGCGCCGAACGCGCCTTGCAGCAAAATGAGCGCCAGAATGCCGGTCAGCCACCACGGCGACACATGCAGCGGACGCTTCTTGATGCGCGCCGCCCACGCGATGACAACCTGCGCGATGATCAGCACGCCGATCGCCATCGCGAAATAGCGATGCAGCATTTCGATCCACGCTTTGACCATGCTGACCGGGCCGGTGGGCATCGCCGAATATGCGGCCGTGATCTGCGCATGCGCAATGAACGGCGACGACGTGCCGTAACAGCCCGGCCAGTCCGGACAGCCGAGGCCGGAATTGGTCAGGCGCGTGAAGCCGCCGAACATGATGAGATCGAGCGTGAGAAAGGTCGTCAGCCAGACGAGCTTGCGGAATTTGCCGTCGTCGGCTTTCGCCCAAACGTACGAGAGCGGCAACAGCGCAATGCAAATGCCGATCAGACCCAATTGCAGTAAAAACATGCCTTCAACCTATGCGGGACCACTTCAATAGCTTCGCCACATCCGTGTTGATCTTCTTCGGATCGGGATTCTTCGGGAAGCGCTCCATCAGATTGCCGTTCGGATCGACGAGAAAAATGTGATCCGTCAGCTTCGTGCCGTCGTCCACCGGCAGCCACGCGGCGATGTCCTTTTCGTTCGCCACCAGCATGCGCGTGTCCGGCTGCGGATACGCCGTCTTGATGACGTCCGAGACCGGCTTGTCATCGGTGCGCAGCCAGACGTTGACCACGCGGTCGCGCTCGCCCGATTGCAGCACGCGCACCTGACGCATGAAGTAGAAGCGCGTCGCGCATTGTTCGTCGCAGTCACTGCCGTTGACGATGATCATCAGCCATTTGCCTTCGAGCGACTTGAGCGACACGCTTTGGCCCTTTTCGTCGGTGACGGTGAGCTGCGCGGGAATCGGGCGCTGCGGGTCGATCAGCGCGCCGTAACTCGACGTGCCGCCGGCCGGCTTGAACACGTAATACATCAGATAGGACGCGATGACCGGCGCCGCGCACACGAGCGCGAGGAGCACGAGCATCCAGCGGCCGCTGGTCCAGGAGCCTTTTTTCGCCGTGTGCTGACGCGCGGCGGGGGCGGAACGTTGGGTTTGCATCGGAGAAACGTGCCTTCAGTTCGGTCGATGCGAGCGCTTTAAACGCTCGCGAATTCATGCGTGATGGGGCGCTTCGTCGTCTTCCGGCGACGCGGCGTCTTTCTTCGCGGCGCGGCGCGCGGCATAGAGGCCGAAGCCGATCGCCGCCATGCCCCACCACTGTGAAGCATGTAGCCGTAATTGCGTTCGACGCCGAGCGTCGGCGCGGGCCAGTCGCGCACGAGCTTGTCACCGCCGGTGTCGCTGGTCTGCTGGATCACGAATGGCTGAAGCGCGAGCCCGGTTTCCGTCGCGTACGACGCGACATCGAGGTTCTGGCGAATTTCCTGATGCTGCGCCGATCCACCACGCCCGAGTTCGTACGCCTGCGATGCATTCGCCCGCGCGATGCCCTTTACATCGACGACACCTTTGGGCGTCTCGTAATGCTTGATGCCCGTGCGGTCCGACAAATTGCGCGGCAGCCATCCGCGATTCACCAGCACAAAGCCGCCGCCCTCGAGTTTAAGCGGCATGACGACATAAAAGCCCGGCTGATCGTTATACGGACGATTATCGAGAACACGACGCGCTCCGGCATAAAGCCTCGACACGATGAAATTCGATGCCTCCGAGCGGCATCGGCTCGGCGCCGACTTTTTGGGCGCGCGCATTCTCGAACGCGGTGATCTGCGCGTTCAGCGCTTCTTTCTGATGCGCGCGATCGCGCTGCCAGAAGCCCAGACGCACGGTGATGGCGACCACCAGCAGAATCATCAGCGTCGGCCAAAGGCGAATCTTCATCGGGCGCTCCCGGCCAACGGCGCGCGGCGCTTTGCATCGAGTGAGATAATGAGATGGTTCACTTCAATACTGCTCACATTTTTTCGAGCGAATCCGCTGGCTGGTTTCATGCACATCATCGTTGCTATCGCCTTCATCCTTATTCTCGGCAGCCTCGGCTCGGCGCTGTATTTCATGATGACCGACCGCGGCCGCACGAAGCGCATGGTGTGGTCGCTCGCCGCGCGTGTCGGGCTGTCCATCACGCTGTTCCTGTTCATCCTGTTTGCGCACTGGATGGGCTGGATTCAGTCGACCGGGATCCCGCTCGGACGATAACCCGCGCATCCGGTTCCGCTGCGGAGCGTATTGTCGCGGCAGAAGTTACCGCTACCTTCCAAAAGCAAAACGCCACCTTCGATCGATTCGAGGCAGCGTCGCACATTCACTCCGGGCGGACGATTCTCCGTCCGCCGAACATCCCGCTTACAGCCAGTACACGACGACGTACAGCCCGAGCCACACGACGTCGACAAAGTGCCAGTACCATGCCGCGCCTTCGAACGCGAAATGATGCTCCGCCGTGAAGTGGCCGCGAATCAGGCGGAACATGACGACGGCCAGCATCGTGCCGCCGAGGAACACGTGGAAACCGTGGAAGCCGGTCAGCAAGAAGAACGTCGAGCCGTACACGCCGGACGACAGCGTCAGGTTCAATTCGTTGTATGCGTGGAAATATTCGTAGCCCTGGCAGAACAGGAAGATCAGGCCGAGCAACACGGTCGCGCCCAACCAGATGATCGCCTTGCGACGATGATCCTCACGCAGCGCATGGTGCGCCACCGTCAGCGTCGCGCCGGACGACAGCAGCAGCGCCGTGTTGATGGTCGGCAGCGGCCACGGCACCATCGCGCGGAAATGCGGGACCAGCGCGGCGGGACCGTTGTTCGGCCACACGGCGGAGAAGTCCGGCCAAATCAGCTTGTAATCGAGGCTGCCGAGTTCGTGCATGGCGATCTGGCGCGCGTAGAAGAGCGCGCCGAAGAATGCCGCGAAGAACATGACTTCGGAGAAGATGAACCAGCTTATGCTCCAGCGATACGACACGTCCACGCGCTTGCCGTACATGCCGCCTTCGGATTCGGAGATCGCGTCGCCGAACCAGTGCCAGAGCACGAAGAGCACGAACAACAGACCGACGAAGGTGCCGATCGGGCCCCACGTATGGCCGTTCATCCACGACGCCAGCGATGCGAGCATCACCAGCAGGCCGCACGCGGTCATGATCGGATGCCGCGACGGATGCGGCACGAAGTAATACGGGCTCTCGTTTTGACCGCTCATTGTTGATTCTCCACTTCGATCCAGTTTCTTGAGTTTTCTTTCGACGCCGCGCTTTTGTCTTCCGCGTCGACGTTCCGTCTATCCCATGACTGCGCGAACGATCACCAGCAGCAACACGATGAACAGCACCGCGCCGATGACGCCCGCCGCGATCAGATACAGCGGCTTGAGTTGCGCGGCGTCGGCTCTTGAGGTCGGCCCAGCGGCACACGCCGAAAAACGACCAGAACACCGCCTTGATCAGCTTCAGGAAGTCACCCTTGCCGGACGATTCCATGATCATTATCCTTTCGCCACTGACTTCGGCGCATCGAGTTCGAAGAACGTGTACGACAACGTGATCGTCTTGATGTCCTTCGGCAGCTTCGTATCGACGACGAACACGACCGGCATGCGCTTCGTTTCGCCGGGCAGAAGCGTCTGCTGCGTGAAGCAAAAGCATTCGATCTTCTTGAAATACTCGGTGGCCTGCTTCGGCGCATAGCTCGGAATGGCCTGAGCCTTCACGGTGCGCGCCTGATCGTTGGTCACCTGATACATCACCGTCATCACTTCGCCGGGATGGATGTCCAGATTGCTTTTCTCCGGCCTGAACTCCAGCGGACCGCGCGCGTTCGCATCGAATTCGACGGAAATCGAGCGGCTCATGTCCACGTGCGTATTCTTCGCCTCGCGCTCGCCGACGTCCTTCTGCACCAGATTATTGATGCCGGTGATCTGGCAGATCGCCTTGTACATCGGCACGAGCGCAAAACCGAAGCCGAACATCATCGAGGCGGCGACGAAGAGCTTGACGAGCATCGAACGGTTGAAGGACCGGTCGATATGTGAGTTTTCCTGCTGAGTTGACACGTCACTACCCTCGCGATAACAGGTATTGCCTGACGACGATACCCAGAAAGAAGACGGCTGCAATCAACATCATGACGATTCCGCGCCGCTTGTTGCCCGCGCGGATTTCCTCGGGCGTGCGTCTTTTTTGTGGATTCGGGACCATGCTTCTCTTTTCGATGCTGCGAGACTTCGGCATGGAAGCCTCGCAGCGTCATTCACTTACTCGACCGTCTGCGGATTCTCGAACGTATGGAACGGCGCCGGGCTCGGCACGGTCCACTCCAGCCCTTCCGAGCCATCCCACGGCTTGTCGGACGCCTTTTCCAGCTCACCGCCGCCGCGATACGCCGGCAGCGCGACCGCGAACAGGAAGTACACCTGCGCGAGGCCGAAGCCGAATGCGCCGATCGTCGCGATCTGGTTGAAGTCCGTGAACTGCGCCGGGTAGTCCGCGTAGCGGCGCGGCATGCCCGCGAGACCCAGGAAGTGCATTGGGAAGAACGTGATGTTGAAGAAGATCATCGACGCCCAGAAGTGGATCTTCCCGCGCACTTCGTTGTACATCCAGCCGGTCCACTTCGGCGCCCAGTAATACCAGCCCGAGAACAGCGCGAAGAGCGACCCCGCCACCAGCACGTAGTGGAAGTGCGCCACCACGTAGTAGGTGCCGTGCATCTGAATGTCGAGCGGGGCCATCGACAGGATCAGGCCGGTGAAGCCGCCCATCGTGAACACGAACAGGAAGCCGATGGCGAACAACATCGGCGTTTCGAACGACAGCGCGCCGCGCCACATCGTCGCCACCCAGTTGAACACCTTCACGCCCGTCGGCACCGCGATCAGCATGGTCGCGTACATGAAGAAGAGCTGGCCCGTCACCGGCATGCCAGTCGCGAACATGTGGTGCGCCCACACCATGAACGACAGAATCGCGATCGATGCGGTAGCGTACACCATCGAGCTATAGCCGAACAACGGCTTGCGCGAGAACGCCGGGATCACCTGCGACACGATCCCGAACGCCGGCAAGATCATGATGTACACCTCGGGGTGGCCGAAGAACCAGAAGATGTGCTGGTACATGACCGGATCGCCGCCGCCCACCGCGTTGAAGAACGACGTGCCGAAGTGACGGTCGAAGAGCACCATCGTGATCGCGCCTGCGAGAACCGGCATCACGGCGATCAGCAGGTACGCGGTGATGAGCCAAGTCCACGCGAACATCGGCATCTTCATGAGCGTCATGCCGGGCGCGCGCATGTTCAGAATCGTCACGACAATGTTGATGCCGCCCATGATCGACGATGCACCCATGATGTGGACCGCGAAAATCGTGAAGTCCATGCCCGGGCCCATCTGCGTGGAAAGCGGTGCGTAGAGCGTCCAGCCTGCAGCGGTTGCGCCGCCCGGCACGAAGAACGAACCGACCAGCAGCACGGCGGCGGCCGGCAGCAGCCAGAAGCTGAAGTTGTTCATGCGCGCGAACGCCATGTCCGATGCGCCGATCTGCAACGGCACCATCCAGTTCGCGAAACCGACGAACGCCGGCATGATCGCGCCGAACACCATGATCAGGCCGTGCATGGTGGTCAACTGGTTGAAGAACTCGGGACGCATGATCTGCAGGCCCGGTTCGAACAGCTCGGCGCGAATGCCCAGCGCCATCACGCCGCCGGACAAAAACATGATGAACGAGAACAGCAGGTACAGCGTCCCGATGTCCTTGTGGTTGGTGGCGAACAGCCACCGGCGCCAGCCATGCGGCACATCGTGCGCATGGTCGTCGTGTGCGTGGTCGTGACCCGCGTGTACATCGTGTCCGATGCTAGACATGACAAATATCTCCTAAAGCAAATACTCGGGGCACTTGGCTTTCCCACGCGCTCTTCTGTTGCTTCCTATCAGCGAAAGAAGAGTCTGCGTGGTCACGTCAAGCAGCCGGACTGATTTCTACGCGGCGTACTTCTTTCGCATCCGTTCCGCCCGTGATCGACTCGGGCTTCTTCAACACGATCCTGTCTTCCGACACGCCTGCTGCCTTCAGCGCATCGCGCATCGCCTGCGCGCGCTTCTTGGCGAGATCGGCGTTCAGATCCGCGCCGCCGGTCAAATCCGTGAAGCCCGACAGCGCGAGCTTCGCGTTCGGGTGGACTTTCGCATAAACCGCGGCGGCTTGCGCCGCGTTGTTGGCATCGACGGGCAGATCGCTCTTGCCCGTTTCGAAGTAGATGCTGGCCGGCAAGCTTGCTGCGGCTTGCGTTGCCTCTGCAGGCGCGCTCGCTTCCGCTGCCGGAGCCGATGCCGCTTCCGGTGCGCTCGCCGCTTCGCCGCCCGCTGCCGCCTTCGTGCCACCGCCTTCCGGCATCTTGCCGTTGCGTGTGTCGGCTACTTGCTTCGGCTGGAGAAGATCGCCGGTGTGGTTGCCCCAGTTATTACGCTCGTACGTGACGACCGATGCAATCTCGACATCGTTCAACGTCGATGCCCACGGCGGCATTGCGCCCTTGCCGTGCAGCACGATACTTACGTGCTCCGCGATCGGACCGTTCGCGACCTTCGAACCGTCGAGCGCCGGGAACTGGCCCACGCCCTTGCCCGTCGGCTGGTGACAGACCGCGCAATTCGACGCATACACTTGCGCGCCGCGCGTCTTCAGCTCGTCCATCGTGTAGGTCTTGTTCGGATCGTCCTGACCGGCGGCCATTTTCTTCTTCTGCGTATCGACCCATTTCGCGTAGTCGTCGGCCGACAGCACTTCGACGACCACCGGCATGTACGCGTGCTCCTTGCCGCACAGTTCCGTGCAGAAGCCGCGATACGTCCCGACCTTCTCCGCCTTGAACCACGTGTCGCGCA
>LFMX01000293.1 GCA_001184405.1 Candidatus Burkholderia humilis
GACAGCGCCGGCACCGGCAGCGATTCCGCCTTCTCGCGGCGCGACGGCAGATAGCCACCCAGGTTCATGCGCTTCTGGCGCATGTATTCGAGTTCCTTCGAACCTTCTTCGAACGTGAGATACGGCACGTCGGCGATTTGCTCGTCGGTCAGCGGTAGACGGAACTGGTCGCGGAATTTCTTCAGCGTGTCGATCGGCAGCTTCTTCTGCTGGTGCGTGATATTCATCGCCTGACCATGCTCGCCCATGCCGTAACCCTTGATGGTCTTAGCGAGGATGACGGTCGGCGCGCCCTTCGTCTTGGTCGCTGCGTCGAACGCTGCGTAGATCTTGTGCGGATCGTGACCGCCGCGGTTCAGGTTCCAAATGTCGTCATCGGACCAGTCGGCGACCAGCGCCTTGAGTTCCGGCGTGTTGAAGAAGTGCTCGCGCACGAACGCGCCCGACTCCGACTTGTACGTCTGGTATTCGCCGTCGACGACGTCCATCATGCGGCGCATCAGCGCGCCGGTCTTGTCGCGTGCGAAGAGCGCATCCCAGCGGCTGCCCCAGATCACCTTAATGACGTTCCAGCCCGCGCCGCGGAATTCGCTTTCGAGTTCCTGAATGATCTTGCCGTTGCCGCGCACCGGGCCATCCAGACGCTGCAAGTTGCAGTTGATGACGAACACGAGGTTGTCCAAACGCTCGCGGCCGGCCATGCCGATCGCGCCGAGCGATTCTGGCTCGTCCGTTTCGCCGTCGCCGAGGAACGCCCACACCTTGCGGCCTTCCGTCTTCGCGATACCGCGCGCTTCCATGTACTTCATGAAACGCGCCTGATAGATCGCCATGATCGGGCCGAGGCCCATCGACACGGTCGGAAACTGCCAGAAATCCGGCATCAGCCACGGATGCGGATACGACGAGATGCCCTCGCCGCCCACTTCCTGACGGAAGTTGTTCAGTTGCTTCTCGGTCAGACGGCCGAGCAGGAACGCACGCGAGTACACGCCCGGCGACGAGTGTCCCTGCACGAACACGAGATCGCCGCCGTGCTCTTTCGACGGTGCGTGCAAGAAGTGGTTGAAGCCGACGTCATACAGCGTCGCCGCCGATGCGAACGAAGCGATGTGTCCGCCAACGTTGGTGTCCTTGCCC
>LFMX01000294.1 GCA_001184405.1 Candidatus Burkholderia humilis
GCGCGCAGCACCATTGCAATGGCGTTCCAGCGCGTGTACGAGCGAATGCGGTGTTCGAGGTCCTGATCGCCCGGAATCTTCGCCTGCGCAGCGACGGGGATCGTGTTGATGTACGGCGTGTTCGCCGAGAACGGCAGGTGCTCGCCATGTACGCGAGCGAATTCGATCTGTTTCTCGATCAGGTAATGCGCACGATTGGGACCGACCGCGGAGATGACGCCGTCGAGTGCATCGAGCCATTCGGCGGTTTCCTGGGGGTCTTCGTCGCGGGCGTTGGCGACATATTTGAGAACTTCGTCGGGTACAGCGGACATGCTCGTCTCCTGATGTGAGGAACACTCTGGGAACCGCCGGCGCGCGCTCGCGACAAGAGCGGGCATCAGGCGTGTGCCGGCATTCTAAAAAGACTCCTGATCATGTAGCAAGGAATTTTTCGAATCACGAGATTCGATATCACAATACAAAAAATTGCTGCAATACACCGTCCGGTAAGGCTTCTAAGATCAGACTTTTGTCCTCCTTTTTGCTTTAATTGAAGCTTCTTTACCGTCTTTTTACGCCAATTAACAATCAGGCGCTGCGTTACAATCGCATCCATGTTGACTGACCGGCTCAAACGCTCGGCACAGGTCGCGCGCAAGCCGACTGACTCGTCGCCCTCCCGCTGGCACCACGGCCCGTGGTGGTCGAATTCCTATTTGCTGACGCCGCTTATTTCGATCCTCGTTTTTCTGGTCGTAATGAGCCTGATTCTGTGGAGTCTCAACCGGCGCGAACAGCAGCAACAGGAAGACACGCTCTACCGAAACGTCGCGTGGGCGCAGCAGCAAATTCGCTTGTCGATGACCGGCGCGCAGGAGCAGATTCAGGCACTCGCGCGGGACATCGCCAGCGGTCATGGCGATCCGCAGACGTTTCAGACGTCGTCGACGGACATCATGCAGGGGCATCCCGAGATCCTCTACATGAACTGGTACACGAGCGAGCACAAGCCGCGCTGGCCCAATACGCCGCTGCCGGTGTTCGGTTCGCGCCTCGCCAAACCCAACGATTCGCAGATGGAAGAAGCCGTCCAGGCCGCGTTCGACGAGGCACGCAGCACGCGCCGCCAAGTCTACTCGCCGCTGCTCTACGACG
>LFMX01000295.1 GCA_001184405.1 Candidatus Burkholderia humilis
CCAGGCCGTTCGGCGTATCGGCCGCAAAACCGATGTTGTAGTACTGCTTGAACACCAGCGTGTCGCCGTCCAGGCTCGCGTTGAAGTCCGGGAACTTCTTGAGCGCCGAGACCACGGCCTTGATGACGAACGCGAGCATGGTGAACTTCACGCCAGCTTTCTCGTGTTCCTTGTTCAGCTTGACGCGCAGTTCTTCCAGCTCGGTGATGTCGGCTTCGTCGTTGTTCGTGACGTGCGGGATCATCACCCAGTTGCGATGCAGGTTCGCGCCCGAAATCTTCTTGATGCGCGACAGCGGTTTCGGATCGACCGGTCCGAACTTCGTGAAATCGACCTTCGGCCACAGCAGCAGGCCGAGTTCGCCGCCGCCACCGCCTGCGGCCGCCGCTGCCGGCGCTGCGCCCTGACCCGACATGACGCCCTTCACGAACGACGTGACGTCCTGTTGCGTGATGCGGCTCTTCGGACCCAAGCCCTTGACGCGCGAGACATCGACGCCGAGTTCACGCGCGAACTTGCGCACCGACGGCGATGCATGGCTCGACGAGCGCGCACCGTCGCCAGCAGGAATCGCCGGTGCCTGTGCGAGCGCGGACGGCGCTTCCTTCGCGGGAGCGGGCTTCGCCGGGGCATCCGACGGCACTTCCTTTTGCGCGGCCGGAGCCGGCGTGGGAGCAGGCGACGGCGCAGCCGCACCGCCCGCGCCACCTTCGAGCACGAGAATCAGCGTGCCTTCGGACACGTTGTCGCCGACCTTCACCTTCACTTCCTTCACGACGCCCGCTTCGGAACTCGGGACGTCCATCGTCGCTTTGTCGGACTCGAGCATGACGAGCGACTGCTCTTTTTCCACGGTGTCACCCGCCTTAACCAGCACTTCGATCACGGGGATGTCCTTGAAATCGCCGATGTCCGGCACTTTGACTTCGATCGCTTGACTCATTATTAGTGTCTCCTGGGTTGCACACGGCCCGCCTCCGTTTCGGAGACGGGCCGCTTCACAACACACGGGGGCGATGCCTTTAGACGGTCATCGGGTTGGGTTTGGACGGGTCGAGATTGTACTTCTTGATCGCCTCAGCGACGACCTTGCGCTCGATCGTACCTTCGTCGGCCAGCGCGTTGAGCGCCGC
>LFMX01000296.1 GCA_001184405.1 Candidatus Burkholderia humilis
CAACGTGACCCAGTAGCGGTCGACTTCGAAGAAGTGGCGCAGCGCTTCGCGCGTATCCGAACGGCCGTAGCCATCGGTGCCGAGCACGACGAACTTCTGCGGCACGTAAGCGCGAATCTGGTCGACGAGCGCACGGATGTAGTCCGTCGATGCGATCACCGGGCCCTTCGCGTCCTTGAGCAGCTTTGTCACGTGCGGCAGTTGCTTCTCTTCCGTCGGATGCAGCAGGTTGTGACGCTCGATTGCCTGGCCTTCGCGAGCCAGTTCGGTGAAGCTCGGCACGCTCCAGAGATCGGCGGACACACCCCAGTCGTTCTTGAGCAGATCGGCTGCAGCGATGACTTCGTTGAAGATCGTGCCCGCGCCCATCAACTGGACGTGCGCCTTGGCCGGCGCTTCGGCCTTCTTGAACGAGTACATGCCCTTGATGATGTCCGAAGCAACGGCATCGCCCTGCGGAATCGCCGAATGCTCGTAGTTCTCGTTCATCATCGTGATGTAGTAATACACGTCTTCCTGTTCCGCGACCATGCGGCGCAGGCCGTCCTGCATGATGACGGCGAGTTCGTAACCGAACGTCGGGTCATAGCTGATGCAGTTCGGAACCGATGCCGCCCACAGCAGCGAGTGGCCGTCTTCGTGCTGCAGACCTTCGCCGTTGAGCGTCGTACGGCCCGCCGTGCCGCCCAGCAGGAAGCCGCGCGAACGCATGTCGCCCGCCGCCCACGCCAGATCGCCGATGCGCTGGAAGCCGAACATCGAATAGAAGATGTAGAACGGGATCATGATCTCGCCGTGCGTCGAGTACGACGTCGCGGCCGCGATCCAGTCACACATACCACCGGCTTCGTTGATGCCTTCCTGCAGAATCTGACCGGTTTCCGATTCCTTGTAGAACATCAGCTGGTCGGAGTCTTCCGGGATGTACTTCTGGCCATCCTGATTCCAGATACCGATCTGGCGGAACAGGCCTTCCATGCCGAAGGTACGCGACTCGTCCGGCACGATCGGCACGATCCGCTTGCCGAGCGCCTTGTCCTTCAGCAGGATGTTGAGAATCCGCACGAACGCCATCGTCGTGGAGATTTCGCGGCCTTCGCCCGTGCCCTTGAGCAGCGGTTCGAACGCT
>LFMX01000297.1 GCA_001184405.1 Candidatus Burkholderia humilis
CTTCGTGACCGGTCACGGCGATGTGCCGATGGCCGTCTCCACGATGAAAAAAGGCGCGATGGATTTCATCGAAAAGCCGTTCGACGAAGCCGAACTGCGCAAGCTGGTCGAGCGCATGCTAGAGAAGGCGCGCAGCGAATCGACAAGCGTGCAGCAACAGCGCGCCGCCGCCGAGCGTCTGGGCAAGCTCACGGCGCGCGAGCATCAGGTGCTGGAGCGGATCATCGCGGGCCGCCTGAACAAGCAGATCGCCGATGATCTGGGCATCAGCATCAAGACGGTGGAAGCGCATCGCGCGAACATCATGGAAAAGCTGTCCGTGAATACCGTCGCCGATCTGCTGCGCCTCGCGCTGTCGAACAAGCCGCAACAACAGTAAGCGCGCTTTTCGTGCGGCCGGCGCTGTCCGGCCGCACGCTCATTTCTTGCCCCCGCCTCCGTTCGCTTCCTCCGCGAACACGAAACGCGATGTTTCGCCATTCGCGTTGACACCCGATCCGTGCGCCTCGTAATTTGACCGCACCCTCATTTCCGAAGTGCGGGTTGCGCTGATCGCGGATCACGGTCTTTGTGCATGACTTCCCGGCCCGTTTCCTCTATTGCTTGATTGCGCTTCCCAAGGTTGTTGGCTACCGCTCGTCGCTTTGCATCGCCGGCTGTCGGTTTGCTTTGATCGCCACGCACAGGAGGACAGAATCTTGAAAACGAATCGGAATTCCATCGGTACGGACCGCGCGCCCGCCGTGCTTCGGTGGCGCATGCTCGCGCTGTGCGCCGCGCTCGCTGCATCGCCGCTCGCCGCGCTTCACCCGCTCGCGGTGTATGCGCAGGCACAGCCCGCCGCGCCCAAGCTCTCGAATCAGCAACTCGATTCGCTGACCGCGCCGATCGCGCTATATCCGGATGCGCTGCTCGCGCAGGTGCTGATAGCATCGACGTATCCGCAGGATGTGCAGGCCGCGGCGCAATAGTCGAAGGCCAATCCGAACATCAAGGGCGACGACGCCGTCAAGTCCGTCCAGTCCGAGCCGTGGGATCCGAGCGTGCAATCGCTTGTCGCGTTCCCACAAGCGCTCGCGACGATGGCCTCCAAGCCCGACTAGATGACGCAACTCGGCAACACGTTTAT
>LFMX01000298.1 GCA_001184405.1 Candidatus Burkholderia humilis
CGCGCAACTGAGCGATGTGATGGATTCCGTGCAGCGCCTGCGCCGCGCCACCCAGAGCGCGGGCAATCTGAAGACGACCGAACAGCAGAAAGTCGTCGTTCAGCAGGCGCCCAGCACAAGTGCGAGCACGACCGTAATTCAGATCGAGCCAGCCAATCCGCCGGTGTACGTGCCGCCGCCTCCGGGCTATGCGATCGCCACCGGTTTCGCGACGGGTCTCGCGTTCAGCGCGGGCGTCGCGGTCGCGAATTCGCTGTGGGGCGGCTGCGACTAGAATCACGGCGATGTGAACGTCAACGTGAATCGATACAACAACATCAACGTGAATAACCGGCTCGACACGAATACCAACAATGTCCGCTGGAACCGCAACGACGCGCAGTTCAACCGGAACAACGTGAACAACAACCTCGCCAACCGGCAGAACACGTTCAACAACCAGAATCTCGGCGCGAACCGCGATCAGTTCCGCGGACGCGATCAGCACAGCGCGCGCAGGCCGCACAGACGCTGCAGCAGCGCACCGGGCAGAACCTGAATCAGTCGGCGAGCCAGCGTGTGCAGAACATCCGGCAAGGCGGCGGCAACGAACGGCTTAACAACAGCCAGTTGCAGCAGCGCGCGCAGAACGTGAATCGAGACAATGCGCTGCGCGGCGCGGGCGATGGCAATACCGCGCGACAAGACATGCAGCGCGGTCAGGCGAGCCGTCAGGCATTCAACGATCAGAACCGGATGGGCGCGAGCGGCGGCGTGCAGCGTCAGAACGTCGGGGGGCGGAGGCAGCGGGTTAGGCGCGAATGGAGGCGGCATTCAAAGGCCCGAAGGCAGGTTCGGTGGCGGAGGCGGATTCCATCGCCGCTAAAAAAGTGTTCACGGTCATGCGCGTCGATCGACGCACGCCCGAAATCAGGAGCCCGAGATGATCCAGAGCCATCCATTTGCATTGATCAAGCAGCCCTTGCTGTGCGTGGCACTCACGCTGTGTGCATCGCTTGCGCAGGCGCAGGCCGTCTATCCGATGCCCGAAGCCGCCGTGCAAGCCTTCACCGATGCGACTTCCACCAACGACGAAGCCGCGCTGTCCAAAGTGCTCGGCAAGGACCACGCGCGTTATGTGCCGACGAGC
>LFMX01000299.1 GCA_001184405.1 Candidatus Burkholderia humilis
ACCTCGGCAACGGCTATATCACGCTGCAGACACCGGTTTTCCGCGACCGCGAATTCTTGGGCTCGATTGCCGCCGTGTTCTCGATCGAAGGCATTCTCAAGCACGACATTCCCAGCGAGTTGTCGGCGAAGTACAAGATCTCTATCACCGATCTGAACAACCGCGAACTTGCGACCACGTCGAGCCGTCCGCGCTTGCCGCGCGACATGTTCTACGACCTGCCGCTCGATCCGCCGGGACAGGGTTTGTCGGTGCGCGTGTATTCGTATCCGCAACTCACGAATTTCACCAATAACACGCTGGTGTGGCTCGTCGCCGGTTTGTCGTGCTTCGTACTGTGGAGTTTGTGGAGCCTGTGGAAGCACACGCGTCAGCGTTTCGAGGCGCAGCAGGCGCTCTACGCCGAAGCCTTCTTCCGTCGCGCGATGGAAAACTCCGTGTTGATCGGCATGCGCGTGCTCGATATGCACGGGCGCATCACGCACGTGAATCCGGCGTTTTGCCGCATGACCGGCTGGGACGAAAGCGATCTCGTCGACAAGAACGCGCCGTTCCCATACTGGCCGCGCGACGCGTATCCCGAGATGCAGCGCCAGCTCGACATGACCTTGCGCGGCAAGGCGCCCTCTTCCGGCTTCGAACTGCACGTGCGCCGGAAAGACGGCTCGTTCTTCCACGCGCGCCTGTACGTATCGCCGCTGATCGACAGTTCGGGCCGTCAGACCGGTTGGATGTCGTCGATGACGGACATCACCGAACCGAAGCGCGCGCGCGAAGAACTCGCCGCCGCGCACGAGCGCTTCACGACCGTCCTCGAAAGCCTCGACGCTGCCGTGTCCGTGCTCGCCGCCGACGAAGCCGAACTGCTGTTCGCGAACCGCTATTACCGGCATCTGTTCGGCATTCGCCCGGACGGACATTTGCAGCTCGCGGGCGCGGGCTTCGACGGCAGCGGCCAGAATTCGTCGTCCGACACCATCGATATGGTCGATACCTACGCGGGCCTGCCCGCCACCGCGCTCACGGAAAGCTCGGCGGACGCGCAAGAAGTGTACGTCGAAGGCATCCAGAAGTGGTTCGAAGTGCGTCGCCAGTACATTCAGTGGGTGGACGGCCATCTTGCGCAGA
>LFMX01000300.1 GCA_001184405.1 Candidatus Burkholderia humilis
TGCAGATCGCGACCGACATCACGCAGCGCAAGCAGGCGCAGGAACTTGCGCATCAGCAGGAAGAAAAACTGCAGTTCACGAGCCGCCTGATGACGATGGGCGAAATGGCGTCTTCGCTCGCGCACGAGCTGAATCAGCCGCTCGCGGCCATCAACAATTACTGTTCGGGCTGCGGCGCGCTGGTGAAATCCGGGCGCATGACGCAAGAAACGCTGCTTCCGGTGCTCGAAAAAACGGCGCAGCAGGCCGTGCGCGCGGGCATGATCATCAAGCGCATTCGCGAGTTCGTGAAGCGCTCGGAGCCGAAGCGCCAGGCTACGCGCGTGGCGGATATCGTCGCGGATGCGGTCGGTCTTGCCGAGATCGAGGCGCGCAAACGCAAGATCCGCATCGTCACGGAAATCCGCTCGCGCATGCCGGTGATCTACGTCGATCCGGTTTTGATCGAACAAGTGTTGGTCAACCTGTTGAAAAACGCTGCCGAAGCGATGCATGATGCGAAACCACATGCCATCGATCCGGTGATTCGCGTAATCGTGCAGCGCATGGATGGCGGTTTTGTTTGCATCAGCGTGGTCGATCAGGGCCCGGGTGTCGACGAAGCCACCGCCGAGCGTTTGTTCGAACCTTTCTACAGCACGAAATCCGACGGCATGGGCATGGGCCTGAACATCTGCCGTTCGATCATCGAATCGCATCGCGGAAGACTTTGGGTGGTCAACAACGTCGAATCCGACGGCCACGTGACCGGCGCGACCTTCCATTGCAGCCTGCCGATCGGAGAAGTGGACAGTTCATCCAGCAGCGGCGGCGGCAGCGAACGCACGCACGACGAACATACGAGACAACAAACAGTTATGGGAGAACTATGAGCACAGCCACCACTCAGGAAACCGTCTTTGTCGTGGATGATGACGAAGCGGTGCGCGATTCCTTGCGCTGGCTGCTCGAAGCGAACGGCTATCGCGTGCAGTGCTTCTCCAGCGCGGAATCGTTCCTCGACGTCTATTTGCCGATCGCCCATTCCGGCTCGATCTCCTGCCTGATTCTCGACGTGCGCATGGCCGGCATGACGGGGCTGGAGCTGCAGGAAAAGCTGATCGCCGAGAATTCGCTTTTGCCGATCAT
>LFMX01000301.1 GCA_001184405.1 Candidatus Burkholderia humilis
AGCATCGGCGAACAGGACGTCTATCAGTATCTCGGCGCGTGGGCGCAGGGGCATCGCATCGTGGAGGATGAAAAGCCGCTGCACGGAAAACAGAGCGCGCATATCGAAGCGGAAACGAGCGGCTGGACGCTGCCGATTCCGCTCGTCAAATCCGGCAACGGCTGGCGCTTCGGCACTGCCGCCGCGCGCGATGAAGTGCTGACGCGGTGCATCGGCCGAAACGAGCGTTCGGCAATGCAAGTCACGCTCGCCTATGTCGATGCGCAAAACGACTATCGCAAGCAAATGAATCACTATGCGCAGCGCTTCGTCAGCGCGCCCGGCACGCACGACGGTCTTTACTGGGACACCGCGCCCGGCGAAGCGGAAAGCCCGCTCGGGCCGCTCGCCGCCGTGATGCCCAACAAGGCGACGGCATCGGGCGGCTATTACGGCTATCACTATCGCATCCTGACGGCGCAAGGCACGCACGCGAAAGGCGGCGCGAAGAACTACATGGAAGGCGGCGAACTGACGCAAGGTTTCGGCCTGATCGCGTGGCCTGCGAAGTACGGCGAAACCGGCGTGATGTCGTTCATGATCGATCGGGACGGGAAACTCTACGAAAAGAATCTGGGCTCGGCATCGGCGCGAGTGGCCGGTGCGATCAAATCGTTCGATCCGGATTCGACGTGGACGGCGGTAACGCCGTGATGCGGGACAAGCGCTGACGGAGGCGCGGCCGGCTCGACGAAACGCGCGCTGGCTGCGGCAAATGAAGGCATCGCGCTTTCGTTGCCGCAGCCCCTTCACGCGCGCTCGAACGCAAGCACCGCTTCGCGCCCTATTCACCGCAAGCGTGACCCCGCCCCCGGGCGGTATAATTTCCCCCTTCCCGATGGCGCAAAAACACCAGACCACGACGCGCAGCGCCATGCGGACAGCCTTTGCGCCATCCAGCCACGCACGCGACTGCCGCAGCCCTCGCCCATCCTCGTTTCGATTCGCCATGACCGCCCAACTCATCGACGGCAACGCCCTTTCCAAGACCCTTCGCGCCGATGTCGCCCGGCGCGCCGCCGCCCTCACCGCTCGCGGCCATCAGCCGGGACTCGCCGTCGTGCTCATCGGCGACAATCCGGCGAGCGA
>LFMX01000302.1 GCA_001184405.1 Candidatus Burkholderia humilis
AGTCTATGTGCGCAACAAGGTGAAGGCTTGCCACGACAACGGCCTGCATTCGGTGATGGACCGCTTCCCCGCGACGCTCGCCGAAAGCGAATTGCTCGCGCATATCGACAAGCTCAACGCCGATCCGTCGATTCACGGCATTCTCGTGCAGTTGCCGCTGCCCGCGCATATCGATAGTCACAAGGTGATCGAAGCGATCGCGCCGGAAAAAGACGTAGACGGTTTTCATGTCGCCAACGCGGGCGCGCTTCTCACCGGCAAGCCGCTCTTTTGCCCATGTACGCCGTACGGCGTGATGAAGATGTTCGAAGCGCACAAGATTGATCTGAAAGGCGCGAATGCGGTGGTGATCGGCCGCTCGAATATCGTCGGCAAGCCGATGGCGCTCCTTCTGCTCGAAGCCGGCGCGACCGTCACGATCTGCCACAGCAAGACGCGTGATATCGGCAAGTACACGCGTGACGCGGATGTCGTTGTCGCGGCAACGGGTCGTCGCAATATCCTGATCGCTAACATGGTCAAGCCGAGCGCGACCGTGATCGACGTCGGCATGAATTGCGATGACGAAGGCAAGCTATGCGGCGATGTCGATTTCGCCGCGGTCAAGGAAGTGGCCGGTTACATCACGCCGGTGCCGGGCGGCGTTGGCCCGATGACCATCACCATGCTGCTCGTCAACACGATCGAAGCAGCTGAGCGCGCCGCACAAGCATGACACGCAGCGAAGAAAAATCGCAGGAACCGGGACCGAAAACGCAAAATTCTGCTGATTAATCGGCCCCTTAAAAACAATCCATTGGATTTTGCCCGCGCCGCCCCAATAATGCTCTAAGCGATTGCCGGCGCGGGGCGTAATTTTTCGCCGTCGCGCCCGCTTCATTTCACACGAGAACGGGAGAGCCATGAGCGAAAACGCATCCGTAGCCACGAACGCAGCCAATCCGCTGCTCGATTTTTCCGATCTTCCGCGCTTCGGCGACATCAAGCCCGAGCATGTCACGCCCGCGCTCGACGTGCTGCTCGCGGACTCGAAAGCCGCGGTCGATCGCGCCGCCGCGCCCGATACGCCCGCGACGTGGAACGACATCGTCGAAGCGGTCGAGCGTGAGACGGAGAAATTGTC
>LFMX01000033.1 GCA_001184405.1 Candidatus Burkholderia humilis
CGTGCTGAAAATCGTGCCCGAAGCGGAAGCCAAGACGCAGGGCGTGCCGACGTATGCAGGCAATCGACCGACGGCGAGCGGCGATCAGATCGTCACGCAGGTGTTCCAGCTTCACCGTGAATCCGCGAACACTCTGCTTCCGACGCTCAGACCGCTCATTTCGCCGAACAACACCATCAGCGCGAATGCGAGCAACAACACGCTGATCGTGACGGACTATGCGGACAACCTCAAACGCATCGCGTCGATCATCGCGGGTGTCGAGGCGGCGTCGAGTCCGCATATCGCAGTCGTGCAACTCAATTTTGCCGATGCAGCCGCGCTCGCGCAGCAAGCGCAGAAGATGCTGGATTTGAGCGGCATCGGCAATAACGATGCGACGCAGAAAGTGCTCGTCACGCCCGACACATGCAGCAACGCGATCGTGCTGCGCGCGAGCGGCGCGTCGCGGCTGGAAGAAGCCGAATCGCTGATCGTCAAGCTGGATTCGCCGACGCCTGCGCCGGGCAATATCCACATGGTGAGTCTGCGCAACGCCGATGCAAGCGAGGTCGCCAGGACATTGCGCCGGATTCTCGGACGCTCGGGCGGCGGCGATTCGCAATCGAGCACGACGAACGGCGGAAGCAATAGCGGTTCGCAAAGCGCATCCGGTTTGCCGGGCAGCAACGGCACGCTTCCGCCGCTGCCCAGTACCGCGGATGCCGCATCGTCCGTCAGCGCAAGCAGTCCGTTCGGTGCGAGCAAGGACACGCAAGCGTCATCGCATTCCGGCGACGATCACGACGACACCGGCAGCGGTGAAATCGTCGCGGATGTATCGACGAATTCGCTGATCATCACTGCGCCGGAGCCGGTTTTCAGGAACCTGAGTCCCGTCATCGCGCGGCTCGATCAGCGCAAGGTGCAGATCTATATCAAGTCGCTGATCATGGAAGTTTCGTCCGACAAGGGCGGCGAATTCGGTATCGAATGGCTGACGTCGGCCGGTTTGCAATCGGTCGCGGCAACGACGACGAACGTGGGACTCGTCGCGGGCTTCGGCAATATTCTCGGCACGAAAAGACTTTTCCGCGCGCTGTAATCGAATTCGGACGTCAACATTCTTTCGACGCCGAGCCTCGTCACGCTGAACAATCACGAACCGCGCATTCTCGTGGGCACCAACGTGCCGATCGAATCCGGCTCGTATTCGACGAACACCACGAGCACGTCTTCCGTCTCCGCATTCAATACGTTCGATCGCAAGGATGTCGGCATCATGCTGAACGTGAAGCCGCAGATCAATCAGGGTGGCACGGTCACGCTGCAGGTCTATCAGGAAGATTCGAGCGTGCAGAGCGGCACGGCGGATCAGGCGGGCGGATACAGCATCGACAAGCGTTCGCTGCAAACGACCATTCTTGCCGACGATGGCCAGATCGTCGTGCTGGGCGGGCTGATCGGCGATAACTACACGAACGGCAATAGCCGCGTGCCGTGGTTATCGAAGATTCCTGTGCTGGGTGTGCTCTTCAGGCACGAGACGAAAAGCCGTCAGAAAACGAATCTGCTGATCTTTCTGCGTCCCGTCATCGTGCGCGATGCAGCCATGCTTCAGTCGATCACCGCCGACCGATACGGCTATATGCAAGCACGCTCCAACGCATACAAGAGCGATAACTGGATCGAAAAGGACGGCACGACGCCTGCGCTGCCGCAACTCGACGGCACGGCAGGCGATGTCATCGATCTGACGAAAATCCGGCGCTCTGCAACACCCTAAGCTGTCTTGGCTATACATCTATTCGATCTCAGGTAATTCCCGTATTCAGGCGCTTTCGCCGCTTTTCTCCTTGCGTCTTCTTTTTGCGTCATGCATGCTTGTCTATACAAAATTGCTGATTCGACTCATTAGACGAAAGGACGTGGAGATGGACGCGAAATATCTTTCTGGAAAGTTGCGCCTTGGTGCGCTGGCCGGCGCGTTCGCGCTGATCGCGACATCGGTTCAGGCGAAAGAGTGGACCTCGGTGACGATCGCGACCGAAGGCGCGTATGCACCGTGGAACCAGACGCTGCCCGGCGGCAAGCTCGGCGGCTTCGAACCTGAGCTCCTGACCACGCTCTGCACGCACGCCCAACTCAAGTGCAATCTCGTCGCGCAAGATAGGGACGGCATGATTCCCGGCCTACAAGCCGGAAAGTTCGATATCCTGATGGATGTCATCTCCATCACGCCCGAGCGCGAGAAGATCATCGCGTTCTCGCGGCCGTATGCATCGACGCCCGCAACGTTCGCCGTATCGGATGACGCCGTGCTGCCGAAGGCATCACCGAACGATCAGGCCGTCGTCGACGGATTGCGCAAGCAACTGAAGGGCAAGACCATCGGCATTCAGTCGGGCACGGTCTACACCAAGTTCATTCAGGACAATTTCAAGGATGTCGCGAAGATCTGCGTCTACAAGACCGCGCAGGAACGCGACCTCGATCTGGCCAATGGCCGTATCGAGGCATCGTTCGACGATCTGACGTACTTCACGTCGGGCGCCGTGGACAAGTCCATTTTCGTGGCCGGTCCGAAGATCGGCGGCCCGATCTGGGGTCCGGGCGAAGGGCTAGGCTTTCGCAAGCAGGACGCCGATCTGAAGGCCAAGTTCGATGCCGCGCTGGCATCGGCGATTGCGGACGGCACGGTCAAGACCTTGTCGGAGAAGTGGTTCAAGACCAACGTCGCGCCGTAATCGAAACGAACGCTGGTCCGGGAGTGTGACATGACGCTAACTCAGATGTTTGGCTTCGGCCCCGATGGCTGGGGCTCGGCGCTCCTGCTCGGCGCGCTGCTGACCGTCGTGCTGACGATCGCCGCGTTCTTCACCGGCGCGGTGTTCGGCGGACTCGTCGCGGCGGCGAAGCTGTCGAAGTATCGCGCGCTGCGTATCGCCGGGGACATTTATACGATCGTGTTTCGCGGCGTGCCCGAATTGCTGGTGATCTATCTGTTCTATTTCGGCGGCTCGAATTTCGTCTCGTCGATCGCGCGTCTGTTCGGTTCGGACGGCTTCGTGAGCGTGCCGCCGTTCATGATCGGCGCGGTCGGCATGATTTCCGGTTCGTATCAGGCGGAGGTGTATCGCGCGGTGGTGCTGGCCGTTGCGCGTGGCGAACTGGAAGCGGTGCGCACCATCGGCATGTCGACGACGATGATGACCCGCCGCGTCCTTATTCCGCAGGTCTTCCGTTATGCGCTGCCGGGGCTCGGCAACGTCTGGCAGATGAGCCTGAAGAACTCCGCGCTGATCTCCGTCACTGGTCTCGCCGAGTTGATGTGCACGAATCAGGTCGCGGCCGGATCGACGCATCAATACTTCTCGTTCTTCATTACGGGCGGCTTGCTCTATCTCGTGATGACCAGCATTTCCGGACGTATTTTCGGCCACGCCGAAGCATCGGTTGCGCGCTCGTTCCGGCGCAGTTTTGTGCGTAGCTGAGCCAACACGCGGAGACTTTCCAATGCCCGTCGATTTCGCCTTCATGTTCGGCACGGCGGCAACCCGTCGCCGCCGTGCCGACCACGCTCAAACTGTTCTTCGCTTCGCTCGTGCTGGGCGGCCTGCTGTCGCTTGTCATCGTGGCGATGCGCGTCTCGCCGCACTGGCTGCCGAGCAGCTTTGCGCGCTTCTATATCTTCGTGTTTCGCGGCTCGCCGCTGCTGATCTAGATGTTTCTCGTCTACTACCGGCTCGGTCAGTTCGGCGTGATTCGTCACAGCTTCATGTGGCCCGTGTTGCGCGAGCCGTATGTATGTGCGGTGTTGTCGCTCGCGCTGTGTACGGCGGGTTATACGGCCGAGATCATTCGCGGCGGACTCATGGCGATTCCCGTCGGACAGATCGAAGCCGGTTATTCGATCGGCCTGTCCGGTTTCTCGCTGTTGCGTCGCGGGATTGCGCCGATTGCGCTGCGTCTTTGCCTGCCCGCGTATTCGACCGAAACCGTGCTGCTCGTCAAATCGACAGCGCTCGCGAGTCTCGTCACCGTGTGGGAAGTGACGGGTGTCGCGCAGGAAATCATCCACCAGACGTATCGCACGACGGAAGTGTTCACGCGCGCCGCGATCATCTATCTGCTGCTGAATTTTGCGATCGTCCGCGCGCTCGGCTTCGTCGAACGCAGGCTGTCGGGGCATCTGCGGTCGCCGCCTGCGCCCGTCGCGAAATCCGCCGCGCCGCTGACACCCGACGCTCTCCTGGAGAAGAAAGCATGAGTACTGTTTCGCCTGTCGCCTTGTCGGTCAAGGGCATCAAGAAATCGTTCGGCGATCATCAGGTGCTGAAGGGCATTTCGCTCGATGCGCATCAGGGCGATGTCATTTCCATTTTCGGTGCGAGTGGTTCGGGCAAGAGCACGTTTCTGCGCTGTCTGAATCTGCTGGAAATACCGGACGATGGCAGCGTCGCACTCGTCGGCGAAGAGCTGAAAATGAAACGCCGCAGTGACGGCCGCCTGCAACCCGCCGATCGCAAGCAAGTGGACCGCGTGCGCTCGCAATTCGGCATAGTGTTTCAGAGCTTCAACTTGTGGTCGCACATGACGGTGCTCGAAAACGTGATCGAAGGCCCGACGCGCGTGCTGCGCAAGAGCCGCGGGGAAGCGGTCGAGCAAGCCGAAGCGTTGCTCGCCAAAGTCGGTCTCGTCGATAAACACAAGCACTATCCCGCGCATCTGTCGGGCGGACAGCAGCAGCGCGTGGCGATTGCGCGCTCGCTCGCGATGGACCCCAAAGTCATGTTGTTCGATGGACCCACGTCCGCGCTCGATCCCGAACTCGTTGGCGAAGTGCTGCGCGTGATGCGCTCGCTCGCCGACGATGGCCGCACGATGCTCGTCGTCACGTACGAGATGGGCTTTGCGCGCCACGTGTCGAATCGCGTGATGTTCCTGCACGAAGGCCGCGTCGAACTCGACGACACGCCCGCCGCCGTGTTCGGCGAACATAAGTCGGAGCGTTTCCGCCAGTTCGTATCGAGTCATCAGGACTGCAGCACGCATTAAATCAAAGAAGGACCGTCATGATCGTCATCCGCTCCGCAGAGCCGCTTCAGTGGCGCGAAGTCGCGGCCATTACCGCTGGCGCCACACTCGAACTTTCCACCGAAGCCGAAGCGCACATCGCATACGCACGCTCGTCGATGAAATCGTCACGCGCGGCATTCGCGCTTATGGCGTGAACACCAGCGTCGGCGCGTTGTGCGATGTGATCGTCTCGCAGACTGAGCAGCGCGATCTGTCGAACAACATTCTGATGAGCCACGCGGTCGGCGTTGGTGCGCCGCTCGGACGCGAGGAAACGCGCGCGATCAACAATTTTGCGCACGGTCATTCGGGCGTGCGCCTCGACGTAGTGCGCACGCTGCTCGCGCTGCTGAACGCGGACTATCTGCCGGAAGTGCCCGCGTTCGGTTCGGTCGGCTATTTGAGCCATATGGCGCATATCGCGCTGGTGTGCATCGGCGAAGGTCATGTGAGAACGCGCAGCGAGCGTTTGACGGGCGCAGAGGCGCTGCATCGTTTGAATCTCGAACCGATGACGCTTCAGGCCAAAGAAGGCTTGAGCCTCGTGAACGGCACGCCGTGCGTGACCGGCCTCGCGGCGCTGGCGTCTCGATTGGGCCGATGCCGTCGCCGCCATGAGCTTCGAAAATCTCGGCGGCCAACTGGACGCGCTCGATGCGCAATCGCTCGCGTTCCGCCGCTCCGAAGGTCTCGCGCTCGTCGGTGCGCGCATGCGCGCGGCGCTCGACGGCAGCGCGATCCTCAACGAATCGATCGGATGCCGCACGCAGGATCCGCTCAGCCTGCGCACGATTCCGCACGTGCACGGCGCCGCGCGCGATGCACTGTTGACCACAAAAGAAGTGGTGAATCGCGAGCTCGCATCGATCACCGATAACCCGATCGTCGCGGGGACGCCTGACGCGCCGCGCGTGTATTCGCAGGCGCATGCGGTCGGCGCATCGATCGCGCTGGCGATGGACGGCATCGCTGTCACGATGGCGCAAGTCTCCGCGCTGGCCGAGCGCCGGCTCGATCGTTTGGTGAATCCGCTGGTAAGCGGTCTGCCGCCGTTTCTGGCGGAAATCGGCGGCACGCGCTCGGGCTTCATGATCGCGCAGTACACGGCGGCGTCGCTCGTCGCGCAGAACCGGCGTATCGCCGAGCCGGCGAGTCAGGACGGCGGCATCACATCGGGCTTGCAGGAAGATCACTTGTGCCACGCGACGCCCGCCGCGCTCAAGGCGCTCGACATCATCGAAAATTCGGCGCGCATTCTGGGCATCGAATTGCTCGCCGCGACGCAAGCCTGCAATCTTCAGCCGACGAATCTCGCCCGCGCGCCGTATACTGAAGCGCTGCGCACACGCGTGCGCGACGTGTTGCCGATTTATCGCGATGATCGGCCGCTTGCCAATGACATGATGTTCGCGTTTCGCATGATTTCGGATGGCGTTCCACCGCCGCTGCCGGGCCCGCTGATCCAGACGGATCGAACGGATGCTTCATCGCCTTCCGATCCCGGCCTTGCGATGCAGCACTGCGCGGATTCCGCCAACGACTCGCTCGTTGAAGTGCAGAGCGGTTGAGCGAGCATGCATCACAAGGCAAACGCGGCTCCCAAGGAATGGACAGACAATGAATATGGACGCGGACCTTGACCGGGGAACGAGCAACATCGAAAACCGCAGGATGTTGCCGGCTTATAAGCAGATCAAGCGTTACGTGCTCGACCGCATCGCCGATGGCACCTGGAAGCCCGGCGACACCATTCCCTCCGAAACGGAACTGGTGAAGGAATTCGGCGTGTCGCGCATGACGGCGTCGCGCGCGCTGCGCGAACTCACTGCCGAGCGCGTGCTCACGCGCGTACAGGGTTCGGGCACGTTCGTGGCGTCGCGCCATTACGAATCGACGGTGCTCGAAGTGCGCAATATCGCCGATGAAATCGCCGCGCGCAGGCATCGGCATACGGCACGCGTGCTGAAGCTCGAAGCATCGGACGATCCGGAAGCCATTGCATCGCTCGATCTGAGCAAAGGGCCGGTGTTTCACTTGTGCATCGTGCACGCCGAGGAAGGCACGCCCATTCAGTACGAAGACCGCTATACCAATCCGCGGCTCTTTCCCGAGTATTTGCAGCAGGATTTCACGGGCGAAACACCGAATCACTATATGTCGCGGCTCGCGTCCATTCAGCGCGCGGAATTTCGTATCGATGCGCAAAAGCCCAACGCGACCATTCGGCGTCAACTCGAAATGGAAATCGGCGAGCCGTGTCTGCTGGTTTCGCGGCGGACGTGGGTGGGCGACAGCGTGGCGACATCGGTGCAACTGTGGCATCCGTCGTCGCGGTTTCATCTGGTCGGGAAGATGTAGCCTGTCTATTCAACTTGCTTAGAAACCAACGCGGGTATTCGTTTCCGGATATTCGCGTTTTGCTTTTTAGAGCGTGTAATTTTGGCCACCGGCCTCGCGCGTATACCCTGTCCAAATAATCGTCTAAACGACTTGTATATATAACTTGGCGTCGCTACACTGTTTTCACTGCCCGTCGTGACAACGCGGGCCTTCGACAACTTTCTTCTTTGAGCAACGCACATGAATCATCACAAACACATCGATCCGCGTTTTGACCCGACCCGCACGATTCGTGCGCCGGGCGGCAGCGAGAAAACCTGCAAAACCTGGATCGCGGAAGCCGCGTACCGGATGATTCAAAACAATCTCGATCCGGAAGTCGCCGAGCATCCGCATGCGCTCGTCGTGTATGGCGGCATCGGGCGCGCGGCACGCAACTGGGATTGCTTCGATCAGATTCTCGCGTCGCTCAAGGATCTGAACGAAAACGAAACGCTGCTGATTCAGTCGGGCAAGCCGGTCGGCGTGTTCCGCACGCATGCGGATGCGCCGCGCGTGCTGCTCGCCAATTCGAATCTGGTGCCGCACTGGGCGAACTGGGATCATTTCCACGAACTCGACCGCAAAGGTCTGATGATGTACGGCCAGATGACGGCGGGAAGCTGGATTTACATCGGCTCGCAAGGCATCGTGTAGGGCACGTACGAGACGTTTTCCTCCGTGGCAAACCAGCATTTCAACGGCGATCCGAAGGGCCGCTGGATTTCTCACCGGCGGTCTGGGCGGTCTGGGCGGTCTGGGCGGTCTGGGCGGTCTGGGCGGCGCGCAGCCGCTCGAGGCGATGCTGACGCTGCAGGAACGCGGCGCGGCCACGCTCGATTACGGCAACAACATCCGTCAGATGGCGCTGGAAATGGGCGTGCAAAACGCGTTAGATTTCCCCAGCCTTGTGCCCGCGTACATTCGTCCGCTGTTCTGCGAAGGCAAGGGCCAGTTCCGCTGGGTCGCGCTGTCGGGCGATCCGGAAGACATCTACAAGACCGATGCCAAGGTCAAGGAACTCATTCCCGACGATCCGCATTTGCATAACTGGCTCGACATGGCGCGCGAACGGATCGCGTTTCAGGGCTTGCCGGCGCGGATCTGCTGGGTCGGCGTGAAGAACCGCTATCGTCTGGGACAGGTGTTCAACGAGATGGTGAAGAAGGGCGAGTTGAAGGCGCCGATCGTCATCGGTCGTGATCATCTGGATACGGGTTCGGTTGCGAGCCCGAACCGCGAAACGGAATCGATGAAAGACGGCTCCGATGCGGTGAGCGACTGGCCGCGCTCAATGCGCTGCTCAACACGGCGGGCGGCGCATCGTGGGTCTCGCTGCATCATGGCGGCGGCATGGGCTTCAGCCAGCATTCGGGCGTGGTGATCGTCGCGGACGGCACGGATGCCGCGCACGAACGTCTCGGCCGCGTGCTGTTCACCGGCCACCGGCGTCATGCGTCACGCCGATGCGGGCTACGAACTGGCGCAGAAAACCGCGCGCGAAGCCGGTCTGAATCTGCCGATACTCGGCCGATGACATCGACATCGCTTATTCGCGGCGCGGACCTCGTGGCGTCGCCGTGGAAGAACGGCGGCGGCGTCACGCGCGAAGTCGCGGTGTATCCGGCGGGCGCATCGATGGATGCGTTCGCGTGGCGCGTGAGCATCGCGGATGTGGCGCAGGCCGGGCCGTTTTCGCGCTTCGACGGCATCGATCGCACGCTGGTTTTGCTCGACGGCGCGGGTATGGTGCTGCACGAAGGCGCGCGCACGCATACGCTCGAAAGCCCGCTGGAAATCGCGCGTTTCACGGGCGAGGCATCGATCGATGCCTCGCCCGTCGATGGCCCCACGCGCGACTTCAATCTCATGGTTCACCACGACGCCGCGCACGGCACGCTCGATGTATGGCGCGCGGGTGAGTCGCACGATATCGATGCGGATACGGCGCTGCTGTACTGCGCGCAAGGGTCGATCAGCATTAGCGTGAACGATGCCAAACGCATCACGCTGGAACAAGGCGATACGCTGCGCATCGATCGATGCAAAGCATACTTCTCGACGCATGGCGCGGGCACGTTGCTGGCAATCGCGCTAAGGAAAAAATAATGAAGCGCACGCTGTGGCAGAACCTGAGAGTGTGTCCCAAAGGCAATCCCGGCAATACGATCGACGACGCCGCGATCGCCGTCGAAAACGGCAAGATCGCATGGATCGGCGCGCGCGGACTTGCCGCATGAAATCACGCAATGGCCACGCGAAGACCTCGAAGGCGCTTGGGTCACGCTCGGTTTGATCGATTGCCACACGCATCTGGTCTATGGCGGCCAGCGCGCCGATGAATTCGCGCAGCGTCTTGCCGGCGTGAGCTATGAAGAGATCGCGCGACAGGGCGGCGGCATCGTATCGACCGTGCGCGCCACGCGTGCTGCCGATGAAACCACGCTCTTCACGCAATCCGCCGCGCGGCTCGAAGCGCTGCTTGCGGACAGCGTGACGGCCATCGAAATCAAATCGGGTTACGGGCTGGATTTGCCGACCGAGCGCAAGATGCTGCGCGTGGCGCGGCAACTCGGCGAGCGTTATCCCGTTACCGTGCGCACGACGTTTCTCGGCGCGCATGCGTTGCCGCCCGAGTTCGCGGGCCGCGCGGACGACTACATCGACGAAGTGTGCAATCGCATGCTGCCCGCGCTCGCGGACGAAGGTCTCGTCGATACCGTCGATGTCTTCTGCGAGCACATCGGTTTCACGCTCGCGCAAAGCGAGCGCGTGTTCGAAGCGGCTGCCAAGCGCGGACTCGATGTGAAGATGCACGCCGAGCAATTGTCGAATAGCGGCAGCGCGGCGTTGGCGGCGCGATATCGCGCGTTATCGGCGGATCATTTGGAATTTCTCGATGAAGCCGCCATCGCCACAATAAAGGAAGCGGGCACGGTCGCCGTGTTGTTGCCGGGCGCGTATTACTTCATCCGCGAAACGCAGCTTCCGCCGCTCGATCTGTTGCGCCGCTACCAAGTGCCGATCGCCATTTCCACCGATAGCAATCCCGGCACGTCGCCGGTGACATCGCTGTTGCTGATGATGAACATGGCGACGACGCTCTTTCGCATGACCGTGCCCGAAGTGCTGCAAGGCGTCACGCGTCACGCGGCGCGCGCCTTCGGCGATGCCGAGCATTACGGCGCGCTCGCTGCCGGACGTCGCGCGGACTTCGCGGTGTGGCCGGTGCAATCGATCGCGGAACTCGCTTACTGGTTTGGGCGTCCGCTGTGCGCGCGTGTCGTGTGTCGCGGCGATATCGTTTTTGAGCGTCAACCGAACGCATGAATACTTCCACTTCTTCGCACGCGCTGTTCGCGAAACACGCGTATTTGCCCGATGGCTGGTGTCGCAATGTGCTGCTCGAATGGTCGGACGATGGCACGCTGCAACGCGTCACGCCTGAGCTGCAAGCAGCGCCGCATGGCGTCGCGCGCGCGTCCGGTCCCGTTTTGCCCGGCATGCCGAATCTGCATTCGCACGCGTTTCAGCGCGCGATGGCCGGTCTCACCGAATATCGCGCGAGCGCGAAGGACAGCTTCTGGAGCTGGCGCGATCTGATGTATCGCTTCGCGGCGCGCATCACGCCGGACGATATCGGCGCGACCGCGCGCTGGCTGTATGTCGAAATGCTCAAGGCGGGTTACACGTCCGTCTGCGAGTTTCATTACGTGCATCACGACCCGATGGTCAGCGTTACGGCAATCCGGCCGAGCTCGGCGCACGCGTGGTGCAGGCGGTGAGCGATACGGGCATCGGCATGACGATGCTGCCTGTGTTGTACCAATACAGCGGCTTCGGCGCGAGCGCCCCGCGCGACGATCAGCGGCGTTTCATCAACACGCCGGACGCGCTGCTTCATCTCGTCGATGCATTGCGCCGCGAATATCCCGAGCGTGGCGATTTGCGATACGGCGTCGCGCCGCATTCTTTGCGTGCGGTGTCGGAGGCATCGTTGAATGAATTGCTCGCGGGATTGAACGCGGATGCACCCGTGCATATCCATATCGCCGAACAAACGGCCGAAGTGGACGCGTGCGTGCAGACCGAAGGCGCGCGCCCGGTGCAATGGCTGCTCGATCGTTTCGATGTGAACGCGCGCCGGTGCCTCGTGCACGCCACGCATGTCGATGCCGTCGAGACCGCCGCGTTAGCGCAAAGCAGCGCGGTCGCGGGCCTGTGTCTGACGACCGAAGCCAATCTCGGCGATGGCATTTTTCCCGCGCGCGAATATCTGGAAGCGAACGGCGCGTTCGGGATCGGCTCGGACAGTCATATCGGCGTGGACTGGCGCTCGGAGTTGCGTCTGCTCGAATACGGGCAACGTCTCGCGCGACGCGAGCGCAATGTGCTGGCGGGGCCGCATCGCGCGCAAGTGGCGGATCGTCTTTTCGATGCCGCGCTGCATGGTGGCGCGCGGGCGAGCGGCCGCGTGATCGGCAAGCTCGAAACGGGCGCGCGCGCCGACATGATCGTGCTCGATGCCGATCATCCGAATCTCGCGGAGCAATCGGCGGATACGTGGCTGTCGTCGGTCGTTTTCTGCGAGCATGGCGCATCGTCGATACTCGATGTCTATGCGGGCGGCGAGCGCGTGGTCGAGCGCGGCCGTTATCGCGATAAAGCACAGCTTTACGCGGACTATCGCGCGGTGCTCGCGCGTCTGCTCAACGATGCGTGAGTGAAACCATGACCGATATTTTCACGCTTGAACGCGGCGATGCGCCGCTCATCATTTCCATTCCGCATCTGGGCACGCGCATTCCCGATGCGCTGCGTAGCCGCTATACGGACGTCACGCTGAGCGTAGCGGATACGGACGGCATTTGGATCGCTTATACGCTTTCGCAAAGTCATTGGGCGCGACGATGCTCGGCGCGCGCCTCTCGCGCTATGTGATCGATCTGAACCGCCCGCCGAACGATGAGAGCCTGTATCCCGGCCAGACGACGACATCGCTATGCCCGACCGAAACGTTTCGCGGCGAGCCGCTGTACCGTGATGGATGCGCGCCCGATGCGCACGAACGTCAGCAACGCGTGCAACAATACTGGCAGCCGTATCACGAAACGCTTGCCGCTAAGATCAAGCGTTTGCGCGGCCTTCATGCGAACGTGCTGCTGTGGGAAGCGCATTCGATCGCAAGCGTGTTGCCGCGTCTTTTCGATGACAAGCTGCCGGATCTGAACATCGGCACGCAGGACGGACGCACGGCCCACGCATCCATTCAGGCGCAAGTCGAACGCGCGGCCAAAGCGAGCGATTTCACGTGGGTGGCGAACGAGCGCTTCAAGGGCGGCTATATCACGCGGCAGTACGGCGCGCCGCAAGACGGCGTGCATGCGGTTCAACTCGAAATGTGCCAATCCACGTATATGAACGAATCGCCGCCCTTCGATTATGTCGATGCACGCGCGAAGCAGATCGAGCCGGTCGTGCGCGAGATGATCACCGGCGCGCTCGATGCAGTAAAAGCGTTATAAAAAAGCCGCATCTTTTCGATGCGGCTTTTTTTCGTCCATCATTCCTGTCCCGTTGGCAATATCAGCCGCGCCGGAATGTCCCGCGATGAGCGACGCATCACCATGTAGTAGATCGGCACCACGAGCCCGATGATCCACGAAATATCCGTGCCGTCGAGCGCATCGACGAATGGACCGGTGTAGAAGTGCGTCGAGATGAACGGCATCTGCACGAGCACGCCCAGCACATAGATCACGATGGCCTTGCCGTTCCAGCGCCCGTAGCGGCCGTCCGGATTTGACAGCGCGGGCACGTCGTAGCGCGAACGCGTGAAGCAGTAGTAATCGACCAGATTGATCGTGCTCCACGGCGTGAAGAACGCCAGCAGAAACAGAATGAACGCCGTGAATTCCTTGAGGAACGCATGGCGTCCCGCGAGCGCGACGAGCGTCGACAAACCCACCATGCCGATGATGTACACCAGCCGATGCCGCGTCGAAATGGCCTGCTTGCCGCGAAACGCGCTGACGATCGTCGCCATCGACATGAAGCTACCGTAGGCGTTGAGCGTCGTCACCGTGAGCTTGCCGAACGCGATGCTGAAGTACAGCAGCGCGGCAATGCCGCCGCTCGCGCCAAGGCCCACGATATACGCGACCTCGTGATGCGCTAACGCATCGCCGGCGAGCGCGGCTGCGAACACGCCGAAGACCATCGCGGCTTGCGCGCCGATCACCGAGCCGAGGCGGACCGCGAGAAACGTGCGCGCGGACGATGTCGAGCGCGGCAGATAACGCGAATAATCCGCGCGACATAAGGGCCGAATGCGATTTGCCACGATGCGGAAAGCGACATCGACAGCAGAAAGCTCGCGATCGAAAAATGGCGGTTGCCGAGCAATGCGCCGATGTCATGCTGCGCAAAAAGACGCGCGAACATGAAGATGAACGCCAGCACGCCGATGACACTGACCACGCGTCCGACGAAGTGGATCGCTCGATAACCGAGCAGCGTGAGCAGCACGATCAGCACCGCGAAAATGCCGATGCCGGTGGTGTCCGGCACCTTCAGCAATTGCGCGGCGGCTTGTCCCGCGAGCAGCGTGCCGTTCGCGGAGAACCTGACATACATGACGCAGATGAGCACGATCGGAATGGCCGCGCCGTAGACGCCAAACTGCACGCGGCTCGAAATCATCTGCGGCAGGCCGAGTTGCGGGCCTTGCGCGCCGTGCAGCGCCATGACGGCGCCGCCGATCAGTTGTCCGAGCAACAGCGCGATCAGCGACCAGAAGACATCGCCGCCGAGCACGACCACCAGCGCGCCGGTGATGATCGCCGTCACCTGAAGATTCGCGGACAGCCACAGCGTGAACTGGCTGGTCAGGCTGCCGTGCCGTTCGCTGTCCGGAATGTGATCGATCGAACGCGTCTCGAAGACTTCGCGGCCGTCGTGTGCCCGCTTTGCGATGAGATCCGAATTCGCCATAGGCCGCTCCCAATATCAAAAGTGTCCTGGCGTGTTCGAGCGTAAAGGACGACGCGGGCGTATCCGCGCCGAAGAGACGCTTGCCGTGTCCGAGCATGAGGGGATAGATCAGCAAGCGAAGATCATCGACGAGACCGGCCGCGAGAAGCTGGCGCACCATATCGCCGCTGCCGAAGGTCAGGAGGTCAGGACCGACTTCGAGTTTGAGCGCGCGAACGGCATCGGCGAGATTGCCGGAAAGCGCACGACTGTTCTGCCATTCGAGATCATCAGCGCGATGCGTCGCAACGTGCTTGGGTACGCAATTGAATTTATCGGCGATGGCGCGGCTGGGTGAATTGGGCGGCACGTCGGGCCAGTACGAAGCGAATATGTCGAATGTGCACCAGCCAAGGAGTAACTCGAAGGGTTGCGCGATCAACGCGTCAATCGTCTGACCGATCGCTTCATCGGCATAAGGGACGATCCAGCCGCCCAACTCGAAACCGTTATTCGTGTCTTCTTGCGGCGCGCCGGGAGATTGCGTGATTCCGTCGATACTCGTGAAAACCGAAACGATCAGCTTGCGCATGGTGTGCTCCATTGCAGACGTGTGATTGAACCTTCATTTGCACGACGAGTGAAGCATGAGCCGATCGACAGCGTTTTCTCCGACTATGCCGAAATCGCTATCGGCGCCGATGTCTTCGGCCAAGACTCGCGCGCCGGTCGCCGCTTATGATTTTCGGCATGAAAACATCCACTCAACTCGACGTCGTCGATTCGCATACGGGCGGCGAACCCACACGCCTCGTAATTTCCGGCGACCCGGATCTCGGCCGCGGGCCGCTTGCCGAGCGCCTCGAAATTTTCCGGTGCGATTTCGATCGCCTGCGCGCGGCCATCGTCAACGAGCCGCGCGGCTCCGACGTGATGGTCGGCGCGCTGCTGTGCGAGCCGCACGATTCGTCCTGTTCGGCGGACGTGATCTTCTTCAACAACGTCGGTTTTCTCGGCATGTGTGGTCACGGCACAATCGGCCTGATCGGGTCGCTCGCGCATCTCGGGCGCATTGCGTCGGGCGTGCATCGCATCGAGACGCCGGTGGGCGTGGTCGAAGCCGAATTGCACGACGATGCCAGCGTCACCGTGCGCAACGTGCCTGCGTATCGCTATCGCACGCAGGTTCCGCTCGATGTGCCCGCGCTCGGGCGCGTGCATGGCGATATCGCGTGGGGCGGCAACTGGTTTTTCCTCGTGTCCGATCACGGCCAGTCGCTCGATTTCGCCCGCGTCGAAGCGCTCACGAACGCGACCTGGGCAATCCGCGAAGCGCTTGAAGCGAATGGCGTGACGGGCGAGCATGGCGCGCTCATTGACCATATCGAACTGTTCGCCGATTCGCCGATTCGCCGACTCCGGGCCTCGATAGCCGCAACTTCGTGCTGTGTCCGGGCAAAGCCTACGACCGCTCGCCGTGCGGCACGGGCACGAGCGCGAAAATCGCGTGCCTCGCGGCGGACGGCGTGCTCGCGCCGGGCGCGTTGTGGCGGCAGGAAAGCATCGTCGGGAGCGTGTTCGAGGCGTCTTACGAACGCGATGACGCGCCCGGCTTCGTGCGGCCGAGCATTCGCGGCACGGCGCACGTGAACGCCGAAGCGAAGCTGATCATTCCCAGCGACGATCCCGTTCGCGTGGGGCATCCACGCGTGACGAGCGGTACGCGTGATAAGCGTGGTCATCGTCCCGATGTGGTCGTGGTCGGCGTGGGCATCGTCGGCGCGGCGTGCGCGCATGAACTCGCGCGTTATGGCATCGACGTGCTGGTGGTCGATCGCGCGGGCATCGGCGGGGGCGTGACGGCGGCGGGCATGGGCCATGTCGTCGTGATGGACGATACGCCCGCCGAGTTCGCGCTGTCGTCGTGGTCGCGGCAATTGTGGCTCGATCTCGCGCCGCGTCTGGACTCGCGTCAGGCCTTCGTGCGCTGCGGCACCGTGTGGGTCGCCGCCGCCGCCGAGGAATACGATCTCACACGCGATCGCCGCGATGCGCTCGTGCGTCAGGGCATCGCGTGCGAAATGCTCGACGCTCAGCAGTTGCGCGACGCGGAGCCGGCGCTTCGCGACGGCTTGCGAGGCGGCATGATCGTTCCCGACGATGCCGTCGTCTACGCGCCCGCTGCCGCCGCGTGGCTGCTTGCGCAAGCAAACGTGAGGTGCAGGCTCAGTGTGGAGTGCGACTGACCCGCGAAGACATGATGCTCGCGGATGGCGAACTCATTGCGACGGGCGCGGTGGTCATCGCCAATGGATTGCAGGCGGTGAACTTGCTGCCCGATTTGCCGATGCAGGCGAAGAAGGGGCACTTGCTGATCACCGATCGTTATCCGAGCACGATCCGGCATCAGATTCTGAAGCTGGGCTATATCAAGAGCGCGCATAACACCACGGGCACGTCGGTCGCGTTCAACGTGCAGCCGCGTCCGACGGGGCAAGTGCTGATCGGTTCGTCGCGGCAATTCGATAACGCCGATCCGGCCATCGAACCCGCGATTCTCGCGCGCATGCTGCGCCGCGCGAGTAATTATCTTCCGCAGCTTCTCACACTCAACGCAATCTGCGCGTGGACCGGTTTTCGTCCCGCGACGCACGATGGTTTGCCGCTGATCGGTCCGGCGGTGCATTTCGCCGACGGCATACCGGCGTGGCTCGCAACGGGACACGAGGGTCTGGGCGTGACGACCGCGCTCGCCACGGCAAAGCTGATCGCCGCGCAGATGACGGGCGCGTTCGCGGACGTGCTGATCGATGCGACGCCTTATTCACTCGCGCGTTTTCGTGTGAACGATCCATGTCCGAGTCTTTCCTGACCTTGCAGATAGACGGCCGAAGCGTGCGCGTGGCGCGTGGCAGTTCGGTCGCGGCGGCGGTGGCACTCGCATGCGGCCGCGCCGATGTCGTCACGCGGCGATCGGTCAGCGGTGCGCCACGCGGTCCGATGTGCGGCATGGGCGTGTGCCGGGAATGCAGCGTCACCATCGACGGCATGCGGCACAGACTCGCGTGTCAGACGCTTTGCGAACAAGACATGTCGATCGAAACATGAAACCGTTCGATATCCTGATTATTGGCGCGAGCCCCGCTGGATTGCATGCAGCGCGCGTGGCGGCTGAAGCGGGCGTACGCGTCGGTATCGTCGATGACAATCCGCTGGCGGGCGGACAAATCTGGCGTCAAGGTCCGCGCCACGCGGCCCGGCGCGCGAAGCGATCGATGTGCTTGCGCATCACGCCAACATCACGCATCTGAGCGGAACGCGCGTGGTGCAGGCGCTTCTTGATCGGCAGATGCTCGTTGAAGACGCGACGCGCGGTTTCAAACTGAGCTACGACAAGCTGATCATCGCGACGGGCGCGCGCGAGCGCTTTTTGCCGTATCCCGGCTGGACGCTGCCCGGCGTGACGGGCGCGGGCGGTTTGCAGGCGCTCATCAAGGGCGGCATGCCGGTGCGTAGCGAGCGCATCGTGATCGCGGGAACGGGACCGCTTTTGTGGGCCGCGGCGGTGACGGCGCGCGAACAGGGCGCGAAGGTGGTGGCGATCGTCGAACAGGCATCGACGGATTGCGTGCGACGCTTTGCAACGTCGCTCTGGCAAACACCCGCCAAACTAGTTCAGGCGATGTGCATGCGTTTCGATCTGCGCGCGACGCCCTATTTTTGGGGCGCTTACGTCGCAGAAGCGCACGGTGAGTCGAGGCTGACGCACGTGCGTGTTCGTCACGCAAACGAAGACATGCGTATCGATTGCGACCGGCTTGCGTGCGCGTACGGTCTCGTGCCGAACACGCAGATCGGGTAGGTGCTGGGTTGCGACGTGCTCGATACACCAAACGGCGCGACGCTGTATGTCGATGAATGGCAGGCCACGTCCGTATCGAACGTTTATGCGGCGGGCGAATGTACGGGCGTGGGCGGCGTGGAGTTATCGGCGCTCGAAGGCCGGATCGCAGCGTACGCGGCGCTCGCTTGTTTTGCGCGGCGCGATCGTTATCGGCGATTTGCGTGGCGCATGCACGATGCCTTCGCGTTGAACCCGGCATTGCGCACGTTCGCCGCGCCCGGCACGATTCTCTGCTGATGTGAAGACGTGCGATTCGGCGAGGCGGCGCAGCATCGAACGTGGCGGGATGCGAAGCTGCATACGCGATGCGGCATGGGACCGTGTCAGGGAAAAATCTGCGGCGATGCGGCTGCGTTCTGCTTCGGCTGGGAGGCGCGCTGGCATCGTCCGCCGTTCGCGCCGACGCGTATCGCGACACTGCTCGAAGGATGAATACGATTGTGCCGATTTCGTCTTTTCGGATCACGAATGCGCGCAAGCCGCGCGCATTATGAATGGCGATGCTTGTCAGCAAGGTTAACGTACAAAGGACGCATATGAGCAACAACATTTTCACGGGCGCCATTCGGGCCCTCATGACGCCGTGCACGCCCGATTACGACGCGCTCGTCAAAAAAGGCCGCGAACTGGTCGATGCCGGCATGAACGCGATCGTCTATTGCGGCTCGATGGGCGACTGGCCGCTTTTGACCGAAGCGCAGCGTCAGGAAGGCGTGGCGCGTCTGGTCGATGCGGGCGTTCCGACCATCGTCGGCACGGGCGCGGTGAACTCGAAGGAAGCGGTATCGCACGCGGCGAAAGTCGGTGCGGGCGGCTTGATGGTGATTCCGCGCGTGCTGTCGCGCGGTTCATCGGCGGCGGCGCAGAAGGCGCACTTTTCCGCGATTCTCGAGGCTGCGCCCGCGCTGCCCGCCGTGATCTACAACAGCCCGTATTACGGCTTCGCAACGCGCGCCGATCTGTTCTTCGAGTTGCGCGCGAAGTATCCGAACCTGATCGGCTTCAAGGAGTTTGGCGGCGCGGCGGACATGCGTTACGCGGCCGAGCACATCACGAGCCAGGACGACAGCGTCACGCTGATGGCGGGCGTCGATACGCAAGTGTTCCACGGCTTCGTCAACTGCGGCGCGACGGGCGCGATCACGGGCATCGGCAATGCGCTGCCGCGCGAAGTGTTGCTGCTGGTCGATCTGTGCCGCAAAGCCATGAAAGGCGATGTAATGGCGCGTCGCCGGGCGCAGGTACTGGAGTCGGCGCTGGCGGTGCTGTCGTCGTTCGATGAAGGAACAGATTTGGTGCTGTATTACAAGTACTTGATGGTGCTCAACGGCGACAAGGAATACACGCTGCACTTCAGCGCTCAGCGAAGCGCAGCGGCGTTATGCGAAAACGCAGTATGAGTTGTTCAAGAACTGGTTTGCGGGATGGGCAAAGGAAGTGAATGCTTGAGCGTTGTGATGTGCCGCGCGCATGTTCGACGCGCGGCCCTCAAGCGCGCTCGCCATCACTGCTCGATTTTCGCCGTCCGCTCAGCGTCACGGGGCATTGCCGCAGTGGTTTCCGTACCCGACTGGTTCCTGGCTTGCGGCGCATCACCGAACGGTCGATTCCACGGACTGTTGACCGGTTCACTGTGATAGGTCATGCCCGACGTCGCCGCGCTATGCGAGCCACCGCCGCCTCCGTTTCCGTTGCCGCCCGCGAGGGCGACGGTTGCAGAGAGTATGCCCGGCGCAGCGATTGCGAAGCACGCCGCGCGAATCCGAAACGTAGAAGCCTTCATGTCAATTCTCCGGAAATAATCGACACGACAGTAGCCGATGAAAACGTCAAGCGAGGCGTCGTGTCCTTCTTTATACGGACGCAACTGCCCCTTGGATGAGCGTCGCGCGCAAAAAGAACGAGATGCGCTGTGGAACGCGCGCTCACTCGTCCAAATTGAGCAGAAATTCATGGCTCGGCGCAAAGAAAGTCACGCCCGCTACCGCTTTTGAAAAGTCCAGAATGCGATCGTGCAATGGCGGCGGGTCGCGGACAAACATTCGCTCGATCATTCGCTCGATCACCCACAAGTGCCGCGAGTAGCCAATGAAATACGTGCCGTAGTGTCCCAGGCCGGGCACGGCGAACGGCATATTGTCGCGAAGAATAGGGTGCTCGCCGTCTGCATCGGTGATCGTGCACAAGGTCTTGTGTGACTTCTGGCCTTCGCTTGCGTCCGGCAATTCGACGTTATCGAACTTGGTGCGTCCGATGATCTCCTCTTGCTCTTCGACGCGTTGGCCTCGCCAGGTGGAAAGATCGTGCAAATACTTTTGGACAACGATATAGCTTCCGCCCGCGTGGTCCGCGTCCTCTTCGCCGACCAAGGTCGCTTCCGGCAGACCGAGCCCATCCGGATTTCCCGTTCCATCGACGAATTCAAGCAGGTCGCGGCTGTCGAAGTAGCGAAAGCCCGGCACATCGTCGACCGCAGTGACCGACGCGCCAAAAGCCTCGAGCAGAAGCTTCTCGAACTCCACGATGAGATCCATCGAGTCGGCGCGAATGTGATAGAGCAAATCGCCTTCCGTTGCGACCGCTTCATGCGTCGCGCCCCGCACCGCCTTGAACGGCCGCAGTTCTCTCGGCATCGGCTTTTTCGTCAGCTCGCTCCACACGCGATGCGAAATGCCGACGTTGCAAATAAAGCGTGCGCCATTGGCTCGCAGCTTGACGCCTTTGACGAGGTCATCGGTGTTGTGGGCGAGGACCGCGCGCACGCGAGAAATCGACTGTGCGTCGTTCTTGACCGTGAGCACGAGAAAGGCGGCAGCAGACGACAGCGGTGCGTCGATCGATTGCAAATCGGCGTTGGGTAAGCGCTGCGCCGGGCAGGCCGATGCGGGTTTCGAACTCACGAACGTCTCCGATAAGCGATAACAGGCTCGTTTAACCCAGCGCAGTGCCATGCCTGCTGCCTTGCACAATTTTTGTTGATGAAACCGTGTCGGGCTTACCCCAATGCAAAAAAGTATCAGTCCGCGGTTTAATTTCGTGTAGTGAAAAATTGCGGCCGCGACTATCTTTCAGTCTAAGCAATCGCACAACGACGACCGTCGTTCAGCAGACGGCAAAAAGCAGGAGACACGACATGAAAGACGCGGCACTGTCGATGGCGCGAGGCAGCATGGTCCGCTCACCTGCCGTCCAGCCCGATCTCGAACTGGTGGCCGTCGCGCGCGACGAATCGTTCAAGGTCTGGTCCCACGACTATCCGTATCGCACGGTGCGCTGGCATTTTCATCCCGAGTACGAACTTCATCTGATCACGGCGACGACGGGCAAATATTTCGTCGGCGATTACATCGGCGATTTCGAGGCGGGCAATCTCGTGATGACCGGGCCAAACTTGCCGCACAACTGGGTCAGCAACGTGCCGCGCGGCGAGGAAGTGGACGAGCGCTGTCTGGTGCTGCAGTTCGATATCGATTTTGTCGTGCGCGCCATCGATGCCTTTCCCGAATTCCGCCGCATCGCGCACTTGCTGGAAGCGTCGAGCTGGGGCGTGCTGTTCAGCCCGGAGACGGGCGCGGCCGCTGCGCCCATCATGCGCGACATGCTGAGCGCGCAGGGCATGCGGCGCATCGCGCTGTTCGTGGCGCTCTTCGATGTCCTGCTGCACGGTGCGCCGCCGGTCAAGCTCGCGAGCGCCGCGTATCGGGCCGATCCGGCGCGCTATGCGGAAACACGCATCAATCATGTGCTGTCGTACATCGGCAAGAATCTTTCGCAAGAGTTGCGCGAAGCCGATTTCGCGGGACTCGCCGGTCAGAGCGTGAGCGCGTTCTCGCGATATTTCCGCCGCCATACGGGCGTGCCGTTCGTGCAGTATGTGAACCGGTTGCGCGTGAACCTTGCCTGTCAGTTGCTGATGTCGGGCGAATTGAGCATCACCGACATTTGCTATCAGGTCGGCTTCAATAATCTGTCCAACTTCAATCGTCGGTTTCTGGCGCTGAAGGGGATGTCGCCATCGCGATGGCGCGGCTATCAGCAACTCAATGCGGACAGCGCGGCGGATTTGCCCGATTCGATGACATCAGCGGAAGTGCCCGCGTAGACGCATCGTCATCCGGCGGGCTGTACACGATATTTTCAGCAGGGCGCGGCTCTCGAGCCGCTAATCAACAAGACAGGAGACAGTCGATGAAAAACCTCGCCGTCAGTATCGTGAGCTTAGGTATCCTGATGGAATCGGCGTCGGCCGCGCCTTCCGGAACGGTGGTGTTTCTGATGCCCGATCAGGCATCGACTCGCTACGAACAGCACGACTTTCCCGGCTTCAAGGCTGAAATGTCCAAGCTGTGTCCCGAATGCAAGGTGCTCTATCAGAACGCCAATGCCGATGTCGCGACGCAGCAGTTCAACTCCGTGATCGCGCAGAGCGCAAAAGTGATCGTGCTCGACCCGGTGGATTCGACGGCGGCGGCATCGCTGGTGCGCATGGCGCAGAGTCAGGGCGTCAAGGTCATCGCGTATGACCGGCCGGTGCTGACCACGCCCGCCGATTACTACGTCTCCTTCGACAACGAAGGCATCGGCCGGGCCATCGCGCAATCGCTGGTGCAGCATCTGAAGGACAAAGGCGTGCCGACGGGCAAGGGCGGCGTGCTCTAAGTCAACGGCTCGCCCACGGATGCAGCCGCGGGCCTGATCAAGAAGGGCATTCACTCCGGACTGGAAGGCAGCGGCTACAAGATGCTCGCCGAATACGACACGCAGGATTAGGCGCCGCCCAAGGCGCAGCAATGGGTGGCGGACAGATCACGCGCTTCGGCTCGCAGATCGTCGGTGTCGTCGCGGCGAACGACGGTACGGCGGGCGGCACGGTCGCGGCGTTCAAGGCGGCCGGCGTCAATCCCGTGCCGCCCGTGACGGGCAACGATGCAACCATCGCCGGTCTGCAACTGATCATCGCGGGCGACGAATACAACACGATTCTCAAGCCGAGCGAAACCGTGGCCGCCGCCGCGGCGAAAGTGGCCGTCGGCTTTCTGAACGGGCAGGCACCGAAGGGCGAAACGACGCTCTTCAACACGCCGACGCAACTCTTCAAGCCCGCCGTCATCACCGCGCAAAACCTGAAGGCCGATGTCGTCGACAAGGGTTTCGCCAGTGCAAAGACTCTCTGTACGGATCGTTACGCGGACGGCTGCAAGAAGCTCGGCATCGCCCAATAAACCAGCTCTGCGCCGCACGCGCGGCGCGTTTTTTCAATCGAACGAGAGGTATGGTCCATGACTGACGACTCCACGAAACGGCTCGGTCCCGGAAAACTGGTGCTGAGTCTGCGCGACGTTTCGAAGCACTTCGGAGCGGTCTCGGCCCTGACGGATATCGAGCTCGATGTCCACGCCAGCGAAGTGGTTGCGCTGGTGGGCGACAACGGCGCGGGCAAATCGACGCTGATCAAGATTCTGGCGGGCGTGCATCAGCCAAGTTCCGAAACGATCACGTTCGACGGCAACGAGGTCACGCTGGCCAATCCAGCGGCGGCCCTCGATCTGGGCATCGCCACGGTGTTTCAGGATCTCGCGCTGTGCGAAAACCTCGACGTGGTCGCCAACATTTTCCTCGGCCGCGAAATGACGGCGATGCGCCTCGACGAAATGTCGATGGAAATGCGCGCCTGGACGCTGCTCAACGAACTGTCGGCGCGCATTCCGGATGTGCGGGACGTGGTCGCGTCGCTGTCGGGCGGGCAGCGGCAGATCGTGGCCATCGCGCGTTCGCTGCTGCTCGATCCCAAACTCATCATGCTCGATGAACCGACCGCCGCGCTCGACGTCGCGCAGACGGCCGAAGTGCTCAACCTAAATCAGGAACTGGTCGCGACGATTACCGGCGCGACCGAGAACGCCGTTTCGCGTCGTGCGGACCGGCGTGCCGTGCAAACGAATGTCTAGCAGGAGAAATCGTGATGAGTAACGAAATGTAGGGAAAGCCGCAAACGCCCGCACAAGCGCAGACCTTGCTCGATCGAAGCGATGTGCGCGTGAAACATTCGACGGGCGTCGGCGGCGCGCTGTCGGCGTTCAAGGACCGCGTGAAGTCGGGCGATCTCGGCTCGCTGCCGGTCGTGGTGGGGCTGGTCATCATCTGGACGGTGTTCACGAGTCTGAACCCGGTGTTTCTGTCGGCGAACAACCTCGTGAACCTTTTGTTCGACTGCTCGACCATCGGTCGTGATTTCGCTCGGCATCGTCTGCGCGCTGATGGTCGGACAAATCGATCTTTCCGTCGGCTCGATGAGCGGCTTCGCCTCGGCGCTGGTCGGCATACTGTGGGTGAACGAAGGCTGGCCGGTGTGGATCGCAATTGTCGCGGCGATTGCGGTCGGCGCGGCGGTCGGCGCGTTGTATGCGCTGCTGTTGAACCGGCTCGGCATGCCGAGCTTCATCGCGACGCTCTCGGGCCTGCTCGCGATCCTCGGTCTGCAACTCTACGTGCTCGGCTCGAGCGGCTCGATCAATCTGCCGTACAACACGGCGATGGTCGATCTCGGTCAGCTCATCGTGCTGCCGCCGGTCGCTTCGTATGTGATCGCGTTGTTGCCCGGCGTCGTCATGCTCGTGCTCGGCATGCGCACGCGCGAACGCCGGCGCGCATCGAACCTGTCGGCGCCTTCGTTGGGCGGTCTCATCATGCGCAGCGTGGTGACGATCGTGCTGCTGGAAGTGGTCGTCGCGTACCTGAATCATGGACGCGGCGTGCCGCTCTTGTTCGCGCTGTTCCTCGGACTCGCCGTCGGCATGGACTATCTGTTGCGACGCACGCAATGGGGCCGTTCGATGCACGCGGTCGGCGGTAATCACGAGGCGGCGCGGCGCGCGGGCATCAACGTGCGCGGCATCTATACGAGCGCGTTCGTGCTGTGTTCGGGACTGGCCGCGCTCGGTGGCGTGCTGACGGCGGCGCGTCTCGCATCGGCGAGTCAGCAGGCGGGCACGGGCGACGTGAACCTCAACGCGATTGCGGCGGCGGTGATCGGCGGCACCAGTCTTTTTGGCGGACGCGGCCGCGCTTATTCGGCGGTACTCGGCATCATCGTGATTCAGTCGATCGCCAGCGGCCTGACGCTGCTGAACCTGTCGTCGTCGCTGCGCTTCATGATTACCGGCGCGGTGTTCGCCATCGCGGTGATCGTCGATTCGCTTGCGCGGCAGTCGTGCGTGTCGCACGGACGCGCATAACGCATACATATGGACCCAGGAGAAAGAAGCATGACTGAAACGGTAAAGGGCAAGGTTGCGGCCATCACCGGCGAGGCGTCGGGCATCGGTCTCGAGTGTGCGCACACGCTGATTGGAGAGGGTGCGAAAGTCGTCCAATCGATCGCGCGAAGGAGCGGCTCGCGACGCTGTGCGCGGAACTCGGGCCGAACGCGCTGCCGCTCGTCGTCGATCTGCTGGACCCGTCGGATGTCTCGGGCATGCTCCCGCGCATTCTCGACGCGGCGGGCGGCCTCGACATCTTTCACGCGAACGCCGGCGCTTACGTGGGCGGCGAGGTCACGGAGGGCGATCCCGATGCGTGGGACCGCATGCTGAACCTGAACATCAACGCCGCGTTTCGATCGGTGCATGCCGTGCTGCCGCACATGGTCGCGCAAAAGTCGGGCGATATCATCTTCACCAGTTCGATCGCGGGCGTCGTGCCGGTCGTGTGGGAGCCGATCTACACGGCATCGAAATTCGCGGTGCAGGCTTTCGCCCACACGACGCGCAGACAGCTTGCCAAGCATGGCGTGCGGGTCGGCTCGGTGTTGCCCGGTCCGGTCATGACCGCGCTGCTCGACGACTGGCCGAAAGCGAAAATGGATGAAGCGCTGGCTTCCGGAAGCCTGATGCAACCGAAAGAAGTCGCCGATACCGTATTGTTCATGTTGACGCGGCCGCGCAACGTGACCATTCGCGATCTCGTCATCCTGCCGAATAACGTCGATCTTTGAGTCCGCCTATGAACGCAGAGAACAGGATTGCCCGCTTCGTCGTGAGCGTCGATGTGGGAACCGGCAGCGCGCGCCGGCATCTTCGACCTCGATGGCCGGATGTTCGCGACGGCCAAGCAAGACATCACGCTGTTCCGGGAGGCGGGCGCGATCGTCGAGCAATCGAGCACGGAAATCTGGCGCGCCGGAGCAAATCGCCGGAATCGGGTTCGATGCAACATGCTCGCTCGTCGTGCTGGGCGAAGGCAGCGCGCCGCGGTCCGTGGGCCCTTCGGAGAACGCGGAGCGCGACATCATCGTCTGGATGGATCATCGGGCCGTGACGCAGGCCGAGCGCATCAATGCGGCGGGACACGACGTGCGCCGCTATGTGGGCGGCAGGATTTCACCGGAAATGGAAACGCCGAAGCTGATGTGGCTGCGCGAACATCGTCCGGCCGTCTTCGATGCCGCATGGCAGTTCTTCGATCTCACCGATTTTCTGACGTGGCGCGCGACCGGCGACGTGTCGCGATCGACCTGCACGGTGACGTGCAAATGGACCTATCTCGCGCATGAGCGCCGTTCGGACGACAGCTACTTTCGCAGCATCGGACTCGGCGTGTTGGCGGACGAAGGCTTCGCCCGCATCGGTCAACAAGTGGTCGAGCCGGGGACGCCGGTTGGCCACGGTCTGACGGCTCAAGCCGCGAGCGATCGGGCTTCTTACCGGGACGCCGGTGGCGGCGGGCGTCATCGATGCCCACGCGGGCGGCATCGGCACGGTCAGCGCGGAAGGCGAACCGCAAGCGTGCCTCGCCTATGTCTTCGGCACCTCGTCCTGCACGATGACCACCACGCGCGATCCTGTCTTCGTGCCCGGCGTATGGGGACCGTATTTCTCGGCGATGGTCCCCAACGCGTGGCTGAACGAAGGCGGCCAGTCGGTGGCGGGTGCGACGATCGAACGGCTGCTCGCGATGCATCCCGCGTCTGCCGATGCGCACCGCCGCGCGCAACAGGAAGGGCAATCGCTGCCCGCCATGCTCGCCGAGATGGCCACGCGAGCGTCGGACTAGTTGTCGAACGTGGTGAAGCTTGCAAACGGTCTGCATGTTGTGCCGGAATTTCTGGGCAATCGCGCGCCGTTCGCTGATCCGCATGCGCGCGCGGTCATCGCGGGTCTGGGCATGGAGACGGATCTGAACAGCCTCGTCGCGCTTTACGTAGCGGGCATCTGCAGTATCGGTTATGGCTTGCGGCAGATCATCGAAACACAGGCGCAGGCCGGTGCGCCCATCGAGAGCGTGATCATCAGCGGCGGCGCGGGGCGGCAGGACCTCGTGCGCCAGCTTCTCGCCGATGCGACGGGCAAGCGCGTTTTGGCGACTAAAGCGGACGAGCCGGTCCTGCTCGGCGGCGGAATGCTGGGCGCGGTCGCAGGCGGTGCGTTCCCAGCGGTCGAGGAAGCGATGACGCGCATGTCGCGGGTAAGCCGCGTCTACGGCCGGACGCGGGCGTGGTTGCGCTCCATGCGGAGCGGTATCGTGCGTTCGAGCAATTGCAGACGGTCGCGAAGGCCATTCGACAAAGCTAGAACGCGGTTGAGCCGCCGGTCGATGCGCGCCCGCATGGCAGAAAATTTGCTTCATCGTGCGCCATGTCCGCTCGTTTATGGCCCGCTCATGCCGAGACCGTTGTTCTCCACGCAGCTTCTCACACTCTGGATTCTGATCGCCGCGCTCTGCAGTTTGCTGAGCGTGGCGGTGTGGCTCATGGTGTCCTCGGCACTGGGCGAGCGCGTGGCGGGCGCGAGGCAGCAGGCTGGCGCGGCATGCACGGCCGTCGCTTCGCGCTATGAGTTGTCGATGCAGCGCCAAGGCGAGACCAACATCGATCTCATGCACGCGGTGCTCGATCTCGTGCTGATCCAGACCGATGGCATCGAAGGCGGCTTCTGGCGTGCAGAATCATCGGACGCGGCCAAGGGCTTTCTCGCCTATGCGTTTCCGACCTACGGCGGCAGCGACGTCAAGCGCGATATTCCCGAAGCCGAGACGCCGCTTATTCTGCGTGCGCTGAATCAGGCGTCGAACGCGCATCAAATGCAGGCGGACGTCGTGTCGAGCGGCGTGGACGTCGTGATCGCGATCGGCTGCCCTGTGCCGCGCCACGCGGGACTCTTCGCCTGGACGCTCACGCGCGCGCGTCCTCCGCTCGGGCCGTATGGCGAGTGCGCCGCGGCCATTCTGGCGGGCGTGCTTGCCGTCATCGCCGTGCTCGCGGTTGTTTCTGGCGATGACGCTCAGGCGCTGGAAGCGCAACCTCACGCGGCTGGAACAGGTGCTCGCGCCGGACGGAGAATTCGAGCAGGGCAGGCAGCTCGACCGGCTCGGCGAGCGCGATCTGGATCAGATCGTCCATGCGCTCAATCGATACGTCGAGCGCGTCGAGCGCCTCAAACGCGATGCAACCGCGCTGAACCGCCAACTTGCGAAGGCCGAACACTTCAAGCACGCTGGGCAAGATGGCAGCGCAAATTGCGCACGAAATCCGCAATCCGGCAGGCGCGATGCGGCTCAAAGCCGAGAACGCGCTGGCTGGCGACCCCGCGCGCCGGGAAGCCGCGCTGAGGACGATCATCGAACAGGTGGGACAGATCAAGTCGCAGGTGACGAGTTTGTTCGCGCTCACGCAGTCGGTGACGGTGCGCGCACGCGAAGTCGATCTGCGCGCGTGGCTCAATGACTTCGTTCATACCCCACGAATCGCGCGCCGAGCGCCGGGGCGTCGTGCTGCTCGAAGCGGATGTCGCGGCGGGCGCCACGCAGCCGGTGTTCGATCCCGCGCAACTAGCGCGCGGTGGACAATCTCATCATCAACGCGCTGAGGCATGCGCCGCCGGGCTCGAAGGTCACGGTTCGCGCGGTGCACGCCAAGTCGGACGATGGCGAAAGGCTCAGAATCGAAGTCATCGATTAGGGACCGGGCGTCGATGCCGTCGAACGCGAGCGCATCTTCGAGCCGTTCGTGAACGGCCGCCCGGACGGATCGGGTCTGGGCCTTGCCGTCGTGCGTGAAATCGCGTCGGCGCACGGCGGCCGCGCCTATCTGGCGGACCATTCAAACGTGACGTGCTTTGTGATCGACTTGCCGTGGCGACCATACTGATCATCGACGATGACGATGCCTTCCGCGAAGGTCTTGCGGAAACCATCCAGGACCTCGGCCACGCGCCGCTCGAAGCGCGTTCCGGTGAGGAAGCGTTCACGCTCATGCGCGAGCGTCAGCCGCCCGTGTGCATCTTTCTCGATTTTCGCTTGCCCGGCGCGGATGACCTCGCTGTGCTCGACACCTTGCGCAACACGCCGGACATGCAGCGTGTGCCGGTCGTGATGCTCACCGCGCACGCGACGAGCGACAACACCATCGGCGCCATGCGGCTCGGCGCGTTCGAGCATCTCACCAAGCCGGTCGGGCGCGACGAGATCGCCGCGTTGCTCGAACGCATGCTGTCGGCGCAGACCGGCGCACCCGCCGCGCGCTTTCGCCGATGAACTCACGCCGCACGAGCCGCAACTGCTCGGCATGAGCCACGCCATGCGTGAAGTGCAGAAGCGCCTCGGCCGCGCGGCGGGGTCGAACTCGACCGTGCTCATCACCGGCGAAACGGGAACCGGCAAGGAGATCGCGGCGCGCGTGCTGCATCGCGCGTCGGCGCGCGCGGGCGGTCCGTTCGGCGCGGTGAACTGCGCGGCCATTCCCGACGATCTGCTCGAAAGCGAACTCTTCGGCACGGCAAGGGCGCGTTCACCGGCGCACAGAGCGACCGGCGCGGACGCTTCGAAGAAGCGCATGGCGGCACCTTGTTTCTCGATGAGGTCGGCGACATGCCATTGCCGATGCAGGCAAAACTCCTGCGCGTGCTGCAGGAACGGCAAATCACGCCGCTTGGAACGAACCGTGTCGTGACGGTCGATGTGCGCGTGGTGGCCGCCACGCATCGCGATCTCGCGTCGATGGTCGAGGCGGGCACGTTTCGGCAGGACTTGCTCTTTCGCCTGAACGTGATCCCGCTGCCGATGCCGCCGCTGCGCGAGCGCGTGGCCGATATCCTGCCGCTGGCCGAGCACTTTCTCGCGGGCGTATCGTCAGATACCGCGCGCAAACATCTTTCCGCCGATGCGCAGCGTCTGCTCGCCACCTTCGCGTGGCCGGGCAATGTCCACGAGCTTGCCAACGCGATCGAACGGGCGAGCGCGCTTGCGCCCGGCCAGGTGCTGACGCGCGAAGACTTCGCGTTTCTCACGGTGACGAAAGACGGCGCGCCGGAAGCGATTCCCTCGACGCTGCTCAAGCTGCCGCTTCCGCAAGCGGTGGCGCGGCTGGAGCGTGCGCTCATCGATCATGCGCTCGCGGCGTCGGGCGGCAATCGCGCGGCGGCGGCGCGGCGGCTCGGCATCAGCCGGCAATCGCTGTATACGCGCATGACGAGTCTCGGTATGTCCGATGCCGGTTCGTAAGCGTCGGAGTGTCAAGCAAACGGACAGCGCATGTCCGGTTCCTTGACGCTTCGGCGCGTTCGATTCGCGCTGACGCTCGGGCATTTCCAGAATGGCATAGTCCTTGCACTTCACTCCTCGCTACCCGAAAGGAGTGAATCATGCGATCGACCCAGACTCTCAGGTCGCGCATTGTCGCGCTCGCTGCATTGCTCGCAGTGAGCGCCGGTTGCGCGGCGCAATCTCCGCCTCAACCGCAAGCCGATAATGCGCCGCCGTCAGTGGCACAGCCGCCGGCACCCGCGCCAGCCCCGCTCACCGATGCCGCGCCGATCGTCACCGCGCAGGGAACAGTGACGCGCTTTCTGACTAATCCGGACGGTGAGGTCGACGGCTTCATCACAGACGACGGGATGCTCGTGCGCTTTGCGCCGCACATGAGCGCGCAACTGACGTCGGCGGTTCACCAGGGCGACCGCGTGCAGATCAGCGGCAGGCGCGATGAGGGAGGCAGCCTCACGGCGCAACGCATCACCGATACGCGCAGCGGACAGCAAGTGATCGACGAACCGCCGATGCGCGGCGCACCGCCCATGCCGCGCGCGCCGCGCGGAGAAGGGCTAGCGCGTTTGAGCGCGCAGGGCAAGGTGGCGCATGTGACGACTGCGCCGCGCGGTGAACCGGACGGCGTGATCCTCGCGGGCGGCACGGTGATCAAACTCACGCCGCCCGTGGCGCAACAGTTCGCGACGCTGGTCCGCACGGGCGCGACCGTATCGGCGCAAGGCTACGGCACGCGCAATCAGTACGGCACCGCGATGCAGGCGACCGCGTTCGGCTCACCGGACCACGTGACGCCGCTCTATGACCGCAATGCGCCCATGCCTTAAAAATCCATTACCAGGACAATCGACATGCATTGGATCGATCACACGAGCCTTCCGGAAACATGCGGCAAGGTCACACGCTTTCTGTTGAATCCGCACGGCGAAATCGACGGTCTTTTACTCGGCGCGCGGCAAGTGCATTTTGCACCTCATCTGTCGAAAGAGCTTGCACGGCAAGTCGCGCCAGGAGATGAAGTGCGCATACGCGGCGTCAAACCGCACGGCGCGGACATGATCGCCGCCGTTTCGCTGACGACCAAACGCGGCGCGCTGATTCTCGACGAAGGTCCGCATCACGACGGCGAGAAGCATCACAAGCCGCATGTCGAACGCAAACCCATGCAGGCGTCCGGCGAAGTGACGCTTTCGCTCTTCGGTCCGAAAGGCGAATTGCGCGGGGCGCTGCTGGACGATGGCACGTCCTTGCGCATGCCGCCTCACGCAGCCGCCGAACTCGCCGATTACCTGAGTCCGGGCGCGTATGTTCACGTCTGGGGACACGGCGTGAAGAACCGGCACGGGCGCACCATCGAGGTCGATGAAATCGCCGAACTCGTCGATGCCGCCTGACGGAGCCTGTGTCATGCCTTGCACTCGCCTTCGCACTGAATAACGCCATGAATCCACGCTACGCGCTCGAAGCGCTGAATTTTTTCATGGCCGATGTGCGGCCGGGCATCGGGCCGTTCCTCGGCGTCTTTCTTCAGTCGCACGGCTGGCATCCCGAAGCGATCGGCACGGTGATGACGCTCGGCGGCATCGCGGGCATGTTCGCGACGTCGCCTGCGGGCGCGCTGGTCGATGCGACGGCGGCATCATCGTCATCGCGGGCGTGATGACGACACTGGCGCCGCTCGTGCTGTGGTTCTCGCACAGTTATCCGATGGTCGCCGCCTCGCAGATTCTCACGGCCGTCACCGGCGCGGTGTTCGTGCTCGCGGGCGTGTTCGGCATTCTCACGGTGATCTCGACGCTGCTCATCCGGCGCGATGCGATCGATCACGACAACGCGCGCGGACTCGGGGCATCGGCTTCGGGAGAATCGAACGCCGGGCATGAGCATGAGCACGCGAGCGGCTTTCGCGTGCTGCTGACGTGCCGCCCGTTGCTGCTGCTCGCCGCATCGCTCGCGATGTTCCATCTGGGCAATGCCGCGATGCTTCCGCTCTACGGGCTGGCCGTCGTCGCGGCGCATCAGGGCGATCCGAGCGCCTTCACCGCGCAGACCATCGTGGTCGCGCAACTCGTGATGGTCGTCGCGGCGTGTTTCGCGAACCGGCTGATTCAGCGGATCGGCTATTGGGGCGTCATTCTAATCACGTTCCTCGCGCTGCCGTTACGCGGGATCGTCGCGGCGATGTTCATCACCGCGTGGGGCGTGTGGCCGGTGCAGGCGCGCGATGGTATCGGCGCGGGACTGCAGAGCGTCGCGGTGCCCGCGCTGGTCGTGCGGCTGTTGCAGGGTACGGGACGGGTCAACGTGGGGCAGGCGTCATCATGACCGTGCAGGGCATCGGCGCGGCGCTGAGTCCGGCGCTGGGCGGCGTGCTCGCGCAGCGTTTCGGTTATGCGAGCGCGTTTCTGGTGCTGGGCAGTGTATCGACGGGATCGCTTGCGCTCTGGCTGTTCTTCGGCACGGCGCTCAAAAAGGCGTGCGTCGTTCAACACGATATCACTCACGACAGCCACCTGGCCACATGAATCCGACTTTTCTTTCCTGGGGCATTGGACTCGCGGCCACGGCCGGCGTCATCTTGCGGCCGTTTCGCTGGCCCGAAGCGATCTGGGCCGCCGCGGGCGCGCTGATACTCGTCGCGCTCGGACTGCTGCCTGCGAATCTTGCGTGGCGGGCGGTCGGGAAGGGCGCGGACGTTTATCTGTTCCTGATCGGCATGATGCTGCTCTCCGAACTCGGACGGCGCGAAGGCTTGTTCGACTGGATCGCGGTGCGCGTCGTCAATTACGCGCAGGAATCGCCTCGCAAGCTCTTTCTGCTGGTGTATCTGGTGGGCGGCATCGTGACGACATTCCTGTCCAACGATGCCGCCGCCGTCGTCCTGACGCCCGCCGTATTCGCTGCCGCGAAGAAAGCGCAAACGAAGCCGCTGCCTTTGCTTTATGTGTGCGCGTTCATCGCCAATGCGGCGAGTTTCGTGTTGCCGATATCGAATCCCGCCAACCTCGTGCTGTATGCGAATCACACGCCTGCGCTCGGGCTGTGGATTGCGCGATTCGCGTGGCCTTCGCTGCTGTCGATCGTGGCGACCTTCGTCATGCTGCGCTGGACGCAGCGCGCGGACCTGACCGGTTCCTGTGCGTGCGATTTGCCGGTCGAACGGCTTAGCACGAACGGCAAGCTCACGCTCGCGAGCATGGGCGTGACGGCGATCGTTCTGCTCGCCGTCTCTGCGCTCGATCTGCAACTCGGTTTGCCGACCGCCATCCTCGGAATGATCACGGCGCTGGTCGTGTCGATCAAGGAGCGCCAGTCGCCGATAGAACTCGTCAGCGACATATCGTGGAGCGTGCTGCCGCTCGTCGCTGGTCTTTTCGTGCTGGTCGAGATGCTCGATCACACCGGCGTCACCCGCGAACTTTCGGCACTGCTCGCGCAGGCAACCCGGCAGAGTCAGCCAATGACCGCGGCGCTCTCCGGTCTCGTCATCGCTTTCGGCAGCAACGCGATCAACAATCTGCCCGCCGGACTCATCGCGGGTGCGACGGCTTTGCAGGCGCACAGTCCGGAGCGCGTCATCGACGCATTGCTGATCGGCGTAGACCTCGGCCCGAATCTGTCGATCACCGGCTCGCTCGCGACGATTCTCTGGCTATCGTCGATTCGACGCGAAGGCGAGGAAGTGAGCTTCACGCAGTTCCTGAAAGTCGGCTTTGCCGTGATGCTGCCCGCGCTCGTGCTGGCGCTCGGCGCGCGGCTGCTGATCGGACGCTGACGCTGGACGCGGGACGAATTGGAATCGACGGAGACACGAGCGATGAGCAACGCATGGGTTTATCCCTTCATCATCCTGGGCGGCATTCTTCAGGCGGCGGGCGCGCCGATCAACGGTGCGCTCGTCAATCCGTGGCTTGCGTCGGCGGTGTCGTTTCTGCTGGTGATGTTTCTCGCCATCGCGCTGTTCTTGATGCAGCCGGCGGCGTTGCCGACCATCGATGCCTTGCGCAACATGAAGTGGTGGGCGCCGCTCGGGGGAATCGTCGGCGCGGCTGCCGGCGTTTCTTCGGCGCTGATGGCGGCGTACGGCGCCGCCAGGCCGGTCACGGCCCCTTCGCGGCAATCAATGCAGTCACGCATTGCATCTGGCCGGAACGGTCGTTTCGACAAGAAAGCATGAGCGTGCGATACACCGGCACGGGAGCGGGCATTCATCTCGGCAGCGCCGTCTTCTGGGGCGTGCTGTTCGAAGCGTTGTGCGGCAGAAGACCGACCCGCACGGCGGTGATCGGCGCGGCTGCGACGACGGCCGTTGTTGCGTACATCATAGATTATCACGTCGTGCCCAAGCGCGTGACGCCGGGCTATGACGTGCATATGTCCAAAGGCTCGCTCGGCTGGACTTACGTCGCGCTGGCGATCGGCTTCGCGGCCGTCGCGATGGGCCGAAGACATCGGTAAAGGTTTTGATCTCGTGGCAGTTCAGCCGCCCGAATCTTCATATTGAACGTGAAAACGGCAGACCGAAAAATTTTCTAGTTCTGAACGGAACCGCACGCACCTTCATTGCCGTAACGCTCTCCTGCATATTTCCCTCCAAGGGTTGTCAGAGGCAGAGTCCTTCTGCCTGCTGCAATCTCGTTCGAGCGGCCAGAGAAATCTCAAGGTCAACAGTTCACGCGCAGCGCCTCCATGCACGCGGGCGCTGCTGCCGTCGAACGCTCGCCACGACGATAAATCAGGAGACAACGATGTCCTCACATCCCGCACTGTCGATGGATGCCGATCGCGCGTCCGCGGATGCCACGTTTCGAAAGGCGGCGTGGCGCTTCATGCCGCTATTGTTCGTTTGTTACGTGGTTGCTTATCTGGATCGCGTGAACGTGGGGTTTGCCAAGTTGCAGATGCTCAACGATCTGAACTTCAGCGAGGCGGTCTACGGTCTGGGAGCGGGCCTGTTCTTCGTCGGCTACTTCCTGTTCGAAGTACCGAGCAACCTGCTGCTTCACCGCGTGGGCGCGCGACGCTGGATCGCCCGCATCATGGTGACGTGGGCCGTGCTCTCGCTCGCCACCGCGCGGGTCAAGACTCCGACGATGTTCTACATTGTTCGTTTCCTGCTCGGCGTCGCCGAAGCGGGTTTTTATCCGGGCATGATCCTGTATCTGACGTACTGGTTTCCCTCTCACCGTCGCGGAAAGACGATGGCCGTTCTCACTGCGGGCAATCCCGTTTCCGGCATGCTGGGCGGTCCTCTGTCGGGCCTGATCATGCATTCTTTTGCGGGCGTTCTGGGTCATGCGGGATGGCAGTGGCTTTTCATCATCTAGGCCGTGCCGGCGATCGCGCTCGGGGTGATCGTCTACTGCTTTCTGGACGACCGTGTGAACGATGCGAACTGGCTGAGCGACGAAGAAAAGGCGCACATCATGAAGGAAATCGACGGCGATGCGGCCAGGCGCACGCATGGCTCGGTCAAGGACGCATTCTCTTCGGGTTGGGTCTGGCTGCTGTGTCTCATTCTCTTCGGCATTGTCATGGGATCGTATGCAATCGGCTTCTGGCAGCCGACCATCATCAGGGCTTCCGGCGTCAACGATCCGCTGACGGTCGGCTTGCTCACGGTGATTCCCTACACCTGTGCGCTCATCGCGATGATTTTCGTGGGCCGTAGTGCGGATCGAAAGCGCGAGCGCCGGTGGCACGTCAGCGCGCCCGCGCTAGTCGCTGCGCTCGGGTTTTGTCTGTGCGCCGTGAGCGGCCATCGACTCGTGCCTGCGATGATCGGCCTGTCACTCGCTGCGGCAGGCATCATTTCCGCTTTGCCGATGTTCTGGGCCTTGCCCACTTCGTTGCTCGGCGGCACGGCGGCGGGTATCGCGCTGATCAATTCGACCGGCAATCTCGCGGGATTCGTGAGTCCTTCCGTGATGGGCTGGCTCAAGACGGAGACGCATTCCCTGACCTCGGGCTTGTACCTCGTGGCAGGCAGTCTGACGCTCTCGGCCGTACTGATTCTGCTTTTCCTCCCTGCACGGGTCGTGAACCGGTGATGGATTCAAGCCGAATGTTCGAGTAGCACGCGTTCGATGCGCGCAAGTGAAAATTTTGGAGAAAATCATGGCTGACAAGAAAGTTGCCCCGCAACCCCCCGCTGAAGCGACCGGCATGAAGCGTGGACTGACCTCGTACGGTGATCAGGGGTTCTCGCTGTTTCTGCTCAAAGCGTTCATCAAAGGGGCGGGTTATACGGACCAGGCGCTCGACCGCCCGGTCATCGGCATCGTGAATACGGGCAGCGGCTTCAATGCGTGCCACGGCAACATGCCGCAACTCGTCGAAGCGGTGAAGCGCGGCGTCATGCTGGCAGGCGGTTTGCCGGTCGACTTCCCGACCATCTCGATCCACGAGAGCTTCTCCTCGCCCACGTCGATGTATCTGCGCAATCTCATGTCGATGGACACCGAGGAGATGATCCGCGCGCAGCCGATGGACGCCGTCGTGCTCATCGGCGGATGCGACAAGACCGTTCCCGCGCAGTTGATGGGCGCGGCATCCGCCGGCATTCCCGCGATCCAGCTCGTCACCGGCGCGATGCTCACCGGTTCTCATCGAAGCGAGCGCGTGGGCGCATGTACGGACTGCCGCCTCTACTGGGGCAAGTTTCGCGCGAACGAAATCGATCAGCAGGAAATCGACGACGTCAATAACCAACTCGTGGCGAGCGTCGGAACGTGTTCGGTGATGGGCACGGCAAGCACGATGGCGTGTATCGCCAAAGCCCTCGGCATGACCGTTCCCGGCGCGGCGACGCCGCCTGCGGTGACGGCCGATCGTATCCGGGTCGTGGAGCAAACGGGCACGACCGCCGTCAAGCTGGCCGCCGAACGATTGACCATCGACCAAATTCTCACGCCCAAGGCATTCGAGAACGCGATGCGCGTGCTGCTGGCGATCGGCGGTTCCACCAACGCGATCGTGCACCTGAGCGCGATTGCCGGGCGTCTCGGCCACAAGATCGATCTCGAAGCGCTTGACCGGATGGGTAAGGAAACGCCCGTTTTGCTCGACCTCAAGCCGACGGGTCAGCACTATATATGGAGGACTTTCATAAAGCGGGCGGCATCGCCACGCTGCTGCGTGAATTGAAGCCCTTGCTGCATCTGGATGCAATGACCGTCAGCGGTCTGACGCTCGGCGAGCAGATCGAAGTGAGCGGACCAGGACGTGGTGCGTTCGTTCGCACAGCCGATCTATCCGCAGGGCGGACTGGCGGTGCTGCGCGGCAATCTCGCCCCGGGCGGCGCGATTATCAAGCAATCGGCTGCGGACCCGACGTTGATGGAACACGAGGGCCGTGCGGTCGTGTTCGAGAACGTCGAAGATCTGATCAACCGCATCGACGATGAAGCATTGGACGTGAACGCCGATGATGTTCTGGTGCTGAAGAACATCGGGCCAGTCGGCGCGCCCGGAATGCCCGAAGCGGGCTACATTCCGATCCCCCGAAAGCTCGCGCGGGCCAGCGTAAAAGACATGGTCCGCATCTCCGATGGCCGGATGAGCGGCACGGCCTTCGGCACGATTGTTCTGCACGTGACGCCCGAAGCGGCCGCCGGAGGCATGCTGGCCTACTTTCGGAGCAGTGACCGGATTCGGCTGAGCGTATCGAATCGAGAAGTGTCGCTGCTTGTCTCCGATGACGAACTCAAGCAGCGTGCAGCGGAAACGCCGATTGTCAGGCCGACAGCGGACCGCGGTTATCGCAAGCTCTTTTTGCAGACGGTGACGTAGGCAGACGAAGGCGTGGACTTCGATTTCTTGCGCGCAGCGAGCCTTCAAAAAGACGACTCATCCAAATAAGCCTGTCTGCGCGATGCCTCACGACAGCATATCGTCGTGAGGCCGATTGAACGTCGTCGCTGCGGCCTGCGAGAACAACTTCACCAACGCAAAGCGAGGCGATTGCCGCGCAATGGCCAGTCCGATACGACGAACCGGCGCGCGCTCGGGAAGCGCAACACGAATGATCGCGAGGCCGCTCGTCCACAACGAAGGCCAGTCGGGCACCAGCGATACGCCGAGTCCCTTGTCGACGAGCGTTGCGATGGCGAGCAAGCCATCGATTTCGAGCCGCTGTCTCGGATGCAAATCGGCGTCGTGCAGATAGCGGTCCGCCAGTTGACCGCCGAGCACGGAACGGGCGTATCGAACGAAGGGCTCGGCCGTTAGGAGTTCGTGCGCATCGCGTCCGGCCATCGACGCATGCGCCACCACGATAAGCGGCTCCTCAGTCAGCGGATGCCACTCGCCCGTTTTGGGCATAGCGAACTGAGGCTCGACGACGATCGCGACATCGAGCTCGCCGGAACACACCTTCTTGCAGAGATCGACCGAACTTCCCGTGTCCATGAAAATCTTGAGATCGGGATAGGACGCGTAGACGCGTTGCAAGACCGACGGCAGCACGCTGACCATCGCCGACTGGAACATGCCGACCCGCAGTTCGCCGATCTGCATCTGACCATCTTGCGCGCTGTCCAGGACTTTCACGCCTTCCGCAGTCGGTCCGACGTTGCGTCCCGAGCGCTGAATCAGCGTGATTCCAAGGCTTTCTTCGAGCGAGCGAATGCGTGCGGCAACGGCTGTTGCCGTGAGCCCAAAGCGTCGCGCTGCTTCGGCGATGGAGCCGCTCTCCACCACGGCGACGAAACTCTGCACGTAACGAATGTTCATGACCGATTTTACGACCCGGGCCGGTTTTATTGATAGCCGGTGCGCCATCCATGCATGTCCACGACAGAACCTCTTTCGACGCTGCGCATTGTCATTTGATAGCCCGCAAGCCGCTCGGTCGAGTTTGCGCATCGGCGCATCGCTCAACGGTAACGATTCAGTCAACGCATGGCGCAAGTGAAAGAATCTGTTACGCGATGAATCTCTCATCACGTCCGGCATCGTATGCGCGATTGAGAGTGGCCTACGCTGCTATTCAATCTTTGCCCGGCAAACCATCCCGCTCTCCCGGCGTCGTTCACGGTCCACATGAGAATCGATGCGGCGCTGTCCAACGATCATCATCAAGGAGATGGACATGGCTGACAGAAACGCGATAACAGACGTCCTCGATCGACGCGTCGAGCGGCGCGAGAAGCGTCGCCAGTTTTTTCGCAGCGCGGGCGGACTGGGACTGGGTTTGGTGGGCGGCACCATTCTCGGCGCATGCGGCGGCGGATCGGGTGACAACGCCAATGCAGCGACAGGACCAACGGACCCGGAGATTCTCAACTTCGCCCTGAATCTCGAGTATCTCGAAGCGACCTTCTATGCGTACGCCACGACAGGTGTAGGACTACCGGCCAATCTCATGACAGGCGTCGGCACGCCGGGCAAAGTGATTCCGGGCCAGCAGGTGACATTCTCCGATCCAGTGGTCGCAGCCTACGCGCGGGAGATCGCCAAAGACGAGCTCGAACACGTGACGTTTTTGCGGACTGCGCTGGGAAGCGCGGCGGTCGCGATGCCATCGCTGGATGTGGGCGGCGCGGATCCGAACGGCGCGTTCTCGCTCGCTGCGCAGGCTGCGGGTCTCGCGCCTGCCGGGACCGTCTTCAATCCCTATCTCAACGACAACAACTTTCTGCTTGGCGCGTTCATCTTCGAAGATGTCGGGGTGACGGCTTATAAGGGCGCGTCGCCGCTTATCACCAACAAGACGTATCTCGAAGCCGCAGCCGGCATTCTCGCCGCGGAGGCCTATCACGCCGGGTTGGTTGTACTCGAAAGGCATCCAGACACCGAGCCTCGTGACCGCAACGCAGGCCATTTCGGACGCGCGGGATTCACTCGATTCGTCGAGCGATGTCGATCAGGGCATTGCCGGCGCGAACAATCAAATTTCCAACATCGTGCCGCTCGATAGCAACGGCATCGCGTTCAGCCGAAGTTACGATGATGTGCTCAATATCGTCTATCTGAACAAAGGTGCGGTCGCGCAAGGCGGCTTTTTCCCGGCGGGCGTGAATGGCACGCTTCATATGAGCAGCGCGTTCGTTTGAGCCTGTTTTCTCAGGGCGAAATGGTCATGGAGCACTCTTCAGGGTGTTCTATGACTTGCGTGGTCGCGGGGAGGAGCGTTACATGGAAAACCGATCGATGGCCGCCTGGCGCTTGCGCGTCAGAGTTGTCACGGCTGCGACCTTTATTGTCGCGGGCGTGGCGCTGCAATTGCTGCAAATGTTGAATCTTCTACGCGCGGGATAGTGTACGAAGCGCTGCGGTTTCTTCAGACGATCGTGGAGAAGTGGAGTGCATGGTCTATCGTCGGATGAAACCGGCGAACGCGCTATTCACCCAGTGAGGTAGTCACGGATGCTCAGATTCTCAGACCGATCCATTCTTATCGGACTCTGCGTGATCGGACTATCGATCGCGGTTCCTTCGCTGCTGTTGCGAAGCAGTGGGCATCGTGCGGAAGAGCAGAGTTGGTCGACGCATCAACGGGCATCGGTGTCGACGGGCGCGGTGCGCGAGGAAGCGCCTTCGGCTCCTGTTGCGCCCGAAAGCCCGCCTGATGTGAAGCAAACCGAGAACGCGACGGATGGCGAAATTGCAACTGATCTGCAATCTTCCGCATCGCCCGATCAGGTCAGAGCGCTGCCGCCGAAAGCGCCGCAACACGCGAGATCGGTCAAGAAGCCGCGTTCGTCTCGTGCTGCGGCTCCCGTTAAAGAAGCGAATGACGCAGCGCAGGCGGAAGGACACGGCACGCAACTGACAGAAGAGCGCCGTGCAGAAGCCACGACGAACGGTGTCGAGTCGAGCGACAGAGAGCCGGAGCAGGTTTCCCAACGCGCGGCCGATACATCACATGAATCATCGCCGCCGTCATCCGTAAATCCTCCGCAATCCGAAGTACGAACCAACAGCGATACGCAAGAACCCGTTTTTGCAGCAATGCCGCGACCGAAGACCCGAAAAGATGTCCAGGATGAACTCAGCAAAGCGCGCATGAACGGTTCACTTCCGCGTTTCGGTAATCCGGACCCTTATGGACCGGGCGGATCGCCGAGCGCGTCGAATTGATGATGCCGTCCTGACGCGACCCTCGCCACCCGCGCAACGTTCTACTGAATACCAAACGCCTTCTTCAAATCCGTCGCCGCCTGTTGATTGGCTTGCTTCGCTTCATCAAGCACCGCGCCCATGCTGAAGAACTCGTGCGTGACGCCGGGGTAATTGCGGAAATCGACCGTCACGCCCGCGTTCACGAGCGCCGCCGCGAAGTTCGCGCCTTCCGAGCGAAGCGGATCGTCGTCGGCCGTGGTGACGGTCGCGGGCGGCAGACCCTTGAGGTTCGCGCGCAAGATCGAAAACTCGGGGTTCGCACCGTCGGCTGCGGAGTTGAGGTAGTTGCCGTAATACCAGACGAGGTTCTTCGTGCTCAACGGCGACGTATCCATGTTGACCTGTTGCAATGGCGTATCGAACGCATAGTTGGTGATCGGATAAACGAGCAACTGATACGCCGGCATGGCGATGCCCGCGTCTCACGCCCTGATCGCGATCGATGCCGCCATGTTCGCGCTCGCGTTTTCTCCCGCGACCGCCACGCGCGATGCATTGCCGTTGAAGCTCGCTGCATTGGCACGCACCCAGAGATAGGCGGCGTACGTGTCGTCATGCGCGGCGGGAAAGCGATTCTCCGGCCCTTGCCGATAATCCGTCGACACTACGATGGCATTCGTCAGATTAGTCAACGCGCGCGCTGCTGTCGTAGACCTGCCGGCTGGCGATGACAAAGCCGCCACCGTGAATATAAAGAATGACGGGAAACGGCCTTTTGCCCGCAGGCGTATAGATCGTGATGCCAACGGGACCGGCCGGACCGGGGAACGTGCTATCGACCACGCTGTTGACGCGCTGCGGCGCGGTGCTCGCGCCCTGGCTTTGGAGCACGGCTTTGACGGCATCGGCGGGCGTGGGCTGCGTGCGCGCCTGCTGCACGGTCAGCGTTTGAACCGGCTTGACGCCGAGCGCCGTCTGCGCGTTTAGCACCGCTTGCATCTGCGGCACGGGCGCGGTTTGCGACGTGTTGGTCGCCACCAGATTCGGCGATGTGTTGACGTTCGATGGCGTGGAAGAATCGGAGCCGCCGCAAGCGGCCACGAGAAAGACCGCGGCCGTTGCGACGCAGGCGAGAGTCGGTTTCATGGAGAAGGTCTCTGTAAGAGCTGACCGGCGCGGCCTCTGCACTGTGCTGTCCGAGGGAACTTGACCCATTGGAAGCGTGCGCGCCGATGTCACTCATCCAAGACCCCTTGACCAAGCGATCCGGGGCAAAGATGCCAGAGCAATGCGAATGCCTTCACCGTTTTGTTTCGTCGATGAGCGAGGAGGGGATGCAATATGAACGCGTGCTTGAGGAAGCCGCCAGACGAGCGACGACCGGCCATGCCGATCCGCTGCACCCCCAAACACATCACCCCATCGCGATAACCGCGATTTCCACCAGCAACGCCGGCAACGCCAACTTCGCTTCGACCGTGGCGCACGTCGGCGCGCAGCCTTCGGGCACCCATGCATCCCACACTTCGTTCATCCCCGCGAAATCGCGCGCGATGTCCGCCACCCAGACTTGCGCCGAGACGAGACGCGTCTTGTCGATGCCCGCCTTCTCCAGATAGCCGTCGATTTTCTCCAGCACTTTTTGCGTTTGCAGCTTGATGTCCGGCGTCTGGTCAGCCGATGTCTGCCCGCCGATAAACACGAGTCCGCCCGCTTTCACGACGCGGCTCATGCGCTGATTGGTGTCGATGCGAACGATATCGCTCATTGAAGTGCTCCTTCGAAAGGTGAGGCCAATGGGAAGCCCGCGCGTCATCGTCGATACGCGCGCGGCGAGATAAAAAACGCGGCTTGTGCGTAACGAGCGTCGCGGCTTGTGCGGAGTGCGACGACGCCCCGAATCGATCGATGGCGAACGCATCCAGCGAAAGGGACGGCGTGCCGTCGAGCATCAGTTCGGACACGAGCTTGCCGCAGCCCGGCCCGAGCCGAAAGCCGCTGCCACAATAGCCGAACTAGTAATACAGATTCGACGCCGTGTGGCTCGCCGAGATCACCGGCAGTTCGTCTTCGGTGAACGCTTCGACGCCCGCCCACGCGCGATTCACGCCGAGATCGCGCAGATGCGGAAAGAGGTCCGTGACCGTCTTCGCGCTTTTCACGAGGCACATGAAATCGACTTCGCCGTGACGATTCGCCAGTTCCGCGATGCCGATAAGCTTGCCGCCGATCACGACCGTGCCGCTGTCGAATTGCTTGAACGACAGCGGCCGTCCGGTCACGCCGAGCGTCGCGCGGCAGAAAGGCGCCACGCGATGCGTGACCATCAGCATCAGTCCTTCGGCATGCACGGGCACGGTCGCCCGCCTGCTTCGCCAGCTCGCCGGACCACGCGCCCGACGCGATGAGCAGCTTCTGCGCGCTGAACATGCCGCGCGGCGTCTGCGCGAACCAGCGTTCGCCGCGCTGTTCGATGCGCTTCACCGGCGTGCCTTCCAGAAAGCGCACGCCCAGACGCTGTGCGGCGAGCCGGAACGCGTTCGTCGTGCGATACAGCAGCGCGTAGCCGTCGCGCTCGACCCAGATGCCGCCCGTGACATGCCTGGCCAACGCCGGTTCGAGTTCGAGCACGGTGTCGCGATCGATCACTTTCTCATGCGTGAAACCGTGCGATTCGAGCAGCGCGACGCGCTCGCGGCACGTGTCAAGTTCTGCTTCGGTTTCAGCGATCTTGAGTTGTCCGGATGGAACGAAGCCGCCGTCTTCGCCGAGCAAATCCGTCATGCCGTGCCAGATTTCACGCGACATCAGCGCAAGCGGAATCTCGGGCAACGGACGCCCGAGCGTGCGCACGCCGCCCGCGTTCACGCCGGACGAATGACGCGCCACATAATCCGCTTCGAGCACGATGAATTTCGCGCCGCGCTTGGCCAGATGAAACGCGCTGCTCGTGCCGTGCAGGCTGCCACCCGCGACGATCACATCCGCCTCAGCGGTCTCATGAGCGATTTCATTCACCGGCGAGTTCTCCGAGCGTGAGCGGCTTGATCGGCGGGCGAATGCGGTAATAGCCGACATCGGCGGGCGATACGCGGCGCGCATCGGCGATGACTTCCGTCACCGTCAGCCCGCACATGCGGCCCTGACACGGCCCCATGCCGCAGCGCCCGAACGACTTCGCCTGATTCGGCCCGGCGCAGCTCTGCGCCACGAACTGACGCAATTCGCCTGCGGTGACTTCCTCGCATCGGCAGACGATGGTGTCGTTCTTCGGTATCCGGTTCGCATCGCGCGGACGATACAACGTGTCGAGGAACGGACAAATGCGCATGACGCCGGCAAGATCGCGCCGGAGCGCCAGCGCTTCGAGATCGCGCTTGCGGGTCTCGACCGCGCCGAGTTGCGCCGCGACCGCGAGCCCCGCGAGCGCGCCTTGCACAGCCGCCGCCTGCGCGCCGCCGATGCCCGCGCCATCGCCCGCCACGAAGATGCCTGGCACGTCGAGCTCGCCCCAGGCGTCGGTCTTTGGTGTGAAGCAGAGTTGCGCGTTGTCCCAGCGATGCGCCGCGCGCAACGCCTGCGTGAACTGCGTATTCGGCACGACGTCCTGATGCAGCAAGATCACGTCCGCCTCGATACGATGCGCCGCGCCTTGCGTCGTGAAGCTCAACGCACTTGCACGTTCCGCGCCTTCCACGCGCAAATCGTCGGCGGCATCGAACATGGGAACGCCCGCTTCGCGCAGCGTGCGCATGAGTTGCAGGCCTTTGCTCAGATACGGCCACGCGCGCAAGGCCGACAGCATGTGACGCTTGGCGCGCCAGCGGTCTTCGTGGCGCGTGGTGTCGACCAGCGCGCGGATCGGCACGCCCGCGCGGATGTATTGCCAGCCGAGCAGATACAGAAGCGGCCCGCAGCCCGCGAGAATCGGCGGCGCGGCGGGCACTTCGCCCGCGCTCTTCAGCAGGATTTGCGCGGCGCCCGCCGTCAGCACGCCGGGCAGCGTCCAGCCGGGAATCGGAAACGGACGCTCCGTCGCGTCGCTCGCGAGAATCACGCGCCTGGCCTCGAAGCTGCCGATTTTCCCGTCCTTCAGATAGTTGATGCCGCGCTCGTGCGTGACCTGCCACACGGTCGCGTTCGTGATGTGCCGCGCGCCCGATGCCGCGAACGCCTGCGCAATCGCGCCGCCCGCTGCATAGTCCGGCCCGAGAATCTGCTTGCGACGCGAATCCGCGCGTCCGATGCCGCGATAAATCTGCCCGCCGACGGCATCCTGTTCATCGATCAGCACGGTGTTCAGACCCGCGCGCGCGGCGCGCGTGGCCGCGCTCATGCCCGCAGGACCCGCGCCGACCACGACGACATCTACCGTTTCGGCATTCGATGACACGAGTTCAGCGGCCATGTGCGTTCTCCAGCGAAGGTTCGGCGGTATCGGTGTCGATCGAAGGCGACAGATCGCGCGCGCCTTCCTGCGAGCGGATGCGCATGCCGGCCTTCACTTCGACCATGCAACTCTGACGGCTCGGCACGCCGTCGATTTCGACGAGGCATTCGAAGCCCGCGCCCATCATGCAGTACGGCGCGCGCGGCGCACCCGAAACCGGCGTCGCGCGAAACCTCGAAACGCCCGCCGCGAGCAACGCCGCCGCGACCGAACGGCCCGACTGGACTTGCAGCGGTTGATCGTTGAAGAAGATGTCGATGCTCGCGTCGTTCGCGCCCGGCAACGGCTTGAAAAGCGTAGGTGTCGATGAAGTCATGTCGTGCGTGCTCAATGTGCGGGGGTCAGTTCTTTGGCGTGCTCGAAACGGCGCGCGGAGAAGGCGGGCAGCTCGTCGGGAATCGGCGCGCCGAGTATCCACGGCGCGATGCGCATGGCGTGCGCGGCGGCGAGCGTCACGCCGCTGTGACACGTGACGACGAACGCGCCCGGATGTCGTTCCGACTTGTCGTAGACCGGGAAACCATCCGGGCTGTACACGCGCAGCGCGGCCCACATGCACACGAGACGAACGTGTTCGAGCATCGGGAAGGCGCGCTCGGCGCGGCGGGCGATATCGGCGAGAACGTGGGTCGTCGTGAAATCGTTGAAGCCGACTTCTTCGATCGAATCGCCGAATTGCAGACTGCCTTCGTCGGTCTGACGCACGTTGAGCGGTGGATAGTGCAGGAACGGCGCGACGCGCTCGCTCACCAGCACTTGTCCGCGATTGGGCGCAACCGGCGCGTTCATTCCGACGAACAGCGCGAGCGTGCGATTGCCGAGTCCCGCCGCCAGCACCACGCGCCCCGCGCGATACGTCCCGCGCTTTCCATGCACGATGAACCCATTCGCCTGCGGCACGATGCGCTCCGCCCGTTCGCCGGACACGTATTGCACGCCGTGCGATTGCATCGACGTGACGTATGAAGGCCGCGCAGCAGTTTGAGCGGGTTGACGTGGCCGTCCATCGGCGTATAGCTCGCGCCGATCACTTTCGGGCCGACCTGCGGAATCCGGTCGCGTACTTCCGCGCCGGTGAGCATCTGATACGGGTAATCGCCCAGTTCGGCTTGCAGCGTCGAAAGACGTTTCTCGCGATCGGCGAGTTCTTCGTCGTTGAAGCAGAAGTGGAAGCCGCCAGGCTGACGCAACGCGACATCGACACCGGATTCGTTGTAGAGCGCTTCCGCGAGCGACGGCCAGCGTGTCGACGAACTGCGCGACCAGCGCGCGTACGGCGACAAACCATAGCCTTTGCCCTGAATCTACACGAGGCCGAAGTTGCCGCGCGAGGCGCGGATGCTGCCGTCGTCTTCATCGAGCACGGTCACGCGCGCGTCTTCGCGGGCGAGGCCGTACGCGACGGCGGAGCCGACCAGACCGCCGCCGAGCACGAGTACCTCAGGACTGGAAGATGTCATTGTCATCGGGCTTCTCCGATCAGAATACGGTCGAGCAGAATCATGAAGCAGCACCGTGCCGACAATCAGCACCGCCGACACGGACGCGACCAGCGGATCGATGGTCTGCGCGATCTGGTTGTACATGGCGACGGGCAGCGTCGTGGTGCCGGGCGTGGCGACGAAAATGGTCATGGTGAATTCGTCGAAACTCTGGATGAAGTACAGCACCCAGCCGCCCGCAACGCCCGTGCGGATCATCGGCAGCACGACGCGGCGAAACGTGGTGAAGCGGCTTGCGCCACAGGAGAGCGCGGCGCGTTCGGCATCGCGATCCAGCCCGACGGCCGACGACAACGCGAGACGCATCGCATACGGCAACACGATCACCACATGCGCGTACACCAGCGACCTGAACGATCCCGACAGATTGAGCATCGACAGAAAGCGCAGGAAAGCGATGCCGAACGCGATGGCGGGAATCATCATCGGCGAGAGGAAGAAGCTGGTGAGCGCGGCGCGGCCGGGAAAGCGATAACGCGCGATCGCCAGCGCCGCGGGCACGGCCAGCAGCACGCCGATGGTCGCCGCTGCGAACGCGAGTTTGATCGACAGTCAGAAGGCCGACACGATGTCGCCGTTCTCGATGATCGGGTGAAACCAGAGAAACGATGCGCCGTCGAAGGGCATCGAAATGAAGCCTTTGTCGGTGAAGGAAACGAGCATCACGACGACGAGCGGCACGAGAATGAAGCTCAGAAAAAGCGCGTTGAAAAGGAGCGCGAGCGGGCCGTTCTGTTTCATGTGCGTGTCTTTGCGATCAGTCGAAAATATGCTTGAAACGGCGTTCCGTGAGACGGCTGCATCCCATCACGATGGCGACGTTCGCGATCAGCAGCAACACGGCGATGCTCGCGCCGAGCGGCCAGTTCAGCGTGCCGAGGAATTCCTCGTACGCGGCGGTGGCGACCACCTTCAGCCGCCGTCCGCCGATCAGCGCAGGCGTGGCAAACGCGGACGCCGACAGCGCGAACACGATGATCGAGCCCGACAGCACGCCCGGCATGATCTGCGGCAGCACCACGCGTCGAAACACCTTGAGCGGCGATCCGCCGAGCGAGCGGCCGGCCTATTCCACTTGCGGGTCGAGCTTCTGCATGTTGGCCCACACCGACATCATCATGAACGGCACCAGCACGTGCGTAAGCGCGATGATCATGCCGGTCATCGTGAAGACGAGACGGATGGGTTCGTCGGTGATATGCAGCGCTTGCAATACGTTGTTGAGCCGCCGTTGTTGCCGAGCAGAATTTGCCAGCCGAGCGTACGTACCACGACCGAGATCAAGAGCGGCCCGAGCACGATCAGCAGACACAGCGACTGCCACGGCTTTTTCATGCTCGCGAGGATGATCGTCTCCGGCACGCCGAGCACGATCGACAGGAGCGTCACGCCGAACGCGAGGCCCGCGATGCGCAGGAAGATCGTGCCGTAGTACTGGTCGCTGACTACTTCCCAGTAGTTCGACAGCGTGTAGGCCGAGGTGACGCCAGCCGTATCGCTGAAGACGCGAAAGGAGAGCACGAGCGTGAGGACCAGCGGGATCAGCAAGAGGCCGGTGAACAGCAGCAACGCCGGGCCGGAAAGCAGTCACGGCGCGGCGCCGGGGCGGGCGTCGTCAAGCGTGGCCATGAAGCGTCTCCTTGCCGTCCTGCGTCAGCACGCGCAGATCGTCGTCGGTCCAGGCGAGGCCGACTTCGTCGTCTTCTTCCGGCGGCGGCGCGCCAAAGTTCGGCTGCGCGACGCGGAGCTTGCCGAGCATCGTCTCCACTTCGAGCAGTCATTGATTGCCGACGAACACGCACGTCGCGATGCGGCCTTTGATGCGCGCATCGCCATTGGCGAGATGCACTTTCTCCGGGCGGATAGACGTTCACCGCGCCATCGACCTGACGGCCTTCGTGCGGCACATGCAGTTCCGTGCCCGCCACGTTGACCACCGCGCAGCGCGGATTGCGCACCAGCACCTCGCCCGCGAACGCATTCGTGCGGCCGAGGAAGGTCGAAGCGAACGGCGTCGCGGGACGCTCGTAGGCATCGTAAGGCGTGGACAGTTGCGCGATCTTTCCGCCATGCATCACCGCGATGCGGTCGCTCATGGTCATCGCTTCGACCTAATCGTGCGTGACGAGGATCGTCGTGATGCCCAGGCGCTTTTGAATCGCCCGCAATTCGATGTGCATCTCCTCGCGCAGCTTGGCGTCGAGATTGGACATCGGTTCGTCGAGCAGCAGTTCGGGCTGCATGGCGATCGCGCGCGCAATCGCCACGCGCTGCCGCTGCCCGCCCGACAACTCCTTCGGATAGCGATGCCCGAGGCCCTTCAGGCGCACCAGCGCCAGCGCTTGCTCGATGCGCTCATCACGCTCGCGGCGCTTCACCTTGCGCATCTCCAGCCCGAAGCCGACGTTGCCCGCCACCGTCATATGCGGAAACAGTGCGTAGCTCTGAAACACCACGCCGATGCCGCGCTTCTCCGGGCGCTCGTTCGTGATGTCGCAGCCATCAAGCATGATGCGGCCGGTCTTCGGCGTGACGAAGCCCGCGACCATTTGCAGCGTCGTGGTCTTGCCGCAGCCGGAGGGTCCGAGCAACGACAGAAACTTCCCGCGTTCGACCGATAGATCGACGTGCTCGATCGCCGTGAAATCGCCGTAACGTTTGGAGATGCCCTGAAGCGTCAGAAATGCCATGCGCGTGACTCCTTTCCTTCGACAGATGCCTGGCCTTGATTCCTGGCTTATCGTTCGACCATACGGTTCCAGCGTTCCGTCCATTCCGTGCGATGCTGGTTGATCGTCGACCAGTCCACCGCCGTGAGCTTGGACACCTGATCGAGTTCGTAAGGCACGCGCGCCGCGACTTCCGGCGTGCGCTTCACAGTCTTATTGACCGGACCCAGACCGATGTTCTGCGCCTGCAGCATCTGCACTTCGGGCGTCAGCAGGTATTGCACAAATTCCTGCGAGAGCTTCGGCTGCGCGTTTTCAGTGACGGCGCACGCGGCCACTTGCAGCGCGACCGCGCCTTCCTTCGGGTAGATGCACTTGAGCGGAAAGCCCGTGTTCTGCAACGCGACCGCGCGGCCGCTGCCGTACGGCGTGAGAATCACGTCGCCGGATTGCATCTGGCCGTCCATCTCGCCGGGCGTCGGGGCCCACGAAAGCACGTTGGGGGCGACTTGCTTGGTCATCGCGGTGAAGCCGGGGTCGATGTTCTTCTCGCCGCCGCTGGACAGGCGGGCGAGCATCACGAGCGTATGCAGGCCGTAGGTGTTGGTCATCGACGGTACGCCGAGCTTGCCCTTGATGCGCGCATCCTCGAGCACTTTCCACGAATCGGGCGGCGGCAAGCCGGCCTTCTTGAACGCTTCCTCGTTATAGCCGATGCCCGTCGCCACCATGCCGACGCCCACGGCAGACGAACCGATCTTCGCTAGCGGATAGACGTCTTTCATGATGGGCGCGTCGTCGAGCTTCGCGCACAAATTCATCTGCATGGCCTGATACATCGGGCCGTCGTCCATCACCACGACATTGATCTGCTGATGGCCCTTCTGCGCCTGCAATTTCGCGAGCGTGTCGCTCGAATTGCCCGCCACATAGACGACCTTCACGTTGTGCGCTTTCTCGAACGCCGGAATGATCTTCTGGCGATAAAGCTGCTCGTTCGATCCGCCGACATTGGCGACATACAGCATGGTTTCGGCGTTCGCGAACATCGGCGTGGCGATGGCTGCGGCAAACGACAGCGCCGCGATCGCGGTGCGTACGGGAACGGGGAACAGACTGCGATGCGACGCGCTTCTCATGACGTGGATCTCCATTGCGGGGGCGTGGGAGGCGGGTTTGTGTCCCGTCGATGAACCGAGTGTCGCGCTGTCAATTCATATCGTCCAATACGAATAAAATACTGATCTATGCAGGGTTGATATGCATTGGCGCGCCGT
>LFMX01000303.1 GCA_001184405.1 Candidatus Burkholderia humilis
ACGAAGGTCACGAAGTCGAGTTCGAGCTTCCTCTTGGTGCTGGCGTTCGTGTCCGAAGACGGCACGATGAGTAAGTACGACCTGGCGAACTACGTGGCGTCGAAGGTGCAGGATCCGCTGTCGCGTATCGACGGCGTGGGTACGGTCACGCTCTTCGGCTCGCAGTACGCCATGCGGATTTGGCTCGATGCGAACAAGCTCACCAATTACGCGCTGATGCCGGTGGACGTGAAAAACGCCATCACGAATCAGAACGTGCAGGTGGCGGCGGGTTCGCTCGGTGGCACGCCCGCGGTGCCCGGCCAGATGCTCCAGGCGACCATCACCGAGGCGACGCTGCTTCAGACGCCCGAACAGTTCGGCAACATTTTGCTGAAGGTGAATCAGGACGGTTCGCAAGCGCGCCTGAAGGATGTCGCGAAGATCGAGCTCGGCGGCGAAAACTACAACTTCGATACGAAGTACAACGGTCAGCCGACTGCCGGTTTCGGTATTCAGCTCGCGACCGGCGCGAACGCGCTGGCGACCGCGAAGGCCGTGCGCCAGAAGATCGACGAATTGTCGAAGTACTTCCCGAACGGTCTGGTCGTGAAGTATCCGTATGACACGACGCCGTTCGTGCGCCTGTCGATCGAGGAAGTGGTCAAGACACTGATCGAAGGGATCGTGCTTGTGTTCCTCGTGATGTATCTGTTCCTGCAGAATCTGCGGGCGACGATCATCCCGACGATCGCGGTGCCGGTCGTGCTGCTTGGCACGTTCGCGATCATGTCGGCGGTCGGCTTCTCCATTAACGTCTTGTCGATGTTCGGTCTCGTGCTCGCCATCGGCTTGCTGGTGGACGATGCGATCGTGGTCGTGGAAAACGTCGAGCGGGTGATGAGCGAGGAGCACTTGTCGCCGCGCGAAGCCACACGAAAAGCGATGGGCCAGATCACCGGTGCACTGATCGGCGTGGCGCTGGTGCTGTCGGCGGTGTTCGTGCCGGTCGCGTTCTCGGGCGGTTCGGTCGGCGCCATCTACCGCCAGTTCTCGCTGACGATCGTGGCCGCGATGGTGCTATCCGTGATGGTCGCCTTGATTCTCACGCCCGCACTGTGCGCGGCCATTCTGAAGCCGCA
>LFMX01000304.1 GCA_001184405.1 Candidatus Burkholderia humilis
CTGGCAAGGCCGCCGTCGATACCGCGCAGATCAACCTCGGCTACACTGATGTCGTCTCGCCGATCTCCGGCCGCACGGGTCTGTCGCAAGTCACGCCGGGCGCCTACGTGCAGGCGAGTGCCGCGACCCTGCTCACCACCGTGCAGCAGCTCGATCCGATCTACGTCGATCTGACGCAATCGAGCGTCGATGGTCTGAAGCTGCGCCGCCAGATTCAGGAAGGGCGTCTGCAGACCGAAGGCATCCACGCCGCGAAGGTGTCGCTGGTGCTGGAAGACGGTCGCACGTACGCGGAACAGGGCAAGTTGCAGTTCTCGGACGTAAGCGTCGATCAAAGCACCGGTTCAGTCACCGTGCGCGCGATTTTCCAGAACAAGGACCGCGTGCTGCTGCCGGGCATGTTCGTGCGCGCGCGCATTCAGGAAGGCGTGAACGATCACGCGCTCGTCGTGCCGCAAATCGGCGTGACGCATGACCAGAAGGGCCAGCCGACCGCGCTCGTCGTGGGCAAGGACGACAAGGTCGAATTGCGTCAGCTCGTGACGAGCGGCACGTTCGGCCAGAGCTGGGTGGTCGATAGCGGCCTGAATCCGGACGATCGCGTGATCGTGAACGGCGTTGAGAAGGCCAAGCACGGCATGCAGGTGAAACCGGTCGATGCGAGGCTGCCGTACCCCGCTTCGGGCGCGCAGGCTGCCGCACCCGCCTCAGGCGCATCGAAGTAATAAAAGGAAGCCTGTTAAATGGCAAAGTTTTTTATCGATCGCCCGATCTTTGCATGGGTGATCGCCATCATCCTGATGCTGGCGGGGATGGCGTCGATCTTCACGCTGCCGGTCGCGCAGTATCCGACGATCGCGCCGCCGGCCATTCAGATCAGCGCGACGTATCCGGGCGCATCGGCCAGCACGGTGGAAAACACCGTGACGCAGGTGATCGAGCAGCAGATGAGCGGTCTCGACCACTTGCTGTATCTCTCCTCGACATCCGATGACTCCGGCACCGCGACCATCACGCTGACGTTCGTGGCGGGCACGAATCCGGACATCGCACAGGTGCAGGTGCAAAACAAGCTGCAGCTCGCGACGCCGCTCTTGCCGCAAGTCGTGCAGCAGTTGGGC
>LFMX01000305.1 GCA_001184405.1 Candidatus Burkholderia humilis
TTCGCAGGCGCCGATTCTCTACGGCATCTCGATTCTCGTCGTGTTCCTGTGTCTGGCCGCGCTGTACGAAAGCTGGTCGATTCCGTTCTCGGTCATCATGGTGGTGCCGCTCGGGGTGTTGGGCGCGCTGCTGGCGGCGACCTTGCGCGGTCTGGAAAACGACGTGTTCTTCCAGGTCGGTCTCTTGACGACGGTCGGCTTGTCGGCGAAGAACGGCATTCTGATCGTGGAATTCGCGCGTGAGTTGCGCATGCAGGGCATGTCGACGGTCGAAGCGGCGATGGAAGCGGCGCGCCTGCGGTTGCGCCCGATTCTGATGACTTCGCTCGCGTTCATTCTCGGCGTGCTGCCGCTCGCGATCAGTAACGGCGCGGGTTCGGCCAGCCAGCACGCGATCGGGACGGGCGTGATCGGCGGCATGTTGACCGCGACTTTCCTTGCCATTTTCACGATCCCGATGTTCTTCGTCGTGATCTCGAAGTTCAGCAAGAGCAAGGATATGCCGGCTCCGGGTTCGTCCGGCGAGATCGAAGGCCCGAACGGTAAGGAAGGACACTGAGATGCTTAAACATTCCTTGATCGCGGCTTCCGTGGCGATCTTCGCCGCGGGCTGCACGATGGCGCCGAAGTACGAGCGCCCGGCCGCACCCGTCACGCAGGAGTTTCCGCAGGGCGGCATCTACTCGACGCAGCCCGACGCAAACTCCACCGCCAGCAACGGCCGCAGCGCGAACGGCCAGAGCGCGCCGGATATTGGCTGGCGTGATTTTTTCGCCGATGCGCGTCTGCAGCAGATCGTCGCGCTCGCGCTGAAGAACAATCGCGACCTGCGCGTGTCGGTGCTGAACGTGCAGGCGGCGCAGGCGCAATACCGCATCACGCGCGCCGGCCTGTTCCCGACGCTCGATGCGGTGGCGACGCAAAGCAAGCAGCGCACGCCGCGCGATTTGTCGTTTTTCAACCAGACGATCTCGAACACGTATAGCGTAGGCTTGAACGCATCGTGGGAAATCGACTTCTTCGGGCGCGTGCAAAGCCTGAAGGATCAGGCGCTGGCGACGTATCTGTCGACGGCGGAATCGCGCAAGGCGGCGGAAATCGCGCTGGTGTCGT
>LFMX01000306.1 GCA_001184405.1 Candidatus Burkholderia humilis
TCCGGAAGGGCATCAGCCGGAAAAGAAGGGTTTCTTCGGCTGGTTCAACCGCAACTTCAACAAGAGTCAGGACAAGTATCACAAGGGCGTGCAGCACGTGATTCGCCGCTCGGGCCGCTGGCTGATCATCTATCTGGTGGTGATCGTCGCGGTGGGCATGCTGTTCCTGCGTCTGCCGAAGTCGTTCCTGCCTGACGAAGATCAGGGCACGATGTTCGTGCTCGTGCAGGCGCCCGCCGGTTCCACGCAGGAATACACGGCGCATGTGCTGAAGGACGTGCAGGACTATCTGTTGAACGATGAAAAGGCCATCGTCGAATCCGTGTTCACGGTCAACGGCTTCTCGTTCGCGGGCCGCGGCCAGAACTCCGGTCTCGTGTTCGTGCGGATGAAGGACTACTCGCAGCGCCAGTCGAGCAACGAAAAGGTGCAGGCGCTGGTCGGCCGGATGTTCGGGCACTTCGCGCCGTACAAGGACGCGATGATCTTCCCGGTCAATCTGCCTTCCATTCCTGAACTCGGCACGGCGGCGGGCTTCGACTTCGAGCTGCAGGATCGCGCGGGCGACGGCCACGCGAAGCTGATGGAAGCGCGCAACATGCTGCTCGGCATGGTCGCGAAGGACCCGACGCTCGCACAGGTGCGTCCGAACGGCCTGAATGATACGCCGCAGTTCAAGGTGAATATCGACCGCGAGAAGGCGAGTTCGCTGGGCGTCGCGATCACGGATATCGATCAGACATTCTCGATCGCGTGGGCGTCGCAGTACGTGAACAACTTCCTCGACGTCGATAACCGGATCAAGAAGGTGTACGTGCAGGGCGACAGTCCGTTCCGCATGACGCCGGAAGACCTGAACAAGTGGTACGTGCGCAATGGCGGCGGAACGATGGTGCCGTTCTCCTCGTTCGCGACGGGCAACTGGATTTACGGTTCGCCCAAGCTCGAACGCTACAACGGTATTTCGGCGGTCGAAATCCAGGGCGCGGCGGCGGCGGGCAAATCCACCGGTCAGGCGATGACGGCGATGGAAGCGATCGCGGCGAAGCGGCCCGCGGGTATCGGCTATGAATGGACGGGGCTGTCGTATCAGGAACGCCAGTCGGG
>LFMX01000307.1 GCA_001184405.1 Candidatus Burkholderia humilis
GTGCTTGCCGCTGTAACTCGCGCCGATACCGACGCCCTGCATCAAATGAACCGATGCGCCGGGAAACGCGCCGTCGCCGCGCAGTTTGCCGCGTGCGCTATCGTAGAAAATTTGCATCGATGCGCCCGGCAACGCGCGAAAAAACGCGCTGACGCTCGCCGTGCCGATGATGCCTTCATCGACCGCGGCGGCGTTCTGATCGTACGCGCGCACCGCCTACGGACCGCCGAGCCCGAGGCGCTGCGAACTGTCGAGACTCCGGCTCACCCACTGGCCGCGCACGGCGAGCGAAACCTGCATGGTCGGCGCGACCGATTGCGCCCACGACAAGGACGGCTCCAGCTTGGAGAATTCGAAGCGGCGGCTGGCGGAGAGCGGCGTGATGTCCGAGTAATCGTAGAGCGTTTGTTTCGTCGATCCACGGGTGAGCACGACGCTCGCCTGACTCACGTTGCGGCGATCGCCCCATTGGCCGCCGAGCAGGCCGTCAGCGCGCAGCGATGCGGCGAATCCGCGATGCTTGTCCTGAAGCAGATTGTCGAACTTGTCATCGGTCGAGCGCCGTGCTTCGATGCTCGCGCCGAGGTCGAGTCGCGCATCGGCGGCACGGACGAGCGGGAACGTGGTGTACAGGTTCGTGACATCGGCGTTGCCGGTGCCGAGGCCGCTGAACTCGCCGCCGAGCCGGTAATCCACGTGCGCATATGAGATGCCCGCGCGGCTCGCGCCCAGGCCCGTCCTCTCCGGCGTGCGTCTGCATGAAACGCGGCGTGCCGAGCAGCGTCGCCTGCCATTGATCGCCTTGTCCGAGCAGATTGTTGGCCGCGCCCGACAAACTGAGCTGCCGCCAGCCTGCTTGCCGCGATCCCATGTTGTCGAGCGTCGCCGCGCCGTAGAAACGATTGGACGGCGTCACATCGACATTGACGATCGTGCCGCCGGGCTGGGTGCCCGGCGAGAGCCTCGACGCGACGATCGCCACGCCCGGAATGTCTTCGGCAAAACGCATGTTGCGCTCGATGTCGCGCAGGCTTGGCGTGTCGCGGCGCGTGCTCTCGAGCATGTCCTTCAGCCGTTCGGTCGATACGTTCGATGCGTTTTCGACG
>LFMX01000308.1 GCA_001184405.1 Candidatus Burkholderia humilis
CGGTGGCGGATCAGTATCTGACGATGCTCGCGTACGACGATCAGCTCGCGGTCACGCAGAACATGCTGAAGACGGCGCAGGAGTCGTATCGGATCACGAAGCTGCAATTCGATAACGGCACGGGCTCCGAGCTTGATCTGCGTCAGTCCGAAGGCATCCTGCAGCAGGCGCAAGCGAATCTGCAATCGCAGGCGCGTTTGCGGGCGCAGGCGGAAAACGCGCTCGTGCAACGCGTCGGCGAGCCGTTGCCGGAGGATTTGCCCAAGGGCATGCCGCTGAATACGCAAAACCTGCTGTCGGATATTCCGGCCGGTTTGCCGTCGGATCTGCTGACGCGCCGGCCGGATATTGCGGCGGCCGAGCAGGCGTTGCTCGCGGCGAACGCGAATATCGGCGCGGCGCGGGCGGCGTTCTTCCCGAAGGTGTCGCTGACGGGCAGTTTCGGCACGTTGTCGCCGACGCTCGGCGGCCTGTTCAAGCCGGGTTCGGCGGCGTGGTCGTTCGCGCCGAAGATCGATCTGCCGATCTTCGAAGGCGGCCAGAACATGGCCAATCTCGATCTGGCGAACATTCAGAAGCGCGTGGAAATCGCCAATTACGAGAAGGCGATTCAAACCGCGTTCCGCGAAGTCGCCGATGGTCTCGCTGCGCGCGGCACGTACGACGAGCAGATCAAGTCGCTCGAACGTTTCGTGAAGTCGCAAAGCCGCCGGCTGGAGTTGTCCGACTTGCGGTATCGCAATGGCGTGGACAGCTATCTGACGGTACTGACCGCGCAGACCGATCTGTATTCGGCGCAGCAGTTGCTGATTTCGGCGCGATTGAATCGCCTGACCAACCTCGTCGATTTGTACCAGTATCTCGGCAGCGGCTGGATCGAGCATTCCGGCGATGCGCCGCGTCCCGCCGATGCGCCGGTGGATTACGGCGCGGCTTCCGCTGCGACGGCGGGTTGATTCTGCTCCGCTTTAGCCTGTGACGAAGCCCGGCTTTCACGCCGGGCTTTTTTTCATACGATGGCCGTCAGCGTCACCCACGTCTGCTGACGCGCGCTATTCGGCATCGGCTGGCCGACGCGCATCGCGTAACTGATTTGCGCGCTCAC
>LFMX01000309.1 GCA_001184405.1 Candidatus Burkholderia humilis
GCGCGCCATCGATCGACACGTTGCGGCCGTTCACGTCACGTTCGCCTGACCGCCCTTGGCCGATGCCTGAATGGTCACGTCGCCAGCCGCGCTCGTCTTGGTGAAGAGCCCCTGAGTTACATCCTTGCCGGACAGCGAAACATTGCCTTGAGCGGACTGTACGTTCGCGTTCTGCCACAGGCTGGTGCCGTAGTAATTCCACGGATCCGCTTGCACGGTGACGTCGTACGTCGCCTGAACCGGCGCATTGATCGCGATACCGTTACCTTGCACATAGACATTGCGTCCGGTGATGCGATTGCCCACAGTCACCGGGCCGCCGAATGCTTCGATCCGGACGTCGCCGCCATCGATCTGGCCGTACGAATTGACTTTGCTGTCCAGCGCCGTGATCTGGATGACTTCGTCTGCTTTCAGTCTCGCGCCCGACTCCACGGTGACGTCGCGTACAGCCGGCCCTGACGAGCTGAACTGCGCCATGCGCCAGTCGGTGTAGCTGTCGGAGCTATTCGAAACGTCTGTCGAGATTTTGATGCTGTCCGCCGTGATCCGCCCACCCGCGCTGACGCGGCCTTCAACCTCGGAGCCGAGAATCACATTGCCGCCCTGACCGGAGGCCGCCTTGGTTGCTTCGATGGCGCCTGTATTCTGGATGACCGCACTCAGCAAGGCGCCCGTGGTTGCGGTGATCAGCTTGACATGGCCGCCGTTGGCGGTAATTGTGCCGCTATTCGCCGCCAGGGCTTTTCGCGCAGTCTGACCCAGTTCGACGGCGAACTTCGAGCCATTGAGCTTGAGCGCTGCGCCGTTCGCCGCGGCCAGCGTCACATCGTGCGCGTGGATCGTACCGCGGTTGACGACTTGCGGACCCATCAGCACGACCTCTTCGCGCGCGGACAGTTTGCCGTCGTTCGAAACCGTAGCCGTATCGCTCGATGATCCGCCGAACACGAGGCCGAGCCGCCCTCCATGAACTCGTTCTCACGCACATCCAGCGCCGAAGCGACGAGGCTGCCGACGTCCACCTTCGCGTTCTTGCTGAACATGACGACCGCCGGATTCACGACGAACACGCGGCCATTCGCCGTCAGCGAACCGTCGATC
>LFMX01000310.1 GCA_001184405.1 Candidatus Burkholderia humilis
TGGATCGATTCGACATGACCGCGCTGAACGTCAAAGCGCACGACGCCGCCGGCGACGGTCTGCGGTGGCAGCGTGACGCGCACGAGCGAATCGCCGCCGTTGTAGAGCAGGGCGGTGAGTTCGTCGCGCAGGCTTTGTAACTCTGCGCGAGCGTGAAGTTGCCGCCGCGTCGCGATGCGAGGTAGGCGTCGACGCGCGTGCGTTCATCGCTGGAAAGCGCACCGTCGAAATCGAAGTCGTTGACGATGAACGAGAATTCGTCGTCCGAGGGTGACGACGCTTTTTTGTCCGGCGGCGCAAGCAGATCAGGCGATGGCGCCGCTGCTGAATCCGCGCCGATGCCGCGTGACACATCGCCGTTTTGCCGCAGCAAGGAACCGGCGTTGACCGGTTCGAATGCGTGCGCGGGCGCATGAGAAAAGAGCGCGCCGACGAGCGGCGCACTCAGCGCGGCCAATCGATGGCGTGAGTGCCAATAAGCGTTTTTCAAATTGCGATGCTGCAAGTGATCAGCGTGAGAACGCGAAAGGAGGCACGGCGTGCCTCCCTCGGTTGGGTTTTGCAGTCCACGACGACGCCGATCACGACGCCGCCGGCCGTCCTTCTACGGCGATCAAAGATTGTCGGTGTGTGTCCAGTTCACGGTATTGACCTTTCCTCGCAGCCTGGAGAAGAGGCCCAGTTTGACCTTGCCGTTCGCCGAAAGATTGATTTGAGCAGCCTGCAGCGTTCCGTTCAGGTTTACGCTGTGGACCGTCGACGTCGATCTTGTCGCGCGCGATATTCACGCCGTCCGTCCGGATATTCGTCGATCGAAGCGTGATCGCCGAACCAGCGTTGGTTCGCGAAAGCAATTGCTGTTCGAGAGCGAAGTCGGCATACAGGGAGACGTTACCGTTGACGCTCGTCACGGTGCCGCGCTGCATGATGGTGCCGCCCGTTCCCGGCGGCGAGTAGCAGCCGAACACGTTGCAAATGAGCCGAAGTGAAACGGCTCTGAGGTCGACGTTTTTATCGGCCTTGAGCGCGCCGTTCACGACGAGATCACTGCCCTGAATCGCGATGGCGTTGTTCGCCGTCACGCTGCCGTTCACATTGACCA
>LFMX01000311.1 GCA_001184405.1 Candidatus Burkholderia humilis
TCATCACGCTCGAAACGACGTCCGTTCCCATCGTCTCCGAACTGCTGGGCCGCACGAGCGCATTCCTCGATGCGCAAGTCCGCGCGCGGGTCGATGACATCGTGCTGCGCCGCAAATTCACCGAAGGCAGCGTCGTGAAGCAGGGCCAGCGGCTCTACAAGATCGATCCCGCGCCGTATATCGCCAAGCTCGACAGCGCGAAGGCGTCGCTGGCGAAGGCGCAGGCGAGCCTCGTGTCGGCGCGCGCTGGCCGAGCGCTACAAGGTGGTCGTCGCGGCGAACGCGGTGAGCAAGCAGGATCACGACAACGCCGTGGCGTCGGCAGGCGATGCCGTAGCGGCGGTGGCATCGGCGAAAGCGGACGTGCGGACCGCGCAGATCAATCTGGGCTACACGGATGTCACTGCGCCCGTTTCCGGCGTTTCCGGCGTCTCGCAGGTCACGCCGGGCGCGTATGTGCAGGCCGCGCAAGCCACGCTGATGGTCACCGTCCAGCAAAACGACGTGGTTTATGTCGATCTCACGCAATCGAGTCTCGACGGCCTGAAGCTGCGCCGCCAGATTCAGGAAGGGCGTCTGTCGACCACCGGTCCGAACGCCGCGCAGGTCTCGCTGATTCTCGAAGACGGCCGCGAGTATTCCGAGAAAGGCAAGCTGCAATTCACGGACGTGACCGTGGATCAATCCACCGGCTCGGTAACGGCGCGCGCCGTGTTCCAGAACAAGGACCGCGTGCTGCTGCCGGGCATGTTCGTGCGTGCGCGCATCGAGGAAGGCGTGAATCCGAAGGCGATGGTGATTCCCGTCGTCGGCGTGACGCACGACCAGAAGGGCACGCCCATCGCGATGGGCGTCGACAAGGGCAACAAGGTCGTCATGCGCCCGCTCGTCACCTCGGGCACGTATGGCCAGAACTGGGTGGTCGAGAGCGGCGTGCAGCCGGGCGATCGCGTGATCGTCGAGGGCACGGACAAGGTGCGCCCCGGCATGCAGGTGAAGACGGCCGCGGCGCATCTGCCGCACACGCAGGACGAGCCGCAAATCGCTACGCAGCCTGCCGCCGCATCGGGCGCTTCAGCTGCCGCCGGCGCGTAATCACGG
>LFMX01000312.1 GCA_001184405.1 Candidatus Burkholderia humilis
TGCGTCGGCGCTGCGTTGGCAATGCGGTTGAGCACCGCCGCATTCGAGTTAGGCTGATTGAACGCGACCGCCTGATTCTTCGCGATGTCGAAGTTCGCCCAATTGACGACCATGCGGTCGCTGGTCTGCGACACGGTGGTGTTATTGCCCTTGGTGTTGATACTGCCGCTACCCGCCGTCACGACGCCGCCCTGAACCGCAAACGCGTGCGTCGCGTAAGTCATGGAAACGGCCAGCAGCGTTGGCACGATTGCGCGCTGTCGCATGCCTCTAATACTGATGGCGCGATGAATCTCTTTGATGTTGCTCATCGAACGTTCTCTCTTGGATGTTTTTTTAGCCTGCTCTTTCACACTCTGCCTCGCCAAGCCCTACGCTTCGCTTTGTCGCGAAAGTCAGGCGAAAGAATTGTGGTAGCACAACGAAAATACATCTCTTAGAAACATCTGATATATATCGTCATCCTTAACAAATCGGAAATTCAGGCGCAGCGCTGCGATTTCGTAGACGATCTAAGTCAGCCAGTTTCACAAAATGGCCGATAAAAGCAGTCAACTCCGTGCCACCTCCTATTCGGCTTCGTCATATTTCAACCTTATTTCAACCTTATAAAGTCAAAATTCTTTGGAGTTCAGGCGTGTCGCGCAGTCCCAAAAATATAACTCCCTATAATCCTGCGAACCTGACAGCGCCAAAAGCGTGCGAACGGGCGAGGCAAACAGGCACGCATCCACAAAAAACTTATCTATCCATAAAATTTGGAAGACGTGTGACATCGCGTCGCCGTCCTTTGCCGCTTCGCCATCTTTTCGCTTACGCACGAATCGCCGCGACGGGCGCCACGCCGCGCGCGTCGGGCCAGGACCAGCTCGTTGCAAAGGCCGACGCCTCGTCCTGAACAGAACACGCCGTGTGCGCGGCCGCTTCCGATCGAACCGGACGTGTGCACCTTCCTTCTTTCGTAACCAGAGAGGTCCGTGCTCCATGCGTATCGAACGGATTCCAACCCGCCTCATCACCGTTGTGACGGCGGCTCTGCTGCTCGCCGCGTGCGGAGAAAAACACGCGCAAATGCCGCAGCAAACGCCCGAAGTCGGCG
>LFMX01000034.1 GCA_001184405.1 Candidatus Burkholderia humilis
TGGCGGGCGCGGCGCTCGGCCAGATGAGTTTCGCCGATGTCTTCACCGGCGCGATCGTCACCGTGCCCACACCGCTGCCCTTCGGCCTGCCGCAGTTCGATATCGTCGCCGCGCTGCCGCTGCTGATTTTCAGCGTGATTTCGATGGCCGAAGCCACCGGCCAAACCGTCGCGATCGCGGAGATCGTCGGCAAGGAGGATCGATCCGCAAACGGAAGTGCCGAAAACCATTCGCGGCGATGCCGCCATGTCCGTGCTCGGCGGCCTGTTCGGCACGTCGCTGATCATCACGAGCAGCGAGAACATCGGCATCGTGCAGGTGACGGGCGTGCGTTCGCGCTTCGTCACGGCGACCGCGGGCGTGCTGCTGGTCGTGATCGCGCTGCTCGCGCCGCTCGGATGCCTCGCCAACGCGATTCCGGCGGCGGTCGTCGGTGGATCGGCGCTGATCGTGTTTTCGATCATCGGCGTGATGGGCATCAATCTGCTGCGGCAAGTCGATCTGCGCTCGCGCGCCAACATGTACGCTCGCCGCCGCGCTGACGATGGGCGTGTTGCCGATCGTCAGCGCGGCGTCTACAGCCGCTTTCCGGCCGCGCTGCAAATCGTGCTCAGCAACGGTCTCGCGATGGGCGCGCTGACCGCCGTCATCGTGAACATTCTGTTTCAGCATCTCAGGCTGCACTGGCGCGAAAAAGAACCCGCCGCCCATCTCGAAGCCGCCATTCAAGACAACCGTTCCTGCCACTAAAAACATCATGAAAAACGATCTTCAACGCGATGAACTGCTGCTCGTGCCCGAATACGTGTTGCTCGCGGATGGTCCGCAGCGCGATCACGCGGTCGTCGTCTCGCACGGCAAGTTCGCCGCCGTCGGCCCCGCCGATGAAATCAAGGCGCGCTATCCGCATCTCGCGCCCGTCGACATGCCTTCCAGGCTCGTGATGCCCGGCTTTATCGATACGCATCATCATCTGACGCAGTCGTTCGGCAAGGCGCTGACGTTCGGCGAACCGTCGGAGATTTATCGGCGAATCTGGGTGCCACTGGAAAATTGTCTCGATGAAAACCTCGTCTATCTGTCCGCGAAACTCGCCGCACTCGAAGCGCTGCGCGGCGGCTTCACGACCGTGTGCGATGCCGGCACGCGCGCAACCGGCGATGCCTCCACCATCGCCTCAGCCACGCAGGAAGTGGGGGTGCGCTGCGTGCTCGGCCTCATTTGCAACGATCTCGCCGATGACATCGACGCCCGCGCGCGCTGCCATCGTCACGCGGGCGCAGCAGCATTTGTCGCGCCGGGACAGGCACGCGCTCGTGCATCCGTCGCTGGCCATTTCGGTTCCGGAAGCCGGATCGGACACTGGCATGCTGCAAACGGCGGCATCGCTGTACGCGGACGCGGACGCGGTGTTCCAGACGCACGCGAACGAGCACTTGGCGTCGGTCGAGCGTTCGATCGTGCGGCGCAAGATGCTGCCGATCGAGCATCTGCATTACGCGGGCGCGCTTGTGGCCCAAACGCTGATTGCGCACGCGACGATGGTTACGCCATCGGAACTGAATCTGCTTGCGCACACGCAAACCGCCGTCAGCTACAACCCGGTCGCGAGCGCGTGGAAAGGCAACGCGGTCGCGCCCGCATTGCAGATGGCCGCGCTCGGCATCCGCTTCGGGCTTGGCACCGACTCGAGGAGCGACGCGTTCCGTCTTGCCGATGCCGCCGAGACCGCGCAGCGGTTCGCCTTCGGTCTCGCCACGGCGATTCGTCGTGCGGCGGCAGCGCATTGTGGCTCGATCACACGTTACGCGGCGGTGCGGATGCGTTGCGGTTGCAGGATCGGATCGGTGAAATCGCGCCGGGAAAAGCCGCCGATTTCCTGCTAATCGATCTCGACGTGCCCAAGATGCGGCCATTGTGGGACCTCACCTGGGAACTCGTGCGGCTCGCGGATCGCAGCCAGATCGACGCCGTGTTCGTCGCGGGCAAGCTGCGTTTGTGGCAAGGCTGGCCGGTCGACTGGGACGCGTGCGCGTTCCTGAAAGAAGTCGATGAAACCGCGCGCGAAGTGGTCGCGCGTGCGCCGATCTAGCGCGTGCATGTCGCGCCCGCGCTTGCGCCTTTTTCGAATGTTATCGAGTGAGATTGCACAAGTGACTTTGACCGTTTTCATATTTCTCGCCGCCACCGTCGCGATCGCCGCGTTCATTCAGGGCGCGGTCGGCGTCGGTTTCGCGCTGATCTGCGCACCCGTCATCGGATTGATCGAACCGGGTTTGTTGCCCGTTTCCCTTTTGATTCTGATGCTGCCGCTGAACGTGCATCTCGCGTGGCGCAAGCGTCCATCGCTCGATTCGAAAGGCACGCTGTGGATCACCCGTCGGCAGAACGGCGGGCGCGGGCGTGTGGATCATCTCGCGCATCTCGGCGCATGACCTGAACTTGTTCATCGGCGCATCGACGGTTGCGGCGGCGGTCGCCACGCTGTGCGCGCCGAGCTTTCTGCCCGGACGCAATGCGTTGATGGCGGCGGGCGCGGTGACGGGCATCACCGAAACCGCGACGGGCATCGACGGACCGGCGCTCGCGATGGTCTTCCAGCACTATCGCGCGCCCGCGTTGCGCTCGACGATCGCGCTGTGCTTCGCCATCGGCGAGGCATTGTCGCTCGTGATGCTGAGCGCGACCGGGCAGATCACCGGCGACAAGTTCATGTCCGCGCTGTTTCTGGTGTCACCGGTGATCATCGGCGCGTGGATCAGCCAGCATGTGCATCAGCGCCTGAATGCGCGCGTGCTACGCGTGAGCATGATGGCGTTCGCCATCGTGTCGAGCGCGGACATTCTGTATCAAACGCTTAGCTCGTGATGTAGCCGCCGGCGCTTCGCCGGCTCCTCCCCTTTTCGATCGAAAGAGAGATTCTGATGAAAAAGAGTCAGGTTGCGTTCGTCTGTGCGTTTCTCTGCGTCGATGTCCACGCGCAAAGCAGCGTCACGCTATACGGCAGTGTGGATGCAGGCGTCGGCTATGTGAGCAATCTGCGCGGCGCGCATGCGTTTATTGGGCAACAGGGCACGCTGCAGGCGGACCGCTGGGGCTTGACCGGCGTCGAGGACCTCGGCGGCGGATTCAAGAGCGTGTTCAAGCTCGAATCCGGCTTCTTCACGATCAACGGCCAGATGGCGAGCGCGGGCACGCTGTTCAACCGGCAGGCGTATGTCGGCTTGAGTCAGAGCGGCATCGGCACGATCACGCTCGGACGCCAGACGGACTTTCACTTCGAGATGCTCGGGCCGATGTCCAATGCGCAATCGTTCGGGAATTTTTCGGCGTTTCATCCCGGCAATGTCAATGGGCTCGGCAACACGCTGCCCGTGCAGTTATCGAATACGGTGAAGTTTCGCAGTTAGACCGTCGCGGGCGTGACCGTCGGCACGATGTACGGCTTCACGAATCAATCGAGCAGCACGACGGGACGCACGATCAGCTTCGGCGCGACCTACGCGTACGGGCCGTTAAATCTCGCGGCGGCGTATTCGGAGTACCACGATCGCGCGCTCAATCTCGCGGGCGGGCTCGGGCTAGCGAATTTCGAGGGCGTTGCGCTGACGCCTGCTGCACCGTTTATCGCGGATAACGTGCGTAACGCGGGCATCGGCGGAAGTTTTCAGATCGGGCGCGTGCAGTTGCACGCGGTCGTGACGCAGGCACGCATCGAGGATCGCGGGCGCTCGGAGACGTATCGCGCGATCGATGGCGGCGCGAATTTTCAGATCACGCCCGCGTATATGATCGGCGCGGGCGCGTGGACCACGACGCTCGCCGGGCAGCGCTGGACGCAGGTGAATGTCGCAAACGTGTATGCGCTTTCGAAGTTCACGTAGCTTTACGCGCATGTGATGGTCGAGCAGGCATCGTCGGGCGCGGTGGCAAATACGCTGGGTATCGGGCCGTCATCGTCGAATCGGCAAACGGTGATTCTGGCGGCGATTCATCACTTGTTTTGAAGCTGATGTAGCATCGAAACATGTCGCTACGATCCAACGCCATCCTCATCGCGCTCGCCGCCGCTTTGTTCGGCGCGACCACGCCCTTCGCCAAACTCATGCTCGGCACGCTGTCACCGTTCATGCTCGCGGGCCTGTTCTATCTCGGCAGCGGCGTGGGACTGGGCATCGGCATGCTGTTGCGCGGCGGCCCTGCGCAGCGCATTCAACGCGCCGAAATACCGTGGCTCGCTGGCGCGATCGTGGCGGGCGGTATCGCGGGACCGGTGTTGCTGATGCTCGGCCTCTCGACCACGCCCGCCGCCACGAGCGCGCTGCTGCTCAATCTGGAAGGCGTGCTGACGGCGGTGATCGCGTGGGTCGTGTTTCGCGAAAATGTCGATACACAAGTCTTTCTCGGCATGCTCGCCATCGTTGCGGGTGGCGTGTTGCTGTCGTGGCAGCCGGGTGCGTCGTCCGTGCCGACGGGCGCGCTCGCGATCGTCGGCGCGTGTTGCTGCTGGGCCATCGACAACAATCTGACGCGCAAAGTCTCGAACAACGATGCGATGCTCATCGCATGCGTGAAGGGACTCGTCGCCGGCACGGTGAACGTGTCGATCGCGCTCGCGATGGGCGCGGCGATGCTGACGAGTTTCGCGGGCTACGGCGTGAGTCTCGTGCTGTTCGTGATCGCATTGCGCGACCTCGGCACGGCGCGCACGGGCGCGTATTTCTCGGTTGCGCCGCTGATCGGCGTGGCGATTTCGCTGGCGATCTGGCCCGCGCTACCGAACGCGCTGTTCTGGATCGCGGCGGCGCTGATGGCGCTCGGCATCTGGCTGCATGTGCGCGAGCGCCACGCGCACATGCATACGCACGAACGGATGTCGCACACGCATCGTCATGTGCATGATGCGCATCATCAGCATGAACACGATTTCCCGTATTCCGGTGATGAACCGCATTCGCATCCGCACGAGCATCTGCCGATCACGCATTCACATGCGCATTTTCCGGATGTGCATCACCGGCATCGGCATTGACGCGCTTATTCCACGCTCTCTTTCGCCGATGTCTTGCGCGCGCGTCCGGTTAGCGATGCCCGCTTTCCCGCGGGCTTCGGACTTTCAGCGCTGACTTCCGTGCTGACTTCCGCTGATACAGGCGGAATGTCCGTCATCGGTTCGAATGCAAGCGACGTTTGCGGCACTTCCGTTGCCGCATGCTTCACCGCAGTCTTGTGCGCGCGGCGTTGCGGCTTGCGTTTAGGCGTCTCCACTTCGACGGGCGTTTCATCCACTTCTTGCACTTCTTGCACAGGCTCTTCCAGCGTCGGCTCGTCCTGGACAACGACATCTGGTTCAGGCTGCGCAAACACGTCGCGCTGCTCACGTCCCCGCCGCGCGCCGCGTTTATCTCGACGATTCCCCTTCCCCGTCGATTCCACCGCGACGTCCTCGACCACAACCGGCTCAGCCGGCTTCACTTCCGCCGTCACAGAGACGACACGCAGCGAAACACATACGACCCGTTCTTCTCATCACGCCCGACTTCGAGCAACCCGCGCGACTGCGCTTCATCGAGCAGATTGCCGAACGCGCGAAAACCGTATTGCGCTTCGCTGAAACCCGGCTTGCGGCGCTTGATCGCGCTCTTCAGCACCGACGCCCAAATCCGCTCGCCACGTTCCGATGCCAGCGCTTCGAACGTTTCGACCGCAATCGCAATGGCCTGCGACTTGCGCGCGTCCGGATCCTGCTTCGGCTGCCGGTTATCCTCGTTCGAGGCACGCTTCGCTTCACGTCCTTCACGCGCTTCACGCTTGGCCATCGCGCGTTGCTGCTCGCGCACGAGATCATCGTAGAAAATGAACTCGTCGCAATTGGCGACCAGCAAGTCCGACGTCGAATTCTTCACGCCCACGCCGATCACCTTCTTCGCGTTCTCGCGCAACTTCGACACGAGCGGCGAGAAGTCGGAATCGCCGCTGATGATGACAAACGTATCGACATGCGACTTCGTATAGCAGAGATCGAGCGCATCGACGACGAGGCGGATATCCGCCGAATTCTTGCCCGATTGCCGCACGTGCGAAATTTCGATCAGCTCGAAACTCGCTTCATGCATGGTCGCCTTGAAGCTTTTATAGCGATCCCAATCGCAATACGCCTTTTTGACGACGATACTCCCTTTCAGCAACAAGCGCTCGAGCACGGGTTTGATATCGAACTTCTCGTACTTCGATCGCGCACGCCGAGCGCGACGTTCTCGAAGTCGCAAAACAGCGCCATACTGACGCTTTCCTGAGAGGTGGCCATTCAATTCTCCAGACGTTCCTGCTTTTGTTCGTCATCTGCATATGATAGCGGCTCATTAAGCACGCCATTCCGGCAGGCAAGATGTAAAGATCAGTTACAGTGCAGAGTTTTCGATCCCTGGGGTCTGCCGTTTCGTTGTGACCCCGTTAGAACTCAAAGCCCACGCCCGCGCGCTGCTAGCGCGTCTCGCGACGTGGCTGCGCCCGCACAAGCGCCCACACACGCTGCTCCTCGTGCCCGCGCTGTTCGCGCTGTATGTGTTGCTGCTGATTCCGTTCACGCCCGGCATCCGCGATCTGCGCAAGGCCAAGGTGGATCAGCCCGCGCAAATCTACTCCGCCGATGGCAAGCTGCTCGCCAAATTCAAGCCGACGCATCGCGAATGGGTGAGTCTCAAGAGCATTTCGCCGAACGTGATCGATGCGCTCATCGCCACGGAAGACCGGCGGTTCTATCAGCATCATGGTATCGATTTGAAGCGTACGGCGTCCGCCGCGCTGCATACGTTGAAGGGCGACAAGCAAGGCGGATCGACCATCACGCAACAGTTAGCGCGCAATCTGTTTCCGGAAGAGATCGGCCGCTCGCAGACGCTCACGCGCAAGCTGAAGGAAGCCATCACCGCGTTCAAGATCGAAGCGCTCTATTCGAAGAACGAGATTCTCGAAACGTATCTGAACACGGTGCCGTTTCTCTACAACGCGTACGGCATCGAAATGGCCGCGCGCACTTACTTCGACAAGTCCGCCGATGAACTCGATGTGCTGCAAAGCGCGACGCTCATCGGCATGTTAAAGGGCAGCAGTTACTACAATCCGGTGATCAATCCGGAACGCGCGCTGGACCGCCGCAATATCGTGCTCGGGCAAATGGTGAAGTTCGGGCATCTCGCGCCGAACAAGCTCGACGCGTTGCAGAAGCGGCCGTTGCGTATCGACTTCGAACGTCAGCTCGAGGAACCGGGACGTGCGCCGCATTTCGCGCAGCAGTTGCGCAAATGGCTCATCACCTGGGCCGACGACAATGACTTCAATATCTATTCCGATGGCCTCGTCGTGCGCACGACGATCGACTCGCGTCTTCAGTCGATGGCGACGCAGGCGCTCGCGTTGCAGGGCAATCAGTTGCAGGGCATTACGAGTGCCGCGTGGGGCGGGCGCGGCGGCTGCGCGAATGCGAACGCCGATCTCGCGCACGCGTTCATTCGCGAGACGGATCAGTATCGAGCGATGCGAACGGGCGGCGCGAACGATGCCGATGCGCTCAAGCATTTCACGTCGGATCGCGCGTTCATGCAGGCGCTGTGCGAAAGCAAGACGCGCGTGCAGGCGGGCTTTATCGCGCTCGATCCGAGCAACGGGCAAATCAAAGCGTGGGTCGGCAGCCGCGATTTCACGCAGGATCCGTTCGATCATGTGCAGCAGGCACGCCGTCAACCGGGTTCCACGTTCAAGCCTTTCGTGTACGGCGCAGCCTTCGAGCGCGGCGCGAAGCCGGCCGATACGTTCATCGATCAAACCGTCGAAATTCCGATCAAGGGCGACGAAATCTGGCGTCCTACCGACGATTCGCCGCCCAGCGGCAAGCCCGTAAGTCTGCGCGACGGCATCGCGTATTCGAAGAATCGTATTACCGCGCAGTTGATGGAATCGGTCGGTCCAGCGCGCGTGATATGGGCGTGCGCGAAAGTCATCTCGACGTGGTGCCGTCGCTTGCGCTCGGCACGAGTCCGGTCACGCTCAAAGAGATGGTATCGGCGTACGGAACCATCGCGAACAACGGCAACTATATAGAGCCGCTGCTCGTCACGCGCATCGAAGATAAAGAGGGCGACGTGCTCGCGCAATTCGATAGCACGCCCGAGCGCGCGCTATCGGTCGATGCCACGCATAAACTCGTCGATGTCATGCGCGACGTGATCAATCGCGGCACCGGCGCGACGATCCGCACGCGCTTCGGTATTCGCGCGGATGTCGCGGGCAAGACGGGCACGACGCAAGACAACGCGGACGGCTGGTTCATCCTGATGCATCCGCAGCTCGTCGCGGGCGCGTGGGTCGGTTTCAACGATAGTCGCGTCACGCTGCGCAGCGATTACTGGGGACAAGGCGCGCACAGCGCATTGCCGATGGTCGGCGACTTCGAGCAACGTGCGTTGCGTGCGCATCTGATCGATGCACGCGTGCGCTTCGATACGCAGGAAACGCCCGGCTTCTGGGCCACGCGGCTCGAGCGCCTGAAGACGTGGTTGAACGAGACCTTCTCGAAGGAGCCGAAGCCGAAGGCGGCGAAGCAGACCGTCGCGCAAAAGCCGGTACGCGTGAAGCGCGCGCCGACCGAGCCGGAAGCCGAGGTGACGGAAAAGGCGACCGAAGAAGCGCCGCCGCAACAGCCGCCGGTCTTCACGCAAATGCCACCGATTTTGCCTACGCCTGCTGAAGCGGCGAGCGCGGCATCGGCGCCTTCGGAATGATGCATCAACGATACTGCCCGGCGAACTTGATCACCGTGTCGATATTCGACTTGTCAATAAAGCCCGGACCCGAGCGGATATTCTTGTCGGTGTAGATCGGCTTGAGGCCGTACATCTCTCGACGCGGGCCTTGAATTTGGGGTTGTTTTGCAATTCGGCGCGTATCTTCGCGCCGTCCGTCGTCTTGTTCTTCTTGGCGATGGCAAGCACCGCGACGCCGATATAGCCCTGCAAATAAGGCTGCTGATCGATCGCGAACTGAATCGAGCTATTCTGAATGCCTTTCGCGATGTCATCCGAAAAGTCGAACGTCGCGAAGAAAATCTTGCCGAGCTGCCCGCTTTGCTGAAGCGCCTTGATGGTCGGCGACACCGAATTCGGCCCGAGCGTCAGAATGCCTTTCGTGCCCGGATGATTGCGCAAATACGCGCTGACCTTCGACTGAATCTCGGTCGGATCGGTGCCTAAATCGAGCGTGGATGATTTCCAGTCCGCGCCGATGGCATCGGCGAAACCGCGGCATCGATCGAACGAGGTCGGGTTGGTCGCGTAATAGGTTCACGCATAGAAACGAGGTCATGCCCGCCGCCTTCGCTTTCTCGCCCGCGGCCTTGCCCGCGACATAGTCCGGCTGCCCGATATGCATGATCGCGTGCAGTTGCGCGCTCTGCTCTTCCGTGCCGGAATTGATGGTCACGAGCGGAATCTGCTTTGCGGTGACTTTCGCAACCGACGTCTTCAACACATCGTAATCGCCGATGGAAACGATCACGCCATCGTAATTGCGTGCGGCCGCTTGCTCGATGAGACTCGACATGTCGGCCATGTCGCCGTTGGGCGGATTGCGATAGTCCGTCGTGACGTTGAAGTCTTCGTCGGCCTGTTTGACCGCGTTTTTGATGGTGTTCCACCAGAGGTCGGAATCGGGCGCGTGACTGACGAGCACGAAATGCGCGTCGGCGACTTGCGCGGGCGTGATCGCCGCATAACCGACGAGCGTCGCCGTCATCATGCATGCAGCCATTTTGTACCACGTGCTTTTTATCGAACGTTTCATGTCTCCGCCTTTTGTTGTTGGATGAGTTCGTTTGATTCAGTCACTTCGGTCCATAGCGCGCGCACCCTGTCGCGCATCATCAAGGATTCGGCCCAGCGGTCGGTCGTATCGTTGCCATCGCGTCCGATGATCGCGTACGGCTTCGGCCCGAGCTCGCAGACGAACGCGAGCGAATCGTGCTCGCCCGCGTGGCGTTGCCACGACGCAAAGCCGTATCGCCACCATTCGAGAAAGAGATCGACCCACATGCGATGCGGCTCGAACGAGATTTCGATTTGCACTTGTTCGCGGCTTGCCACGCGTCCGTGAAAGGCCCAGCAGTTGTCGATGATCCGATGCATCAGCGCGTGATTTTCTTCGGATACGGGATAGGGAAATTCGCGTCCGGCAAGAAAGTGCGATAGATCGCCGAGCAAGGGAAGATCGGGACGCGTATCGAGCAAGTCGAGCGTGAAGTATAGGTCGGTCGTCATCCTGTCCCGATGTGTTTCGATATACACCGGAAAGTCCACTTGCTCCGCGAGCCGCCGCCAGCCATCGAGCAAGGTCACGCATTCCTTGATCGTGCGCGGGCGGACATCGGGTTGAATATCGACGTGATGCAGACCTAATTCCGTGGCGATTTCAAGCACCGGCTGAAGGTCATCGACGGTGACGGGAAAGCACTGCCCTTCTGCATCGAGACCGTGCGGCTTGCGCAGTTCCGCCAGCCTGCGAAAGAAATCGCGATTCGTGCAGTGCGCGCTCACGCCATCGAAACCGGCTTGCGCGATCATCTGCACGTTCTCTTCGAGCGAGCGTTCGATGCCGTCGGTGTGGCGGCGTTCCATCGCCATAGTGACTGGAAAACGAGGAATCGTTGCGTCATGGTGTCTCCGCGACCAGCAGCGCACGCAGTTTGACAGCGGCATCGGCAAGCGTGAATGGCGATGGCCGCGCTTGCCGCGCAATCAATCAGATTCTGCGCGATACGCACATCCTTCGCAATCTCTCGCGGGGTCCCGATGCCGCTCGCGCCGACCAGCACGCCTTCGGGTGACAGCGCGAAAAAGATGCGCGACGTGGCACTCGTTTCACGCACGATCGTCGTGGAACCGAGAAAAGGCAAGCCGGCGATTTGAATGGTCGTGTCGTATTGATCGGACCAGAACCACGGCACGGAAGCGCTTTGCTCTTCGCGTCCGAGCATGTTCGCCGCTGCGACACGCGCCTGATCTTCGGCGTTCTTCCAGCATTCCAGACGCACACGCTGATGAAAAAGCGGATGCTCGAAAAGGCAGACATCACCGGCGGCGAAGATGGCGGGATCGCTCGTGCGCAGCGTCGCATCGACGACGATGCCGTTATCGACCGCGAGACCGCACGCCTGCGCGAGTTCAATACGCGGCGCAACGCCGACGCCCACGATCGCGAGATCGCAGTCGATGATCTAGCCATCGCTCAACACGACGCCGCCAACATGCCCCTCGCCGATCAGCCGTTCGATGCCGACATCGAAACGCACATCGACGCCCATCGCGCGATGCATGTCCACAATCAACTCTGACACGCGCGCGGGCACGGCGCGCATGAGCGCACGTGGCGCGGCTTCGAGCACGGTGACATCGCATCCTTTTCTGATGGCCGATGCCGTCACTTCCAGCCCGATAAATCCCGCGCCGATTACGACGATGCGCCGTCCCGGCCGCAAATCACGCGCGATGCGGTTCGCTTCGATATCGGTGCGCAATGTGTGAACGCCGGATAGCGCGTGACCGGGAACCGTCAGCGTGCGTGGCGCGGCGCCCGTTGCAAGCAGAAGCCGCGAATACGCGATATCGCGGCCATCAGCGAGACGCGCGATCTTCGCCGAGCGATCGACCTCGCGCACCGTTGCGCCGCGCATCACCTCGATCGCATGTTCGCGATAAAACGCATCGCCATAAATCTCGCATTGCGATGCATCGCATTCGCCGAGCAGCACGCCTTTGGAAAGCGGCGGACGTTCATAAGGCAGACGCGTTTCATCTCCGATCAACGTGATTGCGCCGTCCCATCCGTTCAAGCGCAGCGCATGGGCCGCTCGCGCGCCGCACTGACCGCCGCCTACGATCACCATGTTCATGTCGCGCCTCGCAAGGTCAGGACGTCGCATTCAAACGGCGCTTTTTCTTTTCGAAGCGCTCACGCATCAACCGCTCGCCTTCGGGCGATCCATCGTACCATGTGCCGAAAATCTGATCGAGCGGGAACGTGCCGTTATCGCTGTAGTTGACCTCGAAAAACTTGTGATGCAGATAATGCGCGTAAGCGTGGCTGTTCATCGACGCACCATCCGATACGCGCAGCCGATCGAATCCGATATGCCCGACGATCGCGCCAAAGCCCGCGATATTGACCAGATACACCGCAACGATCGGATGCGACGGAATCACCAGCGCCCACAGCGCGACCGCGAAATACAGCGTCGATTCGACGGGATGCATGGACATCGACGACCACGGCGAAAGATTGGTCGAGTTGTGATGCACCGAATGCACGAAGCGATAAAACGGCGGCCAATGCATCGCACGATGAATCACGTAGAAATGCACCTCGTGAATGGCGGGCGCAATCAGGAACATGACGATGAGATAAATCGAGTGCTCGTTCCACTGCACGATCGGCACTGCGCCGCGCGCATACGTCCAGAGAATGAACACTTCGATCACCGTACCGATCGGCACGCTGACGAAAAAGCTGCGAATGAAGTTATCGATGTTCTGGCTCTTGAACCAGAAGACATCGGACGGCTGTTCGGAGGGAAACTTGCCGTTGTACTTGAAGCGCTGGCCTTGCACGCGCATCACGTAATAGCGAAGCTCGAACACGCTATAGAACAGAAAGATGCCGATCCAGTTTGCGGCGAGCAGCTCGAGCGTCCAGTCCCAACCGAGCGTTCGCATCGTGTCGATGTCGGGCAGTACGAACTTCCACCAGATCGCGGTAAGCGCGATGAACAGAATATTCCACGGCCAGAAATAGCCCTTGATCCAGCTACCGATGCGCGACGGATTCGGCGGCCATGTCCAGAGCCCGGCCGATTCCAACGGTTAATTCGGCGCCCAGTCCCCGCGCTTGTTGCGTTTGCCGGACTGCAGATCGTCCATGATGTCTCCGTGCTTTTACACTGATGCACTCAGATTTCGATCCACACCGCTTCGCCTTCGACGCGTGCCGGATACGTCTTGAGATTCTTGCAAGGCAGCATGCGCGTGGCCTCGCCCGTGCGGTAATCGAATTCGCTCTGATGCTTCGGACATTCGATGGCGTAATCCATCACGAAGCCATCAGCGAGATGAACGGCTTCATGCGTGCATAAGTCATCCGTGCAGTAATACTTATCATCAGGATTTCGATAGACCGCGAAGGTGCGGCCTGCATGGTCGAAGCGCATCACGTCTTCCTGATCGATATCGTCTGTCGCGCAGACGCGAATCCATTGCGCCATGACCGTCTCCTTCGTTGTGTGGATTCAATGTACTTCGCGGGTCGGCCCGGCTCAATCGGCATCTCATCGAAACGATCATTTCGTTTCTTTTCGATGCATGACACGCGCGCCGTTTGATGCGAATGACACGTGAATTCCTGGCAAACCCTCATCGAAATTGATACGTTCGTATCAGTCGGCTATGAGACGATGAGACAGAAGACAGGGAGACGAACCGTGAATCGACCGACCATTCCCGATCTCGCCGCAGCGGCGGGCGTTTCGGTGGCGACCGTCAATCGCGTGCTCAGTGGCACGGGAACGGTTCGGCAAAGCACGGCGCAGGGCGTCGTCGATGCGGCTCAGCAAATTGGCTTTTATGGATTGCGCGCGTTGCAGCATCGCATAGCGACGAGCGCGCGGCAGGTCTTCAAGTTTGGCATCGTGTTGCAGTCACCGCATCGGTCATTCACCGAAATGCTCGCGAGCAATCTCGAACGCGCAGGGTCCGAGTCCGCGGAAGGCGATGTGCGGCTGACGATCGAAGTGGTCGAAGACCTGTCGCCCGAACGCGTCGTGTCGATCATGAACGCGCTCAGTTCAGACGCCGATGCGCTCGCGATCGTCGCGCCGGATCATCCGATCGTGTCGGAAACGATCGATCGTCTCGGCGACAAAGGCATGCCGGTCGTCGATCTGATTTCGCCGATCTCGGCGCGTGTGCCCGTCGGTTATGTCGGACTCGATAGCTGGAAAGTGGAACGCGCTTCGGCGTGGGCGCTCGCGAATACGAGCAGGCGTCCCGGCAAGCTGGCGATTCTCATCGGCACGCATCGCTTCAGAAATCACGATCTGAACAAGAGCGGATTTCGCTCCTACTTCCGCGAGAACGAAGGCGAGTTCGTCATTCTCGAATCCATCTCCACATTCGAGTCTGATGCGATCGCACGCGAAGTCACGGAGAAGTTATTGCGCGATCATCCTGACTCGTGCGGCATCGCGATTTTTTGCGGCGGCGTCAGCGGCGTGCTCGCCGCGTTGCGCAGCAGAAAGAGCACACAGGCCATCCGCGCGGTGTCATACGATCTGTTCGATTCGACCATCGCCGGTCTCGTCGATCACACTTTGACGATGGTCATCGCACATCCGTACGAACGCGTCGCGCGCGAAGCGATCGCTACGCTCGTTCGCACCCGACGCAACGCCGAGCCGCAGGCGGTCGGGCAATCGGTACACGTGCCGTTCGAGCTGCACACCGTGGAGACGATCTAGTCGCGCCTTACCAACACGTGACGAATTCGCCCGGCTTCAGATGACAGCTGACCGCGTACGCCAACGCCAGTCCGCGCTCGAACGAGAACGTCTTGTCCGCAGTCGGCTGGAAGAATTCGATGAAGTCGAGGCTCTTCTTGCCGAGCACGAAGCCGCCGATCAAAAAGAGAACCGCGTCATCGCCCATCGATGACAGCAGCGTGCGCAGCAGCCACTTCGCCGTATCGGCGGACAGATGCTCGATTGCGACGTTTCCGGATGCGCCTTGATCATGCGCCCCACACCGCCGGTGCCGAATCCGCGGAATTGGACGACGAAGCGCCGCAGGGAATCGTGCGCGTCGCCTGACTGGGCTCGATCACCGAGTAGTCTCTTTCGATCTGCTTGAGCATGGGTTGATTGTCCCGAGTTTGCGCTTGCGGGCTTATCGGCGCATGCGTACCGAACTTGAGCGAGCCGCAACGCGAACCGGATTACCCTTAGCGCTGAATCGTGCAGTCGTTGTGTCGTTCTCATTGATCAGGAGAATTCATCATGGCATCTCGTTCACTGGAAGGCAGCGTCGCGGTCATCGCGGGCCGCGGAAAGAATCTCGGCGCGCTGATTGCAAAGACGCTCGTCGATGCAGGCACGCGCAAGCTGCTGCTTCACTACAACAGCGATTCATCGCGCGATGCAACCGAGCGTACGGCATCCGCGCTCAAGGAAAGCGGCGCGGACGTGCTGACGTATCAGGGCGATCTCTCTCACGTCGAGCACGCAACGAAGCTTCGATACCGCGAAGGCGCATTTCGGCAAGGTGACGATCGGCATCAACACGGCGGAGCTCGTCATCAAGAAGCCGATTCTCGATGTCACCGAAAGCGACTACGACCGCAGCTTCGCGGCCAATGCGAAGGCGGCGTTCTTCTTCATTCAGCAGGCCGGGCGCACGATGGACAACGAAGACAGTATCGTGACGATCGTGACGTCGCTGCTCGCGACATACACGCCGTTCTACACCGGGCAGCAAGTCGCCGGTCGAGCACTTCATGCGCGCGGCATCGAAGGAATTCGGTGAGCGCGGGATTTCGGTGAACGCGATTGGTCCCGGCCCGATGGATACGCCCTTCTTCTACGGACAGGAAAACGACGAATCGACCGCCTATAACAAGGCGGGCGCTGCGCTGGGCAAGTTCTCGAAGACCGGCCTGACCGATATCGACGATATCGCGCCGCTCGTGAAGTTTCTCGTGACGGACGGCTGGTGGATCACGGGGCAGACGATCTTCGCCAACGGCGGCTACACCACGCGCTGAGTGTGTACGTTCCCACGATTACGCTGTACTGTGCTCGCGGGAATGACACTCACACCGCGTACACATGGCCAATCACACTGCGCTCGCCAACCATGACGGCTTCCTGCGCGATCTGCAATTGTTCTGCACGGTCGCGCGGCGCGCGAGTTTTATCACGGCATCGAACGAGATGGGAATCTCGCCGTCGCATGTGAGCAAGCGCATCGCGATGCTCGAAAAAAGCCTCGGCGTAAAACTGTTCGTACGCACGACGCGTCGCGTGAGCGTCACCGACGACGGCGAGGCGGCGTTTCTCTGGGCGCAAAAGATTCTCGACGATGTGTGCAAGGCATGGCCGATTCGTTCACCGGTCTCACGAGCGAACCGCGCGGGCTGATTCGCATTAGCACGAGTCTGCGGCTTGGTCGCGAACACGTCTCACCGATTCTTTCGATGCTGCGGCGACGTTATCCAGAACTCGACATCTACCTCGAACTGCTCGATCGGCGTGTCGATTTGCTCGGCGAAAGTTTCGATATCGATGTGCGCGTGGGCGAAGTGCAGGAGCCGCATCTGATCGCGCACAAGATCACCGATAGCGCGCGCGTTCTCGCGGCCGCGCCGGCTTATCTGGAGCGCGCGGGTGCGCCGCGCAGTCTCGCGGAACTGGCACAGCACGATTGCTTGTTGTTTCGCGACCGCGATCAAGGGTTCGGCGTGTGGCGTTTGCAGGGGCCGGACGGCGAAGAGTCCGTGAAGGTGACGGGGCTGATTGCATCGAATCACAGCGATATCGTCACGCAATGGGCGCTCGAGGGGTATGGCGTGATCATGGCGTCGGTGTGGAACATCGCGTCGAAGCTGGAATCGGGCGAACTCGTGCGTGTGCTGCCGCAGTATCGGCAGTGGGCGGATGTGTGGGCGGTGACTTCGGCGAGAACGTCGTCATCGGCGAAAATCAGGGTGTGCATCGACTTTCTGACTGAGCAACTGGTTGTGGGGCCACATGCGCTGGATGTGTCACTGCTTCGATGATTTCGCGCGGTTGTCCGGCTTGTTGCGTTGTTGCAACTTTTGACAAATTCAGGTTGGCATCGGCGGATCAGGGTTTATACTGAACTTGTCTCCTCCATGTCTCCTCTTATGATATGGATTCGAAGCCCGCACATCAGCGGGCTTTTTTTGTGCGCTGAGCATGCGCAACAGCTTGGGGGGGGTGCGAGTCCCCTGTCCAACCTGATGGTGGTGAAGGGCTAGTGAAACGCAAGGGCGTCGTCGCGAGGCGGGGTCTGAAGGAAGCGTTTGAGCGCTATGTCGCGCGGTACAACCAGCACAACCGTCCATTTGTCTGGACCGCAACCGCCGACGAATCCATACTTCAAAAGATGACTCGGCTATGTAAAGTTATTTCTGGGACGGAACACTAGGTTGGCGAGTTGAATCCATATCAGGAGGAGACAGTTCCAATCATACACAGCACGTTGATGCGACGCAATAGAAATTGAGTGGAAACCCCTATGGCGCGAAACTGTAGCATCTGCGCGTCACTTTCCGTACGATCGGGCGAAATGACCGCCAATGATAGCGCAAGAAACGGCGCGTAACCTCGTTTGCATGGCTCTACAGTGATCTCGTACCCAGAAGCCATCGAGATCGATATGAACACCGCAAACTTCTCTTCCGATGAAAGCCGCTGGCAAGCCGTGATCGAACGCGATCGCCAGGCCGATGGCGCGTTCTTCTTCGCGGTGCGCACGACCGGCGTGTTTTGCCGGCCATCGTGTGCATCGCGCTCGCCGCGGCAGTATCAGGCGGCGCAACGCGCGGGCGTGCTGCGCGACGCCTTGCAGCGCGACCGCGATGTCACCTGCGCCACGCACGATGCCGGTTTCGGTTCACCCTCGCGCATGTACGAAGCCGTGCCCGCGGAGCTGGGCATGACGCCATCGGCATACAAACGCAAGGGCGCGGGCCTGACCGTCCGCTATACGACCGCCATACGCCGCTCGGCACCGTGCTGATCGCCGCGACACGCAAAAGGGCGTGTGCAACATCACCTTCGACGACGATTCCGGCGCGCTCGTCGCGCAACTCGCGGCGGATTTTGCGCAGGCCGAGCGCATCGAGGATCGGACCGGCATGGAGCCGTTCGTGGCGCAAGTTCGGGCGTATCTGCACGGCACGCGCGAGCGCTTCGAGTTGCCGCTGGATATCGGCGCGACGGCGTTTCAGCGGCGCGTGTGGGATGCGTTGCGGCGTATTCCGTATGGCCAGACGCGCAGTTATAGCGATATCGCGGAAACGCTCGGTACGCCGCGCGCAGTACGGGCGGTCGCGAACGCGTGTGCGTCGAATCCGGTGGCGCTGGCCGATTCCGTGTCATCGCGTAATCGGCAAGGACGGCGCGATTGCGGGGTATCGCTGGGGCGTGCAGCGCAAGGAAACGCTGCTCGACACCGAGCGGCACGCAGCCAAGGAAGGCAAGGTCGCCTGACGACATTGCCATCGCACCGTAAGGAAGCGCCCGCCGTCGCAAGACGCGCGGGCGTTTTTCATTTGGCGCGAACGTGACGCCAAATCCCCTGAAAAACCCGCAAACCCTTACTCGGCATGGGCTCAAGCACGTCCATGACCGAGATGTTAAAGTGCCCGATACCCTAAAAATACTTACACGCGATTCGCTCGCGTGCCTCGCTCCACGCTTCGATGGCAAACACGAATCCCGTTCACTCCAACGCCGCCTCGTACGAACGCAGGCTGGTTGTGCTCGCCTCCGGTCCGCATGCCGGTGCGCTGCGCCAGGGCTTGCGCGGCATCGAGAAAGAAAGCCTGCGCGTCACGCCCGAAGGCAAGCTCGCGATGACCCCGCATCCGCGCTCGTTCGGTTCGGCGCTGACGCATCCGTTCATCACGACCGATTACTCCGAAGCGCTCGTCGAGCTCATCACGCCCGCCGAAACCCATGTCGCCAAGACGCTCGAGCGTCTGGACATGCTGCACCGGTTCGCCTTCGCGAATATGGGCGATGAACTGCTGTGGAACGATTCCATGCCCAACTCGCTGCCGCCGGAAGATCAGATTCCGCTCGGTCGATACGGCACGTCGAACATTGGCAAGCTCAAGCATGTGTACCGGCGTGGACTGGCCTTGCGCTATGGCCGCACAATGCAATGCATCGCCGGGATTCACTACAACTACTCGCTGCACGACGACGTGTGGCGCGCGTGGCAGACGCTCGATCCTACGAGCAAGCTGAGCGCGCAGGATTTCCAGTCCGCACGGTACTTCGCGCTCGTGCGCAACTTCCGCCGCACGAGCTGGCTGCTGATGTATCTGTTCGGCACATCGCCGGCGCTGAACAAGCGCTTCGTCGAAGGCAAGCCGCACGCGCTCGACACATTCGATGCCGACACGTTCTACTTGCCACACGCGACCAGCCTGCGCATGAGCGATCTCGGTTACACGAACAATCCGGCACAGTCGGCGTTGCTGCCGAGTTACGACGATCTGAACGCGTATCTCGATGTGCTCGCCAAAGCGGTGAGCCAGCCGTACGCGCCGTACGAAGCCATCGGCACGCAGCGCGACGGCGAGTGGGTGCAGATCAACACCAACGTATTGCAGATCGAAAACGAGTTCTACTCGACCATTCGGCCTAAGCGCGTGACGCATTCCGGCGAGCGTCCGCTGCATGCGCTGGCCGAACGCGGCGTGCAGTACATCGAAGTGCGGTGTCTGGATATCGATCCGTTCGAACCGACCGGCATTTCACTGCAGACGTCGCACTTTCTCGATGCCTATCTGCTCTATTGCGCGCTCGAAGACAGCCCGCTGTTGCCGCACGACGCGAGCATCGAAGCGAACGGCAATTTCAGCGCGGTCGCGAAGGAAGGGCGCAAGCCCGGTCTGATGCTCACGCGCGAAGGTCAGCCAATTTCGCTTGCGCAATGGGCGCAAGAACTGTTCGATGCCATCGCGCCCGTCGCGAAAACGATCGATGCGCTCGCCGGCAACGACGACCACATGTGCGCGCTCGACGCGTTGCGTCCGAGAATCGGCGATGCATCGCTCACGCCGTCGGCGCGCGTGCTGCAAATCATGCGCGACCAACAGCAATCGTTCGATGACTTCGCGCTCGATCTAAGCTGTCGACACGCCGAACATTTCCGCCAGCGCCCGCTGAGCGCCGATGAAGCGCAGGAAATGGAACGGCTCGCGCAACAATCCATCGCGGATCAGGCGGCCGTGGAACGCGCCGACACCGAATCGTTCGATGCCTTCGTCGCAGCGTATCGCGATTACAAGCTGGATCGCGCGGACGCGTGAAATTGTTGTACCTTTTACCTTGCCGCACTGCAATGCGGCGGCAAGGATTGCCCGTCTTTGCAACAGACGGCAACGCGTCGCATCGCCGTAAAATCAAACCGTAAAATTGGGGGCTTACTTTCACGAGATCAAATGACGATGGGACTCAAACTCTTTGGTGCGATGGCGCTCGCGGCGACATCGTTTGCGCTCCTCGGGGGATGCGCGTTGCAGGACCTGGTCAGCAGCACGACGATGGAACAGGCCACGCAGCTGCTCACGTGCATGAGCCGCGCCGAGTGCGACGCGTGGTGGGCACGCGCGCAAGTGTGGGTGACGAATCACTCCGAGTACAAGATTCAGACGGTCACGAATTCCATCATCCAGACGGCCGGACCGTCGAGCGGCAAGCGCGCGCTGGCTTATCAAGTCACGATGACGCCGACCAACGAAGCCACCGCGATGATCGGTTTCGCGGCGCATTGCGATTCCCCGCTCGGCTGCGATCCAAATCCGTGGCAGGCGGGCGCGGACTTCAAGCAGTTCGTGCGCAACGGCCCGGCGACTTCGCGTTACACCACGCCGCAGGCCGCCGCGCCCGCGCCCGCGCCCGCGCCCGCGCCCGCGCCCGCGCCCGCGCCCGCGCCCGAGCCCGCGCCCGCGCCCGCGCCCGCGCCCGCGCCCGCGCCATCGCCATCGCCATCGCCATCGCCATCGCCATCGCCATCGCCATCGCCATCGCCATCGCCATCGCCATCGCCGAACGATGTGATCGTCAATCCGATTCCGCAACCGGTGCCGCTCAATCTCGAGAATCAGCCGGGCCAGTCGAATCAGTCACTCACGCCGCAATAAATCAATGTCCCATCGATGCTGATGCGCCTTTCTTCGGGCGCGTCAGCCAGACCATCACGGCCAGCGCGAGAAACGCATAGCACGACACGCGGAAAAAATCGTTGGTCGACATCATGTACGCCTGCGCGGACACCACGCGATCCAGTTGCGCCATCAGCGCCTGTCCCGACAAGCCGAGTCCCGACAGCAGATTCGAATAATCCGATGTGCCCGCCGAATACGCCGCGACGGATTCGGTCAGCCGCGCGTGATGCCGGATCATGTCGTTTTCCCAGAACGTCGTGCTGACCGCCGTGCCGATCGCGCCCGACAGCGTACGCAGAAAATTCGATAAGCTCGCCGCGCCCGCGAGCCGGTCATCGGACACGCTGGAGAGCGTGATGGTGGTCATCGGCACGAAGAAACACGCCACGCCGATGCCCTGAATCAGCCGCGGAATGATGATGTTGTGGAACGGCATATCGAGCGTAAAGGTCGAGTTCCAGTACGACACGAACGCGAACGTGACGAACGCGAAACTCGCGACCACGCGCAGATTCATGCGATGCATGTTCTGGCCGATCATCGGCGACAGCACGAGCGCGAGAATGCCGACGGGCGCGGTCGCCAGCCCCGCGAGCCACGGCGTGTAGCCGAGCACGGTTTGCAGCCACAGCGGCAACACGACGACCGAGCCGAAAAGCGCGAGAAAGCCGAGCGACGTGATGAGCACGCCCATCGCGAAATTACGGTCGCGGAACAGCGACAGGTCGATGACCGGCTCCTTCTCCGTGATTTCCCACGCGAACATGAACGCGAGCGACACCGCCGACACGATCGCCAGCGTCACGATAAAGCTCGAACTGAACCAGTCGCGGTCCTTGCCGAGGTCGAGCATCATCTGAAGACTGGCCACGCCGATCACGAGCAGCGTTAGCCCGACGGCATCGATGCGCTGCTGCGTCGTCTTGGTTTCGTGGCCGCGCAACAGGAAATACGCGATCGCCGCCGAGAAAATGCCGATCGGCACGTTGATGTAGAAGATCCACGGCCACGTGAAGTTATCGGTGATGTAGCCGCCCATCACGGGTCCGAAAATCGGCGCGACGATGACGGTCATCGCCCACAGGCCGAGCGCGAGTCCGCGCTTTTCCGGCGGATAACTGCGCATGAGGATGGTTTGCGAGAGCGGAACCATCGGACCGGACACGAGACCTTGCAGCAGACGGAACGCAATCAGCGATTCGAAGTTGTGCGCGAATCCGCAAAGCGCGGAGGCGACCGAAAACAGCAGCACGGAAATCGTGAAGAGCTTCACTTCGCCGACGCGCCGCGCGAGCCAGCCGGTCAGCGGCACGGCGATGGCGGATGCCACCGAATACGACGAAATCACCCACGTGCCCTCGCTCGTCGCCACGCCGAGGCTGCCCGAAATGGTCGGCACGGCGACGTTCGCGATCGACGTATCGAGCACTTCCATGAAGGTGCCGAGCGCGAGGCCCATCGTCAGCAAAGCGAGCGTGCCGCCGACGAGAGGCGTGGGTGCAGCGACTTGTGCGGTCGTCGATGTCATAAGTTCTTAGTTTTTTTGATGTCGCGGCATTCTCTGCCCAGACAGTGATTCAATCAAAATTCGATCGATAAATTGATTTGGATCAACTCAGTCGCTTTCCTCGTCACTGCACACGCAGCATTCGACCGCCGGCGAATTGCCGATGATCCGTCCGAGCATCGCGATCAGCAGATCCAGTTCGGCGCGGCTGAAGCCGTCCAATTGCGCGTTCAGGACCGTCGCGCCGATCTGCGGCAGACCCGCGGCGGCATCGCGGCCGCGCTCGGTCAGGCTGACTTTCACGACGCGCCGGTCAGTATCGCAGCGCGTGCGCATTACAAAGCTTTTTTCTCGAGACAGTCGACCATGCGCGTCATCGGGCCGCTGTCGTAGGACATTTCGCGCGAAAGCTCGAGCGGCGTGCGCGCCCATCCCGACGCCAGAAAAGCAACACGCCGATCTGCGACGACGTCAGATCGAGCGGTTTCAACGCCAAATCGGTTCGCGCGACGAGCACGTTGCGCGCCTTCGTCAGGGTAATAGCCGAGGCTCGTATCGAGTTGAATCGTGGATGGATCGTAAAGCGGTTCGCTGTTCATGCACTTTCTAGCCGCGCGCAAGCTGCGACGAAAAATCGCGTACCTGGAACGCAACAGTTTCCAAAAAGCAATCGGTAGTATCTTGAAAAATACTTGCACAGTCAATATTATCTTTAGCAGTGAAATTCGCGCGCTCTGCGCCTTTCGAGAACATGTTTTGATCGCCAGCCGCGTCGTCTTCAACGACGCACCGAAGGACCCAACCATGAACCGCTTCGCTCAAACCGCCCGCCGACGCATCGGCGCTGTCAGCAGTACGATCGTTAACGCATCGCGCCACGTCATTCCGCAGAAACTGACGTCATGGAAACTCGCGTTGTATTTGATCGTGTTCCTGCTGCCGGGCGGTTCGTTTGCGGTCCTCGGCATGGGCTGGTTCGAGAATCGGCAGCGGTGGCGGGCTTCTTCCGCCGCCAAAAAACAGCATTCGGTCACGCGTCCGCTACTCCCGGCGCCATGCTCTTATCCGGGAAACAGCGGCGCGTAACTTCGCAGTAACCGATTTCCCCCACCGCGTAACACCCGCCTTTCAGCGAATCCGCTACGCTAACGTCTGCTCGACGCCCGCGCGCACTTTGCGCGCGGCGCGTTCCGTTACTATTTCGGCTTGCCGTTCGCTTCGCTTTTCGTCGAAAGCACCGGCCCCGACAGATTTCCGATCCGCAGATGCCGTCTCGCCTGAGCGTTTCCCCTTCGCGCGCCGCGTTACGCGTTTCAGTCATCGCGCTTGCCGTGTTGATCGCCGATTGCGCGGTCGGGCCGGACTATCAGCGTCCGAGTGCCGCCGTGCCCGCGACGTACAAGGACGCGCCTGAAGGCTGGAAAGTCGCGCAGCCCGCCGACCAGACCGACCGCGGCGCGTGGTGGACGATCTACAACGACGAACGGCTCAACGGGCTCGAAGCGCAACTGAACGCATCGAACCAGACGATCGCGCAGTATGCGGCGGCGTACCGGCAGGCGCGGGCGCTCGTCGGTGAAGCGCGCGCGGCGTTTTTCCCGACCGTGGGCGCATCGGCGTCGATGACGCGCTCGGGAACCGGCGCGGGCAATCGCTCGACCAGCAGTTCCAGCTTCGGCCAGACGGGATCGGTGAATACCCACAGTACAGCCTGGCGCTCGATGCATCGTGGGAACCGGATTTGTGGGGCAGCGTGCGCCGTTAGGTCAACGAGCAGAAAGCGGGGCAGCAGGGCGCCGCCGCCGATCTCGCCAACGCGCGCCTGTCCGCGTAGGCCACGCTCGCGCAGACGTACTTCCAGTTGCGCTCGCTCGATGCGCAGCAAAAGCTCCTTGATGACACCGTGCAGACGTACGAGCAATCGCTGAAGCTGACGCAGAATCAGTATGCGCAGGGCATCGTCGCGCGCTCGGACGTAATTTAGGCGCAGACGCAGTTGCAGTCCGCGCAGGCATCGGCGATCGATAACGGTGTCGCGCGCGCAATATGCACATGCAATTGCCATGCTGGTCGGCGAACCGGCATCGACCTTTTCGATTGCGCCGATTCCGCTCGACGCCACGCGGCCCGCCGTGCCCGCGCAGTTGCCGTCGGCCATTCTGGAGCGGCGGCCGGATATCACGGCGGCCGAACGCAAGGCGGTGGCAGCGAACGAGCAGATCGGCGTGGAAATCGCCGCGTTCTTCCCGACCTTGACGCTCTCCGCGCAAGGCGGTTTTGAGAGCTCGATCTTCTCGCAATTGCTGCGCGCGCCGTCGCGTTTCTGGACGCTCGGGCCGGATCTCGCAGCGACCATTTTCGATGGCAGATTGCGCGCCGCCCGTACCGAAGCCGCGCGCGCGGCGTACGACCAGCAGGTCGCGACGTATCGGCAAACGGTGCTGACGGCGTTTCAGGACGTGGAGGACAATCTCGCGTCGCTGCGCATTCTCGAGCGCGAAATCGTCGTGCAACAGCAGGCGGTGGCATCGGCGCAGCAGGCGCTGGCGATCATCAACAATCAGTACAAGGCGGGAACAGTCGTGTTTATCAGCGTGCTGACCGCGCAGACGACCGCGTTCACGGCGCAGCAGAAGCTCGCGAGTATCGCCGGACAGCGGATGGTGTCGTTGGTCGGACTGGTGAAGGCGCTCGGCGGCGGGTGGGACGTCGCGCAGATGGATCAGGAAACGGGCGCGATCGAAGCGCCCGCAATGGCGGCCAGCAAATAGCGATTACCGCACGAAGGTCAGCGCCACCGTATCCGGATCCGTGTGGCGTCCAAGCAGATTGAGCAGCCCCGCGAGATTTTCCCGCTGATCCGGCTCCGCCTTCGCCGTGCCTTCGAACGATGTCGCGCCCTGCGAAATCGCGCCTTGTCCGGTCAGCCACAACGGACCTTTGCTCGTCGACAGCCCGATTTCCGCCTCGCCGCCCTGCGCCTGAATCTGCACGCGATACGACCCGAGCGGCTTCATCCGCGACACGCGCGACACCATGTCATCCAGCGTCACGACGACTTGCCCGTACACATTGCGGCCGAGCACGCGAAAGTCCGTCCACGAAAGCCGCACTTGTCCCTCGAAGTTCAGCGTATTGAACGGCGCGCCCAGACCCGCAAACAAGGTCGCGGGCACGCCGATCTGGCCAGCCGAAAGCGTTGCGGCGCGCGTGGAGGCATCGACGGAAATCGGCTCGGGCATGGCTTCGCTCTGACGCATGGTCATGCGCACGTGGCCAGTGAAGAGCGCCCAAAACGACGTCGTCCATTCGATGCGACCCGGCAGCAGCGTCGCACCGCCGCCGTCGCTGCCGGCTGCGAGCATCAGCGTGGCCGCGCCGCGCCACAGCGAACCGTTCGGATCGACGAGATTGACGTGGCCACCCGTCGCCTTCGAAAACTGCGGGACGATCCATGCGGCGGGCATCATCACGAGCAGGGTGCCGGCATCGAAATCACCATCACGAAGAGCGCGGGCAGCGCCATTTGCATGCGACGCGTCCAGTAGCTCATTTCGCGCTGGCCGGTTGCAGCGACGCCGTCAGATCGACCTGACCGTCCGGCTTGCCCGCGGTGATATGCGCCTCGGACACCTGCACCTTGAACTGCTTGCGCGCGTCGTCGAGCCACACGGTCCAGTTCGGAAACGATACGTTCTTCAACTGAATCTGCACAGCCGCGCCGATCACCTGAATCTGCGCGGGCTGCATGCCGTTATCCGCGAGCGATTTGGCTAGCGCATCGCGCAATGTGCCGCCGGTCGGCGTGACGGAATCGGCGTTGCCGGCAAGCGCGCGCTTCGTTGGCTTGCGCGGTCATCGTCGCGAGCTGGCGCTGCATGCCCGGCAAGGTGTCGCGCAGACGCGCGCGCCCTTCGAACGCGGGCGCCCACAACACCAGATAAACGATCACGATGGCAAGCGCGAGCCCGCCCCACGTCAGCATGGTTTTTTCGCGCGCGGTGCGGGCTTCCCAGAACTCGCTGAGCGTGCGTCCAATTTCTTCCTTCATTGGCCGCTCCTGATCGTCCACTTGCCCGTATTGCTGTCGATTGCGCCGTTCAGGCCGTTGGCGGCGAGGCGCTTGCTCAAATCGGGATCGACCTTGGTCTCAGGCTTGATCGTCACTTCCAGATGACGCTCGCGATAATCCAACCCCGCGATGCCGTTCACCGGCACCGGCCCGAGCGAACGCGCGAGTCCGTCCACGAGCGACAGGAAATCCGATGGCGATAGTTCGCCCGACACCACGCGTAAACGATCCAGATTGCGCGCCATCTGATCGGGCGCATCGAGCACGGTCGTGGTTTTCGGGAACGCGTTGAGCAGCAGTTCGGTTTCCTGCGCGGCGATGGCGTCGCGCTGACGCGAAAGCTGCAGCCACTGCACGTTCACGCCGATGATCGACACGATGATCGATGCTGTCACCAGCGCGATCGAGCCGCCACGGCTGCGCGGCGAATTCGAACTGGCACAGATCGAAGCGGCTCGCGATCGCGTGCCGCGCGATCGCTTCGAACGCGAGCGGCTGCGCGCCGGGCACGTTCGCGAGCGTCTTCGCGCCGCGCGCCGAAAGATGCGGTTCGTCGCCGGGCAAATCGACGAGCGAATAGACAATCGCCGGTTGATTGCCCGCGAGCGCATGGAGCGTTTGCGCGATGGAGTCTTCCGGCAGCGTGAAGCCTTCGCCAAGCGCACCGCGCTCGCCACGCGCCACGGCAATTTCGAGACGCGGCATCGTCGAAATATTGGCGGACGCGGCCATTTCGCCGATCAGCGCGGGCGCCGTCGAGACGACATGCCCGAGCACACCCGCGACGAACAGCGACGGCGGCGCTTCGCCTTCCGCCGCTTCGACCGGTTCGTAGGCAGGAATCGGCAGACAACGCATCGCCGGAACCGCCTTCACATTGCGATGCCCTGCCGCCGCGAATCCTTCGCGCAAAAAACGGAACCAGCCGCGATCGATCACCGCGACCACGCGCTTGCCGTCAGCGAGCGCGACCAGATCGACGGCGATGTGACACGTCTGCGGATCCTGAATGAGCTGATCCTCGACCACGTTCGGCAACGCCTGACGCAGGCGCGGCCCCTTAAGCAGCGGCACGTTGGCGGCAATCAACAGCGTGTCGCGCGCGGCGACGATCAGCACCGTCGCGTTCGCGCGCGGCAACAGACCGATCGCGGCGCGGCCCACGCGCTGCGGCTCGCCGCACTTGTCGAGCAACAGAAACGGCAGATCGGGCAATTGCCACTCTTCCGAGCGGAGGGCCGGATCGCGCGGCGGTAAAAGAACGATCAGTGTGCTCAAAGGCCACTTCTTTTTTTCAGTTGCATCGTCGTTACAGTGCGTCGCGCGAGTAGACGATGTGCGTCGTGTGCGTCATCGGATCGCGATACAGAAGTGTCACGCGCTCCAGTTGCGCGCGCTCGTGCTCGACGCGTCCGTGGATGAAAAAGTATTTCGTCGTCACGTCCATTTCCTGCGAATCGATCGATGACGCGCTGCGCACGCCCGCACCGGTCAGCGCGAGCTGGACGTTGCCGACATCGTGGAAAAACACCGTCTCGCGGCGCGCGACGAACGCTTGCGCCTGTGATACGTTCATGCTCGGCACGACCGCCGCGATCACTTTCGCCGATGCGGTATTCATGTTCACCGCCGTCGTCGTCGGCAAAATGGTGACGAAGGGCCGCAGCTTCGCGACGGCTTCTTCGTCGAAACCGGGTACATCGAGCAGCGAATCGACGGTGATCATCTGCAAGGGCGCGACGGGCGCGTTCGAATCGGCGTTTTTCAGGCCTGGATCGTCCGAAAAATTGCCACCGCCGGTGCCGCCTTGCGCAATCGCCGACATGACCGCTTCGGGCGTGCTCGCGGCGCTCGTGCCGTTGGCGTTCGTCTGCGTCTGAAAACGCGTCGCGGAACGCGCGAGGCCGGCGCGCATCTGCAACGCGACTTGCTTGGCGAGCGATCCGTTCAGACCGAGTTCGCCGAGCAGGCGCTGAAACGCCTGAATCTGCTCGACGTTAATGGTCAGCACGCCCGGCGTGGGCGTCGATACGAGATTGCGCAGGTTGAATTTCGCCTGCGCATCCTCGATCGATCCGGACAAATAAGTCGATGCGCCTTCCTGCGCGCGCACTTCACCGATCTGCCCGAGAAAGTCCGACAGCCGTGTCTTCGCGATCGGCACGCCCCACACGCCGCCGAGATATGTGACGGTGGGCGAGGTATCGGCCTCGGAGCGCAGAATCAGGCGCGTCCAGTCGAGCGCGCTGCGCGAAATCCACTGCGCCTGCGCGAGCAGCCGCTGGTTCTCGATACGCCGCACCTGCACCTACACCTGCTGCCGCCATAGCGTGCTCGACACCAGAATGGCCGACAGCGCGACCACGAGCAGCGCGCTGATGATCGCGACTCCTTCTTCCTTCCGGCTGCGGATCGCGCGCATATCACTCTCCGACCAGAAAGACACGCGTGAGCGGATCGGCGAGATTGCTCGCGCCGACCGCCACCTGAATGCCCGCCACCGCGCGCGGCAGCGGCGCGTTGCCGAGCTGCGGCACCTTCAGGTTATTGTCGTTCTCGTTGATCTTCGAACGCACGTCGCTCATCCTCGTGGTCCAGCCCTTGTCGGGAATATAGACGCGCGTCCGGAATCCGCCGACGCCGTTCATCAGCGGGATCGCGCTCCAGCCGTTGCCGTCGTCGCCCGAACTCAGCGCGCGGCGCACTTCGCCGACATTCGATAGCGGCGGCGACGCGTAGCGCACGATGCGCCGCTCCGTCAGCCGATACCGCACCACCTGCAAACGCGGCGGCTGGCCCGGTGAGAACATGCCGCGCACGATCTGCAGCAAACCGTTGGTGATCGACACGGCGTGCTGGCCGGCTTCGTCGTCGGTCACAGCCTGGCGAGCGTCGATGCGCATCTGATCGAACAACTGCGCGACCACGCGTTCGTCTTCCATCGCGGCAGTGATCGTGGCGCGCCCGCGGATCACGGAATCGAGCCCGCGCCACGACAGCACCGCGACCACCGCCAGAATGGCGATGGCGATCAACATTTCCAGCAGCGTGAAGCCTCGCTGCCCGCGACGGTCAGAGCGAGCGGTTCGTTTCATTGCCGACCACCGTAACCATTTGCGCGAGCGTGCCGGACCGTCCCGGCGTCGTCACGATCATTTCGACGCGCTGGAAAATCGGGTTCGGCGTCTGACTCACGCGCTGCGTACACACGAGCTTCAGATTGCCCTGCGAGCAGTCGAAACTGCGCGAGGCCGACATCCGGAAACGTGTGCGACAGCCGCAACTGCGCGAGTTCGTTGTCCGCGCTCCAACCCGCCAGCAACCGCCGATGCAAATCCTGCTCGCCGGCTGCCATCGATCCGACCGCGCGCAGCGATGCCGCCAGGGCCACCGCAATGATCGCCAATGCGACGAGCACTTCGATCATCGTAAAACCGTGTTGAAAGCCCTGTTGAGACCGCGACCGACGCATCACCACACCTCGAACCGGCCATTGCCGTTACCGATGATCGTCGCGCGTCCGACCGGCGAGATCAGCGTGATTTCCATCGGCGCGTCGATGGCTTCGATGCCGAAAATAAGCCGGTTCACTGCCTTGTCCGAATCCAGAAACGAAATATTCACGCCCGTCACGCCGCCTTCCCAGCGGCGCGCGCGCAACAGGTCGTCGCGCAGCGGCCGCCAGCCGTCTTCCGTTCGGATGTCGAAGCGAAAACCGCCATCAACCGGCTGAAACGTGATGGGCCGCGCGCGCACTTGTGCCTCGTCGCCCGCCGATTCGAACAGGAGCGCGAGCCGCTGCGCTTCCTCGTTGAGATCGGTGCGCGGATTGCGCGTCAACTGCAACGACGCGAGCGATACGAGCAGGCCCGCGATTACCAGCACGACGAGCATTTCGAGCAGCGTGAAACCCGCGTTGCGACGCGCTGCGGCCGACCCGCCGTGCCTGTTCACTTCACTGCACCGTTATTGCCACGAGCCGACGTCGACATCGTTGCCTTCGCCGCCGGCCTTGTTGTCCGCGCCGTAGCTGAACACGTCGATTTCACCGTGCACGCCCGGATTCAGATACTGATACTGCGCGTCCCACGGATCGGTCGGCAGACGTTCCAAATAACCGCCGTCCTTCCAGTTGTTCGGCACCGGCTCGGTTGTCGGCTTTTGAATCAGCGACTGAAGACCTTGCTCCTGCGTGGGATAACGGCCGTTATCGAGTCGATATAGCTTCATCGCCTGCATGATCGTACCGATATCCTGCTTCGTGGCAACGCGGCGCGCTTCGTCCGGACGGCTCATGATCTTCGGCACGATCAGCGCGGCGAGAATGCCGAGAATCGCGATCACGACCATGATTTCGATCAGCGTGAAGCCGCGCTGAAGACGGCTGCGTTGTTGTACGTGTGATGCCTGTACTGCTTGCATGCAGCGTTGGGTCCACATTTGCATGACTACTACCTCTTCAATTGAAAATATCGTTGCCGGAAGAAACCAGTCATTCTATCGATTCGCTTTCGCCCGCGTGACGAACGCGCGCGAAGCGCATTGCGGCGCTCAGCGCACGTAAATGGTCGGTCCCGGCGGCACTTGCGGCAGAAAAATCTCCGACTTCCCGCCGCCCTTGCGTTCGATGATGATCGAGCGCGCGCGCACTTCCGACAGCTTCACGTTCTGCGCGAGCGCGCTGCCGATCGACACGGCCTTCGCCGGCTCGCCGCCATAACTGACGATGGCCGCCGCGCCGTTTTGCAGCGCGAGAATGCCGAACAGATGCACGTCCGAATTCGCCTGGCGTTCGAGTTGTCCGCCGAAAATCGTCGCGGCCTGTTCGACCGATGGCGTGCACGTCGCGGCGGCGGCGGGCAGCGGCGCGGTTTGCCGCGAGGTCAGCGTGACGACCCAATACGTCACCGTCACGCAAAAGAGCGCGAGGGCGGCCAGCGTCAGCGAGCGTGTTTGCAGGACGTTCATTACTGCACCAGGTTATTCAGTTCGATGATCGGCAGCATCACCGCGAGCACGATCACGGGCACGACGCCGCCCATCGCGAGAATGAGCAGCGGTTCGAGCAGGCTCGTGAGGAACATCGTGCGGCGTTCGAGTTCGCGCGATTCGCCTTCGGACGCGCGATTGAGCATGGTGGTGACGTCGCCGGTGGCTTCGCCGAAGCGGATCAGGTGCACAAGCACGGGCGGGAACGTCTTCGTGTTGTCGAGCGCGCACGACAGCGACGAGCCTTCGCGCACGCGCACGATGGCGTCATCGACGTTATTGCGCATTGCCGTGTTCGAGAGCGTTTCGTCCGCCGCCTGCAGCGCGCGCAAAATGGGCAAGCCGGCGGCGGTCAGAATGGCGAGCGTGCTGGCAAAACGCACCGTGTTATAGCCGCGCACCAGTTTGCCGATGAGCGGCGCGGTCAACAGCCAGCGGTCGAAACCCATGCGCGGTCCGGGCCGCTTCAGAATGCTGCGAATCAGCCACGCGAGAATGACAACCCCGATCAGCACCATCCACCAGTAACTGCGGACGAACGCAGAGAGCGACATCATCATCACGGTGAGAAAGGGCAGCGCCTGCTTCGTGCTCGCGAACACGTTCACGACCTGCGGCACCACATAACTCAACAGAAACGTGACGATACCGAACGCGATGATCGTCACGATGCCAGCAGGATACGTGAACGCCAGCAGAATCTTCTGCTTCAACGCGTTGCGCTGTTCGATGTAATCCGCCAGACGCGAAAGCACGAGCCCGAGCTTGCCGGTGTGCTCACCCGCCGCGACCAGCGCGCGATAAATCTCCGGAAAGTCTTTCGGATACTGCACGAGCGCATTGGCGAACGAATGGCCGCCGAGGACTTCGGCGCGGATCGCGGCCATCAGTTCGCGAATGTAATCGCGCTCGGATTGCTCAGTCAGCACGGCGAGCGTTTCGCCGAGCGGCAAACCGGCGATCAGCAGACTCGCGAGTTGCCGCGTGAGAATGGCCTGTTCACGCGTGGAAAGACGACGCCCGAGCGACAAACGCTGCTGACGCTCGCCGCGCGTACGCGTGCCCGCCGCTTCGACGACGAGCGGCGTCAGACCTTGCGTGCGAAGCTGGCTGCGCGCGGCGCGGGCGCTGTCGGCATCGAGCACGCCTTTTTGCGTCTTGCCCGCGTGATCGATTGCCTCGAAACGAAATGCCGGCATGCGATCAGTCTCCGCCCGTCACGCGCATGACCTCTTCCAACGATGTCACGCCCACCTCGAACCAGCGGTCGCCGTCCTCGCGCAGCATGCGCATGCCTTGCGCGCGGCTGGCTTCGAAAATCTCCGCATCCGATGCATTGCGATGGATGAGTGGGCGAATCGTATCGTCGATCAGCAAAAGTTCGTACACACCGCGACGGCCGACGTAGCCGGACTGGCCGCATCGGTCGCAGCCGACGGGGTGGTAATGCATGGTGCCGTCTTCCTCGACGCGTGCTTCCTTGCAAACTGGACAAAGCTGGCGGATCAGCCGCTGCGCCAGCACGCCGAGCAGCGACGACGCCAGCAGATACGGCTCCACGCCCATATCGGTGAGACGCGTGACGGCGGACGCGGCATCATTCGTATGCAGCGTGGCCAGGCACCAGGTGACCGGTCAGCGACGCCTGCACCGCGATCTGCGCGGTTTCGAGATCGCGAATTTCGCCGATCATGATGATGTCCGGATCCTGACGCAAAATGGACCGCAACGCGCGCGCGAACGTCATGCCGATGCGCTCGTTCACCTGCGTCTGCCCGATGCCGGACAGGTCGTATTCGATCGGATCTTCCACCGTCATGATGTTGGTGGTCGTCGTTTCCAGCCGCGACATCGCTGCGTACAGCGTGGTCGTCTTGCCGGAACCGGTTGGCCCAGTCACGAGCACGATGCCGTGCGGCCGGCCGATCAGCTTGTCGAAATGGCCGAGCGTGTCGCGCGCCATGCCGAGCTTTTCGAGATTCAGGCGCTGCGCATCTTTTTCGAGCAGACGCAGCACCGCGCGCTCGCCGTGGCCGGTCGGCAGCGTGGAGACGCGCACATCGACCGGACGTCCGCCCACGTGCAGCGTGATGCGGCCATCCTGCGGCAGCCGTTTCCGGATGCTGGTGGGCGAGCAGAATCTGCCCGTTGCGCGCGAATCCGTAAGGCACGAGACGCGCGGTGAGCGGCGATGCCGCCGCGTTCGCGTTGTCCTCGACCGTACCGTTCACCGTGCTCACTGTGGCGCTCCTGTTGAACCGTTCGGCCCGTTCCTGTTGTAGCCCGGCGCGGGTTGAACGTTTGGCTGATTCTGCGGCACCGCGTACGAGTTCGCGCCGTTGCTGTCATACGGCCCGGACGGCTGCTGCGGTGCTTGGAAGGGCTGCGGCGCGGGACCGGTGCTCGGATTCTGCGGCAGCGTCGTGCTCGGGCCCGGCCCGCGCATAGTGTCGCCCCAGTTCAGCACATATTCTGGGCCGGAGGACCGCCGCCTTCGCTCGGGCCGAGCGGCTTGGGCGGCATCATCGGCACATTCTGATCCTTGATCAGGCGATTGTCCGACTGCGAACCGTACTGCTGCTGGCGCAGATAGGCGTAACGCGTGTTGGCGATCTGCGTGGCCGTCGTTTGATCGCGCACGATTACCGGGCGCAGGAACACCATTAGGTTCGTTTTGGTGCGCGTCTTGTTTTCGCTGCGAAACAGGCTGCCGATGAACGGAATGTTGCCGAGCAGCGGAATCTTGCTATTGCCTGCGTTGTACTGATCCTGCATCAAGCCGCCGAGCACGACGATTTCGCCGTCGTCCGCGAGCACGGTCGATTGGATCGAACGCGTATTGATGGTCACGCCGCCCGGATTGGCGACGGTCCATCTGATCGACAGTCGAATCTTCCTGATACAGCTGGAGCTTGAGCACGCCACCTTCGGTGATCTGCGGCTTCACGTGCAGCATCACGCCGACATCGCGACGATCGAACGTGTTGAACGCGGTCACGGACGTCGCCGTGTTGGCCGTTGGCGTCGCATACGAACCCGTCACGACCGGCACGTTTTGACCGACCACGATCTTCGCTTCCTCGTTATCCAGCGTGATGAGGTTCGGCGTCGAGAGAATGTTGGCGTCGGCGGACGTGGACAGTGCTTGGAGCAGGCCGCCCAGACCGAAGTAATTGCCGAATTTGTGCAGCAGGCCGACGTTCAGGCCGTTCGGCAGCAGACCCGATGCGGTCGTCAGCGCGGACGTGTTTTGCGCGACCGTGTTGCCCTGCAAGGTCAGATCGACGATGTTCGTGTTGCCCGTACCGAAGCTCGATCCGCCGTACAGCGCGTTATTGCCGCCGTTCGACAGCAGCAAACCTTGCCACTGAATGCCGAGATTGGCAGCCGTCGTCGCGGAAAGCTCGACGATCAGCGCTTCGATATACACCTGCGGACGACGCGCATCGAGTTGATCGATCACCGCGCGCAGATTGCGATAAACCAGCTCCGCCGCGGTGATGATGAGCGAATTCGTCGCCGAATCCGCCTGGATCATGCCACCGCCCTGATCGTTGTCGCTGTCGCTGTTTTTGTCGTTCGAGAAACCGGAGTCGCGCGTGCTGCCGCCGCTGGACATCGGATTGTTGCTGTTGCCGGAACTGCTGCCGCCCAGGCCGCCGGGAAGCGGCGGCATGCCGGACTGGCCGGTGGACATCGACGAATTGCTGAGGCCGCCGCCGCTGTTGCCGAAGGAATTTGAGTTGGAACTCGATCCGCTCGAACTGTTGTCCGAGCCGCTGCCTCTGCCCATCATGCCGCGCAGCGTTTTCGCCAGACGCACGGCGTTGGCGTTGCGCAACGGCACGACGTGCATGTTGCCGGGACGCGAAGTCGGCGCGTCGAGCTTCAGCGCGAGCTGCTTCGCGGCAGCGAGGCGCGCGGTGCTGGAGGCGCGGAACATTAGCGAATTGGTGCGCACGTCCGGCGTGACGGTGACTTTGAGCGTGGCGTCCGTGCTGCTGATGGTGCCCGGATCGAGCAGTTTGTTCATCTGCTCGGCAACATCGAGCGCGTTCGCGTTCTTCAGTTGCAGGATATCGACTTCGCGGCCCGCGACGGTATCGATACCGGCGATGATGCCCGCGATGCGCCGCACGTTGTCGGCGTAATCGGTCACGACGAGCGTGTTGTTCGCGGGATAGGCGGCGATCGTGTTGTTCGGCGAGATCAGCGGGCGCAGCACCGGCAGAATGTTGTTCGCCGATTCATTGCGCAACTGAAAGACTTGCGTGATCACCTGATCGCCGTGCGCGGCCGGCTGATTGCCGACGTAAGTCGGCACGCCCTGCAGCTTGGCGTCGGCTTCGGGCACGACCTTCAGTACGCCGTGATCCTGCACGAGCGCGAAGCCCTGCATGCGTAACGATGACTGAAGCGTCTTCAGCGCCTGATCCTCGGGAACCGGATTTTCCGATACGAGATTCAACTGCCCCTTCACCCGGGGATCGACGATGATGGTTTTGCCGGTGGCCGCGCCGATCGCTTTGGCGACCTGGTCGATATCGGCGTTGACGAAATTCAACGTCACTTGTGCGTGCGCGGCTTGCGCGACGATAAGTCCCGCCGCGAGCAGTGCCGTCGCGATGCGACGCAGTGCCATAGGTTGTCTTCTCATGAATGTGATGTCTGAGCCGGTCTTCGGAAGAGCCAGCTAGGCTGCGCGACTCGATTCAGCCAAGCGCGCCGCTCGCCGTAGTTCGGATTATTTTCCGCCACCGCGACTATTCAAAAAAATGTGACGACAGCAGCCTTACGTAACAGAATTGTGCAAATTCATCTTACGATTTACCGCGCTTTTCCACTATCCTTTTCAGCGCTCAAGCTTTCAAAAACCCTGCCGATAGACCGTTAGTAGGGGGTATTTCGCACAGCCGATGGAACGCGGAGGCGAATTGTACCCCGAGTAGAAGCCTTATTATTCATACATTTAGCAACACGACGAGATCGCGCACGTCAGAATGTCTGGCGCCTTCGAGTTTCAAAGCCCGCAATTGACGTATGTCTGATAGCCAACTTATGGCCCAAAACATCAGCGGGTATGATATGGGCGGTTCCGCATTCCGGGCGCATCGAAAAGGGTGGTTTTCCCCGTAGCGCAACAGCCGCAGACGTTTGTTTGTTGGCGTTGGCGCCAAGGCGTCACAACGGCGGCATAGCGTTCCGCAAGTGCGGATGGAGCAGAAAGAACAATGAAGAAAACCGTACGTTTATTGGCGTGTTGCGTGCCGATGCTGGCCGCCGCCTCCGCGCACGCTGATTGTTTCGAGGAAGCAGCGAAATATCAGAAGGTGAATCCGCTTATTTTGCGTGCCATCGCGTGGCAGGAATCGCATAACAAGCCGGACGCCATCAATAAGAATGCGAATGGATCGGTCGATTACGGTCTGATGCAGATCAATTCCATTCACCTCAATACGCTCTCTCAGTACGATATTTCGAGCGGCACGCTGATGGAACCGTGCAAGAGCGTCTACGTCGCCGCATGGCATTTGCGCCAGAAAATGAACAAGTATGGCAATTCTTGGCAGGCCGTCGGTGCTTACCATTTCGAAACACCTGAGTTACGCGACAAATACTCCGCGCAAATCATCGAAATTCTGCGCCGCTGGAAGCTGGTTCAGGCACGGCGCTAATTCTGCATTCGCACTCGACGCCGTCCGCGTGTCATATTTGGTGCAAAATTCCTGATTCGATTCCTGAGCGCGCGGTCCTTTTCGGGCCGCGCGCTCAGCCACGTTTACTTCTCACGCTCAAGCGCTGCAATGAACCACACGCCACTGCCAGTCACCGTGCTTTCGGGATTCATCGGCGCGGGAAAAACCACGCTGCTCGATGCGCTACTCGCTTCCTCGAACCCGATGCGCATCGGTGCGATCGCGCTCGATACCGCCGATGACACCATCGGCCTGCCCAACGGCGCGGTGCGCACCGTGCTCGGCGATCATTCGATCGAAGCCATCGAAGCGGCCATCGTCACGCTCGCGGAAAGCGGCCGGTTCGATGCGATCGTCGTCGAGTCACGCCCGGCGCTCGATCCGATGGAAATCGCCGAGCAACTCGCGTTCGGCAACGACGATGCCGCGACGCTCGCCGGCCACGCACATCTCGATACCTTCGTCACCGTGATCGACGCAAGTGCTTTTCTGCGTGATTACGCTTCATCCGATGCGCTCGCTGATCGAGGCATCGGTCAGACTGACGACGATAAAACGGTCGTCGAAACGCTCGTAGAGCAGATCGAATTTTGCAATGTCATCATAATCAACAAGATCGATCTTGTCGGCGCCGATGACGCCGACAAGATCGCGCGCATCCTGCAGGCGCTCAATCCGCGCGCGCGGACCGTGCGCGCCGAGTTCGGCAAGATCGCGCCGGAAGAGGTGCTCGACACCGGCCGCTTCGATTTCGATAACACCGCGAGCGCGCCCGGCTGGCTTTCCATCCTGAACGGAGAAACGTCATCGGACCAGACCAGCGACGCATCGGATGTCGGCCATGTGGTGTATCGCGCGCGGTGGCCGTTTCATCCCGAACGGCTGTGGAATCTGCTGCACGAAGAATGGCCGGGCGTGCTGCGCGGCAAGGGGTTTTTCTGGCTCGCGACGCGCAGCGAAGTGGGTGGATCGCTGTCGCAGGCGGGCGGCACGTGCCGTCATGGTCCAGCGGGCGTGTGGTGGGCGGCGCAGGATCGCAGCGAATGGCCGACGGACGATCCCAAACTCGAGGCGGAAATCGTCGAGCAATGGCATGGCGATCCGGATGACAACCGCATCGGCGATCGTCGGCAGGAGCTGGCGCTGATCGGCCTCGGGCTGGATGCCATCGCCTGGCAAGTTCGTTTCGATGCCTGTCTGCTCGATGACGACGAATGGGCGCTCGGCCCCGACGGCTGGCTGCGCTTGCCCGATCCGTTCCCGGCGTGGGAGATCGAGGAACACGACCACGATCATGACGATGACCACGACCCGGATTGCGGCTGCGACGATCATCAACGTTGACGAGCGAAAAAAACCCGCCAATGGCGGGTCTCAGATCACTGGTCACGCTGGGTAGCAGGTAGTGCCACACTCTGCAAGCGGCTTACCGCTTGTTCACTGCGTCTTTGAATGCCTTGCCAGCCGTGAACTTGACCGTCTTTGCGGCCGGAATCTTGATGGATTCGCCGGTCTTCGGGTTGCGGCCCGTGCGTGCTGCACGCTTGCCCGAACCGAAGCTGCCGAAGCCGATCAACTGAACCGCGTCACCTTTGGAGACAGACTTTTTGATCACTTCGAGCAACGTGTCCAGCGTTTCACCGGTTTGAGCCTTGCTGGCGCCGGTCTGAGCGGCTACGGCGTCGATCAATTCCTGTTTGTTCATTAAGGTTCCTTTATCAGTTTAGGTTGACACGAACAGCGCGAACGCGCCGATTATACGTGTGCAAACCGTGCCGTCGAGTGGGAGAGGCCCAACTGGCAAGCCTTCCCAGCGATTTCGCGGCGTTTGACGCCTCTTTTTCGGCCTTGCTTCGAGTGACTGCTTTCGCGTCGCCTTCCTACACGGCGCTTGGTATGATAGCGTAGCGCAAACCCAATCAGGACAAGGGTTTCAAAGATTTACTGTTAATTAAATTTCCGGGCGTTGCCGCGGGTTTTTCGGCGGTCGAGTTTCGAGGTCGATTCGCGCCGCGCGCGCTGATCGCCGAAGGCGGCCTGTCGTTGGTTTTTGCCAACGGTTGCGGGCGAACATCGAATGTCCGCGCTGAGCCTTGCCCCGATTGGGTTTGAAGGATTTTCGTCCCTTCTTCGCCGGCTGATTTTCCGACTCACGGCATGACCGACTTCCTCGCTTCACACGATCTCCCGGCGCGCTGGCAAGGTCGGCACGTCTTCACGCTGCTGTTCACCCAGTTCGACGAACCCGCTTTTCTCAATGCCTTGCAATGCTGGCGCGCCGATTCATCGCGCTGCGGGCGGCTGCATTGCATCGCGGTTGCGCCGCTTTCCGTGCTCGATTCGCGTCCCGGCAACGCCGAACTCGCGCGCGTCTGGCCGATGCGCGTCGCGGGCCTGCATCGGCTCGAATTCGACGATGCGCGCGCCGTGCTCACGCTCGCCATCGGCGATTGCGCCGATATGCTGTCCAAAGTGTGGACGCGTTCGAAGTCGATGCATCGGCGAGCGACGACCCGAAGCGCATCGCGAAAACGCTCGCGCGCTTTGCCGCCGACGGCGCGACCCTGCACGCGCCGATCACGCCAACACTCGAGAGCGCGCTGAAATCGTCCGACTTCGACCTCGACGCGCAACGCAACGTCGCGCGATTCACGCCACGCTGGCGCGTGCGCCGCCATGAACTGCCGCTTGCGCTTGATGTTCCCCAACGCAACGCTATTGTCATCGGCGCGGGGCTTGCGGGATGCGCCGTGACCGCGCGGCTCGCATCGCACGGTTGGCGCGTCACGCTGATCGATCGCCATGCGATGCCCGCGCGCGATGCATCGGGCAACCCGGCGGACGTGTTTCATCCGATCGTCTGGCGCGACGACAGCGTCGCCGCACGCCTCACGCCTCACGCCTCACGCGCGCGGGATTTCTGTACGCGCTCGACCGCTGGCAGGCGCTCGAAAACGCGGGCCACGAACTGCATCGCAGCCGCGACGGTTTGCTGCAAATCGCCGATTCCGCCGACGATGCGCAGGCGCTGGCCATCGCCATCGAACGATTCGGTTTTCTGCGCGATTATGTCACGCCGGCGACGCCGCAAGACGCGACGCGCATCGCGGGCGTGGACGTATCGCGCGGCGGCTGGTTCTTTGCGCGTGGCGATGCGGTATCGCCGGGCGCGATCTGCCGCGCGCAGATCGCGCCCGGCGACGCTGTGCGCATGCGGTTCGAAACAGAAGTCGCGCGTATCGAACGAATTGAAAACCGCTGGCGCGCGTTCGATGCAAACGGCGATGAAATCGCCAACGTGAGCTTCATGGTGCTCGCGAACGCACACGATGCCGCGCGTCTCGCCAACCTCCACGGACAGCCGACAGGCACAACGTGCGCGGATAACTCACGCTGCTCAACGCCTCGCCGCTCGATGCGCTGCGCGTGCCGGTCATCGGCACGACATACGACATCGACGGTCCGGATCGCGAAATACGCGCGGCGGGGCATGCGGAAAACATCGAACGCGTCGCGCAGATGCTGCCAGCACTCGCGCAATCGCCGTATACGGCAAACGAGGCCGCGTCGCGTTTCGCTGCGTAACGAGCGATCGCATGCCGATGATCGGCCAGCTCGCCGATGAAACCGCTGCGCGCCGCGACGCCCGCGCGCTTTCCGGCGCCTGGCCGCTCGACTTGCCGCGCATGCCGGGTCTTTACGGCGCGTTCGCATTCGGATCGCGCGGCCTCGTGTGGGCGACGCTTGCCGCGGAACTGATCGCATCGCAGATAGAAGGCGAGCCGTGGCCGATCGAGCGCGAACTGGCGGAAGCTGTGGATAACCCGTCGGTTTACCGGAGAAACTCGTGTGAACTCGTTGTGCACGTAAACGGGACAACCGGAACGCCCACGTAAACCGCCAAGAAGTTGTTCCGAGTTAACCGCGCGGCGCGAACATGTTTACGGTGAGCTTCTGCTTTCCATAACGGATTGATTGGAAAGATGAAACGACGGTTATCCACAGACGCGGCGTGTGCTTGTTAAATACTACAACATTTATATACAGTAATCTTGTAAACATCTGAAGCCGATGCTGCCGGCAGAACACGCGCAGGAAAACCGCCGGTCAGCCTTGCCTCGGCGAGATCATCGACCAGTCGCTTTTATTTCAGAGAAATCATGCGCTTGGACTTAATCTGTTGCAGGCGTCGACATATGGCACAATCGCGCTTCTTCCTGCGTCGCACCGATCGGATGGAACCGGCGCGAGTGCTTCAATGGAACGATGATTGCGGTCCAAGAATCTGATACCCAACGCCGCTTCATCGTTTGCCGTATACGGCCGCTTTATTGCGGCGGGGCGCATACGTCGTCTAATTCGTGCACGGCCTGTTCCGTGACGCCGTGTTCGTTCGCATTTCGTTTCGCCTGAATGAACCCATGCTCGTCCTGTCCGACGAGTCGCACCGATGTGCCTCGCTGTCATGAGCGTAGCCGAAAGCTGGCTTAAGTGCGTCGTGTGCGGTAGTCGTGCAGCAGCAACGAAGGAGAAGCCCATAAGATGAATTCGGCATTTTCATTTCTGCCCGCGTGGCCGCTCGAACCCGACGCCATTCTGTGGGCCGGTCTCGCGCTCGTCACGGCGGGACTCGCCGGAGAACTGTTGTGGCGCGCATGGCGTCTGCCGCGCATCACGGGGTACGCGGTGATCGGATTGATCGCCGGCAATGCGGGACTCGGCGTGATCGATTCCAGCGCGGGCGGTTTATCTCGTCCGCTGCTCGATGTCGCGCTCGGCCTTTTGCTGTTCGAATTGGGCGGCCGGCTGGACTTGCGCTGGATCCACCGCAATCCGTATCTCATTTTGTCGAGCATCGCGGAGGCGACGCTCACGTTCGGTTTCGTGCTGATCGCGCTGACGCTGCTTAATGTGCCGACGATGCCGTCGATCGTGATCGCGTCGATCGCGATGGCGACATCGCCCGCGATGGTCATCCAGCTAAAGACCGAGCTGCGCGCCGAAGGACAGGTCACGCAGCGTCTTTTGACCTTGACCGCGCTTAACAGCATGTATGCGGTCGTCGTCGAAAAACTCGCGGCGGGCGTGCTGCATCAGGAGATTTACGGCAACACGTTTGCGACGATCCTTCAGCCGCTTTATCTGCTGATCGGCTCGCTCGTGCTCGCGTTCCTGCTTGCGCGCGCGTGCAACATGCTGGTCCGCCGTCTGCCCGCTAACGACGAGCATTCGTTCGTCGCGCTCTTCGGTCTCGTGCTGCTGGCGATCGCCATTTCGCACATCTTCAAGTTGTCGACAATTCTCGCGCTGCTGGCGGCGGGCATCATCGTGAAGAATGCGGATGAGCGGCCGCAGCTTTGGCCGTCGCATTTCGGCTCGGCCGGATGGCTGCTGACCGTGATTCTGTTCGCGCTCACGCTCACGTCGTTTCAGTGGCGCGACATTCTGCTCGGCGGCGTTGCAGCGATCGTGCTGATCGTTGCGCGTTTCATCGGCAAACTGCTCGGCGTGCTGATTTTCGCGAAACCGAGCGGCCTGAACTGGAAGCAGGGCGCGGCGCTCGGCGTCGCGCTCACACCGATGTCCGCGCTCGCGTATCTGCTCGTCGACGACATGTACGTGCTTTATCCGGACTACGACCCGACCTTGCGCGCGATCGTCATGTGCTCGATCGTCTTGCTGCAAATCGTGTCGCCGTTCCTCGTGTACCGTAGCTTGTCCGCCGTCGGCGAGCGGCGCGAATGAGCGTTGCGCATCGGTTGAATCGTTACGCTTCGCGTCGCTAAAGCATTGATCATTCAAGAGGCGTCATGGCACTCGAACCCTTTGTCAACTCCGAGCCCTTCACGTTCGGCGTCGAGCTGGAGATCCAGGTTGTCAACACGCACGATTACGATCTGACGCGCGCCGCGTCGGATCTCATGCGTCTCATCAAGGACGAAAAGATTCCCGGCAATATCACGCCGGAAATCACCGAAAGCATGATCGAACTGTCGACGGGCATCTGCACGACGCACGAGCAGGCCGTCACCGATCTACGCGCCATCCGCGATGTGCTCGCCGCCGCCGCCGATCAGCTCAATGTCGGGCTGGCGGGCGGCGGCACGCATGCGTTCCAGCAATGGAGCGAGCGGCAAATCTACGACGCGCCGCGCTTTCAGTACATCTCCGAACTCTATGGCTATCTGGCCAAGCAGTTCACAGTGTTCGGGCAACACGTGCATATCGGCTGTCCGGATCCGAACAGCGCGCTGTTCCTGCTGCATTCGATGTCGCGTTATATCCCGCATTTCATAGCGCTGTCGGCATCGTCGCCGTACATTCAGGGCGTCGATACGGGCTTTCATTCGGCGCGGCTCAACTCGGTGTTCGCGTTTCCGCTGTCCGGACGCGCGCCATTCGTGCTGACTTGGGAAGGCTTCGAGGAATACTTCTCGAAGATGGTCAACACGGGCGTCGTCAACAGTATGAAGGACTTTTACTGGGATATCCGTCCCAAGCCCGGCTTCGGCACGATCGAAGTGCGCGTGATGGATACGCCGCTTTCCGTGGATCGCGCGGCGGCGATCGCCTGCTACATCCAGACGCTGTCGCGCTATCTGCTGCTCGACAAGCCGCTCACGCTGAAGGAAGACGATTACCTCGTCTACACGTTCAACCGCTTCGAGGCGTGCCGCTTCGGGCTGGGCGGCACGTGCATCCATCCGCAGACGGGCGAGCGGCGGACCATCGCCGAAGACATTCTCGCGACGCTTGACGTGCTAGTGCCGCATGTCGAAGCGCTCGGCTCGCAGGAAGCGCTGCGCCAAGTCGGCGATATCGTGCGCGGCGGTATCAACGATGCGACCTGGCTGCGTGACGTTTTCGCGAAAGAGAAATCGCTGCACGAGGCAGTTCGCCAGCAGTGTCTGCAGTGGCGTCGATAACGCTGCGCCTGCGCATTCGAAGTGTTTGGAATGAAGACGAAAGGTTGATTCGAAGAAATTCGAATCAACCTTTTTTCTGGCGCGATGTGAATGAAACGTGTGCATGCGCCGAGTTCAGAATAAAGCGCTCGCGTCAACGTTTGAAAGTATGCGATCGAGTTTTTTTAAGCTTTGCTTCGAGAATGCGTTACACACGTAATCGTTGACAGCACGGCATGTGCTTTGCTATGGACAACGTCAGAAAGTAGTGCAAAGTCAACGTTTTAACGAAACGATAACTGCATGAACAACTTGTGTGTGTGTCATCACAGACGAAGCGTTTCCAGATCATGATTCAACGCGCGTGACCTTTATCCGGAAATCGAGCAGAATCTCAATCGATACTTTTCCCCGGGTTATCGACAGTGCTGAGTGGATAATTAAGGTGTACGTTTGTTCTTAGTCGCTTAGAATGGCGACTTTGCGTTATAGTCGGGCAAAAGATCAGCGCCAGAGGCAGGTCATAAGAAGGCGCATAACGAAGAGGTGTGCAATGTCCCCATTCGGGTATATCGAATTGTCTGGTACGCCTGAATTTTGAGACGGCGGGGACCACGGTCGAGGGCGGTTCTCCGGGGTGTGGCAACGTGCCTCAGAGGCGGTTTGTCGAGTGGGGTGTTAGCGGCGGTATGCGCGACACGCGCCGTCAATACTACACATGAACAACAAGCGAAATACTATGAGTGAAGGCGTATATGGAGAGCAGCCGACGGGGCGGGTGACCCACGGTTTGCTGAGGCTGAGCACGGCGATGCGCAGCCAGGCTTGGGAATGGGCTGAGGGCGCGGGGCTCACGCCAACCCAAGGCGAGATTCTCGTGTTGCTGATGCAGCGTAAGGGACCGATGCGTCTCGGCGAGATCGCACGTGAAACGGCACTGACCGCTGCAACGACGAGCGATGCCGTGAGCACGCTCGAAGGCAAGGGTCTCGTCGAAAAGCGTCGCGCGCTCGACGACGGCCGGGCGCTGGCTGTGCGCCTGACCGCACGCGGGCGCACCGCGGCGAAGAAGGCGCTGCAATGGCCGGGTTTTCTCGCGAAGGCGGTCGGCATGCTGAAGGACGACGAGCAATCGGCGTTTTATCGCACGCTGCTCAAGACGATCCATCATCTCGAATCGCAACAGCAGATTCCGGCGCACCGCATGTGTCTGTCCTGCGCGCATTTCGAAGCCAGCAAGAACCCGAAGAAGACCAAGCATCACTGCAATCTTCTGCAAATCGACATGGCGGATACCGATCTGCGTCTGGACTGTTCGGTATACGAAGAAGCCGACGTCTCTACGCAGAAGAAGAGCTGGAAAATCTTCGCGCAAATCGCCTGACGCTGCGCCCGCGTTTTTCGCGGGCGAAGTTCATCGGCAGGAAGTCGCTGTGAGGCTGCGGCGAGTCGGTTAGACTGTGCCCGTCGCGCCTCACCGCGAGGCGCGGCTCGTCCTTGTTTTCAGTGCGAGCCAAGTACCGTCCGAATCACGGAAACCGCCGATGAAAGATGAAGTCCTGGCGATTCGCCATGTCCATTTCGAAGACCTCGGATGTCTCGAACTCGTGTTCGGTGAGCGCGGCCATCTGGTCCGCTATCTCGATGTCGGCCGCGCGCGCATCGATGCGCCCAATCCGCTCGATCCTTCTTTGCTTGTCGTGCTGGGCGGCCCGCTCGGCGCGTATGACGAGGCCAACTATCCGCATCTCACGCCGCTTTTGTCCATGCTCGAAAATCGAAAAGCGCATGGTGGCGGGGCTGCCGACCATCGGCATCTGTCTCGGTTCGCAGTTGATCGCGCGTGCGCTCGGTGCGCGCGTGTATCCGTCGGGCACGCTCGAACTCGGCTGGTCGCCGCTCACGCTGACCGACGCCGGACGCGCGTCCGCGCTGCGTCATCTCGAAGCCGACGGCGCGCCCATTCCCGTTTTCCACTGGCATGGCGATACCTTCGATCTCCCCGATGGAGCGACGCTGCTCGCATCGACGGAAAAATGCGCGCATCAGGCGTTCACGTGGAACGAGCATGTGCTCGCGCTGCAGTGTCATCCGGAAGTGTTGACGGACACCGCTTCGAGAGCCGGCTCGTCACCTATCCGGGCGATATCGCCAGCGCCGGCACCACGCCCGCCGCGTTGCGCGAAGCCACGCGCCAACACGGCCCGGCGCTCGAAAAAGCCGCCAGCGCGATGTTCTCCGAATGGCTCGATCGCTTCAGCAGCGCGCAAAGCTGAACCGCGTCTGCATGAAACAAGGCGCGGTGCTATTCTCGGTCGCTTCCATCTTCGCGACGAGCCCGCGCCATGAGCGCGCTGTTCACTCCTACGACCTTACGTAGTCTTCAGCTTCCCAACCGCATCGTCATTTCGCTGATGTGCCAGTATTCCGCCGAACGCGGCGAAGCGACCGCGTGGCACATGATGCACCTCGGCTCGCTCGCGCTGTCCGGCGCGGCGATGCTGTTCATCAAAGCGACGGCGGTCGAGCCGGACGGACGCATCACGCCGGGCGATCTCGGCCTGTGGGATGACGCCACCGAAATCGCGTTGCGTCCGGTGCTCGCGGCTATCCGTCAGTATTCGAACATCGCCGTGACAATGCAGCTCGCGCACGCGGGACGCAAAGCATCGAGCAACAAGCCGTGGGACGGCGGGCAACTGATTTCCGTTGCGGACGGCGGCTGGACGAAATTTTCGATGCCGTGCGCGCCGCGTTTCCCGCCGATAAACCGGTCGGCGTGCGGGTATCGGCGACGGATTGGGTCGAGGGCGGATGGAATATCGAAGACACGATCGCGTTCGCGGCGGAGTTGAAGAAGCGCGGCGTCGACTGGATCGATGTCTCGTCGGGCGGTGTATCGCCGTTGCAGAAGATTACGCTCGAACCGGGCTATCAGGTGCCGTTCGCGCAAGCCGTGAAGGAAGCAACCGGCGTGACAACGATCGCCGTCGGACTGATCACGGAGGCAAAGCAGGCGGACGAGATCATCGAAAGCGGCAAGGCGGATTTCGTCGCGATTGCGCGCGGCGCTTTACGATCCGCGCTGGCCGTGGCACGCCGTCGCCGAACTCGGCGCGACCGTCGAAGTGCCGCCGCAATACTGACGTTCGCAGCCGCGCGAGCAAAAGCACTTGTTCGGCGATGTCGCGTTCGGTCAGCGACGCACGGCAGGAGTGTACGATAACGAATCAGACGAACGCGGCGCCTTCACCTTTTAGGCCGCCGCGTTTTTTATGCCGGTTCGTTATTCAAGGATTCGTTCGATGAGTTCACGCAGGGTCGCCGTTCGCCGTTCGGGCGTGCATGGCAAGGGCGTTTTTGCCGTCCAGCCGATCGCCAGGGGCGACAAGGTGATGGAATACAAGGGCGAGCGCATCTCGTGGAAGGAAGCCTTGCGCCGCCATCCGCATAATCCGGAAGAGCCGAATCACACCTTTTATTTCGCGCTCGACGACGGCAGCGTGATCGACGGCAAGATCGACGGCAACAGCGCGAAGTACATCAACCATTCGTGCGCGCCGAATTGCGAGGCCGAGGAAGTGGAAGGGCGCGTGTTTATCCACGCGCTGCGCGATATCGAATCCGAAGAAGAGCTGAATTACGACTACGGGCTCGTGATCGACGGGCGCATCACGAAGGAGCTGAAGAAGGAATATGAATGCCGATGCGGCGCGAAGAAGTGCCGCGGAACCATGCTGGCAGTGAAAAAAGAGAAGAAGAAGTAAAAAAGCGCCGCGTTCGAACGCGGCGCTTTTTCATTGCGCGGCCGGTTGATCGCCCTTGAGCGGAATGCGCACGATAAACCGCGCGCCGCCTTCCGGCGCGTTCTCGTAGTGCACCGTTCCGCCATGAAGCACGGTGATGTCGTGCACGATCGCAAGACCCAGCCCCGCGCCGCCTTCGACGCTTTGTCCATCACCACGGAAAAAGCGCTTGAAGAGATCCGGCTGCTGATCGTCCGGCACGCCCGGACCGTTGTCTTCCACGATCACTTCGCCGAAGCGGCGGCTCTGCGCGTCGCGCCATTCATCGACGGTCAGCGTGATGCCTGCGCCTTCGTTGCGCGACGGCGGCACATACTTCAGCGCGTTGTCGATCAGATTGGCGAGCACTTCGCGCGTGAGCACGACATTGCCGCGCACGGTCATCGGATGCTCGTTGTCGGGATCGTCGATACGCTGAAAGCCCAGATCGACGTGCGCGGCCAGCGCACGCGGCACCCATTCCGCGCCGGTTTCGAACGCAAGCGCGGCGAGATCGAAATCGGCAAAACGCGCGGCCTGTTCTCCCGGCTCGGCGCGCGCGAGCGATAGCAGTTGATTCGACAGCCGCACCGCGCGGTCCGCCGATGCACGCAATTCCATCACCGCCGCGACGGCCTTTTCGGGATTGCGCGAACTGAGCGCCTGTTCCGCGTGCAGCTTCACGGCAGTCAATGGCGTACGCAACTGATGCGCGGCATCCGCGATGAACTTGCGCTGCGCATCCAGCGCCGCTTGCAGACGCACGAGCAGGCCGTTCATCGCGCTCGTGAGCGGACGGATTTCGCCGGGCACGTAGGTTTCGTCGACGGGTTCGAGCGAGATGTGCGTCTGCTTGTTGAGCGCGTCGGCGAGATCGGTGAGCGGATTCAATTGCTGATTCACTACGCGCCACACGATCACCCAGCCGACGAGCAGCAAAAGCAGCAGCGGCATCATGATGGCGAACAGAAATTCCACCGCGATTCTGTACCGCGAGCCCACGCGCTGCGCCACCTCAACGACGATCGGATTGCCGCGCGGCTGCGGCACGCGCACTTGCGCGGCGCGCACGGCGGTGCCCTGATAGTGCGTCTCGAAAACGTACGCGTAGTGGATGCGCCGCACGGCGGTGCCGGTCAGCGGCAAGTCCGGTTCGCCGGCGATTTCCTCATCGCCCGTACTGATCCGGTAGATGAGTTGCTCGACGGGGTCGGAAAACATCGCCTGCGCGAGCGGCGGCACGGTAACGGGGGCATCGACGCCGGCGAGCTGAATTTGTTTGGAGATGGCGGTGGCGAGATCCGCCAGCGAGCGGTCGACGACGTGTTGCGTGTATTGCCACGCGAGCCAGTACGCCATCAGGCCGGACATGAGCGCGAGCAGGGACAGCGGCGCAGCCAGGCGCCGCAGCAGGGTGCGCCGCAGACTCGGCGGCACTGGCGTTTCGGTGGCTTTCGATCGGGCCAGATCGAGCCAGTCTTCGCGGGCGAAACGCTGATCGCCCGCGCGTCGGGAAGGAAGTCGCAAAACGTTCTACGGCAAACGCCTTACGCCGCCTGCCGAATCTCCTGGAGCAGATAACCGAAGCCGCGCACCGTGACGATCTCCACCCGCGTGTTCTCGAGTTTTTTGCGTACGCGATGCACATACACTTCGATGGCCGTGTCGCCGAGATCGCCGCCGAAATGCGTCAGATGATCCTGCAATTGCGCCTTGCTCACGACACGGCCGTGGCGCAGCAGCAGCATTTCGAGCACCGCGAATTCGCGCGGCGACAGTTCGAGCGGACGCTCGTCGTTGAAGATGCGGCGATCGACGCCCGACAGACGCAGCCCGCCCAGCGACACTTCTGGACGCGGCACATCGCCGTGCGGACCGCTGCGGCGCATGACGGCGCGGATGCGCGCTTCGAGTTCCTGCGGCTCGAACGGCTTGAGCATGTAGTCGTCCGCGCCGCTGTTGAGGCCCTGCACGCGATCGTGCAGTTCATCGCGCGCGGTGAGGATGATGACCGGCGTATGGCGGTTGCTCTGGCGGAAACGCGAGAGCAGCGTCATGCCGTCGATGCCCGGCAGACCGAGATCGAGAATCACCAGTTCGTGGCGGTTCTGCGCCAGCGCCTGCTCGGCGAAGATGCCGTCGTGCACCATATCGACCGTGAAGCCGGATTGTTCGAGACTGCTTTGAATGCCGCGCGCGATGGGGCGGTCGTCTTCGATCAGGAGGATTCGCATGAATTCGCTCAATTACAATGGGTTGAGCTCGAACCGGCGGGGCGGGGTTATATGCACGACGCGGCGCGGGTCAGAGCCGGATACTCCGTTACTTCGTTGTCAGCACAGTACGCGATTTTGATAGCCGCCTATAGCCGGACATCGAACTTCTTCTGAGCCTGGACATGGTCGATATTCCGATTCACGAACTCGAAGCCGCGATCAATTTCTGGCGCGACCGCTCGCTGTCCGAAGGCGATGAACCGTGCCTCTGCAAAGAAGCCAGCGCCCTGATTGTACAGCGGGAACCGAGCGTGCCGTCCGACCGGCTGGACGCCGTTGCGCGCGCCGCGTGGGAAGCTTACGAGCGCTTCAAGAATGGTTTCCCGGACTGAAAAGCTCGGCCTGGTTAACCTTACTAATACACGCTGTTTTTATTTCAAAAAGGCCTATTACTTTGAATTTTTAGTTTTTTGGACCTTTTGGCAATGTCATGATTGGTAACACTTGCGTTACCTTGTTTGGTGGTGTAAGCAGACCGTCAACCGATGCGTAAAAAGCCGTTTCCGCGCGTGCGCCGGACGTTGCGCTAAAGTCGCACTGTCTTCCGCTCTCGCGCCTATTCGCCTCATGCTGGAACTCGATCATTTCGACCTCGCCCTGTTCGACGTCCTTCAGCGCTTCGGCCGCGCGACACATCAGCAACTCGAGGAACAAGTGCCGCTGTCGCCATCGCAGATCGGGCGGCGGTTGCAGCGTCTGGAAGCGATCGGTGTGATCGAGGGTTATCGCGTGATGTTGCGTCCGGAAAAGCTCGGGCTTGGCGTGACGGCGTTCACGAGCCTCAAGCTCAAGCATCATGGCGATTCGATCATCGAACAGTTTCAGCAGCAGATCGAAACGCTGCCGGAAGTGCTCGAATGCCACGCCACCGTCGGCGATGCGGATTATTTGCTGCGTATCGTCGCGCCGGATCTGAATGCGCTGTCCGGCTTCGTCATGAAAAAGCTGATGCGTGTGCCGGGCGTGGACAGCGTGCGCTCGAATATCGTGCTCACGACATTCAAGCGCAACGGTCCGCTACCGCTTTCTCATTTAGCCGACGACGCCGGCGATTCTTCCGCCGGATTGAGCAAATCCACGTAAGCGAGCGGCACGAGGTCCGCCTGCGTCACGCCCAGACGCGCGAACATATCGTGGGCTTCCTGTTCTCCGCCGGTTTCGTCGTCGTCCTGCGCGAGCACCACTTCCAGTTCGATGAAATCGCCCAGTCCGTCCGCGGTCGAGATGAATGCGCGTGCGCCCGACCAGATACACATGCCGCTCTTTCGACACGATGCCGCGCGTCGTTAGCGCCTGCGCGAGCAGCGCGTGCATCGCTTCGGGATTGGTCACGGGGCTGCGCGAGTAATACGAAACTTTCGGGTCGTCGCGGTCGTTGCGCTGATAGAAGATCAGTTCCGATGGCGTGCCGTCGTCGAATTGGCGCAGCTTGAGGC
>LFMX01000313.1 GCA_001184405.1 Candidatus Burkholderia humilis
GGGCATCGACGCGGACCAGGCCGGCGCACAAGCCGTGCGCCTGAAAGCGCCGATGCCCGTCGATCGCATTCCCGGTTTCGCCGATGGCGTCGTGTCCGTGCAGGACGCCGGCGCGCAACTCGCGGCGCAAGCGCTCGATGCGCGCGACGGCATGCGCGTGCTCGATGCGTGCGCCGCGCCCGGCGGCAAGACCGACCACATTCTGGAACTGGCGAATGTCGAGCTGATCGCGCTCGAAAGCGACGCGGAGCGCGTGACGCGCATCGGACAAAACCTGACGCGGCTGAAGCTGAACGCCGACATCAAAGTGGGCGATGCCGGCGATCCGTCGCAATGGTTGGTTCGACGGCGAGCCGTTCGACCGCATTCTCGCGGACGTGCCGTGCTCGGCGTCGGGCATCGTGAGATCGGATATTGCGGCGCTCGTCGAGGAACAGCGCCGCATTCTGAATGCGCTGTGGCCGCTCGCCGCGAAGGGCGGCGAATTGCTTACGTAACGTGCTTGATTTTTCCAGAGGAGGGCGAAGAACAGGCCCGCTGGTTTGGAAGCCTGCATGAAGATGCGGTACGATTGGACGCGCCGGGCCAGTTGCTGCCGGTCGCAGCCCCTCGCGAAGCCAATCAGAGCGCGGCGCAGGACTCACCGGACGGTACAAATACGAGTACGAGTGAGATGCCACGCGCCGGGCAGTCATCGAACCGGCCCGCGTCTGCCTTCGCGGATTACGATGGATTCTTCTACGCGCGCTTTCAGAAACGGTGACGATCAAACGCTTTTTTCCGCTGCGGCTCGCGGTCGTCGTGTGGACTGCGCTGGCGTTCTGGCTGAGCCTTGCCGCAGCCACTCCCGCCCATGCCGAGACGATCTCCGTGCAGCGGGCGTCGTTGCAGGCGGACAATGGCGGCTGGAGTCTGGACGCGCACTTCGACTTCGATCTCAACAACAGTCTCGAAGAAGCCGTGAACCGCAGCGTGCCGCTGTATTTCACCGTCGATTTCACGTTGTCGCGGCCGCGCTGGTATTGGTTCGACGAAGAACCGGTCAACGTGTCGCAAAGCATCCGTCTTTCTTATCAGCCGCTCACGAATGAATACCGT
>LFMX01000314.1 GCA_001184405.1 Candidatus Burkholderia humilis
GTCTCGACGGGCGGCTTGCAGTTGCGTTTTGCATCGCTGAACGAGGCGCTGGCGGTTATCAAGCACGTGACATCGTGGCATGTGATCGATAAAAATCAGGTGCATTCGGGAGAAACCTATGACGCATCGGTGCGCATGCAGCTCGATATCGCATTGATGCCCAAGCCGTTCCAGATCGACGCGGTGAATAACCGCGACTGGAACCTGTCATCGAATTGGAAGAAGTTCACTTTTACGGCGTCTGAACGTGCGAAATAGATTTCGACGCGGCCGTACGGACATGAAGAGTTTCGTCGTCCGGTTGCTGGTCTCGACAGTCGCGGTCACGGCAGTGTTGCTGCTCGTGATGCTCGCGCTCGCCAGCGCGAACACCGAATTTTTCGATCGTTACTACGGCTGGCTCTATGCGGCCAACGTCGCGGTCGCGCTCGTGTTCATGCTGATCGTCATCAGCCTGATCGTGATCATCATCGCGCGCGTGAGGCAGGGGCGATTCGGCACGCGATTACTCGCGAAGCTCGCGCTCATCTTCGCGCTCGTGGGCGTGGTGCCGGGCGCGATCATCTATATCGTTTCGTATCAGTTCGTGTCGCGCAGTATCGAATCGTGGTTCGATGTGAATGTGGAAACCGCGCTCACGTCCGGTCTCACGCTCGGGCGCGGCATGCTCGAAAACTCGCTCACGGATCTGCAGAACCGCAGCCGTCAGATGGCTGATCAACTCGCGAGCGCCGACGGTTCGAGCATCACGCTGTCGTTGTTGCGCCTGCGCGATCAGTACAACGTGCAGGACGCCGTCGTGTTCGAGCGCCCGCGCGATCAGTACAACTGCGAGGATCTCGCATCGAATAGCGGATCGCTGCGAACGTCGTCGGGGCTGCGCACGGTCGCGCAGGCGTCGGGCAACTACTACGCGCTGTTGCCGACCAACGAGCCGACCAACACGATGCTCAAGGAAGCGCAGGATCATCCGTATGGCGCGATCGAAGGCGAACTCGACGGCGATCCGAAGGACAACGGGCCGAAAGGCGCGCTGCGATTGCGCGTGGTCACGAAGATTCCGGACCCGACGACCACGACCGCGTTCCAGCATGTC
>LFMX01000315.1 GCA_001184405.1 Candidatus Burkholderia humilis
GATCGTTTCTTGCAGATCGAGCAGCCCGTGAGTCAGGCGCTCGCGCACAACGCGGACGCGGTGCAGCGGGCGTATCGCGAGTATCAGGAGAAGCGGCTCGGGCGTACCGGTTTGCGCAAGATGTATATCGGCACGCTGACGCTCGCGCTTTTCCTCGCCACCTTTATCGCGATGATGCTCGCGCTCGCGCTCGGCAATCAGCTCGCGCGGCCCTTGTTTTTGCTCGCACAAGGCACGAAGGAAGTGGCCGAAGGCGACTACACGCCCAAACGCGAGATCAATTCGCGCGACGAACTCGGCTTTCTCACGCAGTCCTTCAACGCGATGACGCGCCAGCTATCCGAAGCGCGCGCGGCGGTGGAGAACAATCGCATTGCGCTGGAGCATTCGAAGGCGTATCTCGAAAGCATTCTCGCGAATCTGACGGCGGGCGTGTTCGTGTTCGACCGGCAGTTTCGCCTGACGACGGCCAATCGCGGCGCGGAGCGCATTTTCCGTCAGCCGTTCAACGCGATGCTCAATCAATCGCTCGATCACATCGGCGCGTTGGCCGAATTTGGCGCGATGGTGAAGAAGGCGTTCGTCGAGCGCGATGCTGCATCGATCGGCGCGGATCATCCGATCGGCGATCGCGGTCACTGGCAGCAGCAGGTTGCCGTCACCGTGCCGGGCGAAAACGAACCGCTCACGCTGCTCGTGCGCGGCACGCAGCTTCTGAGCGCGACCGAGGGCGAGGAAGACGCGGAAACCACCGGCTATGTCGTCGTGTTCGACGATATCTCCGACGTCATTTCCGCGCAGCGTTCGGTCGCGTGGGGCGAAGTCGCGCGGCGTCTCGCGCACGAGATCAAGAATCCGCTCACGCCCATTCAGCTTTCCGCCGAGCGTTTGCAGATGAAACTCGCCGACAAGCTCGCGCCGACGGACGCGGACGTGTTGAAGCGCGCCTCGACGACCATCGTCAATCAGGTGCAGGCGATGAAGCAGATGGTCGACGATTTCCGCGAATACGCGCGCACGCCGCCCGCCGTGCTCGGCAATCTGCAACTGAACGATCTGGTCGCGGAAGTGCTGACGCTGTACGGCATCGAAGA
>LFMX01000316.1 GCA_001184405.1 Candidatus Burkholderia humilis
CGGCAAGACGCCGATCAAGGTCGATCTCGCCAAACTGCCGGTGATTCGCGGTGACGCCACTCAAATGCGTCAGGTTATCCACAACCTGCTGCAGAACGCGCAGGACGCGGTGGCGGAAGTCAAAGAGCCGCGCGTGCTGCTCGAAACCAGGACAGTAGAATATGGCGACCCCGACGCGTCGGGCCACGCGCGCGTCGCGGTGCGGCTGACGGTATCGGACAATGGCGCGGGGTTTCCGGCGCGTATTCTGTCGCGGGCATTCGAGCCTTACGTCACGACGAAGGCGAAAGGCACGGGTCTGGGACTTGCAACGGTCAAGAAGATCGTCGATGAGCACGGTGCGCGCATCGACATCCGCAACCGTTCGAAGTCGCCGGATGTGGTGGAGGGGGCGCAAATTTCGATACTGTTTCTCCAGCTCGCGGACGATGCCGCGGCGCTCACGGCGAACGGTACGAACGCGAATCACGGAACGACAAAAGCTACAGTGCAGACAAGGGCAGCGTAAATGGCAACCATCCTGGTGGTAGACGATGAAATGGGGATCCGGGAACTGCTCTCCGAGATCCTGAGCGACGAAGGTCACGTGGTCGATGTGGCGGAGAACGCGCAGCACGCGCGCGACTATCGCCTGCAGCAGACGCCCGATCTCGTGCTGCTCGACATCTGGATGCCGGACACCGACGGCGTGACTCTGCTGAAGGAGTGGGCCGCGCAGGGCAAGCTCACGATGCCGGTGATCATGATGTCCGGGCACGCGACCATCGACACGGCCGTCGAAGCGACGAAGATCGGTGCGCTCAACTTTCTCGAAAAGCCGATCGCGCTGCAAAAGCTGCTGAAGGCGGTCGAGCAGGGGCTCGCGCACGGCAGCGCAGCGCCTGCGGCGACGAAGCCGGCGGTGAACGGAAATGCATCGGGCGTGCCGGTTGCGGCGGCGTTGCCGACGGCATCGGCGATGAACACCGTCGCCGATGCGAACGCCGGCGGCGCGCCGCAAACACAAGCGGGACAGACTGCGTCGATTTCGTTCGACATTCCGCTACGCGATGCCCGCGATGCCTTCGAACGTGCGTACTTCGAATATCACCTTG
>LFMX01000317.1 GCA_001184405.1 Candidatus Burkholderia humilis
TCGGCGGGACTGCTGAATTCGGTCAGAAGCAGCCGCAGGGCAAGCGTGCGCAGGCGTTTGGCGTGCGCGAGCCGCAGCCACGCGCTCAATTCGGTCTCGGGTGCGTCGGTCGGCAGGAGAGCGGTCGTCATGTTAAGATTACTGGTCCTGTACAGAATAAGTAAGCGTTCTCGCCAGCCGCGCCAGGTACCGCGCATGAGGCGGGCAACGCACACCAAGGCCGCGTGCCGGCGGCGTTGAATCGACTGGATTCACCCCCATATCTTCGGCATGCCGTCCCACTATCCGCAACCTGGCCGAATGGCCTATTTACTCGCGTCGCGGCGCGCGTAGACAATCCGAATCATGGCTCTGCTCAAGATACTTAACTACCCGGACAAGCGTCTGAACAAGGTGGCGAAACCCGTCGCCGTCGTCGATGACCGCATCCGCAAGCTCGTCAAGGACATGGCCGAGACGATGTACGCCGCGCCCGGCGTCGGGCTCGCCGCGACGCAGGTTGACGTGCACGAGCGCGTCATCGTGATCGACGTATCGGACGATCACAACGAGTTGCTCGTCTTCATCAACCCGGAGATCGTGCGGGCGAGTGAAGAGAAAAAAGAGTGGGAAGAGGGCTGTCTGTCGGTGCCCGGCATCTACGATTTCGTCGAGCGGCCGGACAACGTGCGCGTGAAGGCGCTGAACGAAAAGGGCGAAACGTTCGAGATCGAGTGCGACGGGCTGCTTGCGGTGTGTATCCAGCATGAAATGGATCACCTCGCGGGACACGTGTTCGTCGAATATCTTTCGACGCTCAAGCAGACGCGCATTCGCGGCAAGATGAAGAAGCTGGAAAAGGCGCTGTAAGACATGGCTCATTCGCTGCGTGTGGTTTTCGCCGGTACGCCGGAATTCGCTGCGGCCGCGCTCGCGGCCATTCACGGCGCGGGCTTTTCGGTGCCGCTCGTGCTGACGCAGCCTGACCGGCCCGCCGGGCGTGGCATGAAGTTGAGCGCCAGTCCGGTGAAGCACTTCGCTGTCGAACAGGGTTTGAAGGTCGCGCAGCCGACGTCGCTGCGGCGCGCGGGGAAGTATCCCGAGGAAGTGGCGGC
>LFMX01000318.1 GCA_001184405.1 Candidatus Burkholderia humilis
GGCCATCGCGGCCATCGATTTATTGCGCCATACGCCGTACGATGTCATGGTCGTCGTGGCATACGGCCTGATCCTGCCGCAGGAAGTGCTCGATATTCCGCCGCGCGGCGCGATCAACATTCACGCGTCGCTGTTGCCGCGCTGGCGGGGCGCGGCGCCCATTCATCGCGCGATCGAAGCGGGCGATGCCGAAACCGGCATCACGCTCATGCAGATGGATGCCGGCCTCGACACCGGCGCGATGATTTGCGAAGGCCGCACGGCCATCGCGAGCGGCGACACCACGGCCACGCTGCACGACCGCCTCGCGCAAATGGGCGCGGACATGGTCGTCGATGCCTTGCGCGATCTTCAACGCGACGGTGCGCTGCCTTCGACGCCGCAGCCGGAGGACGGCACGACCTACGCCGAAAAGATCGCCAAGCACGAAGCCGCGCTCGATTGGCGTCGCCCGGCGCAAGCACTCGCGCGTCAGATTCGCGCGTTCGATCCGTTTCCGGGCGCGTTCGGCACGCTCGATGGCGCCGCGATCAAGATTTGGGCCGCGCAGCCGGTGAACGGTTCGGACGAACCGGGAACGATCGCGGAAGTATCGGCGGAAGGCATCGTCGTGAATTGCGGTGAGGGCGCGCTCAGACTCACGCAGCTCCAGAAACCGGGCGGCAAGCGCTTGCCGGCGCGCGAGTTTCTGGCGGGCGCATCGCTCGAAAAAGGGCAGCGTTTCGCATTGCACGATCAAGCTGCCTGAAAAGGCGCAGCGCTAAAATGACGGCATCTCAAATCGCTGTTTGGAGTTGATCGTGCTCGGCATTACCAGTTTCGCTTTCTTTCTGCTCGCCGTATTTCTGCTGAATGTCACGCCCGGCCCGGATACGGCGTATATCGTCGGCCGCAGCGTCGCGCAGGGGCGCGGCGCGGGCGTGGTGTCGGCGCTGGGCATCTCGGCGGGATGCATTGTGCATACGCTCGCGTGCGCGTTCGGATTGACGGATTCTCGCGGCATCGGCATCGGCGACGGCGTTCACGGTTGTCAAAATCGTCGGCGCGATTTATCTGATTTATCTCGGCGGGCGGCTGATCTTCGCGAAA
>LFMX01000319.1 GCA_001184405.1 Candidatus Burkholderia humilis
CACGAGGATACGGCCGAACCACAACTGAGCATCGCGCCGAGATCGCTGCATCAGCTTTTCACGCAAGGCTTCGTCACGAACGTGCTGAATCCGAAAGTCGTGCTCTTCTTCGTGTCGTTCTTCCCGCAATTCGTCTCCGCCGACAGCCAGCACAAGACGCTCGCGTTTCTCACGCTCGGCCTCGTGTTTATCACGATGAGCACGGCGTGGAACACTTTGTCGCGTGGATCGCGGGCAGCGTGACGGCGCGCTTTTCGGGCAACCCGGGCGTGAAGAAGTGGCTGGATCGCGGCGTCGGCACGGCGTTCGTTGGCTTCGGCATCAAGCTCGCGACGTCGCATCGATAAATTAGCCAAGTACGATTGAATTATTGACGGACGCCCTTATCTAACATTTTTATTACAATCGTGTCTCGGCCAAGGTGGCCGTGACAATCGCGCAAACCGCGCACTGTATTCGGGAGAGGAGCTCTACAATGTTCAACTGGGTCAAAACCGCGATGCTGATGGCTGCGATCACGGCCCTTTTTATCGTGATCGGCGGTGTGATTGGCGGCAGGAGCGGCATGATGCTCGCGCTCGTCATCGCGCTCGGCATGAATTTCTTTTCGTACTGGTTCTCGGACAAGATGGTCCTGCGCATGTACAACGCGCAGGAAGTCGACGAAACCACCGCGCCGCAGTTTTACCGCATGGCGCGCGAGCTCGCCACGCGCGCGCAGTTGCCGATGCTGCGCGTCTACTTGATCAACGAAGACGCGCCGAACGCATTCGCCACGGGCCGCAATCCGGAGCACGCGGCGGTCGCGGCGACCACGGGCATTTTGCGCGTGCTGTCCGAGCGCGAAATGCGCGGCGTGATGGCGCACGAACTCGCGCACGTGAAGCATCGCGACATTCTCATCTCGACCATTTCCGCGACGATGGCCGGCGCCATCTCAGCGCTCGCGAATTTCGCGATGTTTTTCGGTGGCCGCGATGAAGAAGGCCGTCCGGTCAACCCGATCGCGGGCATCTTGCTGGCGATTCTCGCGCCGATCGCGGGCGCGCTGATCCAGATGGCGATTTCCCGCGCACGCGAATTCGAA
>LFMX01000320.1 GCA_001184405.1 Candidatus Burkholderia humilis
GCGGACCGCGGCGGCGCGGAGATTTCCGGCGATCCGCAAGCGCTCGCGAGCGCGCTCGAAAAGATTCACGCTTACGCGACGGGCATGCCGTTCCCGGCGGCCGAAGCGCATCCGGCGACCGCGCAGATGATGATCATGAATCCGCTGTCGGGCGGCGGTATCGCGAATCTGTTTTCGACGCACCCGGCAACCGAGGAACGCGTCGCGCGTCTGATGGAAATGACGCGTACCGGCAGATTCTGAAGCGCATCGAAATAATCTGAAAGCAAGCCGTTCCGGGAAACCGGAACGGCTTTTTTGTTGCCGCTTCGTCCGATCCAGCCCGCAAGCCGGACACACAATCCTCAACAGTTACAATCGACGCTTCCACCGTTTCCGTTTCGCCATGACAGATAAGCCTTCCCGGCGGCCCGCCGCTGCGCATCATCAGCCGGCGCGCGCGTCGTCCCGCGCATCGTCGCATTTGAGTGCGTTGCGTCTCGCGCCCGATTCGCTTGCGTTCGCGCTCGATGGCGCAGCGCAAGCCGTGGGCGCGGTGCGTGCGGGATCGGCGCTGCCGGCGGCGTTGCGCAATCGGTGATCGCGTCGCATCACCATGCGGCGGCGCGTGGCGCGATTCAGGACATTGCGTATCGCACGATGCGCCGTCTCGCGCTCGCCGATGCGCTGCTGCACGCGCTCTCGTCAGGAAAGCGCCGCCGCCGCACGTGGCGAACGTGCTCGCGTGCGCGTTCGCGCTGCTCGCCGATGACGAAGCGCACGCGGCCTATACGCCATTCACGGTCGTCGATCAGGCCGTGAGTGCGATCGCCGCGCGCCGCGAAGTGGCCTTCGCGAAGGGTTTGACGAACGCCGTGCTGCGCAACTTTCTGCGCGAGCGCGACACTCTGATTGCGAACGCAGAGCAAAGCGAAGTCGCGCGCTGGAACTATCCGCAATGGTGGATCGACGCCGTCAAGCGCGGCCAGCCCGGCGCGTGGGAACGTATTCTCGCCGCGGGCAACGTGCAAGGCCCGCTGACCTTGCGTGTCAATACACGCCACGCGACGGTCGATGAATACCTCGCGCGTCTGAACGAAGC
>LFMX01000321.1 GCA_001184405.1 Candidatus Burkholderia humilis
CGCGCGAAAACGGCAGCATGACGCGCGTCGCGGAGAAGACGGGACTGGAGCGCACGCATTTGTATCGCAAGCTGAAGCAGCTCGGCGTGGATCTCGGCAAGAACAAGAGCGAGGTTTGAGCCCTTGCTTCCGGGTTCTTTTCGCGTCGGAAGAAAAAATTGCGAAAAGGCACTTGAGCATGGTGGAACAGTATGCTATACTTTTAATTTTTAGTTGGCCCGGTAGCTCAGTTGGTAGAGCAGCGGATTGAAAATTCGCGTGTCGATGGTTCGATTCCGTCCCAGGCCACCAAAAGCTTCAAGCAAAAAGCCCAGTCCTTGTGACTGGGCTTTTTGCTTTGCGCGTACCCCTTTCACCGCGTGCCACGGCTCGAAAAAAAGCGGACGACTCCTGCAAGGAAGGGAAGCCGTCCGCTCAACCGCATTACGCTTAATTTTCGGATTTCTTGAACGAACGTCGCGTACGCCGCCTTGTTGGTCTTGCCGTTTGGTCTTGCCGTCGTTCTGAATCAGACCGTAGTTGCCTTCGCCGCCGACCGGATCGTCATACAGCTGTCGGCGCGAGTTGCAGGAACTGGCTCATAATCCGCGTTCGGACGCACGCCGAATTCCGTCAGCCAGATCGGCTTGCCGTACGACTGCAGTTCGGGCAGCACGTTATGGCAACCGGTGCCGCCGCACGCGTTGGTGATGTCGCCCATGTCCGAATACCAATGCCACGCGGTGATGTCCCAGTTCACGACCGGATAACCCGACGTGCCGTCCGGCTGCGTGCCGTTCGCGAGCATCTGATAGAAGCCGTAGTGCAGCCACGTATCGCCGCCGATGATGATCTTGCCGTTCGGATCCACCGACTTCACGCGATCGATCATGCTGCGAATGATGCCGCGCGCCTTCTGGAACTTCACGTTGTCGAACTGCTTCGGATACACGCCGTCGACATTGCTGAGCATCGACTGAATGGCCAGTTCGTTGCTGACTTCGTAGTACGGATACTTTCTCGCCGATGCCATTTGCTGGCCGAGCGTATAGCCGACGTTATAGCCGTCCTGCTCGCTCGCTCGTGCGCGCCGCGACGCCGC
>LFMX01000322.1 GCA_001184405.1 Candidatus Burkholderia humilis
TCAGAATCACTGGGGGTACACGGTCACGTTGCCCACGGCGAACGTGACCGCGACGTTCGCGAGATTGTTCGCGGACGCCTGGTTGTACACCTCGTTGCGATACAGCTTCACGTGCAGATCCTGCAACTGCTGCAACTGCTGTATGCGCCGCCGCCGTTGATATGGCCGTTCGCGCCATAGAAGATGCTGCTGCTCGTATCGGCCTTCGCGCCCGCGATGTTTTGTACACGTTGACGCTCAGATTCAGCACGGAGGTCGCGCCGTTCTTGCTGTTCGTCGCCGTGAATTTCCACGTGTGAACGCCGTTCGTGAGCGTGGTCGTATCGAAGTTGGTGAGGAACGAACCGCCCGACGGCGTCACGGTGATGATCGTCTTGCCCGAGTTCGTATCGATGACCGTCACGTTCGTCCAGCTCGTCGCCAGCGGTCCCTTGACGACGACCGTGCCGGTGAGATTTGTCGTTTGCTAGCGGCCCGTTGATCTGGAATGCCGGACCGCTCGTGGCGGCGGTGGCCTTGGCGGATGCGCCGAGGTCGAATCCGTCGCTGCCGCTGCCCCCGCAAGCGGCGAGCATCAGAGTAGTGGCGATCGCGGCCGCGATCAGGCTGGCTTTCGGTGCGCGAAAGAAGCGGAGAGTGGGAGAGTAGTCTTGGTCGGATTATTCATGTAGTTAGTAAAACTAATGGATGTGTCGTGTGATTGCGAAGCCGGTGCGTTAGCCGGAGCGCCGGGTCAGCCGGGCGGATCGGTCACGGACCATCGATCCCGCTAAGCCCTGCGGGTGGATATGAGAAGACAATTATTTCGGAATACGAAACAGTGCTTTCGGCCGGTTGAGCCGAAAGCTCAACACCGAATATCAGGAGACGCTGCCAGATGACGAGTCACGCATCGTGCGACCGCAGCGCAGGACGCCGAAGTCGATTGTGGTGGACCTGTTCTGGAAAGCCGACATCAAACTTGCAATTGTGTGGTCGTCAGCGTTAAATGATTGCCTGCAAATAGCTTTCGATCCATGTCAGGTACGGAATCGCATAAAGAGTTGTCGCTTGAAGCAGCGCCTCAGTTATCTACTTACT
>LFMX01000035.1 GCA_001184405.1 Candidatus Burkholderia humilis
GAAACCGCGCAGTATAAAAATTCCCGTTTCGCCGTCTAACCAGATCGTTCCTAATGAGATCGCTTTACTGCTTTTCGTCATTCGTTTAGGCAGAACGACTGCCCGTGCGCCTGATCTTTCACTCACGCCAATTCAAAGGAGCCACGATGGACCTCAAGATCGACAACAAGATCGCGTTTGTATCCGGATCGACCAAGGGCATCGGTCATGCCATTGCGGTCGCGCTCGCCCGCGAAGAAGCGCGCGTGATCATCAACGGCCGCTCGCAATCGTCCGTCGATGACGCGCTCGGCAAGCTGAAGGAACTCGTGCCCGACGCGCGCGCGGAAGGCTTCGCCGGCGATATGTCGGACGCGGCCGCCGGCGATGAACTGGTGAAGCGTTATTCACACGTCGATATTCTCGTGAACAACATGGGCATCTTCGATCCGAAGCCCTTCGAGGACATCCCCGACGACGAATGGCAGCGCTTTTTCAATGTCAACGTGATGTCGGGCGTGCGGCTGTCGCGCGCGTATCTGCCGAAGATGAAGGAGAAAAATTGGGGCCGCGTGGTGTTCATCAGCAGCGAAAGCGGCATTCAGATTCCCGTCGAAATGATTCATTACGGCATGACCAAGACCGCGCAACTCGCGTTGTCGCGCGGCCTGGCGGAAACCTGCGCGGGCACGGGCGTGACGGTGAATGCCGTGCTGCCGGGACCGACGAGTTCGGAGGGCATGACGGAATTCGTCGACAAGCTGAGCGGCGGAAAGAGCTTCGACGAGTTTCGGAAGCAGTTCTTCGAAGAAGCGCGTCCGAGTTCGATTCTCAAGCGCTTCATCACGCCGGAAGAAATCGCGAATATGGTCGTGTACGTGTGCTCGGAGTTGTCGTCGGCGACGAGCGGCGCGGCGTTGCGCGCGCGGATGGCGGCGTGGTACCGCGCCGCGTTTTAAGGCTTCTGCTCGCTGAGCACGCGCGCCTGTTCGAGCGCGGCGACGATGGCCGCGACGGTTTTCTCGCGCGCGGCCTCGTCGTTTTGCCGTAGCGCATACGACGGGTAATACGTCGCCACCACCAGCTTGTTGCCATACGCCGTCACGCGGCCGATATGCGCCTGCAAGGTCGCGCGACGCCCGAACAGCGCGGCAAGCGCCATCGCGCCGAGCGTGACGATCACGCGCGCGCCGACATCGTGCAATTCCTGTTCGAGCCAGTACGAACACGCTTCGACTTCCTGCTGCGCGGGCATCTTGTGCAGACACCGCTTGAAGTGCTTCACCGCGTTGGTCAAATAAAGCTGCTCGCGCGGAATATTGGCGCAGCGCATGGCATCGTTGAAAAGCTGGCCCGCCGGACCGACGAACGGCTCGCCTTTCAAGTCTTCCTGATCGCCCGGCTGTTCGCCGAGCAGCATGATGCGTGCATTGCGTGAACCTTCGCCGGGCACGGCTTGCGTCGCGTTGCGCCAGAGATCGCAGCGGCGGCACGTGTCGAGCGATGTCGGCGCGTCGCGCTCGGGCTGCGCTTCGTGTGCATCGATCTGAACCGTCTTGCCGTCGAGCGCGCCCACACTTTGCGCTTGCCCGACGCGCCGCGCGCCACCACGCGCCTTGCTCACCAAGCCGGGAATCAGCGCGCCTTCCGGCAAGCCTTTCCAGAAACGCACCGGCATATGCTGCTCCAGCGCGGATTCGTTCAGACGCGCCGGATTGAAGATGCTCGCGTAGTAAGGTCATCCAGAGCGCTTCGGCGGCGTCGGGCGTATCGACCGCATGATCCGATGCCAAATTGCGCCGCCGCTCGATGCGCAAGTGCTCGCCATCGAACATGGCCGCGCCGTTGGGCGTAGTGATGAGCCACGTCGAGCGGCCCATGCGCGCGGCGAAATGCTCCGCGCCACAGGCGAGCACGTCGTGATCCGGCTCGTACCACGCGACGAATTCGGGCGCGCCGAGCGCGGCATCGCGCTGGCGGAATCGCACGTAGGCGATCATGTCGTGCTGCGCGTGGCGCACAGCCTTCGCCATTTTGTTCAGACGCGCGCCGTCTTCGTCCGCAGGCGACGCCGCCGCGCGATCGCCATGCGCCCAGCGCCACAGAATGCGATAAAGAAAGCACCAGCGGTTGGGATCGCGGAAATGGGCGGCGTCTTTGAGTTGCGAGGCGAGTTCTTTGGAAATGCGGATGTCGGTGATGCCCGCGCCCTAAACTTCGTTCGCTTCGAACAAGGAAAGCAGCTGCGCGTCGTCGCGCGTCGTGCGCCATTCGATCGATTCCGGCGCGAGTCCTTGCACGACGGCAGCGCGCGCGGCGTTGCTCCAGGCATCGAACTCTTCCTCGATAACGATGACCGGCACGATCAGATCAGCGACAACTGCACCGGCTGCGTGGCGCGCGCGCCGGAGCTGATCCGACTGCACTTCGCGCAGCGGCGGCCGGTAATCTTCCGTGACGATGAACGGCCTCACCTTATCCATGCCGCAGCGCAGCCGCACGAGATCCTGATAGCGTACGCGCCGCGTCCGCCGCAATTCGACGATGCGCTTGGCATTCCGCATGCCGATGCCCGGCACCCGCGCGATCATCCGCGCCGGCGCGATGCTCAGATCGACCGGAAAACGATCGCGATTGGCCAGCGCCCACGCAAGTTTCGAATCGACATCGAGCGGCAGATTGCCGGCATCGCCGAGCAATTCAGCTGCGTTGAAACCGTAGCCGCGCATCAGAAAATCCGCCTGATACAGCCGATGCTCGCGCAACAGCGGTGGCGCTTTCGACGGCACGCCGGACGGACTATCGGGAATCGGGCTGAACGCCGAGTAATACACGCGCTTCAACTGATACGAGCCGTACAGCGTTTCCGCCGTACCGAGAATCGTGCGGTCGTCAGTTTCGTCCGCGCCGACGATCATCTGCGTGCTCTGCCCCGCCAGCGCGAAACGCGGCGCGCGCGGCTCCGCTTCCGACTCCTCGCGCGCCACACCGATATTGCCCATCGCGAGCTTGATGGTGCGCCCGCTCTTTTCCGGCGCGAGCTTTTCCAGCGAGATTTCCGTCGGCAATTCGATATTCTCACGCTCAACCGGTCCGCATACCGTCCGGCCTGCGCGATGAGTTCCGGGTCCGCATCCGGAATCGTCTTCAGATGGATATAGCCGCGAAAATGATGCTTCTCTCGCAGCGTCTTTGCGACGAGGCCGAGCTGTTCCATCGTGTAGTTGGACGAGCGGTCACGCCCGAACTCAGAAACAGCCCGTCGATGTAATTGCGGCGATAAAAATCGAGCGTCAGATTAACGACTTCCTCGACCGTGAAGCGCGCGCGGCACATTGCTCGAGCACCGGTTGATGCAGTAGCGGCAATCATAAAGACAAAAGTTGGTCAGCAAGATCTTGAGCAGAGACACGCAGCGCCCGTCCGGCGTGAAGCTGTGACAGATGCCTGAGCCGGTGCTCGCGCCCAGCCCATCAATACCGCGCGACTCGCGCTTGGGCGCGCCGCCGCTCGCACACGAGGCGTCATACTTGGCCGCGTCCGCGAGAATTTCGAGCTTTTCAGACAAATCCATTTTTGCGTTACTGTATATTTATACAGTATTCTAATGAGATGTGGGTGCGAGTGCAAATGCGTCAATCAGTTCAGCGCATGCTTCGGTCCTGATCCAAATACGGTCGAACACGCGCGACGGATGCGTTACGCTCGTCCCACCTTTTCATGGAGAAGCACATGCGTTTCGACTACCGGATCTTTCATATCGACTGCACCGCGCGTCACGACGAAGACGGCGCGTACTACACGCACGCCCGCATCACGCACGTGCCCGACGAGCGCACGCCGCATCTGGAAGTATTCGATTCCGGCGATCTCGACGGCTTCCCGAACGAATGGGACGCGCTGCATTGCGTGCGGTCATGGGCGATCGCATGGTGCGACGAAGTGCTGGCTTAAGCGATGTTTCTTTCCCCTTGACGCATGCTTTCGGCATGCGGCATGCCGATTGCGCCATGTCAGTCGCGACGCCGCACTGTCACACGAAGCGGCGCGCTTCACGTCAATGGTCCAAGGGAGGACATCATGAAGATCGCTAAGAAGAGCATGCTGGTTTCGGCGCTGGTCCTGAGTCTGTCCAGCGTGGCGTTCGCGCAAGGTGCAGGCGGTGGTGACGGTGCGGGCGGTGGCACGGCGGGCGGCAACGGCACGGGCCAGGGCGGCACCGGCATGAGCACGCCGAATGCGAATGGCGTGATGGGTTTGACGTCGGGTGCATCGGGTTCGAATACGATGGACTCCAACAGTTCAAACGGCAAGATGATGAAAAAGAAGAGCAGCCCCGGCTCCAACTCCGGCACGTCCAGCGGCGGCGCGGCGAAGTCGTACTAAGCTTTTTTAAGCAATTGTCTGGGCGGCGGAGAGTTGATGACTTTCCGCCGTTTTCGTGTCTATCCCTCCAAAGCAGACCTTCTTCAGCGGGCTATTGCGTCAACGCCGCTCGCCGTATCTTGATCGCAGAGCGTTTTCCAATCGCGTTCGGCTGATCCCTTCCGGTTCATCTCACGTCGCTTTCGCTCGCCCGTCATCGCGCTCGCATGGATAACGCATGCGCGATTTCTCTGCCCGATGGAGTCAAGAAGATGAACCGCAACCTCAACCCGAAACTCGTCGCGATGATGGCGTCCTACGGGCTGATCGCCAATGCGGCGAATCTGGCGTCGGTCGAATCGGCGTACGCGCAAGGCATGCGCGCCGATGCCCAACAAATCGTGCAAACGATGCGGCCGATGTACATGCAGCCATCGCCGCAACCCGCCAGCGAAGACGAATACGGCGGCGCATCGTCGGGCACGAGCGCATCGGCGGACGGACACGCGCGGGAAAACTGCGGCGCGGCCTCGCCATGCGATATCTTCTTCGCGCATTGATGCGCGCCCGCTGCGCTAAGCGACGCTCTGCGCGCTCAGGCGCAGCGAAAAGGCAGCGCGCAGAGCGTCGCCGGGTTCCAGCACGCCGCCGCCTTTCTATGCACGCGCGACGTCGAGGTTGATCCAGTCCGCCACATTGCTGACCGGCTCCACGCACAGCAGCGACGGGAAATCCGCGGGCGCGTAAATCACCATGAAATCGAACGGCGCGTCTGCGTCGAGCATCACGGCGCGTCCTTCATCCGGCCACGAAATCGTCGCGCTTCGTTGCCAGCCGACGAAGTGATTGTCGAGATCGAAGGCACCGGCGGGCATGCCGCGTTCGGACGCGAGCGCATCGACACTCGAATGCGCGCCGATGCGAACCGGCAGCGGATCGGGCGTGCCGTGCCACATGGCATCGACCTGTGCGCGAACGACGGTCGAACGCGTGCGCGGAAAATACGGATGATGTCCGATGCCGAACGGCATAGGCCGATCGGACAAATTGCGCATCGTCAGCGTGACGTGCAGCGCGTGTTCGTCGAGCGCAATCCCCTGCGCCACTTCATACGCGAACGGCCAGTGACGCGCCGTTTCGCGCGACGGCGCGTGCTCGAAATGCAGCATCGCGCGCGATTCGCTCACCTCGCCCACGCGCCACGGCAAACGCCACGCATTGCCGTGCAGCGCGTGCGGAAAGAGATTGCCGTCATCGGACAGATCGACGGGTTGATCGTCGAACGTGAAGCGCGCATCGCGGATGCGGTTGCAATACGGCATCAACGGAAAGCTGGCCATGCCGAGCGGATTACGCGCGGCGAGCATCTCGGGTGTGGCGGGCCGCAGCCAGTGGATGACATCGCCATCGTGCGAACCGCGTGGATCGCGCGATTCGTAGAAGACCGCGATCGATCCGCCGATATGCGGCGCGAGCAGCACGCGACGCGCGCCGTGACGCAACGTGACGAGCGGCGCGTCCGGCGGCGCGGCGAGAGAAAAACGGTCGGCGCTCAATATGCGAACTGCCTATAACTTTCGTCGAACGTGCGCGCCGTTTTTTCGACGATGGGATTGAAGCGCAACAGACGCCGTGCGCGCGCGGGAAGGCCGGCAAGCACGTCGCGCGGCACATCGATATGCGCTTCGGGCCGGAAATACCACGCGCGGCTATAGCCGATCACGACCATCGGACGCGGTTCGCCGGTCAGATTCGGCGTGCCGCGATGCAGCCCGCGCACATCGCAGATCATCACGTCGCCGAGTTGCATCGGCACGCGTTCGGCCGTGAAGCGCCCTGCTTCGAGACCTTCGAGCGATTCCTCGCGCGACAGACGATGCGTGCCGCGCGTGGTTTCGAGCGGACCGTTGGCGTCATCGACATCGACGAGCGGAAAATTCACGGCGAGCTGGAATGACGGCGTTTCGGGTGCGTCGTCGAAAAGCGGCGGTGTATCGCGATGCCAGTCCTGAAACTCGGAGTCGAGTACGGGCGTATCGGTCACGAGCTGGCACATGACCGGATCGCGCCCGGCCACGCGCTCGACGATGCCGACGATATCGTCATCGCAAAAAATAGCCTGGTCCACGAACAGGCCGTCGAACGGCAGCGTGACGTATAACGCCCCGACCCGCAATTGCCGTTCGCGTTTTCATCGACATGGGGTTGCAGCAAAGGCGCGAACGCATCGCGCCATGTTTTGATCAGCGCGCGCGGAAAGTGCCCGCGCAGCAGCACGAAACCGTCGCGCTCAAAGTCCTGAGCGAGTGCGTCGAGCGTGCTTTCGTCATAACGGGCCATGCGCGCGTCTCCTAGATTCGTGTCGAAAACAGAATCGCACGGCCGTAATCCGTTCGTCAATATTATTAGTAATAGTCCGTGAAAACCTGGAGCCATTTGGGCATCCAAAGGGCTTGGATCATGACTAATATTAGTGGTAACTTTGCTCAACCCGACACGGGCCATCCCAGCAAGCAGATGAAAAAACCACCCAACGCCGCCCGACGATGACCGACATCGCGAAACTCACCGGAGTCTCGCAATCGACGGTTTCGCTCGTGCTGAACAACGCAAACGGCGCGAAATTCTCAGACGCCACGCGCGACAAGGTGCTACGCGCGGCGCACGAACTCGGCTATCGCATCCAGCGAACGCAATCTGATCGTCTATCTCGCCGATGAAATCTCGACGAGTCCGCATCCGGTGGTGAGCATCGACGGCGCGCGCGATGCCGCGTTCGCGAACGGCCGCATGCTCGCGGTGTATTCGACGCACGGCAACGCGGAGATCGAAGCGCGCGTGCTCGATGCGACACTCGGCAATCCGAACGTGCTCGGCGTGATCTACGCGACGGTCGGCACGCGTCGCGTCACGGTCCCGGCCGCGATCGAACGCGTGCCGACAGTGCTGCTCAACTGTTATGCGAACGAGTCGAGCGTATCGTCGGTGGTGCCCACGGAAGTCGCGGGCGGTCATACGGCGACGGATCATCTGCTGGCGGTGGGGCATCGACGGATTGGCTATATCAACGGCGAGCCGTGGCAAGACGCGGCGCGCGACCGGCTGAAGGGGTATCGCACGGCGCTCGCAACCGCCGATTTGCCGTTCGCACCGGAACTCACGCGCGAAGGCCTGGAGTCCGGACACCGGTTTCGAGCAGACGCTCTCGCTAATGCGCGAGCCGAATCCGCCGACCGCGATTTTCTGCGCGAACGATCTGATGGCGCTCGGTGCGATCGAAGCGCTCAGGCAACTCGGACTGCGCGTGCCGGACGACGTGTCCGTGCTCTGCTACGACGATCAGGAAATCGCGCGGCATACGTATCCGCCGCTCTTCACAGTCGTGTTGCCGAACTATGAACTCAGGCGCTGGGCCGTCGAAACGCTCTTGCAGGAAGAACACAATCGCGCGGCAGGTGCGCCGTCGCACGGTGAAGCTGGACGGTCCGCTGATCGACGCGGATCGGTGAGGAAAATAACCGAAACCCGGCAACTCGCCATTAATAATATTAATGATTGACCAATAATAACTCTCGCAGCACGGCAGACCGGGGATCAAAAAGCATCGGCATCAAAGAAAGAGGCAAACCATCCCTAACGGAGGAAGACATGCTGTCGCGCAATCGGGATAGGGGCAGGCCTCGCGGCCCGGCCCCTCCCACACCACCGTGCGTACGGGTCCGTACACGGCGGTTCGGATCAGTTAATTGGCGCTGGACCGACCGACGGCAGGCCCAGCGAACCCACCGAACGGACGCTGATAGATCGTGCCATCCGGATTGCGGTCGAACGGCATGCCCATGTGTTCGAGTTCGTACACCGCATTCGGCGCTTCACGACACATGAACTCGATCGCATCCTGATCGCCGAAAAGGAGTCAGCGATGTATTGGGGAAGCGTTGTAAGCGCTCGGACTGCGCGATAGCGATATTTTGTCGCGCCATTGTTATACTGTCTAATATCTATCGCGTCTTTCTTAAATAGCTTTTACGAATATCGGATGGAACTGCGTCATATCCGCTACTTTCTCGCCGTCGCCGAAGAGCGCAATGTCACGCGCGCGGCAGAGCGGCGCGGCATCGGGCAACCGCCGTTGAGTCAGCAGATTCACGCACTCGAAGACGAACTCGGCGTGCGGCTCTTTCGTCGCACGTGGCACGGCATCGTGCTGACCGAAGCGGGCGAACTGTTCGCCGTCGATGCCAACATCATCGCGGATGCGCGGCTCGCCATTGAAAATGCGCGGAACGCGGCAATCGGGCAATTCAATATCGGTTTTACGGGGTCGGCGGCGTTCAATCCGGTCGTGTCGAAGCTGATTCGCGCGTATCGGCAGGTGTATCCGAATGTCACGCTCACGCTCGCCGAAGGCAACACCGCGCAACTGCTCGCCTATCTCGACGATGGCCGTGTCGATGTCGCGTTCGTGCGTCTGGGCAGCGTGTCACCCGCAGGCGTGCAGTTCGATCACATCGCCGTGGAACCGATGAAAATCGTGCTGCCGGCCACGCATCGGCTGGCGAAGAAGCGGCGTATCGATCTGTCGGAACTGGCGGACGATCCGTTCGTCATGTTGCCGCGTGAAGCGAGTCCGACCCTCCATGATGTGATCGTCAGCGCATGTCGTGAAGCGGGTTTCGATCCCATCGCCGGGCAGCAGGCGCCGCAGTTGTCGTCGGTGGTGAATCTCGTCGCGGCGGAGTTCGGCGTGTCGCTCGTGCCCGCGTCCGTGTGCCAGATTCGGGTGGAAGGCGTCGTGTATCACGACGTGGCCAAGCGCACGATTCCCATTCGTCTCGCGCTTGCCTCGCGTATCGGCGCGACGCCTGCAAAGACGGCGAATTTTCTCGATATCGCCAGAACGCTGGCATCGGCTATCGATTGAGCAGCATCGACGCCAGCACATTGAACGCGCGTTCCGGCAGTTCATGCAACGTGTTCACGACGATGCTTCGCGGATAAAACTGCTCCACCGCATCGTCGAGAATACCGACGCCGATCAATTCGATGCCTTCATGCATGACGTCCCGCACGCGTTCGTGCAGATCGTGGCATAACACGACCGGATGACCATCGCCGGTGGCGGGAAAGCCATCGGACAGCACCATCAGAATGCGGCGGCACGCACGCTGCGCAAGCAAGCGTTGCGCGGCCCAAGCAAGCGCTTCGCCATCCGGGTTCTCGTGGCCGCATTCGATCGACGACAATCCGTCCAGACGGCTTGATCCGAAGCGCTTGTAGACCATCAAATCCAGCCGTTCGACAAAGCGGTCATAGCGGCTGAGATCGGCGCCGCGCGCGAGCATCGCTTCATGTTGTGCGCGCATGTCGGGCGATTCGACCGAACTGTAGCCGAGCACTTCGCAGGCGAAACCGAGCTGTTCGCAGGCGAAACCGAGCTGTTGCAGCGCATCGGCGAGGGCGGCTGCGCACAGGGGGCAAGCTCGATCTTCTTGCCCGCCATCGAACCGCTTCGATCGATCAGCATGCTCACCGCCGCATCGCGTCCCTTCTTCATACGCTGCACGCGAAACGGCGTGCGATATCCCGGCGATATCGCCAACTTCACGAGCGATTGACGATCGAGTTCGCCGCGTTCCTGTTCGCGCTGCCAATGCGTTTGTTCATCGGCGCGTAATGCGCGTTCGAGCCTTGTTTTAAGCGGAGCGGTTTCGTCACGCGCGAGCGATTGCAGCTTGCGCCACGCGATTGCATTGCCTTTGCCGGTCATGTCGGTGATGCGATCGAAGGCCGTCGTGATCGGCACGGACAAGAGCGGACGTCCGGCTTCATCGGTGTCGTAGGGCTTCGCGGGCATCGCGTCGTCGGTCGATGGCGAATCCTGCTTTTCCGTCAACACCGCTTCGCTGACGATGTGTTCGGCGTCGAGCGTGTCGTCGGCATCGGCGGAGAACATCATCGTGTTGATGTTGCCGCCTGCTAGTGCGCGCACCCTCGATATCAACCGCGATGCCTCGATGCTTTCCGATGTGCTGCGCGCCCGGCGCGCCGCATCGATTTGTGCGGCACACGTGTCGAGCGTTGCGCGCAGACTCGGTTCACTGATCGATGGTGCTTCGTTCCACAATGCGCATCCGACCAGCCACAGCACTTTGTCGCGCCACGCGAGATCGTGCCAATCGCGCGCGGTATCGCGTGAAAGATGCGCGCGCCATCGCGCGAGATAACGCCGTGTGCCTGGATAACGCGCGAGCAATTGCGACGCATCGCGGCAATCATCGATGATCTACGCAAGCCGCTGTTCGATCGGCGCATCGATACGGGAAAGCGCGTCTGCATCGCTATAGGAGAAACGTGCGGCGAGCAGAGCGAGGCAACCGGTGAGCGCGTCATCATCGGCGCATTCGGGCAGAACGAACTTCAGCCCTTCGATACGCGGTCCGTCCGCGCTTATCAGCACATCCACACGCTCGCCCGTCAGCACGCGCGAGCTTCGTCAGCGACGCTTCGCTCAACACGGCGCTCACGCGTCCAGATCGATGTGGTGACGAATGACGCTGCGAATCAGCGCCGCATATTCCGCGCTCATTTTCGCGTAGATTGCGGAACCGGCCGCGCGTTGGGGATCGCCGTGACGCAGCATCAGTTCAGTCCAGTCGATCAGACGCCGCGTCGATACGCGGCGCAAAGGTTCGCATCAACACCTGCGCTTCATCGGCGCTCGAAAGATAGTCCATCAGATACACGCGCCATCGATCGAGAAACGCCTCGTTCAACAGATTCGCACCCTGATAAAGATGCCGATACGCGCTCATCGCGCCCGCCGCGTTCGCGGTCGCGAACAAACGAAACGCGGGATGCGGCGCGACGATTTCATCGCCCTTCTCTTTCAGCAGCAAACGGCCGTTCGGTTCGAGCACGGCAGTCAGCACCGCGAGAATCGCAGGCTCAGCAAAATCGATCTCGTCGATGACGAGCCAATGACCCGCGCGCATTGCAATGGGCAGCACGCCATCGACCCATTGCGTCTCGCCGCCCTTGACGGTCCAGAAGCCGACGAAATCGCCGACTGTCGTTTGCCCGTTCATGTTGGAGCGCAGCACGCCGTGACCCGCATGCGCCGCGAGTTGTTCGATCAGGCTCGTCTTGCCCGCGCCCGTGTGGCCGATCAGCATCACGCGCTTGTTTTCGACGATGTCGTGCACCACGTCCTGCGTGCGTTCGGTGAAGAGATAAGCGGGATTCACAACGGGCACGAGCGGACCGCCCGAACCTTGCGCGATGGATACCGAAGGCGCGCTTGCATCGACGGCACGCCGCAAACGCAGCATGAAATCCGTGCGATGCGGCGGCGCGGCTTCATCGTTATCGCCACGCTTCACGAAGCCTTCGCGATGCCACTTCTGCAACTTCGCGCGCAGATTGTCGAGATCGACGACGATATCGATATTCACGCGCCCCTGCGCGCCGCCATGCTCGATGCGATACATCTGCTCGCGCTCGGACGCGCTCACGCGCCACCATTCGCTCGGCGCACCGGCCGGACGCTCGTACACGCCGATAAAGGAATCGCCTTCGCGCGGAAAAGGTTCGGCAGGCTCGGAGTGAAAAGTGCTCGTGATCGAAAAAGGGAATGAAGCATGCAAGACCGTCGAAAGCCAAAACTGTTAAAGCTGATCCCGATGGTAAACGAACGGAGAATTTGACCATGACCGACGCCGCACGACATCGTATCGATCCGGACGCCTTGCGCGCCTTCGTCACCAAGGTCTATAAAAAGGCGGGCGCAAGTGCCGATGATGCGCACATCGCCGCCGATGCGATGGTTCAGGCCGATCTCTGGGGACATCAATCGCATGGTGTGTTGCGGCTGAACTGGTACTACGCGCGTCTTTCTTCAGGCGCGATGAAGGCTGAAACGCAGTTGAGCTTTCCCGTCGATGCAGGCGCGATCGCCGTGATGGACGGTCACGACAGCATTGGTCCGGTCGTTGCAAAAGTTGCAACGCTAGATGCGATTGCACGCGCAAAAGCGCACGGAATCGGCGCGGTATCGGTGCGTAATTCGAATCACTTCGGCACGTGCATGTACTACACGCGCATGGCGGCGGAACGCGGCTGCATCATGCTGTGCATGACCAACGGCGGACCGAATATGGCCCCGTATAGCGGCCTGAGAAAGATGATCGGCACGAATCCGTGGTCGATCGCCGCGCCCGCGGGACGTCATGCGCCGATGGTCATGGTGTCGCGAATTCGGGCGTGGCGCGCGGCAAGATTTTCCTGGCGCAAAAGCGTCACGAAGCGATTCCGCTCGGCTGTGCCGTCGATGCGCGCGGCCGTCCGACGACCGATCCCGTCGAAGGCCTGAAGGGTTTCATTCTGCCGATGGCCGAGCACAAGGGTTATGCCATCGGCACGATGATCGACGTGCTGTCGGGCGTGTTGTCGGGCAGCGGCTTTCTCGAAAACGTGCACGGTCCGTACGACCCGGTGAATCGCAGCCGCGCAGGACATCTGATGATCGCGCTGGATATTGCCGCTTTTCAGCCGCTCGAATCGTTCAACGCACGCATGGAGCGTTATGTCGATGCGCTCGAATCCGCGCCTCTGGCCGAAGGTGTCGACGAGGTGTTCTATCCCGGCGAAAAGGAAGCGCGCGCGCACCATCGCCAGCTCAAAGAAGGGTTATTTTTACCGGCCGATACCGTCGCGGGCCTTGATGAAGTCGCCGCGCTCGCAGGCGTCGAACGCATCGCCCGTGCTTAGAAAATCGCGCCATGTGCGATAGCGCACGTAACGTGACGCTTAGGGATACGACACGTTTTACGATCGCCTAATGTCGTCTTGCAGTGAACCGACGCAGTTCATCTTGCAAGGAGCCGACATGACACTCCGTAATCGTCTCACGGTCGTACTCTTCGCCCTCGCCATGTGGCCGGCGCTCGGTCAGGCACAAAACACCTTGAGCGCGCGCTCCTTCACCGATCTCGACGATACCTCCGACGCCTCCGCCGACAACGCATCGGTATGACCGCAGGCAGTCTGCTGTCGATCCTTCAGCGCCTGCAATGCTCGATCGGACTGAATCCCGGTGGCAATTCAACATCGATCACGCTCAATGTGCAAAAGGGCAGTTACCGCATCTATAACCCGTCGACCAACGCTTACGATATGGTTTCGATGCGCTCCTACAACGGCTGCCCGACGGGACCTACGATCAGCATCAAGCCGAGCGCGACGCTCAGGCTCACGCTCAACAACAAGCTCAAGACCAACGATCCGCCCGACACGTGCCCGTCCAGTCCGGATCATTCGGTGCCGCATTGCTTCAATCACACGAACATCCACACGCACGGTCTGCATATTTCGCCGTCCGATCCCGCCGATAACGTTCTGCGCGAAGTGCTGCCCGGCGATCGCTGGGCTTATACGTACAAGATTCCGCCAACGCATCCATCGGGCACATTCTGGTATCACGCGCACTTGCACGGCTCGACCGCGATCGATGTCGCAAGCGGCATGGCGGGCGTGCTGATCGTGCGCGGCGCGCGGCAGGCGAAGCGCGGCGAGGTGGATGGCGAAGCGGATATCGATACGATCCTGCACCGCAAGCTGCTTGCGTTGCCGCTGCACGAACACGTGATGCTGTTCCAGCAAATCGAATACGGCTGTTTCAGCGATGCCACGTCCACCGTGCCGCTCGCCGATCCGGCGACATTCGAGTGGACGTTTCCATCGAGCAGCACGGGCGAGATTCGCGGCTATACGAGCCAGCTTGCGTTCGTGTAGGACCCGCGCCCCGGACGCGGGCCAGCTCAATTCCACGTGGATGATTTCGGGCCGTTATACGCAGATCAACGGCGTCGTGCAGCCGGTCTTTCCGAGCGCCATCGGCTATGTTCCCGCTGGCGATATCCGGCGTCTGCGCATGGTGCATGGCGGCAATCGCGACACCATCAACGTGAAGATTGTGCGGGCGAATCTCTCCACGCTCGGTCTCGCGGATTCGCAATCGCTCAGCGCTTCGCAAGTCAATACGGCGGCGAACGCGGCGGCTTCCGCGCTTGCGAACGACAAGACGAAGGCATCGCAAACCCTCACGCTCGATCAGGTGTGCAGCGGTGAAACCGTCAAGCAACTCGAGTTTGCCAAGACGGCATCACGATGGATCAGATGGTCGAGAAAGACGTCAACGCGATGAACCCGGGCTATCGCAGCGACGTGCTCGTCGCGTTTCCATCGCCGGGGCTGTACTGCATTCTCGATGAAGCCGCCGATGCCTCTGCGACCATCAACTTCAGCAAGAACGCGTCGAAGGTGAAGGACCGCCGGCTCTTGTCGCTCGCGCGCGTGGGCCCCGGCGTCAACATTCCGAACACGACCGTGGGCCAGCATTCGAAGTATTGGCAATACATTCGCGATCAGCTCGTCGCCGCCAATCCGACGCTTGCCGAACCCGCGAAGTCCGATCTCGCATCGCTCACGCTGCGTGCGTTCGCCCCGACCATTCCCGTTGATTCACCCGCGAAAGTGCCCAAGGTTCCGGTGTCGTTCGATATCGACGTGAGCGGTCCGCCGCGGTTTCTGCTCAACAATGACACCTACGATCCGAACAAGATCGCGCATACGGGCACGCTCGGCGAAGTCGAAGAATGGGACGTGACGGCCACGCCGATCGCCACGCATGTGTTTCACATTCACACGAATCCGTTCAAGACCATGGACATCAAGAACGAGAAGAAGCAATCGATTTTCGACCGCGCGGGCAATTGCACGCAAGACGAAATCGATACCGGCGATACCGAATACTGCAATCTGAAGGGCGTGGTGCGCGACACACTTTTCCTGAAGGCGGGTTACAAGCTGAACATGCGCACGGCGTATCAGGACTTCACCGGCAAGTTTGTCGTGCATTGCCATATTCTCGATCACGAAGATCGCGGCATGATGGAAAACGTCGCGGTGGAATCGCCGGGGCATGCGTATTTGCAGCGTCTGTCCGCGCCCTTCACCGCCATGACCGATGACGCCACGCGCTGGCTCGCGAAGCTGCGCGGCAAGGACGATACACAGTTCGCCCTTGCCGCATCGCTGTGTTCCGCAAAGGACTACTCACGCGCGCCGTGCGCACGCCCGACAGACGCGCCACCACTTCATTGCCGCCGGTCGCATACACATGACGGCCGAAACGTGTGTACCGCATGACATCAGATTGTTCGTCGTGAGGAAGTACGGCGAAAACAGGCTGATGATCAAGCCGACGAGCAACAGCACGGACAACACATTCAGTTCGCGGATTCGCAGGCATGCGCGCAGTAATTTGACTGCGCGCGCCGGTTCCGCTTTCTTCGACTTCTTCGACGATATGGCGCTCACCGAGCGTTCTCCCATGCAGGTTCGACACGATCTTATGAGCGTTGGCGACGCGAAATCTGTGACGCGCATCATAGTCGCACATCGGGGTTGACCCGTAGAGAAACACGCACGCCGCTATGACGTGCGTCACAGAAATGATCGGGCGTGCGCGGCTACGATGGCTTCCATGTCAACCGGACTACGTTCAAGGAGCCACAGCATGACCAAGCGAGTGATTGTCACCGGCGGCAGCGGGCTTGCCAGAAAATGGGTCGTCGAAGATCTGGTCGCGCACGGCTACGAAGTGCTCAACATCGACCGCACGCCAATGGCCAAGGGCACCGCGCGCACGCTCATCAGCGATATCACCGATATCACCGATGCCGGTCAGGTCTTCAACACGCTGGCATCGAGCACCACGGCCAAGGAGTTCGACGACGACATCGAGCCGAAACCGATCGACGCCATCGTGCATTTCGCGGCCATTCCGCGCATTCTCGTCATGACGGACAACGAGGTGTTTCGCATCAACGTGATGGGTACGTACAACATACTCGATGCGGCGTCGAAGCTCGGCATACGCAAGGTGATCGTCGCCTCGAGCGAAACGACGTATGGCGTGGTGTTCGCGCATCGGCATCGTGACCCGGCGTACTTTCCGCTCGATGAAGACTATCCCGTCGATCCGATGGACAGTTACGCGACCTCGAAGGTCATCAACGAAGTGACGGCCAAGGCGTTCCATGCGCGCACGGGCGCGGACATTTATTGCTTTCGCATCGGCAACGTGCTCGATCCGGTCGACTATCAAAAATTCCCGTCGACGTGGCTCAAGGATCCGGCACTGAGAAAGCGCATCGCGTGGAGTTATATCGATGGACGCGATCTCGCCACCGCGTGCCGCTTGGGTATAGAAAAGAACGGGCTGGGCTTTCAGGTAATGAACGTCGCCGCCGACGATGTATCGTCCGATCAGCCGACGGCTACGCTCGTCGAACGCTTTTACCCGGGCGTGCCGATCAAAAAACCGCTCGGCGAGTTTGAAACGCTGTTGAGCAACGAGAAGCTCAAGCGCCTGCTCGGATGGCAGCAGGCGTACCGATGGCGCGAACAAGTCACGAAGTAAAAGCGAATCAGCGGCACGCTTCCGTCGCCATGCGCACGGCGAGCGCGGCAAGCACGGCGCCCATCAACCAGCGCTGAATCAGCAGCCACGCCGGCTTTCGCGCCAGAAACACGGCGATGGAGCCGGCCGTCATCGCGACCATCACATTGACGGTGATGGACAGCGCAATCTGCACCGTGCCGAGCATAAGCGATTGCGCGAGCACACTGCCGTGTTGCGGATCGATGAACTGCGGCAACAGCGACAGATACAGCACCGCGATCTTCGGGTTCAGCAGATTGATGACGAAGCCCATCGTGAAGAGTTTGCGCGGACTGCGATGGGCAGATCGCGCACCTGAAACGGCGAACGTCCGCCGGGTTTCATCGCTTGCCACGTGAGATAAAGCAGATAGAGTGCGCCGCCGAAGCGCAGCGCATCGTATGCGAACGGAATGGCGATCAACAGCGCCGTGATGCCGAACGCCGCGCAAAACATATAAAACACGAAGCCGAGCGCCACGCCGCCAAGCGAAATCATGCCCGCCGCGCGGCCCTGGCAAATGGAACGTGAAATCAGATAGACCATGTTCGGGCCGGGCGTGAGCGCCATGCCGAGCGCGACGAGCGCGAACGCGAGAAGTTGTGGAGCGTGAGGCATCGTGCAAACTCCGGTGACAATGGGCGATGCCATTGTCCATCGCGATGCGCACGCGCGCCATGCACGATCGTGCACCGCTTCATCAATACACTTTCACGCTGTCACGCGTTCACGGCGCGTCGATCAGTTCCGCGATCTCCTCCACTTCGATCGTCCGGCCGAACTTGTTCTTCACGCCCTGTCCCCATGCATGCACATGCACGCCGAGCGTGAGATACGCAGCGAGTTCGGCCGCGGCGTGCGGCGGCATGCGCAGCGACGTGCCGTCGTCGAGCATGGCGCCGCGCAACTCGCCTTTCGGACCATGTAACGCGAGACGCACTTCGCCCGATGCGTCCATCGGCTTTTTCGCGGCATGTTGCGGTTCACGTTCATGATCCGGACCTTCGTCGAGAATGACACGTCCGCTCTTCGTCGTGATCGATACGGCCGCGATCATATCGACGCCACGCGGACGCACGCCACGCACTTTGACCGCATCGCCGATGGCGACATTGCGCGCGAGCTGCTTCGACAGATGCGGCGGAAAATGCACTTGCCGCGTGCGGCCGAGCACGAAGCCGTCGAGTTCGCCGTGCGGGTTGAGCAGAAAACGCGTGACAGTACCGCGTGTTTCGGGAAGGCTGGCGGGATCGATCCAATGCATGCTGTGCTCCTCGTTCGTTCCGTGACTCATGCATATAGCAAAACGCTCGCCCAGTCTGCTTTGCTATGACGAATCGATGCCATCCGCCCGCGCCGCATGCCGATGCCTTTTAAACGACTGCTGTTACATTGCAGTTCTTGAACGAGGACATCGACATGGATCATGTGCAGCCGAACAACGCAACCACCGCAAACAAGTGGCTCACGCGCGGCGGTCCGGTACTCTTTCTGCTGCTCTGGTCCGCGGGCTTTCCGATCGCCAAGATGGGCCTTCAATACGCGCCGCCGCTCACGTTCTTATCGATTCGCTTTGCATTGAGCGTAGCGGTGCTGATCATCGTATGCCTCTTCAAGCGGCCCGCGTGGCCATCGAATGCGCGCGGCTGGTGGCATCTTTTCATCGTCGGTTTTCTCGTGCAGGTGATGTACTTTGGCCTGAGCTATTTGTCGATGACAGCTGGCATCGCAACGTCCGTGGTCGCGCTGATCGTGTCCTTGCAGCCGATCCTCGTCGGCATGCTTGCGCCGAAGTTCGTCGGCGAGCGCATCGGATGGCGGCGCTGGATCGTGCTCGTGCTCGGGCTGATCGGCGCGGCGGGCGTGATCATCGCGCGCGGGCCGGTGCATGCGGCATCGCTCGGACCGGTGTTGCTCGCGATCGGCGCGCTCATTGGCATTACGGGCGCGATGCTCTATGAAAAGCGCTACGGCACCACGCAGGACGCGATCACATCAAACCTCGTGCAATACAGCGTCGGCTTCGTGTTCTGTGCGCCGATGGCCTTCGCGTTCGAGCACGCGCCGGTGCAATGGACCGACACGTTTATCGCCACGCTCGCATATCTCGTGATCGGCAATTCGCTGATCGCCATCACGCTCCTGCTTGCGATGACCCGCGCGGACAAGGTATCGCAGGTGGCGTCGCTGTTCTTCTTCGTGCCGCCGGGCGTGGCCGTGCTCGGCGCCGCCATTGCGACATGGACCAAGCGTTCGTGATGCTATTTTTGCATCACGAACGCTCGCACAGCGGCAAGTACAGCGTGAACGTCGAGCCCTCGCCTGGCGTGCTTTGGACGAAGATATCGCCGCCCGACTGCTTCGCGAATCCGAATACCTGTGACAAACCGAGCCCCGTTCCTTCGCCCGGCGGCTTGGTCGTAAAGAAGGGCTCGAAAATGGCCTCGATCTCTTCTTCCGCAATGCCCGTCCCCTCGTCTTCCACCGATACCGCAACGAATCGCCCCGTCAACGCACACGCGGAATCACGCTGCGGCATCTGCGCGGTTTCGCGGATACGAATGCATAGCCGCCCTTCGCGATTCATCGCATCGCACACATTCACGGCGATATTGACGATGGCCGTATCGAACTGATTGGAATCCGCATACACGCCGCACGCGTCTTCTTCCACGATATCGATCTCGATGCGCGGACCCGCGAGCGTGCCGATCATCTCACGCAGCGCGCGGATGTTCGCGCCCACATCGAAGCGAACCGGCGTGAGCATCGAGCGCCGTCCGAACGCGAGCAGCTGCCCGGTGAAACGCTTGCCGCGTTCGGCCGTGTTGGCGATCGCATCGATACAACGCGCCTTCTTCTGCGCGTCGATATCCGCTCTGCGCAGCAATTCCACCGATGTCTGAATCACATGCAGCAGGTTGTTGAAATCGTGCGCGACGTTGCCCGTCAGGCGGCCGACGACTTTTCCAGCTTCTGTGCCTGATGCAGCGCCGCTTCCGTCTTTCTGAGCGATGCCTGCACTTCGCGCGCGGCGCTCACGTCGCGGCCGGTCGCATAGATTTGCGCACCGCTTGATGCCGCCGCCCACGCGATCCATCGGCACAATCCATCGCGATGCCGACGCCGGATTTCGACCGCCGGCACGTTTTCATCGCGCGCGACAAAGAGCGCGGGCACGTCGTCCTCCATCACATACTCGTGAATGTGATGACCGATTACGCCTTCGGGTTCATGACCGAGCACATCGGCCACCGCAGGACTCGCGCGCCGGATGATGCCTTCATCGCTCAGCACGAGCAGCACATCGGGCGACGTCTTCCACAAGCGCTCGAGCTCTCTGGTACGTTCGTTGGCCCGCGCTTCCAGCGGGCGATTCAGTTGCTGCAGATTGCGTTCGATCGCCTTGCGGTCGGTCTGATCCAGCATGGTCCCGACGATACGAATGGCCTTGCCTTGCGTATCGCGGCTGAGATAACCGCGATCGCATACATCGACATAACGCCCGTCCGCGCGCTGAAAGCGGTATTCGAGCATGTACTTGCTGTCGGTTCCGCCGATGATCGCATCGAAGCGTTCGCGCACGCGCGCACGATCTTCCGGATGCATGCGTTCGAACCACCACGACGCCGATGTGCCGCACTTCTCCGATGCATAGCCATAGCAGCGTTCGATCGCCTCGTTCCAGCACATGCGGTCACGATGCAAGTCCCAGTCCCAGATGGCGTCATCCGTCGCGCGCACGGCAAGTTCGAGGCACATTTCGGCTTCGCGCTGCAAGGTGACATCGCGCGACATGCACAGCATGCCGGTCACGCCGCCTTCGTCGTCATTGAGCGGCGTGAGCACGTTGTCCCAATAGCGCGGCGTTTCGCCGGGCAACTGACTTGCTGCCGTCGAAACGCGCCACGCGGCCATGCCGCGCCGTTTCGACTGCATCGCGCGCGGGGGCGCGCACGGCATCGGGAAGCAGATCGGCATATCATACCGAACGGCGAATCTTCGGCGACACCCAGCGCGGTGCAACCGGTGCGATTCATATGCGTGAGCAGGCCATCGGGCGAAATGACCTTGATACAGTCGATGCTCGCGTTAAGCATGTCGTTACGAATGCGCAATTCATCGCTCAAGCGAAGCTCGCGAGTCTTGCACGCGTGGATATCGATTAATGTGCAGCGCCATGCGCCATGCGCCATGACCGTCAGGACAGGCATGCAGCATGAACCAGTGGTACGTCTCTTGCGCATGCGCGATGCGGCAATCCATGTCGAACGGACTCGCGGCGGACCGGAACGCGGCGAGCAGTTGGCCAGCGTCGTCCGGATGAATGTGTTGCGCAAGCCCGAACAGCTTCGCGTGCGTTGCTAGAAGCGTGCGCGCCAGACGGTTCGCTTCGATAAGCGCGCCTTTGGCGTTCACTTCAATGCAGGGAAATGGCACGACCTCCAGATCGGCGCCCTGCGGTTCCTCTTCGTGAATGATCGAATTCATATCGGCGATTTCGCTAAGCAAAATTCAATTAGCGTGAGGAATAAAGTCGGCTTTGCCTTAGTGGGCTTCTGTGCGATAGGCCACATTTCTTAGGGCGCAAGAAGTCGCGTAACAAGCCCTCGTCAAAGGCTCGTCAACTATCTTCAAGATGCACGTTTCTGTCAACCGGCTTGCGGTTGCGAGTCGTGCGCGCGCCCCATTCGGGGCATTTTCGCTAGTCTGGACCGTTGGATAATAGTTCTTATTTGGTCAGCGCGGATGAGCTGGCGCTAAGAAAAATGCTTGAATTTTCCTTAGGCATTTGGCTGAATTTCTTTAGCGATTTTTTTAGGGACGAAGCGGCGAGACCGCTTCGTCTGCTTCACGTCTTAGCCATTGCGAAAAATAAAGCTATACGCGCTTAGCCCGGGCACGCCGCCCAAATGCGCATACAGCACTTTCGATCCTTCCGGAAACTCGCCGTTGCGCACCATCTGAATCATGCCGTCTATAGACTTTCCTTCGTAGACCGGATCGGTCAACACGCCTTCCATGCGCGCACAAAGACGAGTGGCGTCGAGCGTGCCTTCGTTGAGCAAGCCGTATTCGGGGCCGCCGAATCGCGTATCGAGAATCACGTCGTCGCGCGTGATGTCCTGTCCCAGCTCGACGAGTTCCGCCGTATGCTTCGCGATGCGCGTGATCTGTTCATGCGTCTGCTCCGGTTTCGCCGATGCATCGATACCGATGACGCGCCGTGCTCTTCCATCCACCGCGAAGCCGACAACCATGCCCGCCTGCGTGCTGCCCGTCACCGAACACACGACGATGTAATCGAACTTGAAGCCGAGTTGCGCTTCCTGCTAACGCACTTCTTCCGCAAAGCCCACGAAACCGAGTCCGCCGAGCGGATGCTCGGGGCAACCCATCGGAATCGGAAACGGTTTTCCGCCTGCTTCGCGCACACTGTCCATCGCGTTCTACCAGCTTTTGCGTATGCCAATATCGAAGCCATCGGCGACGAGGCGCACATCCGCGCCCATCATGCGCGATAGCTGAATATTGCCGACGCGGTCATACACCGCGTCCGAATAGTTGACCCAGTTCTCCTGCACGAGCACGCACTTCATGCCGAGATGCGCGGCCACGGCCGCGACCTGCCGCGTCTGATTCGACTGAATGCCGCCGATCGATACCAGCGTGTCCGCGCCCTGCGCGATCGCTTCGGGAATCAGATATTCGAGCTTGCGCGTTTTGTTGCCGCCGAACGCAAGACCGCTGTTGCAGTCTTCGCGCTTCGCATACAACTCGACCTTGCCGCCGAGATACGCGCTCAGCCGTTTGAGCGGCACGATGGGCGTGGGGCCGAATGTCAGCGGATAACGGGGAAAGCGTTGCAGGTTCATGATCGACGTCCTCGTGGAAGTGATTGAGGACAATCGTAGTGATTCTCACGCGATAAAGGGTTGCGAAATAAATCGCGCCTGCCTAATGTGAATGATTGATACGGTGACTTTACCTAATTTTCTTTTGCCTAAACCCATTTCTACGCAATGAAAAACCCCGCTACGCGTCAGACCCGAATCGATATCGACCGCACCGATCACGCCATCCTGCGACAGCTTCAGCGCGATGCATCCATCTCCAACGTCGCGCTCGCCGCCAAGGTCAACCTGAGCACGCCCGCGTGTTTGCGGCGCGTCGAACGATTGCGCGAAGCCGGGTCGAGCAGCGCGACGGTCGCGCGGATCAACCCCAAAGCGCTCGATGCCGGCATGCTCGTGCTGACCGGCGTCGTGCTCGATCGCTCGACGCCGGAGTCCTTCACCACATTCGAAAAGGCCGCGCAGAAAGTGCCGGGCTGCATGGAATGTCACGTCGTGACAGGCGAATTCGATTTCTTCATGCTGATTCGCACGCGCGACAGCGAGAGCTTCAATCGTCTGCATGCGGAGAAGCTGCTGTATCTGCCGGGCGGGCGTCAGATACGCACGTTCGTCGTGCTGCGCGAGATCATGTCGACGACCGCGTTTCCCATTTAGTTCGGATGCCATACTAACATCAACAATTTGTTTGTTCCAATATGTGAAGAATCGATCGTCCAAATAGCATGACTATTTGCTGGCAAATCATCGGGAAAACGCTAATCGAATCGTCCAAAGTCCGTGCATATAGTTTGTCTATTCGATTTTTTTACACTGCGCGCTAAGAAATCCGAAGTTTGGAAAACCGCATTCTTAAGCGCAAAAAAACGGCCTTAAGCAAAGAACTAAAACATTCTTAGAAAACGTAAAGCGGCTGCAATCCATTTATCAGGTCTCACCCACTATCTGAATCTGAACGCGATCGACCAACGAAGGAAAGAACGGAGGAAGACATGGCGCAAAATCAGGACGATGACGTGAAGAACAAAGGCAATCTGATCAACTCAGGCCGGCGCGGTTTGATGCAAGGCGCGGGGCTTGGAGCTGCGCTTTCCCTGCTCGGCGGCACAAGCGGCTTGATCTCGAGCGCGCAAGCAGCCGAAGCCGCCTTTCCGCAACACAAGAAATGGAAGATCGTGTTCGTCAATCACGTAACGACGAACCCATTCTTCGTGCCAACGCAATACGGCATTCAGGACGCGTGTTCGCTCTTCGGCATGAACTATCAGTGGACCGGTTCCGCCACGTCCGATGCAGGCGAAATGGTGCGCGCGGTGAACTCCGCGATCGCTGCGAAAGCCGATGCCATCGCGGTGCCGATCGTCGATCCGAACGCGTTCGACAAGCCCATTCAAGCCGCGCTCGATGCGGGCATTCCTGTCTTCGCCTATAACGCCGATGCGCCGCGCGGCAAGAGCAATCCGCGGCTCGCGTATATCGGGCAGGACCTGTATCTGTCGGGCTATCAGATGGGCGAGCGCATCGCGAGTCTGATCGATAGCGGCCTGGTGGCGCTCTTCATTGCGACGCCGGGTCAGTTGAACATTCAGCCGCGTCTCGATGGCGCAAGCGACGCCATCAAGAAGTCCGGCAAGAAGATCGATGTGCAGACTGTCGCCACAAGCGCGACCGTCAACGAGGAACTGTCGAAGATCAAGTCGTTCTATCTCGGCCATCAGGACCTCAAAGGCATGTTCGCCGTCGATGGGCAGCACGCAAGGCGGCGCGCAAGTGATGAAGGAATCGAACCTGCCTTCGAAGGGCGTGCATGGCGGTGGCTTCGATCTGTTGCCGCAGACCATCCAGCTCATCCACGAGGGCTTCCTCGATTTCACCATCGATCAGCAGCCGTACGTGCAGGGCTTTTATACCGTGATGGAAGCATTCACGTTCCTGGCATCGGGCAGACTTGTGGGGCCGGCGAATATCAACACGGGGCTGAAGTTCGTGACGAAGTCGACCGTCGAGCCGTACCTCAATACGTCGACGCGTTATGAAGGCAAAACCACCAAGCCGCAAATCGTGCCGATGAGCGGCGCGATAAAGTCACGACGTCTGCATGAATACCGTCAACGAACCTCGCAAAACGGAAGCGCCCGCGCGGCTTACCAGCCCGCGCGGGGCTTTACTGTCCAACTGGGCGGCGGAGCTGCGCATTCTGCTCGTCGCGCTGCTGCTCGCGGCGTATTTTCAGATCCTCAACCACGACTTCCCGCTCAGCAACGCGAGCCTCGTGAATCTGTCGCAGTTCATCGCGCCGGTGGCGATCATCGCGTTCGGCGAGACCATGCTGATGATCGGCGGCGATATCGATCTCTCGGCCGGCATGGTGTTCGCGTTCGTGCTGTTCATGATGGTCTTCGCCAACGATGCGGGCGCACCCATGTGGCTCGCGGTCATCGCGGGACTCGTGGCGGCGGCGATCATCGGCTTCGTGAATGGCGCGGTCACGGTGTATCTGCGCTTGCCTTCGTTCGTCACGACGCTCGGCACGCTCTTTCTGATCAACGGCATCACGCTGACCGTATCGCGCGGCACGCCGGTCGCCACGCCCGGCTCGCCCGGCTTCGCGGCAGTGATGGGCGCATGGAGTTATAGCGAGATCATCTGGACGCTCGCGCTCGCTTATGTGATGCACGTGCTCTTGCGTCACACGCGCTGGGGCTTGCATACGCAGGCCGCGGGCGCGAACGCGCTCGGCGCGAGCGAAGCGGGCATCCGCGTGAACAAGCTGCGTCTCGGGAACTTCGTGCTCGCTGCGGGGCTGGCGGGGCTGGCCGGCATTCTCGAAGGCTTTCGCATCACATCGATCGATCCGCAAGCGGGCGGCATATCAGATCATGTTTCTTGCGGGCGCGGCGGCGGTGATCGGCGGCACGCCGTTGACGGGCGGCTCGGGCACCATCGTCGGCGGTTTGATCGGCGCGGCGGTGCTCGGCATTTTGAACGATGGCTTTACGCTCATCGGTATCAACGCCTTTACGTTCAACATCATTCTGGGTGCAGCCATTCTTGCGGCGATGATCTTCAATATCCATATCGGACGCATTCGCCGCAAGGGAGGCAAATGATGGCCGAAGCACTCTCACCACCACCGCGACTGGTCTTGCGCTGCGTGGCGACAACATCGTCAAGCGCTTTGGCGCAGTGACTGCGCTGGACGGTATATCGCTCACGCTGGGTCAAGGCGAAATTCTCGGCATTCTCGGCGATAACGGCGCGGGCAAGTCCACGCTCGTCAAGATTCTCACCGGCTTTCATCAGCAGACGAGCGGCACGTTGCACGTGCACGGCGACGAGACCTTGCTGCGCTCCGTCGATCATGCGCGGTCGCTCGGTATCGAATGCGTGTATCAGGGACCTGGCGCTGGCCAATTCGCTGTCGACCTATCACAACATGTTTTTGAATCGCGAGATCGTGCGGCGCGGGCCGTTCCGTCTCGTCGATCATAAGCAGATGCGCGAACGCGCGGCGCAATTGCTCGATGATATCGGCGTGCATGCGCCTTCAGTCGATCTGCCGGTGGAGCGTCTTTCAGGTGGTCAGCGTCAGGCAATTGCGGTTGCGCGCGCGGTCAATTCGAATGCGCGCATCCTGTTGCTCGATGAACCGCTCGCCGCGATGGGCGCGCGCGAAGCGGCGCTCATCATCGATCTCGTGTTGCGGTTGAAGGAGAAAGGCGGCCTGTCGATCATCATGACCATGCACAACTATGCGCAGACGCTCGACATTGCCGATCGCATCATGCTGATGCAGCGCGGACGCGTGATGAACAACGCAGCGCGAATACCTCTGTGGCGGAGTTGATGGATATCGTGCGACGTGAATATCGGGCGATGCGCGCGACTACCGCACAATAAACGTTTCAGCGGTGACCTCTTCAAAACAAACATGGATTACCGCAATCCCACGCAACGCAAGAGCATGCACGGGCGCATCGTGCAGGAGCTCGGCAAGCAGATCGTGAGCGGCGTGTTTGCGCCGGGCCAGCGTCTGCCCGCCGAGCCCACGCTCTGCGAAACCTATGGCGTGAGCTGTCCCGTGTTGCGCGAAGCGACGCGCGTGCTCGTGGCAAAGGGACTCGTCGTATCGAAACCGCGCGTGGGCAGCGTCGTGCGCGCGCGTGACGAATGGCACATGCTCGATCCCGATGTGCTCGTGTGGACCGTCATCAATCTTCCTGAAGGCGCGTTCTTTCAATCGCTGAGACGGTACGGCAGATCATCGAGCCGGCTGCTGCGGCGCTTGCCGCGATCAATGCAACCGATGACGACATCGCACGCATCGGCGCCGCGTATGCGCGCATGGAAGACACGCAAACCGCCGATGCGCTGCTTGAACCCGACCTCGCGTTTCATCGCGCGATTCTGGCGACCACGTATAACGACATGCTCGCGTATATCGGCAATATGCCGTCGCTTGCGCTGAGCGAGTCGATCAAGCTGACGAGCCGGCATCCGAACACGCATGCGCTTTCCTTGCCGCGTCATAAGGCGATCTACACGGCGATCGCGCATCACGATGCGCTGGCTGCGCGTCAGGCGAGCGTTGTTCAACTCGACAACGCACGCGCCGATGCGAACTCGATCCTCGGCGGTTCCGCGCTGGAAAGATAGGTACTTTTTCCGGCTTCATCTTCACCACGACGCATTGATGTCGATGAGCGACACAGCCGCGCACGTCGCAAAGATTCGTGATACCTTACAGCCCGTTCATCGTATTTGCGATGAACACGTTCTCGGGGCGAGGTGCAATCCCCACCGGCGGTAATCGTCTTGCAAATGCCTTTGCAAACGTAGCCCGCGAGCGCTTGCTTGTTGCGTATGTCGCAATCGGCAAGATCAGCAGACCCGGTTGAATTCCGGGGCCGACGGTATAGTCCGGATGAAAGAGAACAGGACGGCGCACGCTTCGCCACGCGTTTTCGCGTGCGAAGTCGCGCCGTCCTTCGCCCTGTTCACACAAACAGGCTGAAGTCCATGAACATGTCCAATTCAATCGAAGCACAGGCAGTCAACGCTGCGGGTTCCCATCGTCCGCGTATCGCATTCGTGCAGGCGTGCTGGCATCGCGATATCGTCGATCAATGCAGGACCGCGTTCATCGAAGCGATGGTCGCCCAGCACGGTTACGCGAAAGAAGATATCGATCTGTTCGAAGTGCCCGGCGCGTTCGAGATTGCGCTGCATGCCAAGCGCCTTGCGCAAAGCGGGCGTTATGCGGGAATCGTGGCGGCGGGTCTGGTAGTCGATGGCGGGATTTATCGCCACATGAGTTCGTGGCGACCGGTCATCAATGGCTTGATGCAGGTGCAGCTCGAAACGGGCACGCCGGTGTTTTCGGCCGTGCTCACGCCGCATCATTTCCACGGCGGCGCGGAGCATGTCGGCTTCTTCCGTGAACACTTTCTCGTGAAGGGCGCGGAAGCGGCGCATGCGTGTGCATCGACGGTCGGCAAGCTGAGCGCGTTGCCGGTTTGAGTTTTGTTGGCGGGCTTTTGATCGAGCCCGCCAATCACGCTTACGACATGAACATGCCGCCATCCACGTTCACGGTTTGACCCGTGATATACGCGGCATCGTCCGATGCAAGGAACGTCACGAGGCCCGCGACATCGCCGCCATTGCCTGCGCGCTTCATCGGAATGTTGGCCACCCACTCGGCCATCAGTTCGCCGGGTTTGTAATCGCCAAGCAGCTTGCCCCACGCTTCGTCGTTATACGACCACATATCCGTCGTGATGATGCCCGGACAAAACACGTTCACGGTAATGCCGGTCGGCGCGAGTTCCTTCGCAAGACTCTGCGTAATGCCGAGCACGCCGAATTTGCTCGCGGCATAGTGCGGCGTGTAGACGAAACCCTGACGCGCCTGACCCGATGCGGTGTTGATCAAGCGCCCCCCGTCTTGCCCGCGCGCAACATGCGTTTGGCCACTTCCTGACATCACAAAAACACGCCTTTGGTGTTCACGGCCATCACCTTGTCCCACTCGCTTTCGGTGAGATCGAGCAGCTTCGCAATGTTGATGACGCCCGCGTTCTGCACGGACACATCCACTTCGCCGAGCTTGCTCGCGACTTCCTCGTATAGCGCGACGACCGCGTTCTTATCGGTCACATCCATTTCGACGGAAGCGCATCGAGCCCGATTCACGCATATGCGCGGCGGCATCGTGGACGCTCTTTTCGTTCGCGGTCACGCAGACCCTCGCGCCTTCCTGCGCGAATCGTTCTGCAATGGCGAGACCGATGCCACGGCTGCCGCCCGTTACGACCGCCACCTTGTTTTCGAAGCGCTTCAAATTCTGAGCCACGTCATATTCTCCAGTAAGCGTTAAAGACGATCGATCCACTTGAGCCATTGCGCATGATTCGCAGCGGCCGCATCGACACCACTGCCCGGCTCGACGCGACGCGACGCGCTATCGCGCGCTTGGCGCGGTACGCATCAAGCGAATCGATCAGGCCCGCCTGATATGACGCTAAAGCTGCCGCGCCCGCCGCCGAAATTTCGCTGAGCGCAAGCGTGCTGACCGGCCGGTTCAACGTATCCGACAAGGTCAGACCGCCATCGACATGCAATTCGGGGAGCGGCACATCGGCCACTTGCTCCATCACCGTGATGACGTCCTTGATCTGATAGACGATCGATTCATACGCCGCACGCGCCACGTTCTGCCATGCGGTCGAAAAATTCAGTCCGACGATCTGCGCACCGCCCGGATACTTCCAGTGCGGGCATCCAATGCCGGAGAACGCCAGAATGACGAACACGCCGCCGTTGTCGTAATCGGTGAAGGCTTGCTCGGCCTTGGCGAAATCATCGAACAGATTGAGCTTTTCCTTGAGGAACGCGGGCGTCGAACCCGCGCTGATGACGATGCCTTCCAGCGCATAATCCACGCGCTTGTCCGTGGCGAAGCACAGCGTCGAGACGAGACCATGTTCGGGCGCATGTGCTTTCGAGCCGACGTTCATCATGATCGATGAACCCGTGCCCATCGTGGCTTTCGCGACGCCGGGGCTTAAGCAGCCTTCGCCGACAACTGCGGCGTGTGAATCGCCGATCATCGACAGCACGGGGATGGGTCGCGGCAGAAGGCCATCGAAATCCGTCGCGCCGAAGTGTGACGCGGAAGGACGCAACTCGGGCAAGCGCAAGCCCTACAAGCCGAACGTCTCGATCAACTCGCGATCCCACTCGCGCGCGCCGAGGTTGAGCAACATCGTGCGCGACGCATTCGTCACGTCCGTCCGGTACGACGCGCCCTTCGTCAGCCGATACAGCAGCCAGCTATCGACCGTGCCGAAATGCGCTTCGCCGGATGCAATTGCATGGCGCACGCGTTCATCGTTCTCATTGAGCCAAATGAGTTTGGTGCCTGAAAAATAAGGGTCGGTCAGCAAACCCATCTTCTGCGCGATGAGCGGCGCAAAACCATCGCGCTTCAATCGATCGCAGATGGCAAGTGAACGCTGACATTGCCACGATACCGCCGGCACGATCGGTTCGCCTTGCGCATTCCACAGCACGACCGTCTCGCGCTGATTCGAAATGCCCACGCCTGCGAGCTCGCCTTTGAAATCGCGCAGACATTCGCCGACCGCTTTCAGCACGAATGCATAGAGCGCGTTCGCATCCTGTTCGACAAAGCCGGTGCGCGGCGTCGTACATGCAACGGGCGCGAAGCCGCGCGCATGCACTTGGCCAACGCTGTCGAAGACGAGCGCTTTGGTGCCGCTCGTGCCTTGATCGATCGCCAGAACATAGTTCATGTAAGGATCTTCACGCTCACGCGGTCAGCGAAACCATGCGCGACTGCAAGCGCTGCTGCAACTGATCGATCACTACCGCGAAGATGATCACGAGCCCTTTGATGACCATCTGCCAGAAGTCGCTGATGCCGCACATCACCATGCCATCGCCGAGAATGCTGATCACGCACGCGCCGATCACCGAGCCGAACACGCGGTGCCGCGTCCGCCCATCAGTGCCGTGCCGCCGAGCACGACTGCGGCGATCGCGTTGAGCTCATACGTCTGTCCCGTCAACGGATGCGCAGTCTGCAATTGCGCGGTGATGACAAGACCGACGAGCGCCGCGCAAAAGCCCGAGAACATATAAACGAACAGCTTCACGCGATTGGTGCGAATGCCCGAGAAGCGCGCGGCTTGTTCATTGCCACCGATGGCATAGATGCGTCGTCCGAGCGGCGTCTTCTTCGCGATAAAAATGGTGATGATGGCCAGCACGATCATGATCCACACCGGCATGGAAAGGCCCAGAATCGTGCCGTTTCCGATGAATTCGAAGCCCGTATTGCCGAGCGCCGGATTGCCTTCGAGGTCCGCATACGTGCTGCCATTATTGACCAGCAGCGCCGCGCCACGCACCACATACAGCATGCCGAGCGTCGCGATAAACGGCGCCACGTTGAGCATGGTGATGAGATAACCGTTGATCGCGCCGATCAGCGCGCCCAACAGACACGCGATGATCGTCACGCCCCACGGATTGAAAAACACGACGTGATGCCCGATCTTCACGCCTTCGAGCAACAGATAGCCCGCCGCCATGCCGCTGATGCCGACGATCGAACCCACCGACAAATCGATACCGCCCGTCAAAATCACCAGCGTCACGCCGATGGAAAGTATCGCGACCACGGTCACGTGCTTGGCCATGGTCAGTATGTTGCCGGTCGAAAGAAAGTTCTCGGTCGCCAGCGAAAACACGACGACGATCGCAAAGAGCGCGATAAAGATGCGCAGCTTGAGCAGATTCACCGCGAAGCGCGACGTGACATAAGCCGAATGACGGTTGTGCTTCGTATGCACCGGCGTCACAGGCGGATTGCTGCTGTTGGGGGTGTATTCATGGTTTCGATCTCGTGTTCCCTTCACACTACGGCAGTCGTGGGCGTCGACGCGCGCACGATGCATTCGCTATCGAATTGCGCGCGCTCCATGACGGCAGTGAGCTTGCCGCTCCATCACGAAGACGCGGTTGAATACGGCCATCGCTTCATCGAGTTCGGATGTCGCATAGATCACGGCGATGCCCGATTGCGCGAGCAGGCTGATCGTCTTATAGACATCTTCCTTCGCGCCCACATCGATACCGCGCGTCGGCTCGTCCATCAGCAATACTTTGGGCCTGGTCAGCAACGCCTTGCCGATCACGACCTTCTGCATGTTGCCGCCCGAAAGCGACATGATCGATGCATCGACGAAAGCGGCCTTGATTGCGAGTTTCTTGACGATGTCGTTGGCCGCGTCCACTTGTTTGTCGCGCGTCAATGCGCCGACGAAACGCCGCGTGAATTTTTCCAGACTCGACAACGTCATGTTCTCGAGAATGGTCATCAACTGAACCATGCCTTGTTTCTGGCGGTCTTCTGGCACGAGCGCAATACCCGCTTCGATGCGCTTTTGGGTATCGGCATATCTTCGATGGCCTTGCCCGCCAGTTCGATTTCACTGAGCACAAGCGGATGCGCGCCGAGCAGTGATTCGAGCAACTCCGTGCGGCCCGCGCCCATCAAACCGTATATACCGATGACTTCGCCGGCCTTCACCGAGAACGACACGTGATTGACCGCATAAATGCCGTTCGAACGCTTGAGCGACAGGTCCTTCACCTTCAGCACTTCCTCGCCGATGGTGTGCTGCTCGAACGCGAAACGTTTCTTCGACGACCCGACCATCGCTTCGATGATCCACGGAATATCGATGTTTGCGATTTCATCTTCGGCAACGAGACGGCCGTTACACAGGACCGTGATGCAATCGCCGATCGCCATGATCTCTTCGAGACGATGCGAAATGTAGATCACCGTCACGCCTTCCTCCTTCAACTGACGGATGATCTTGAAGAAAATCTCGACATCCGCTTTGGACAGCGCGGATGTCGGCTCATCCATGATGAGCACCTTGATATGCTTGGATAGCACCTTCGCAATCTCGACCAACTGCTGTTGCCCGACATAAAGATCGCCGAGGCGCGTGCGTGCATCGATCGGAATGCGCAGGCGTTCGAGCAACACCTTCGCCTGATGATTCTCCATCTTCGAACGAATCACGCCCGAGTTGGTAATCTCGTTGCCCGCGAAAATATTCTCGGCAACGGTCATGTCTGGAAAGAGATTCAGCTCCTGAAATATGATGCCGATGCCGTGTTTCTCTGCGCTGCGCACATCGGTGATCCAGATCTCGCCGGACGTGGCCGTCTCCGCGTCCGCAAGCAGTTTCATCAGCGTGGATTTGCCCGCACCGTTCTCGCCGATCAGCACATTGACCTTGCCGCGCCGCACCTTGTAATCGACATCGACGAGCGCCGCCGTGCCGGGATACTGCTTCGACAACGCGCGCGTTTCGATGACGTTCACAGGGTTCATCGTTCGTGGCGTGTTCATTTCCAGGCCACCGGTATCGCGCGGATTTCGCCGGTCGGCTCGCTCCAGCTGCTATAGACGGCGGCGACATCGACTGTATCGCCCGCTTTGAGTTTGACCGATTGCGCGCTCGTCACAACGAGCTTGTTCAACTCCTGACCGAAGGCAGCGAAGCGTGTTTGATCGTCGAAGTCGCTGTATTTGACGCCGGGGAAACCATCGCGGACGCCAGTGCCGACGACGACCGGTCCGAGCGCCACATGCACAGGCTCGCCGCCGCCTGCAGGCGAGACATCGACATAGGCTTTGCCAACGCGCGAGGTATCGTCGACCTTCGTGACCTTGCCTTGCACGCGCAGCTAGAAATTGCAGGGGAATGCGTTGCTTGACATTCTTCTTGCCCGCCGAATCGAGCGACGCAATCGCGCCGAGCGCCACCGGACCATTGCCGCAAATCACGCCCTTGATGTTCGGATGCTCTTGCAGAATCGAATCCATCGCCTGCTTGCCGGGCAAGAGCGCGACCTTCGCATCCTGACGCGCGACCATCTTCAGATCAGGATATTGATCGAGCACCTGGTGAAAAGCCTGCGAACGCGTCACGCAGTTCTTGTCCGCAAGATTGCACGTGAATTCGACATATTCGCCCTTTTCGCCGATGGTTTCGACAAAGCGCTGCGCGACTTCCGTCCCGGCTTGCAGGTTATTATGACTTAACTGCGCGAGCGCAATGCCATCTTTCGGAATCTCACGATTGATTAGGACTATCGGCACTTTCTTGTCGACCGCAGTTTTCACGGTAGCGACGCTGGCGTTCGAATCGGCGTTATCCAGAATGATGCCCTTCACGTCCTCGCCATGCGAGAGCACGATATGTCGTAACCGAGCTTCTTCGCTTCGGCATCCGCGCCCTTTGCTTCGGCCGCGTAGTACGGGTTATCGAGCGCGTTCACGAGAATGGCGATGGTGCCTTTGCAGGCTGCATTCGCGCTGCCCGGCACGCTGGCCGCGAACGAAACGGCGACCGCTGCTGCGACTGCTATCTTCTTCCACATGTTCTTGTCTCCAGTTGAATTTGTTTTATCAGAACGGCGTTGCAGTGCTCAGGCGATCGTGTAGCCTCCATCGATCATGATGTCGGCGCCGGTGATCATGTCCGCGCCGTTGGACAGCAAAAAGAGAATGGCAGCGGCGATTTCATCGGTATAGGCGAAGCGTCCGACGGGGATTAGCTTCTTCATGTTGTCGCCCTTCTCACCGTCCCATGCGGCCGCGCCCATCGGCGTCAAAACGACCGTCGGCGATACCGTATTCACCGTGATACCGCGCGGCGCCCATTCCTTCGCGAGCACCTTCGTCATACCGATGAGCCCTGCTTTTGCAAAGGTATACACGCAATGTTGATCGATCGCGACGGTCGCGGCCTGCGATGCGATGTTGACGATCTTGCCGCCATGACCGCTTGCCAGCACGACGCGCGCGAAGTGCTTCGCGCACAAAAACGGGCCGGTGAGATTCACGCCGATCTGCCGCTGCCATTCATCGAAGGTGATGTCTTCGGCGCGCGTCAACACGTAATGCAGCCCGCCGCATTGACGAGCAGATGCAGATCGCCGAAGTGTTCATGCGCGGCTTTCATCGCGCGTTCGACATCGGCTTCGTTCGCGACATCGCATGCGAATGCGCGGGCGTTGTTCGCACCGAGTTCATCGATCGCGGCCTGAACGCGCGGCTCCTCGAAGCTCGGATACAGAATCAGAATCGCGACACGCGCGCCCTTGGCGATCAACGCGGCGTTCATCGCCATCGCAATGCCGCCGAGACCACCGGTGACGACGGCCACTTTGCCATCGAGACGAAAATCGAAATCGACGCCGTGACGCAAGGACATGTCGTACTGAATGCTCATCTAACGTCTCCTGTCTTATTGAGCGCACTGCATACGCACGGCATCGGCAATGCCTTGCGCGTCGATGCCGTAATGCTTGCGAATGCCCTTGCGCGTGCCGTATTGCGCGAATTCGCCTTCGGTGATGCCGAGCATCTTCAGCTTGCGCGTGATCTGACGGCGCGCCATCAACACCGCAACCGTCGCGCCAATTCCGCCATGCAACGAATGCTCTTCCACGGTGACGACAGAATCATGACGCTGAATGATCGATGCCAGCGCATCCTGATCCAGAGGCCTCAGCGATGAGAGATTGACGAGCGTCGGATTCACAACGCCCTCTTTTTGCAGCGTTTCGCATGCATACATCGAGCGCTTCACCGATAACCGAGCCGAGCGCGATCACCGCGACCTTCGAGCCTTCGATCAACACATCCGGACGGCCCGGTTTGAATCGATACGATGCATCGTGAACAACAGGGAACTTGGCGTTATCGAGCCGGATGTAGACAGGTCCGTCTACCGACGCCGCATAGTCGATCATTTGCGACGCTTCGACTTCATCGCACGGCGCGAGAATCTGCACGGTGCCGAAGCCGCTCATGATCGAGATATCGTCGATGGCATGATGCGTCGATGCCAGCGGACCATACACAACGCCCGCGTTCAGGCCGAGCATCTTCACGTTCGTCGCACTATAGCAGATGTCGTTCTTCACCTGCTCGTTCGCGCGCCTGACGAGAAACGGCGCTGCGTTCGCCGTGAACACGATATGTCCACCGAGCGCGAGAGACCCGCCGCCATGCCGACCATGTTCTGCTCCGCGATGCCCACGTTGATCACGCAATCCGGATAGCTGTCGAGGTACGGACCGATCTTCGAGGTGGACGTGGAATCCGCGACCATCACGATGATGTCCTGCCCTTCTTTCGTCAGCCGGCTGATCGCGTTCACGACGCCATCACGCAAGTCAGCGAGTTCACGCATGGTCAAGCTCCTTCAACGCCTGCTTCAGTTGATCCTCATCCGGAAACTTGTGATGCCACGCCGGCATGTTTTCCATGAACGAGACGCCGCGCCCTGATCGTGTGCGCGATGACGACTTTCGGCTCTCTGTTTTCCGTGTCGAGACTTTCCAATAGTTTCCAAATCGAGTCAACCTGATTTCCATTGACATCGTGAACTTAGAAACCGAAAGCGCGGAATTTCTCGTCGAGCGGATCGAGATCCATGATGTTGTGCGTAAAATCGGCGAGCTGAAGGCGGTTGCGATCGACGATCACGATCAGGTTCGACAACTCGAAATGCGCGGCGGCCATCGCGGCTTCCCAGTTCGAGCCTTCTTCCAGTTCGCCGTCGCCGGTGAGCACGAAGACGCGTCCGGGTGAGCTATCGAACTGCGCGGCGTGACGTTGCTTGGCCATTGCGAGACCGGCGGCGATGGGAAAGCCGTGGGGCCTAATCCGCCCGTATTCATCGTGACATACGACGGCAGTTTTTGTCGCACGGGATGGCCGGGAAGACGCGAATCATCCTTCAAATAGGTGAGAAGCTCTTTGTCTTCGAGCCAGCCGAGTTCCGCGAAACACGAGTACAAACCACCGACACCGTGCCCTTTGCTCAGCACGAATTCGTCATGCCAGCGCACGCGCCGGTTCGCATCGATCTCATAGCGCGCAGCACATGAAAATAGAGCGCCGCGAGGATGTCCGCCTCAGACATGTCGCCGCCCGTATGACCGCTTTTGGCCGTGGCATTCATCACGCAAATCTTCTTGCGGATCTCTTGCGCCCGACAATGAAGCACGTCGCCGGACTGCTTGAAGGGGTTTTCCATTCCCTGCTCCCAGACTTGCCGTTTGCTTGATCGGAAGTTTTTTACTTTCCTTAGAAAGTCAAAGGGAAATCAAAGCGAAGAAGGGAAAATACCTAGGCGGGCGCTATCGGCTGACGGTTCAGGCAGAATACGGGTGTACGGGCGCGCCTTTCCGGATACGCGTCGGCGGGAAAAGCAAAATGGATCAACGGACCAGGACAGAAAAGATTTTCGAACGCGTGCGGGCAGCGAAGCTGGTGAAGCTCTCGGAGCTTTCCAGCGAATTCGGCGTTTCGATGCCGACGATTCGCAAGGATATCGATGAATTGCAGCGGCTTGGGCATGTCGAACGCGTGCATGGGAATGTGCGGTTGCGCTCTGCTCCTACTGCGGAGCCGGTGCGGCGGGCTTATGAAACGCCGGTGCTGCCGACGAGTCCGGAGAAGGCGCTGATCGGCAAGAAGGCGGCGAGTTTGATCGCAAACGGGGATTCGATCATTCTTGACTGCGGCGCGACGGCGACTGAGCTTGCGAAGAATTTGCTGGATCGGCAGAACTTGAGGATCGTGACTAATGCGCTGAATATTGCGATTCTGCTTGGCGCGGAGCCGACTAATCGAGTGATGTTGACTGGTGGGCTGTTCAAGCCTGAGACGATTGCTGTGTCTGGTGAGAAGGCTTCGACGTTCTTCGAGGGCACGTTCGTCGATAAACTGTTTTTGGCGGCGGGTGGGGTGTCGATGGAGTCCGGCATCTCGTATCCGGATTTCATCGATCTGCATGGCAAGCGCGCAATGATTGATGCGGCTAAAACCGTTTATCTGCTTGCGGATTCGGGAAAGTTTGGGAAGCGGGAGTTTGCGGCTTTCGGCGCGATGGATCGCGTGGATTATCTTGTCACGGATCAGGGGCTCGGGGAGGAGTTTGTGAAGTGGTTGGAGGGGAACGGGACGGGGATTTTGTGGGGGTAAAAGCGTTATCATCGGCTCCGAAGCAAAGAATTAAAGCCAACCGATTATTTTGCTTCGACCTCACATGCTGAAAGTCTAAGGGCGCACAGCGATACCGTGCGAACGAGATTGAACTGCGGCACCGATCTGTATGAAACCTAAAGCTGGTCCCAAACGTTAGATTGATTGACTGCAGATCACTCATTACCCGTTAGAGCAATAGATTTGCAAGAACAACCGATTAAAGTCTTGTTCTTCAATTAAACGATTGCGCTACAATTTCTTACTTTGCCTCAGAGATGCGTTAGAATGTCATAATTATTTGTATTTTTAGCGTTAAGTGCCGTTGAGGTATTGTTTTATTCGAATCTTCGGATTAAAGTCACTTCACTAGGCGAATCGCCTAGGTTGTCTGTTTCTGGATAGTTGTTTTGGTTTGAGCGGAAAAATCTGAGTCTCACATGAGACGTTCTGATTGGCAGTTTTAATTCAGAACATGACCGGGATGTCGGTCGGCGCGTCGGGCATGCAGCGAAAGCGGCAACAAACTCGGACGTGGCGGCTGCGTTCAGCTACGGTTGATGAGCTAAGTGTGTAGGCACCTGAGCCAAGGTGAGTTTTTATTTTCCGCTTCTCCGAATGGGGGTGAGCTGTCGTGATCTGTGAATCACGACATATCCCATAAGGAGAACGTATTATGCAACAGCGTAAGCCAAGCAAGACAGTAGGCGACATTCATGTCGCTCAGGAAACAAGTGTTGAAGAGCGTGGGCAATTTAACATTCTGGACAGCGCTAACCGCTGGCTCAGCATCATTAACAACGTTTTAAACTTGCTAGTGGTGCTTCAATCTCTACTGAATCATCTTGGGTAGAGTAGGTGCTTACTCTTTTTAACGATGCGCCCGTACTATAAGAAAAAATCGATTGGATCGGTGGCAAGCCTGTCGGCAACGCTGCGCGTCTCGGATGCGGTGCTGAAGCACACTGCGGCATGCTTAGGAAAACATTACATTTCCTATCAAATTCCCAAGAAAGACGGGAGGCCTCGTTCGATTCTTATTCAAGCTTGCATCTCAAGACATTGCAAAAGCGGATCAACCGCGAAATCTTCGCGCACGTCGAGTATCCTAATTACCTGTCTGGCGACATCGAAGGAAAAGACTATGTCCGGAATGCCAAAGCACACGCTGGTAGCTACGTTCTCATTTCGCTTGACGTAAAAGATTTTTATCCATCGATAAACTTCAATCAAGTGAAGCGGATTTTCCAATATTTTCTTAAATTCGAGCCAGGCACGTCAGAACTGCTTGCGAAGCTAACCACTTTCAATAACTCTTTGCCACAAGGCGCGTGTACAAGCTCTCATTTAGCTAATTTGGTACTTCATAACGTCGAATATCATCTAGCTCAGTATTGTAAGACCGCTCGACTCACATATACAAGACTGCTAGACGACATCTGTATCTCCTCAAATTCTCCAATATCAAAAGAGAAGATTTCAAGGTTGATTGAGAAGGTCTCCAAAATGCTGAGGGATGAGGGGCTCAAGCTCAAGCATAGGAAGACTCGAGTTTCTTCTCGGTCGAACCCAAAGGAATTGATGGAGGTTACAGGGCTTTGGATTAATCGCGGCGCGCCTCGCGTGAAGTCGGCTGAGCGCCGGGCGATACGTGTGGAAGTTTATTGCTGCAAGGATGCTGCGCAGACAAGTCTTACTGATCGTGAGTATCACAAGGCATACGCAAGGGTTTCTCGGAAGGTCGCCATGCTTAACCATCTGAACCATCGTGAAGCAAGTAGACTGAGACGTGGACTCTCAGAAATCTTACTGAGGTTCGATATTCACGAAATAACAAAAACCGAGAAGGTCGTCGCAATGCTCATGCGCGCGTCGATAAAAGATCGTGAAAAGCATTCGTTCATCCTTAATTTTAACAAAACAATGAACCGGTTGAATATTGTTGCGCGGACGGACCCCAAACTGGCGATTCGACTCAGAAAAGAAATGGCGAAATGTCGGCCAACCAAACGTACTAGCGCAACCTTGTATGATCAACCAATCTGAAGAGATCAATTTCGGTACTGTCAAAGCCTACTATACGTTTAAAGGTTACGGCTTCATCACGAGAGAGAAAGGCAAGGATGTATTTTTTCTCTATAAGGATGTCGAGGACGAGTCCGATATTATAGAAGGAGCGAAAGTCATGTTCCGTGTGATCAACGACGGTAAGGGGCCTCGCGCGTCGGCCATCCAGCGCGTAGGCTGATTGAAGCAAAGGCGACTCAGCATACGCTGCCCGGGATGGATACACAGCCGTGACTCTTTGAGAGTCAATTCATTGCCTAATTCGACCTATGTGCGGCTTTGTAAGCTGTGATGTAAGGCTTAGGAAATAGAGGAAGTAGCCCAATACTGCGCTCTCCTTTAAAAACAAAAACGGCCACCGCTCCTACGAACGATGGCTGCTTTCCCACCCAACCAGAGAAGAAAGAACCCCTTACTCCTTATCCCCCTTCAACTGCGGCAACGCCGACGCCTCTCCCGGCGTCAACAACCCAACCTGCGAATAAATCCTCAATTTATCCCGCGTATCCGTAATGTCGAGATTCCGTATAGTAAGCTGTCCAATCCGATCCTTCGGCGAGAACGTCGAGGCCACCTTCTCCATCGACAACCGTTCCAGCTGATACGTCAAATTCGGCGACTTCGTCGACACGATCGAGTAATCATTCCCGCGACGCAACTCCACCGTCACCTCACCCGTAATCGCCCGCGCGACCCAACGTTGCGCCGTCTCACGCAGCATAATCGCCTGCGGATCGAACCATCGTCCTTGATACAGCAAACGTCCCAACCGACGTCCATTCTCCCGATACTGCTCGATCGTATCTTCGTTATGAATGCCCGTCACAAGCCGTTCATAAGCGATATAAAGCAGCGCAAGCCCAGGCGCTTCGTAGATACCGCGACTCTTCGCCTCGATGATGCGATTCTCAATCTGATCGCTCATGCCCAGCCCATGACACCCGCCGATGCGATTCGCCTCCAGCAGCAATTCCACCGCATTCGCAAACATCTTGCCGTTCAACGCGACCGGCTGACCTTCTTCAAACCGAATTGTCACTTCTTCGCGATCGACCTTCACGTCATCGCGCCAGAACGCGACGCCCATGATCGGGTTGACGATGCGAATGCCGCTTTCGAGACTCTCCAGATCCTTCGCCTCGTGCGTCGCGCCGAGCAGATTCGAATCCGTCGAATAAGCCTTTTCCGCCGATATCTTGTAGCCGAAGCCCGCCTTCTGCATGAACGCCGACATCTCCGCGCGTCCACCGAGTTCGTCGATGAACAGCTGGTCGAGCCAAGGCTTGTAGATCTTCAGATCCGGATTGACGAGCAAACCGTAGCGATAAAAGCGCTCGATGTCATTGCCCTTGTAGGTACTGCCATCGCCCCAGATGTTGACACCGTCTTCCTTCATCGCGGCGACGAGCATCGTGCCGGTCACGGCGCGGCCGAGCGGCGTCGTGTTGAAGTACGTGACACCAGCCGTCGATACATGGAACGCGCCGCTTTGCAGCGCGGCGATGCCTTCCGCGACGAGCTGCGCGCGGCAGTCGATCAGACGCGCGCCCGCTGCGCCGTATTCCATCGCGCGGCGCGAAATCGAATCGTAGTCGTCTTCGTCGGGCTGGCCGAGGTTCGCGGTGTAAGCGTAGGGCACGGCGCCCTTTTGCTTCATCCAGTGGAGCGCGGCGCTGGTGTCGAGACCGCCGGAAAAGGCGATGCCGACCTTTTGGCCGATCGGGAGGTTTTCTAGAATTGTGCTCATGAGCAATACCGTCAAATCGACAAAGGAAAAACGTGGTCCGACTCTCGAGTATCAGCCATGCCCGGACAGATGACAAGTTGCCTGAATGGCTCAAGGACGCTCGATTGGCCCGAAGCGCAAACGAGGAAAGGATGCGTGACAGCAAAGAAAAACGAGAAAACCGTGGTGCCCAGGGCGGGACTCCAACCCGCACGCCGTTAAACGCTACCCCCTCAAGATAGTGCGTCTACCAATTCCGCCACCTGGGCAAGGGGCCGCTATAGTATCGACTAAATCTGAAAAATTGAAGGGGCTGCGCTTTTTTCCCCTCTTATTTCGATTTGTCGATGCCCGCGCTCGCCACCGCTTCATCGGCGCATTGCAACAAACCCTGAATCAACCGCGCACGCGGCGATGCCCCCGGCCACACCACGCCGAAACGACGCGGCTCGCTCGGCACCGGCAGCGGCAGGCGCGCGACGGCGAGCGCGGCCGTCATCGGTGAAACGATATCCGACACGAGCGATACCCCCAGCCCGCGATCGACCATCATCGCAATCGCCATCAGCGCGTTCAGCTCGAAGAGTTCGCGCGACACGATGCGCGCCGCCCGCAGATACTGATCCGCCTGCTTGCCGCCGCCAAGCGTGCGGTCGTAGCGGATAAACGGTTCGCGCCGCAGCAGTTCGTGCGGGTCCTCGCCCGCGAAACGCGCCGGCGCGAGCACAACGAGCGGTTCCTCGCGCAGCAGATGCCAGTCGTACGCCTTCGGCAACGCGAATGCGGGATGTAGACAAATGGCGACATAGAGATCGCCGCGTTGCAACGTGTCGTACAGCTCCATCGACGTGCCCGCGCGAATCAGCACCTTCGCGCGCGGAAAAGCGCGGGCGAAGGTGGCGAGCGCATCGGGCAACAGGCTCAACAGCGCCGTCGTAATGGTGTGCCGATGCGCAGTTCGCCGGTCACCTCGCCTTCGAGCGCGTGCGCGCGCAGATCGGCGAAATCGGCGACGAGACCGCGCGCCCGCTCGATCACGCGATGCCCCGCCTCGGTCGGAATCACCATGCGGCCGGAGCGCACGAAAAGCGTCACGCCGACGCGACGCGCGGCTTCGGCCATCGAACCGGTATCGACGACGAGCAGGAGATTGGCGAGAAATGCCGTATCCATCGGATAGATTTGCTTGGGTTTAAAGATAGACGCGGATAGTTTATCTAAAACGTGGGCGTCCGTAGACTGATCGGCATACTCGAATAAGGATGAAGACGCATGAGAAGCAAGCTCTTCGTGCCGGCATCGCGCCCGGAACTCTTCGCCAAGGCACTCGCGAGCGCTGCCGATGCCCTGTCGTTCGATCTGGAAGACGCCGTGTCGCCCGAACGCAAGCTGCAGGCGCGCGCGGATTTGCGCGCGCTGCTCGCCAGCAACAAGACGCTCATCGTGCGCGTGAACGCGCTGTCGAGCCCGCATTTTGCCGCCGATATCGACGCCATCGCGCGCAACGGTGTGTCGCTCGTCAATCTGCCGAAGCCCGAGCATCCGGACGATGTGCGCGCCGCCGCCGCGCTCGAAGCTGCCGAACGCGCGAACGGCGTCACCGCACCGATCGCTTGCTGCTGAATATCGAATCACCGCGCGCGTTGCGGATGGCCGCGGAATTGGCGGGCGCGCATGAGCGTGTCGCGGGTTTGCAGCTCGGCCTCGGCGATCTGTTCGAGCCGTTGTCGATCGCGCGTCGAGAAACCGCCGCCATTCCATTCAACTGGCGATGTTCGCGCTGCGCATCGCGGCAGGCGAAGCGAACGTGTTCGCGTATGACACGGCGTTCGCCGACATCAAGGACATCGACGGCTTTCGCGCCGCAGCGCAGATGGCACGCACGCTCGGTTTCATCGGCAAAAGCTGCATTCATCCGAGCCAGATCGCGATTGCGAACGATGTCTTCCGCCCATCCGATGACGACATCGCGCATGCGGTGCGTATCGTCGAAGCGGCGCGTGATGCGGATGCGAAAGGCATCGACGCGTATGTCGTCGATGAAAAGATGATCGATCCGCCGTTCGTCGAACGCGCGCGCTGGTCGCGGATGCGGCGCACCTCGGTCTGCTTTCCGAAGCGCAAAGCCTGGCGGCCGGAATTTAAGGAAGAGGAAACACACATGGAACAGAACGTTGGTCGCGGCGGGCCGCTTTCCGGCGTGCGCGTGCTCGATCTGAGCGCGTATATCGCCGGGCCGTATGGCTGCACGTTGCTCGCAGATCAGGGCGCGGAAGTCATCAAGATCGAACCGCCTTCGGGCGATAACCTGCGCAAATATCCATCAACGCTCGAAGCTGAAAGCCGCGCGTTTCTCGGCGTGAATCGCGGCAAGCGCGGGCTCGTGCTCGATCTGAAGCAGCGTGAAGCGCTCGATGTGCTGATCGCGCTCGTCAGGCAAGCCGATGTGCTCGTGCATAACTTCAGGCCGAGCGTGCCGGCGCGTTTGGGTATCGCGTATGAGCAGTTGCGCGAGATCAATCCGCGTCTCGTGTATTGCGCGGTGACGGGTTATGGCGAGACCGGTCCGAACAAGGACAAGGCGGGCTACGATCAGGTCCTGCAAACGATGACCGGCATGTGCACGCTGCAAGGTCCGGCGGGCGGCGCGCCTGAAGTGCTGTATGGATCGGTGGTCGATTACTACGCGGCGGCGCTGGTGGCGTCGAGCGTATCGTCGGCGCTGTTCGCGCGCGAGAGGTCAGGTGAAGGACAGTATGTCGGCGTGTCGCTGTTGCGCAGTGCGCTCACGATGCAATCCGCACGCATGATCTGGGCCGATAGCGAACCGAAGGACATCGGCCGCGATATGCGTTCGGGCGACATCACGGGCATTCATCCGACGCGCGAAGGTTATCTCTACATTTCAGCGAATACGCCGCATTTCTGGCAGTCGCTGTGCGAGTTGACCGGGCTCGAATTGCTTGCATCGAATGAACGATACGACACCGTTCGCAAGCGCGCCATTCGTCGCGATGAAATCGTGCCGCGCCTGCATGAAGCGCTTGCGCAACGCAGCGCGCGCGAGTGGGAAGCGTTGTTCGGCGATGCCGTGCCGTGTGCGGCGGCGCGCAGTATCGAAGACATGTTCGACGATCCGCAAGTGCTCGCGGAAGACATGGTCGCGCGTTTCGATTATCCCGGCGTAGGCGCGTATCGCGGCTTCAAGCATCCGGTGCGTTTTGACGCCACGCCCTTGCCCGAACCGTTCGCCGCGCCCGCATTCGGCAAGCATAGCGATGTGTTGCTGCGCGAAGCGGGCTTGAGTGATGAAGCCATCGAAGCGCTGCGTGCGAAGCGCGCGGTGCTGTAAAACAAGAGCTTTTCTCGATGAAATGCGATTCACATATCCATATCTACGAACAAGGCTTCGATATCGATGCGTATCGCAAGGTGCAGGCGCGTATCGGCACGGGGTGATCGTCACGCCGCGCGTGCATGGCACGGATAACACCGTCACCGTGGATGCGATCCGCAAGCTCGGCATCGACAACGCGCGCGGCATTGCCGTGCTCAATCCCGATGTCACCGATGACACGCTCATCGCGCTGAATAAGGACGGCATTCGCGGCATCCGCTTCACGCTTTACACGCCGAAGAATGCGGTGGTCGGCTTCGAGATGGTCGAGCCGCTGGCCGCGCGCATAGCGGAACTCGGCTGGCATGTGCAGTTGCATTGGACAGCACAGCAGATCGTCGAACATGAAGCGATGCTGCAACGCCTGCCTGCCACGATGGTCTTCGATCATCTCGCGCGTTTGCCGTTGCAGGACGGCGTGCATCACGCAGCGTTCGATATCGTGCGTGATCTCGCGGATCGCGGACGCGCGTGGATCAAGCTGTCCGGTCCGTATCTGGATTCGGCGCTCGGCCTCGATCATTGTTATGCCGACATCACGCCGATGGCGCGCGCGTGGATCGATGCCGTGCCCGAGCGCCTCGTGTGGGGCAGCGACTGGCCGCACGTGACGGAGACGCACAAGCCCGACGACATATTGCTGTTCGATCTACTCTCCGAGTGGACCGACGACGATGCAACGCGCGAACGCATCCTCGTCACGAATCCCGCCGTGCTGTACGGCTTCGCAATTTAAAAAAACAAAACACAAGGAGACACGCATGAAAACCGCGCCAACGCCTGTGCGCAAGACGCGCTTTACCGAAGCCACCATTCGCCTCTTCGAGCGCACGATTCCCGATCCCTTCGTGCTCGCGATTCTCATCACCGCGATCGTCACCGTACTGTCGATGATCTTCGCGCCGTACGCCTCCGTGCCGAAGATGATCGGCGCCTGGTACAAGGGCTTTTTCGATATCTTCACGTTCGCGTTTCAGATCACGCTCGTGCTCGTGACGGGCCACGCGTTCGCGCACACGCCGCCGGTGCAGCGCATGTTCAAAGCGCTTGTGTCGATCGCGCGCACGCCCGCGCAGGCCGCGACGCTGACCTTCGTGCTGGTCGCGGTGACATCGTTCTTTAACTGGGGCATGGGGCTCGTCGTTGCGGCCTTGCTCGCGCGTGAAGTGGCCAAGCGCTTGCGCGTGGACTTCGCGTGGATCGTCGCGGCGGGGTTTTCCGGCTGGGTCGTGTGGGCGAGCGGGATCTCGAGTTCGATCGCGCTTGCGCAATCGACGCCCGGCAGTTCGATGAACGTCGTGCAGAAACTCACGGGCATGGTACTGCCGTTCAACGAAACCGTATTCACGCGCTTCAATCTCGTGCCTACCTTGGTCATGCTTGTCGCGACGCCTTTCGTGCTCAACTGGCTGCGTCCGCGCGATGAAGACGCCGTCGTGCTCGATACCGCCAAGCATCCCGACGAACCGCTGCGCAAGCGCCCCGAAGGCAAGCTGAGCTTCGCGCGTCGCATCGAATATTCGTGGATCGGCAGCGCGTTTATCGGCGCGGCGGGCATTGCGTTGATCGTCCTGACGCAGTTTCAGCACATCGCGTTTTCCAGTGTGAATGCGGTGATTTTCGTGATGTTCATCGCGGGCGTGATTCTGCACGGCTATCCGCTCGCCTATGCGGACGCCATCAAGAACGCCGCCAAGCAAACCGGTTCGATTATGCTTAAATACCCGCTTTACGGCGGCATCATGGGCATGATGGATGCCACCGGCTTGCCCGATGTCATCTCGCACTTCTTCATCGCGATATCGAATGCGCACACGCTGCCGTTCTGGAGCTACGTGTGCTCGCTCATCGTCACGTTCTTCATTCCGAGCGGCGGCAAACACTGGGCCTGGGCCGTGCAAGGTCCGTTCGTCGTGCCCGCAGCGGTCGCGTTGCACGCCTCCGTGCCCGCCACGACGATGGCCGTCGCGATGGGCGAGCAAGTTTCGAACATGATGCAGCCGTTCTGGGCCGCGCCGGTCGTCGCAATGGCGGGCGTCGGCGTGCAGCGCGTGCTCGGCTTCACGGTGATGATCTTCGCGGTCGGTTTGATCGTGTATGGTGCTGCGCTGCTGATTTTCGTATGAACGGAGACAAGACGATGAAGTCCGCCACGCATGCAGTAGAAACGCGCGAAGAAGGCTTGAAAGAGCGCTGGTGGCGCGTGTTCGATGTGCGCATCGGCGCGTTGCCGTTACCGGTGTATCTCGTGCTCGTCGCCGTGCTCGCCGCAATGACGCTGCACGGCAAACTCGCCGCCGATCTGCCGACGGACATCGCGCTCGTCACGGTCGGCGGCTTCACGTGCGCCGAACTCGCGAAGCGCATTCCGTGGATCCGACATATCGGCGCGACCTCGATTTTCGCGGCCTTTATTCCGTCGATGCTCGTCTATTACAAGCTGATGCCGGAACCGATCACCAAGGCCGTCACGACCTTCACTAAGCAATCGAACTTTCTGTATCTGTTCATTGCGGCGATCATCGTCGGCAGTGTGCTGAGCATGGACCGGCAAACGCTCGTAAAGGGCTTCGTGCGCATCTTCATTCCGGTGGCGAGCGGATCGATTGCGGTGGCGCTCGTCGGAACATGCGTCGGCACGCTGCTCGGACTCGATGCGAAGCACGCGCTTTTCATGGTCGTCGTGCCGATCATGGCGGGCGGCGTCGGTGAAGGCGCGTTGCCGCTGTCGGTGGGTTATGCGCAGATTCTCGGCGTCGAACAAGGGCCGCTCTTTGCGCAAGTGTTGTCGGCGGTGATGCTCGGCAATATCGCCGCGATCTGCTGCGCGGGCTTGTTAAGCTATCTCGGCGCGCGTCGTCCGCGTTTGACGGGCAACGGACGGCTAACCGTCACGCAAGATCATGACGAAGTGACGAGCGCGAAATCGCCCTCATTCGAATTCGATGTCAGCTCGGTCGCCGCTGCGGGCGCGACGGCCATTGCGCTGTACTTGCTCGGCGTATTGAGCCATCAGTTCTTCGGCTGGCCCGCGCCCGTCGTGATGCTCTTTGCTCGTGGTCGCGGCGCAATTCTTTCAGGTCGTATCGCCACGCGTGCGAGGCGGCGCGCGTTTCATGTACGGCTTCTTTTCGACCGCCGTCACCTATCCGCTGATGTTCGCCATCAGCATCGCGATGACGCCGTGGGGCGAGATCGTCACCGCGTTTCACTGGGTCAACATCGTGACGGCGGTGTCGACCATTTTGACGCTTGTTTTGACGGGCTTTTTCGTTGCGCGCTGGACGGGCATGTATCCGGTCGAAGCGGCGATCGTCAACGCGACGCATAGCGGTTTGGGCGGCACCGGTGACGTCGCGATCCTCACCGCCGCGAATCGCATGGAACTGATGCCGTTCGCGCAAATCGCGACGCGCATCAGCGGTACGGTCACGGTGATGGCCGCGCTCGCCGCATTCGCGTGGTTGCGCGGCTGAGTTGCGCGGTTAAGTCGTCGCGATCAAGAGTTCTTCGGCGTTTTTCAGCGGACGCAAGCCGTCGGTCCGATACGTGAAGTAGCGCTGCGTGAGGTCATCGGCGGAAATATGGTTTGCGTCGATGAAACCCGCATCGCGCGCGAGCGACATGATCTGCGACGGCGTAAAGAAGCTGACGAACGGCGTGCCGCTCGCGCGTGCGCCCTTCTCCGCCATTTCGAGGCCCGGACGCACTTCGGGATCGGCCATGTCGATCGGCAAGAGAAACGTCATCGCGAGCATCGATCCCGACGCGAGCGATGCGACTTCGCGCAGCAACGCTTCGTTCGCCTCTTTCGTCAAATACATGCTGACACCCGTCGATACGACGATCGCGGGCTTCGTCGCATCGAAGCCGTTTTCGATGAGCTTGTCACGCCAGTTCTCGCCCGCTTCGAAATCGACGGGCACGAAGCGCAGCCAGTCCGGCGCGCCGTACCCGCATTCGATCAGGCGCTTGCGTTTCCATTGCTGCGTGTGCGGTTGATCGACTTCGAAAATCGTCATGCGCGATGCAATGTCCGCGCGGCGCTGCGCGAAGCTGTCGAGACCGGCGCCGAGAATCACGTATTGCGTGAGACCTTGCTGCGCATGCCCGATCACGAGGTCTTCGATAAACCGCGCCCGCGCCACGATCGATGCGCGAAACGGCCGCGTAAAGTGCGGGTTCATGTCACCGCGCTCGCGCCAGTTTGCATCGGGATTGAGCAGTGCAAGGCCGATGCGGTCGTCGAAAACGTGCGGCGGCGCATCGATATCGACGTGCAATGCGCGCCATAAAACGACGCGCGCGGCGGTGCTGTCGGGTTCGTTCATCGTAATCATGCTCCGCTGGATTCACGTTTGACGAGTTCAGGCAACGCAGGCGCCACCGAACGCGCGACACCGTCCTTCCCCTTCGCGGCCGCCAGATGCGCAAACAGCAATTCGACCGCTTGCGAGACCATATCATCCAGATGCAGATCGACGACGGTCAGTGGCGGGCGGCACGCTCTCGCTCGCTGGCCGTCATAACGCGTGACGACCTTAATGTCCTGCGGCACGGGCGCGCCGAGCTGGCCAATCGCGCGCACCGCGCCGACCGCGAAGGTATCGACGAGCGCGCACAGACCGTCGATCTCCGGATGATCGCTCAGCAAGGACACGCACGCATCGTGGCCCGCGTCCTCGCCGCCGGATTCGTCCGCGACCGCGATCACCGGCGCGATGCCGTGCGCCGCGCAAAACCGCGCGTAGGCATCGCGCGCTTCCATGTACGAATTGCGCTGCTGCGCGCCGATTAACAACGCGATGTTCCTGCTGCCTTGCTCACGCAAATGGTTCAGCAACAACTCCGATGGTCGCCGACGAATGAATGTCCACGAACAGCGCGGCATCGTTGCCCAGCTGACGCCCGAGGCACACGACGGGCAGACCGCGCTCCTGAATATGCGCGACGTTGGCATCGTCCGCAGTCGGTTCGATGACAATCGCGCCATCGATATCCAGTTGCTCGAGCGGCAAGCGTCCCGCCATGACCGGCGGCACGAGCACGAGCGCCAGTCCGCGCGTGAGCGCGGCGACGGCGGCGACTTCCATCAGGAAGCCGAGCCGCGACGCGCCGCCCGCGATCTCGAAGGGCATCGAGGAAATCAGCGCGATGGTGTGCGCTTCGCCGGTCCACAAACGCTGCGCGCGCACGCTCGGCCGATAACCCAGCGCGCGCCGTGTCCTTCACGCGTTCGCGCGTCTGCGGATCGACGTAGCCCTTGTCGTTGAGCGCGTGCGAAACGGTCGTGGTGGAAATGCCCACCGCGCGCGCGACATCCGCGATGGTCGGGCGCGATTTGTTCCTTAGTTCGGTCAAGGTTTTCTCAGAAGAATCGGTCGTTATCAGGCGCGTCGTATACCGAAAAATCCAGCTTGACAGCGATAAATCGGCGCACCATTCTACGATGACAAATCGATTTGGGGCACTCGCCCCTTTTTATTCACCTTATCCCAAATCGATTTGAGACACTAAAACCGCCGCGCCACGAAAACGGCCGTCCGGCAGCGGCACATTGGAGACAACCGTCATGCCTCACCATCCGTCGGTTCACGCGGTCGACAAGCGCTTGCCGCTCGGTCGGCTCATCCTGTTCGGTCTGCAACATGTGCTGGTCGTGGCGGCGTCGCGGATCACGGCCGTGTTTCTCGTCGCGAAAGCGCTCGGCTTGCCGTCCGCGCTGACCGTCGATCTGATCAGCGCGACGTTTCTCGTCTGCGGTCTGGACACGCTGCTGCAGTCGTTCGGCCCGATGAAATTCGGCGCGCGCCTGCCGTTCATCATGGTGCCGGGCGGCGCGCCCGTCGTGCTGTTCGTGCTGATCGCGCAGCAGACGAATCTACAAACCGCCGCCGGCGCGACCATTCTCACAGGTCTCTGCTATTTCCTGCTGCTGCCGGTTTTCTCGCGCTGCTTGCGGTTTTTTTCCGCGCATCGTGATCGGCACGATGCTGATTCTCGTCGCCATCAACCTGATCCGCATTTACGGCGTGGTGATCGTCGGCAGGCCGGGAACGGCGGAGTTCGCGCATCCGCTCGGCATCGGATTGGCGCTGGCGACGGTCAGCTTCACCGTGCTTTTCGTCAAGCTCTTCAAGGGCATGCTCGGGCAGCTCGCCGTGCTGCTCGGCCTGC
>LFMX01000036.1 GCA_001184405.1 Candidatus Burkholderia humilis
GATCTCGTGACATGCGGTATCGATGCCGTCGAACGTATCGGCGAGGCAGCGCGTGCGGGGTCGCCCTTCGATATCGCCTTGCTCGACTGGCGCATGCCCGATCTCGACGGCTTGAACGCAGTCAAACTCACCAACACGATGCACGGTCCCGCCGAGCCGCCGCGCGCCTTGCTCGTCACCGCATTCGGCCGCGAAGTGCTGAGCGAAACGCAGGACAGTGGTGTCGCGCCCTTTGCCGGCTTTCTGACGAAACCCGTTACGCTCAAGCAGCTTGCTTCCGCCATTCGCACGGCGATGTCTCGTGAAGCGCGCACGCCGGTCACGGAATCCGACACGACTCATGCAAAGACGCGCCGCTTGCGCGGACTCGAATTGCTCGTCGTAGAAGACAATGCATTGAACCGGCAAGTCGCTGAAGGTCTCTTGCGTGCGGAAGGCGCCAACGTGACGCGGACGCGAAGGCATCGAAGCCGTTCTGATGGGCGATACACAGTTTCACGCCGTGCTCATGGATGTGCAGATGCCTGACTCGACGGCCTCGAAGCAACGCGCCTCATTCGCGCCGATGGACGTTTCGACGCGCTGCCCATCATCGCGATGACGGCGAATGCATCGAACGCGGATCGCGAAACGTGCCTTGCTGCGGGTATGAACGATCACGTCGGCAAGCCGATCAATGTCGAACGGCTCGTGTCTGTTTTGCTCGCGCATGGGGGACACGAAGCGGCGTTCGGATCGACGGATGATGCATCACAAGACCTCGGCGACGACACTCTCACCGAATCATATGACTCGATCATCGCGCGCTTCGGTGGCAATGTCGAACTGATTCGCAGCACGCTGGAAGGCTTCGGTTCGCAGATGGGCACGCAGCTTGCGCGGCTCACGGCGAAGCTCGCATCGCGTGATTTATCGGGCGCAGCGTCGATTCTGCACACGATCAAAGGCACGTCGAGCACGCTTGGTGCAACGGCACTTGCCAAGCTCGCCAGCAAGCATGAACGCGATTTGCTCGATACGCACGACGCCGCGCGCGCTTGCCAGCGCCGCCGAAAACGTGCCGCGCATGCAGCAGCTGCTCACGTCGAGCGCCGCGCGTCTGTCGAATGCGTTTGCGCGAACGCAGGTTGCATCGCAAGCATCGCATCATGCGCCGATCGCCGATCGCCGATGACGCTTGGCGTGACCGTCTGAATGCGATCATCGCCATGCTCGATGCATCGAATTTGCAGGCCATTGCGTTATCGGAAAGCCTGTCGGCGCATGCGCCGAATGCGCTGCGCGAGGACTTCGAGCATTTCCTGGCACGTGTGCGCGCACTGGATTTCGCGCGCGCCTCGAAGCTCGCACGCGACATGCTGGAGCAAGACTGATGGAAGACCTTCTTCAAAGCTGGCTGCTGCATACGAACCGGCGGCTCAAGCTGTTGATCGCCGACGATCAGCCGGTGAACATTCGCGTGCTGTACAAGCTCTTTCGTCACGAGTGTGACATCTTCATGGCGACGAGCGGCGCACAAGCCGTGCAGATCAGCCGCGCACGGCGAGTCCAGCGGACCCGGTTGCACAACACCGCGCATCGAGCACGATCACGCTGGGCGTATGAAGCTGCGCGATCTTGAGCGCGCTTTCCATCGTCGAAGCCCGTCATATTGGGCAGATTCGCGTCGAGCAGGATCAAATCCGGCGTGACTTCGCGCGCCAGCGCCAACGCCGCTTCCCCCGTGGTGGCGAAGCGTTGATCCGGAAATTCAGAAAGCATTTCGCCGATGATGCGGATCATCGCAGGGCCGTCATCCACGAGCAGCAGGCGCGGCTGATAGGTCGAGGGCGACTTCTCCGGGGTATTCATATTTCGACAGATATTCATCTGATGAGAGAGTACTTGAACTCTACGCCTTGATTACCGCTGCCGCAAATTCATTCCATCTTAAGGTATTAATTATCTGTCATTTCGCTTGATGTCAAGTCACGGCGACATTTATACCGTTAGAGAAATTCATATCGCTGGCTGAATAAGTAAAATATACCTGTCTGTGAGGCAGCTTTCTTTGCGATGCAACAAGGCCCGCTCGTTGCGCGCTAAGAAACGCTAAGCGTCCCGCACGTTCGTTTCGAAAAAATGCTGGATGGTTTTTAATCGATATCCCCCGATCAATGCAAACATTCAAAATACGGCAATCGTTTGCGCGCACCTTTGGGATGTTTTAGGCTGGCGAATAAAAGCGCATACTTGGCGGACATCAAAAAAACTGAGAAAAAGCCATGTACGGGGAAACCAGAACGCTCTATTTTGCTGGGCGCACGGTATCGGAGGACCTCTCCGAACGCTTGCATGCGCGTGGCTGGAGCATCGAACACGTCGATCCGACCAAGCCGCCGAAATCAAACAAGCAACCCAAGCGCGCCGCAACGGGTATCGTCAATTTAACGAGCCGCGGATTCGCCAAGGAAGCCGGCACGCTCATGGAGATGCTGGCAACGTGACAGATCGGCTGGGTGGCGACCGTCGATGCAGAGCACGTCGAAAACCCCGACATTTGCCGTTTGATCCGCGATTTTTGCTTCGATTACGTGACCTTGCCTTCGGCGCGGATCGTATCGTCAACGCCGTAGGTCACGCTTACGGCATGGTGGCCTTGCATGACAACGCCAACACCGAATCGCGCAAGGACGATTGCAAGGAAGGCGCGATGGTCGGTTCCTGCGACGCGATGCTGGCGTTGTACCGTTCCATTCGCAAGGTCGCCATGACCGATGCGCCTGTCTTCATTTCGGGCGAATCGGGCACCGGTAAGGAGTTGACCGCGCTTGCCATTCACGAGCGCTCGGTGCGCCGCGATCAGCTGTTCGTCGCCATCAATTGCGGGGCGATTCCGCCGCATCTGCTGCAATCCGAGCTCTTCGGTTATGAGCGCGGCGCGTTCACGGGCGCGAATCAACGCAAGATCGGTCGCGTGGAAGCGGCCGACGGCGGCACGCTTTTTCTCGATGAAATCGGTGATTTGCCGCTTGAAAGTCAGGCGAGCCTGCTGCGCTTTTTGCAGGAGCGCAAGATCGAACGGCTTGGCGGACAAAGCTCGACATCGGTCGATGTACGCATCATTTCCGCGACGCACGTGGACATGCAAACGGCCATACTCGAAGGCCGGTTCCGTGCGGACTTGTATCACCGTTTGTGCGTGTTGCAGATCGATGAGTCGCCACTGCGCGTGCGCGGCAAGGACATCGAATTGCTGGCCAATCACATGCTCGAGCGTTTCAGAAAAGATGCGAGCCGCAGATTGCGAGGTTTTTCGCCGTGCGCGATTGCCGCGATTCATAACTATGGTTGGCCGGGCAATGTGCGCGAACTGATCAATCGCGTGCGGCGCGCCATCGTCATGTCCGAAGGGCGTCAGATTGTTGCGAGCGATCTCGAACTCGGCGAATACGCCGAAGCCGCGCCGATGACCCTTGCCCAAGCGCGTGAGGCCGCAGAACGGCAAGCGATCGAAGTGGCGTTGTTGCGTCATCGCGGAAGGCTGGGTGAAGCTGCCGATGAACTCGGCATTTCGCGTGTCACGCTGTATCGCATGCTGACTGCTTATGGCTTGCGCGCCAAAGCGGACCGTGCGGCGCTGGAAGTATCGGGCGGCTAAGACAGGTAAGTATGGGTTGCCTACATTGCGCACTCTAATTTCCTTAAGGAACTCGCGAGCCTCTTAGCCGCTCGAATCACTCGCAATTCAATTCGAGTGATTCGATTCGACTGTCACTCGATCAAGCATTTCTCTCATAGCGCGCTGGCGTATTCTCGCGCCGCCAGTCAAGCGTGCATGTCAATTAGCGTCTTGAATGCGTCGCGTCTTGCGCGTGCATCGATATCGCTTAGTGCTTGAGTTGCCCGCGAGTCATATCAGGCTGTCCGTCATGCGTTCTCTCAACACGTTTGCGCTGTTGCGCCAGTTTTCGAATCTTGCCGTTCCCACCGTTCTCGCTGCATGGGTGTATTGCGCACATTCGGTCATCAGCGGAATCTTTATCGGCCGATACATCGGCGCGGATGCCCTTGCCGCATTGAACTTGCTCGTGCCGCTGCCATGCAGCGTGATGATCGGTGTGGGCGGATCGACGCTCGTATCGCGGCTGCTTGGCGAAGGACGCGAACGCGATGCCGCCGCCGCTTTTACGCAAGCGCTATGGCTGCTCGTCGTATGCGGCGCTGCGTTCACGCTCGCCATCTACTTCGGCGCAGACACGTTCGTGCGATGGACCGGCGCGCAAGGCGAACTCGCCCACTACGCCCAAGCGTTTCTGCACGCTTATGCGCCCTTCGTGCTCTTTCCGACTGCGTGCTATGCGCTTGAACTTTTTCTGCGCATTGAAGGCGCGGCGAAGTTCGGGCTCGTCTGTCTGTTAGCGGGCGGTCTGATCGATGTCGCCTTGACCGCGTTCATGGTCGGATATTTGGACTGGGGCATGCGCGGCGCTTGCATCGGGCATCAGTCAGGCGCTGGCCTGCGTGCCGATGCTCGCCTATAACGTCTTCAAGGCCAAGCGCGTGCGGCCAGTTGCGCACGCATTCGCGCGCCGCAATCATGCATGGCACATGATGTACAACGGCGTGTCCGAATTCATGGGCGAAATCGCGCCAAGCGTCACACTGTTTGCGTTCAATCATGCCGTGCTGCGCTGGCTCGGTGATGACGGTCTCGTTGCATTCGCCGTTGCCGAATATATGACGATGATCGCCGTCGTCACGATGGTCGCGCTCGTTCAAAGCATGCAGCCCATCGTGAGTTTTCAGCGCGGCGCGGGCAATACGCAAGCCGTCACGCGCGCATTCATTATCGGCTTTGTGGCGACGCTCGCATTCGCCTTGCTTGCCTGCATCGCGCTGTTGAGTCTTGCGCAGCCCCGTTAGGCGCGCTATTCGTACCCGATAGCCCCGCCGCACGAGCGCTGCTGCGCGACGCATTGCCGTGGTGCGCGCCCGCCTTCGTGCCCGCCGCGTGTAATGTCGCCGTGGCCGGTTATCTGACCGCGATCGAAGTGCCGCTCGCGTCGATGATCGTCGCGCTCTTGCGAAGCTGGCTGCTGCTTCTGACCTTGCTCTGGCTATTGAGCGAATGGTTCGGTCCACGTGGCCTCTGGATGACGGTCGCCGTTACGGAGATCGCTACGCTCGGCGCGAGCGTGTTGCTCTATTGCACACGAGGCACACAATACGTCGATTCAAAGGTCGCCCATCAAATGAAAACGCCGGTCGACGCGCGCGAGCAAGCGCCGGGATAATCGCGTCGCGCGGCCTTGGATGAGACGGTCCGATAGACGCGAAAGCGCATAAGAAATGCCAAGCACACCCGCAAGCGTCACGCCGAAAAGCGCTAAAGAAGTTTGATGATCTTCCGTGCCGAATCGGCGATCGAAGAAATGGAACGTCACATAAACGCAGATGAAGTGCCAAAGATAAATGCCATAGCTTTCGCGTCCTAGCGCGGCCGCGCATCGGCGCATGATCCGTCTTGCCGGGAAAGGATAATGCGCGCGTGTGCGCTCGCGTTTTATGCGCATGCCGCGTGCAGACGAAAAGGAGAAATGCGACCGCGCTGCATGCTGCGAAGATCGGCGCAAGCGCATGCGCCTTGGCAAGCCAGACGCCTAAAGCCGCGGTCAGCAAGCCGAAGCCTAAAGCTATCGCAAGATAAAGCCAAGGTGCGTGGCGCGGCACATCGGAAGCGCCGAGCAAATGCGAGTGGAACGCATACCACGCCCACATTCCAACGATAAAACAGGGCCATTGCACCGGCGGCCAGAAATAGCTGAAGGAGTTATTGCTGACGTTGCATTCGAGCGTGCCGTTGCAATCGCTCATCGATGTAACCGCAAATGAAATGGCAAGCAATGACGCGCTTGCGAGCAAGAGGCGCGTGCGGTTCATGGCCAGAAAAAACAGCAGCGGCGCAATCATGTAAAACAGCATTTCGACGCCGATCGACCAGCCACCCGGCACGACATTGTTGATGGCCGTAGGCGATAGCGCATGCAGAAACAGCATATTCAGCAGCACATCCACCGGACCGTGCGCGCCCAGAATCCATGCGCGATCGATGCCCGTATGCATTGCGCTATAACTGATGAGCCCATACACCGCGATGGCGACGTAATAAAGCGGCGCGATGCGAAAGAAACGCTTGATATAAAAGCGCAAGGTAACATGACGCGCATCGCCGCAACGAGCGTGATCCATTTCGAGCGTCATGAAAATGGTGATGGCGCTGATCACGAAGAACAATTGCACGCCATATTGCCCCATGCACGCCATGATGGTCAAGGCGCTGTGCAGATTGGGAAACTGAAACGACAGGTGTACGGCGCAACCCCGACGATCGCGAGCGCCCGGCCAGCATCGAGCGCGGCAACGCGTCCTTTATCCATCTGTATTCTCCTCGCAGTGCTTCGGGCCCGTGCATTACCGGGCCGCGAGGTTCGTGGACAAGGCGCTTTACCGCGAAGTTCCTATTCATTCCGCTTAAGCGGCGAGCGTTACACACTGAAACATCTAGAGATATTCTTTAGATGCCCGGCGCATCCTGCCTAAGAAAACGCAAAATCCGGCTAGCGACCGTTTGCGGCTGCTCTTGCTGCACCCAATGTCCTGCCCCTTCGATCAAGTGCGCAGCGCGGAAATTCGTGCAGGCGCGCATGCGCATATTTTCGTAATCGCCAGGACGTTGATAGACGCCCCAGTCACTGCTTGCCCGCTGAAGCAGGCAGGCACGTCTATCGTGCGATCCGACCACATGCGTAAGGCATCGGCGAAGCGCGGATCGGTGCCGCATCGATACCAGTTCAAGCCGCCTTGAAATCCGGTGCGGGCGAACTCGCTTGCGTACACATCGAGTTCGTCATCGCCAAGCCATGCGCTAGGCGCAATTTGCTGTGTATCCGGCAAAAGGTCAGCCATCGTCTGCGGCATGGTTCGATCTTCGCGCATGACGTAATACGCCGGCAACGAAGCCAGTTCCTCGGCCGATACAGCCGCGAGCGGATGCGGATGATTGCCCGGCCAGTCCGCGCTTTTCGCGTGATAGTACGCACGCAGGAACGCATGAAGACCTTGCTCGGCATGCAGCATGTCGTCGTTGGCCTGTGCGCCCGAGTAATACCATTGATGTGCTTGCGCGGTGGATCGAGCGATGCAAGCGCGGTCACCGCATGCGCTATCGCCGATGAAGACGTGTCCGCGGGTTCGAGCGGTTCATGGTCCGCAGCGGCGCCGAATGCGAATGACGGCGGGCCCGCAAACGGCGCGCTCATCAAAACGACCGATTCGAATACGTCGGGCCTGATCAACGCGCACCACGCCGCCACGGGCGAACCGAAGTCATGTCCGATAACCGCAGCCACGCGTCGATAACCAAAGGCATAAAGCAGCCCTAAAACATCGCGAACGAGGTTGGGAAAGGCGAACGCATCGAGCAGCGTATAGAACGATGCATCGCCGCCCGTCGTGCGTCCGTAACCGCGCTGATCCGGCGCGATGACGTGATAGCCCGCCTGCGCCAGCGGAAGCATGATCTTGCGCCAACTATACGCGAGTTCGGGAAAGCCATGCAAGAGCACGATGCATCGTCTACTCGGCGTTTGAAAGCCCGCTTCGAGCACATGCATGGATAGGCCGTTGCCGTTATCCACGAAACGCGAACGAATGCCCTCCGGCAAAGGTAGATCCTGATACGTTTCATTCATGCGACGCTCCGCTTGCTGTAGCCGATCATTGTGGCATGGCGGAGCATCGCGCGTACTTCGTTCATTTCAAATTCGCTTTATGCTTGCGCGACATGCTAAAGCCTCACACGCTTTAGCATGTCGCGTATTCGTCATATTTGCCAAACCTGCCATGACAACCTCATCTTCCCGCCGCGCCGCCTTTCGTGAACGCGTCAATGCGCGAAACGCGCTGCTGCTTCCCGGCGTCTTTAACGCGATGAGCGCGCGCATCGCCGTCGATCTCGGTTTCGAAGCGATCTATATCACCGGCGCGGGCGTGACCAATATGTCGCTCGGCTTGCCGGACCTCGGCTTTATCAGCCTGACGGAGATTGCGGAGCATGTTTCTCGCATGCGGGATGCGGTCGACGTCCCGCTTATCGTCGATGCAGACACGGGCTTCGGCAATGCAGTCAACGTGCGTCATACGGTGCGCACGCTCGAACGCGCCGAGGCCGACGCCATCCAGCTCGAAGATCAGGTCATGCCTAAAAAATGCGGGCATTTCAGCGGAAAAGGCGTGATTTCGACGAGCGAGATGGTCGGCAAAATTCATGCAGCGGTCGATGCGCGCGAGGACGCGAACTTTCAGATCATCGCGCACACGGATGCCTGCGCCGTCGAAGGTTTCGATGCGGCCATCGAGCGGGCGCGCGCATTCGTCGCAGCAGGCGCGGATATTCTGTTTGTCGAGGCCATCGAAACGCCCGAGCAGATTGCGTCCTTGCCGAAGCTCCTGAACGCACCGCAGTTGATCAACATTGTGATTGGCGGCAAGACGCCGGTCACCAGTCAGGATGATCTCGCGCGCATGGGCTTTAGCCTCGTGCTCTATGCCAACGCTGCGCTGTCCGGATTGAAAGCGCAGGGCCGGCTTGATGAAAACCCTGCTATCGTCGCGCCGTTTTCCGAGCGTCAACGTCTGGTGAACAAGCCATTATTCGATGAACTCGATCGCAAATACGCGACCGATTGAACCGGTAGAAATGCCTTGAATTCTGCCGTTTTTGCTATGCTGCATTCCACTCGCGGCATAGCCCGCTTAACCCTTAATGGAGATACAGATGGCAAAAGGATATTGGGTCAGCGCTTATACGAAGATCAACAAGCCCGAACAGGTCGTCGAATATTCGAAGATGGCGACGGTCGCCTTCAAGGAAGGCGGCGGCCATCCGCTCGTGCGCGGCGTGGCCGCCATGACGCAAGGCGCGGGCGTGAAGGAACGCACCGTGGTCATCGAATTTGATTCGCTAGAACAGGCCATCGCGGCCTACAACAGCGCGATGTATCAGGAAGCGCTGAAGATTCTCGGCGATGCATGCGAGCGCGATTTCCGTATCGTCGAAGGCGTGGCTTGAGCCTTGGCTTGATTGCGCCGTCATGAGTCTCTATGCGCCGACAGCATCAGCTAACTGGTTCATATCGTTGGCGATGACATCCCAATCGCTTGTCGCTTGTCGCTTGTAGATCTACCGACTGGTTCGGACCGCGTTCATACGGACGTGCCACAAACGCCGTCCTCAATCCACATTGTCTTGCAGCCGCGAGATCATCGTTATGCGCTGCAACCAGGCACACTTCCTCCGGCTTTAGCATCAAGACATCGGCTGTGCGCAAATAGGCTTGCGGCATCGGCTTATAAATCTGCGCGATCTCCGCGCCGAGAATCGCATCCCAAGGTAAGCCGGCGCGCTTGGCCATATCCACCATCAGACGAATATTGCCGTTGGAAAGCGGCGCGATGATAAAGCGCGCTTTAAGGCGCGTCATGCCTGATATCGAATCCGGCCACGGATCGAGCCGATGCCACGCGAGATTGAGTTCGTCGAGTGCTTGCGAGGGCACCGCTTGCGGATCATCGACGAACTCCGGTAACAGATCTTCAAGGTTCTCGCGATGCAGTACATCGAGCCTCACGAACGGCCGTTCGCGATTGCATACCTTGCGCATTGCCGGGACATAGCGGCTGCGCCATGCATCCGCGAAGGCTTCGGGTTGCGCGCCCCGTTTGCCATAGCGCTTGAGAAACGGCGCAGCTTCACGCGATACGCCGCCGCGCCAATCGACGACCGTACCGAACACGTCGAAAACAAATGCCTTAACGTTGGACAAACCGATTGCAGCATCACGGCCAATTCGCTCGACTTCGGGACGACCGGCCTCATCACGTCCAATCTGGATCAAACGACCACGCTGAACGTGACCTGCAGCCAAGGCACCGCCTACAACGTCGGTCTCGATGGCGGTTCGGTCAGCGGTTCGAACGTGGCGACGCGCCTGCTGGGCGGCGCCGGTTCGCCGACGCAAACCGTGCCGATGGCCGGCGCCTACTCGTCGACCATCACCGCGACGGTCACGTTCTGAGGACGCGAAGATGCCCACTCTCAAGCGCTTCGCCGCTCTTTTTCCGCTCGTCCTCGCGGCCCACGCATACGCCGGATCGCTTCAGGTTTCGCCGATCCGCGTCGATCTGTCCGCAGAACAGCCCGCTGCCGTGATGAAGCTGCACAACAGCGGCAGCGCGCCGATCACCGCGCAAGTGCGCGTGTTCGGCTGGTCGCAAACACTCGATGAAGATCATCTCGACGAGGCACAGCAAATCGTTGCAAGCCCGCCGATCATTTCGATTCCCGCAGGCGGCGATCAGACCGTACGTATTCTGCACACGAGCCGCGAAGCGCCGGCGGGCGAAGAAACGTATCGCCTGCTCGTCGATGAAATCCCGCAAGCCGAAACCGCGCGCACGTCCGGCGTGCGTATGCAGTTGCGCTATTCGGTGCCGGTTTTCGCGGGCGCACCGGCAAACGTTGTCATGCCGAAGGTGGACTTCGCACTCGAACACGTGCCAGTGGATGGCAAGACGTCCCGCCTTGTGCTGCGTGCATCGAATCGCGATGCGACGCATGCACAGTTGAGCCAGGTTCGCATCGAGTGGCAAAACGGACGCACGACCGAACTCGCGCCGGGCCTGCTCGGTTATGCGCTCGCGCATGCCGCGCGCCAGTGGCCGGTGACGGATGCGGCCGCGGGTGTATCAACGGCGACGGTTCATGCGATCGTCAACGGCAAGCCGGTCAGCGAACGCGTGACGCTCGACAGCAAGCTCGTGGTGTCGTCCGCGAAGTAAAGCGAAGTCAAGCGACGTGAAGCTCAGGGACGTTCCCGCGCGCGGGAGGAACACGCATGCGCGCTCGCGCAATCGTTGGCCGCTGGCACTCGTGGCCGACGTGTCCCTGAGCCTGTTCGTTTATGCCGCATGTGCTGCGCAAGCATCTGCTGCTCCCGCATCGAGCACAACGGCCGCCGTGCGTGACGGCATGCTCTATCTAGCAGTCATCATCAACGGGCAATCGACCGAACAGGTCGCGCAGTTCTATATGATCGGTGGCGCGTTCTATGCGCGTCCCGCCGAACTCGCCGAAGTCGGCATACTCGCGGGCCCTGCACCCGTCGATGCCGAAGGCCGCGTCACGCTCGCGAGGATCTCCGAGCTCTCGTATGTGTATCGGCCGGAAGCGCAACGCATCGATATTCAAGTGGCCGATGCGCGCCGCGTGCCCAACGCGCTGGGCGAATTCATCGCGCGACGGCCGCTGACGATGACCGTAACCGGCGCGCTCATCAATTACGAATTTACGGCGCAGCCGCAGGATCAGTCGCGCTTTGCGCTCTTTAGCGAAGAACGTGTGTTCTATCCGGGCGGCACGTTCAGCAATACCGGCACGGCGTATCGATACGGCGAGTGCACGGGTTACACGCGCCTCGACACATCATGGTGTAATTTGGATTCCAAAACAATGGTCACGACGCGCATCGGCGATACGATCAGTTCGTCGCTGTCATGGACGCGTCCGGTGCGCATGGGCGGCGTGCAGATGTCGCGTGATTTCTCGCTGCGTTCCGATCTCGTGACGTATCCGGTGCCGTCGCTCAACGGCTCGGCCGCCGTGCCGACCGCCGTCGATCTGTACGTGAACAACGTGCGTCAGTACAGCGGCAATGCGCCTTCGGGTCCGTTCGTCATCAATGCGGTGCCGGCGGTGACAGGCGCGGGCGAAGCGACCATCGTCACGCGCGATGCGCTCAGCCGCAATGTGATGACCACCGTGCCGCTCTACATAGATGCGCGTCTGCTCGCGCCCGGCCTCACGGACTTCTCGATGGAAGCGGGCTTCGTGCGCCGCGCCTATGGTCAGGACTCGCTCAACTACGCGGGCGATCCGTCGCTGTCAGATTCGTTGCGACGCGGCATCGGCTCGATGTTCACCGTCGAATCGCATCTGGAAGCGACGCAGCATATCGTCAATGTCGGCGTCGGCAGTTTGATTCGTGCAGGCGCGATGGGCATGATCAACGTGTCGGCGGCGGCGAGCGCGGGCAAGGCGAACATTGCGACGGGCGAGTATGTCGGCGGCGTGCCGATGATCGCGACGACCACCGTCGCGGGCGCAGGCACGCAGCTCAACGTGGGCTAGCAGTATCGTGCGCCGATGATGTCGGCGGATATTCAGGTGCAACGCGCAACGTCGCGCTATGGCGATCTCGCATCGACGCAAGGCACGCCGGTGCCGCTGCGCGTGGTCGACGTGCCGGGTTCCATCAACGCGACCTATGTCGGCGTGAACGACGGCTATTCGGGGCAATCGCGCATCAGCTCGCTTGCGTATTCATCGACGATCGCGGGGCGTCTCGCGTTCACGACGAGCGTCTATCACGACTTCGGTTCGACGAAGAACACGGGGCTTTTCGTGGCGTTGAGCATGCCGATCGGCGGCAACATGAACGCGAGCATGTCGGGCGGTTTCGATCAACATTCGCCGATGCTCAACGCATCGCTTTCGCGCACGCCCGAATACGACGGTGGCTTCGGCTGGCAAGTGCAAGGCGGCCGACAGAACGGCAACACGGTGGGACTCGGGCAGGCGACGTATCGCGGGCGTTATGGCGATCTGATCGGCTCGGTGTATCAGAACCGCGGCGGCACATCGGCCGAGCTCGACGGTTCCGGCTCCGTCGTGTTCATGGCGGGCGATGTGCTCGCGGGACGCCGTATCGACGAGTCCTTTGCGGTTGTCGATACGAACGGCGTCGCGAACGTGCCGGTGCTGCACAAGAATCGCGTGATCGGCAAGACCAATGGTTCGGGGCATTTGCTCGTGCCCAATCTGCTTCCGTACGATTCGAACCATCTCGCCATCGATCCGCTCAGCCTGCCCGCGACGACCCCCATCAGCTCGACGAACTTGAACGTATCGCCGCAAGCGCGCGCGGGCGTGCTGGCGCGGTTCTTTATCGAGAGCTTCAGCGGCGCGCAACTGAAACTCGTCGATGAACGCGGCCAGCCTTTGCAGCCCGGCGCGCAGGCGACGCTTGACGCTTTCCGAGTCCGGAAAGCACTATGTGGTGGGCTATGACGGCCTGACTTTCATCGACGATCTCAAGCCGCAGAATCACCTGCTCGCGCAGTGGAACGGCGCGGACGGCGCAGGCGCATGCGAACTGGATGTGCCGTTCAAGCCGTCGGCGGCCAATGCGCTCGACACGCTCGGGCCTTTCGTGTGCAGGATGGTAAAACGCTGAAATTGGCTATGATGCGTATTCATCTTGAATTGCACGATGCCATGTCCGACTTTCTATTACGCCACCTCACCGGCGATGATGCCGAGGCTTTCCGTGAATTCCGCTTCGAAGGATTAAAGCTTTACCCGACTGCATTTGGTTCGGACTACCAATATGAATCGATACAGTCTTTAGCGTTCTTTCGTACGCGAATCGAAAATAACGCGACGTTCGGCGCCTTTCTGAGCGATGGCGCGCTCGTCAACGTGGCGGGTCTGATTGTTCAATCCGGCGCAAAGGTGAAACACAAGGGCCTATTGGTCGGTACGTATGCGCAACCGCGCGTGCGTGGAACGGGGCTTGCCAAAGCGCTGCTCGATCACGTGCTCGCTTACGCGCGCACGGTGGTCGAAGAGGTCACGCTCAAGGTTGCTTGCGACAATCCATCGGCGATTCGGCTATATCAGCAAGCGGGATTTCAGGTGTATGGGCGCGAGCCGCGAGAGCTGAAAATCGACGGCGTCTATCATGATTCGCTTTGCATGCGCTTGTGTTTTGCTTAGTCGATGACATTACCCGCTTGCCGATGAACGATACCGTCACATCGCAGATAACGCTCGTGTCAGACGCTGGATAGAATCACGGGCCTTGCGGCATCGCGCGCGCCGTGTGCGACGACCGCCGTTGCAATTCGCTGACGATTCGATTGAAACGCAAGACGAAGCTGCGAAGCCGAAAAGTCTTTAGCGCCGAGACGCTGCACCGCTACGCCTGCCGGCAACACGTATGAACAAAAGCCCCAGCCCGGACGAAATGCCGAGAATTGAATGTCGCCGTCGGCCACGATGGGTTGCGACAGCATGAGTTCTGCATCGGTTTCTGCTGATGGATGAATCATCGACCGCTCCTCGTTGTTCTTTGGAAGCATCGAATTACTTCAGCTAAAGCAAGGCAGCGCAGCCGTCCTGGTGTACCGTTACGTTCGAATGCGCACAAAGCCGAAATAAAAGCGGCAAGGCTTACGCTCACTCGGCTGATTAAGACTTTTTTGTGACATCGCGAACGCTAAGGCGAAGGCTAAAGCGTTTAAGGCTTGGACTAAAGGGATTTCGTCCGCTTGTTCGAACGATTGCTTTAAAGAGGCGAGCGCTACACTGCTTTCCGTGATGCAGATAAACGCATCAGCAGCGAACCGATACAGACTGAGCATCCCGGCTCACCCAACCTCTTAACCGGAAAGCAGAACGTATCGCGCTAGTTTCATCGACAAATGAATAAAGGCAACGTGCCTAAGCAGCAGAAGTGTTCAGCCCCGGCGTGTTCGTTCAGCCGGGGCTTTATTTTTACGCGGCAACGCGCGATTCACTCCTCCAGAACGATCTGCACCTTCACATCAGTCGGCACGCCGCTCGCCGCTTCCTCGAAAGCCTTGATGCCTTCGGCAAACGTAAACGTGCATGAAATAAACGGCTTCACATCCAGCTTGCCCGATGCAATCAGTTGAATCGCACGCGGAAAAATATTGGCGTAACGGAACACGGACTCGAGCCGCGCTTCCTTGATCTGCACCGCGACCACATCGAGTGCAATGGCGCGCTGCGGCATGCCCACGAGCACGATGCAACCGCCCGGACACAGCAAATCCACGATGCCTTCGAACGCCTTCTCATTGCCGCTCGCCTCGATCACGATGTCCGCGCCCCAACCGTCCGTCAGTTCCATGACGGCTTCCTTGGCGCTTTTATCGCGGATATTCACAGCGGTCACGCCCTGCACGCTCGCGATCAGATCGAGCTTCTCCTGCACTAGATCGCACACGATCGCGCGGCTACAGCCGCCCGCGAGCGCAGCCAGCGCACACATCATGCCGATGGTGCCCGCGCCCAAAACCACGGCCACATCGCCGGGTTTGATCGCGGCTTTCTTGGCAGCCTGCAAACCAATGGATAACGGTTCGACGATCGCCCCTTCCGCAAAACTCACGTTGTCGGGCAGCTTGTAAGTGAACGCCGCCGGATGCACGACGAACGGCGCAAGACAACCATGCACGGGCGGCGTCGCCCAGAAGCGCACTTTGGGATCGAGGTTATACATGCCTTGGCGCGATGCCCGCGATTCCATGTCCGGCACGCCCGGCTCCATGCACACACGATCTCCCGTCTTCAGATGCTTCACCTCCTCGCCCACTTCCACTACCATGCCCGATGCTTAATGGCCGAGCATCATCGGCTCGTTCACGACGAACGGACCGATCCGCCCATGCTGATAGTAATGAATGTCGCTGCCGCAAATGCCAACGGTATGAATGCGGATGCGGACGTCGCGCGGACCCACAACCTGCGGCAAGCTGAACGGACGCAGGCTGATGCGCTTTGCTTCTTCGAGAACCAGTGCTTCCATCACCGTTCCTTCGTGAGAGAGATCGAATTTGAACCGTCAGTTAGCCTGAAACCTGCCATCGATCAAGAGACTGACACCGTTGACCATGCTCGAATCGTCGCTCAGCAAGTAAGCGATCGTGCGCGCGACTTCCTCCGGTTGCACGAAGCGGTTCATCGGAATACGCGCGAGCATGGGCGCGGATTTCGCGGGATCGCTCCATGCGCGCTCGCCCATCGGCGTCATCGTGACGACCGGATTGATGGCGTTCACGCGGATCCCGTGCGCGCCGAGTTAGTTGGCCATCACGCGCGTCATCGCATCGAGTCCGCCTTTGGAGGCGCAATACGCCGCGTGCAATGCAAAGCCCACATTCACCGACAAGCTCGACACATTCACGATCGATCCGCCCGCGCCGCGCTCGATCATGCTGCGCGCACATTCCTGCGCGACGATCATCGCTGCGCGCAAGTTCACGTTGATGGTCTGATCGAAGGCTTCGACGGTCGTGTCGAGAAACGATTGCAGGATGGCCAGGCCCGCGTTGTTCACCAGCAGATCGACGGGTTGCGCAGCGCGCACGGCATCGCGCGTGACTTGCGCATTCGCGAGATCGACAGCGATAGTCTCACAGCCTGTTTCATCGCTGAGCTTAGCAAGGTCTTCCGCGCTGCGGCTCAACGCAATCACACGCGCGCCGCGCTCAATAAGCAGATGCACCATCGCATAGCCGATGCCCTTGCCCGCGCCCGTCACGAGCACGGTCTTGCCCGCGAATTCGCGGTTCCTGTCGATGGTCGTCATGGCTTCTCTGTCAAGGTTCGTCGCATAGACGGCGCGCCGTGTCTTCGTCGGTGACGAGCACGGACGGATAGCGTCCGCGCAATGCCGCGCGCGTCACATGAAACTTCTTCGTGCCGCCGCTCACCAGCACGACGCGCCTGATCTTGCGCAAGTCTTCGAACGTGATCGCCACCGTGCGGCGATTCAACGGATGATCGATCAGCTCACCGTCTTCATCCATGAAATGCCCGAGCATGTCGCCGACCGCGCCCGCCTTTTACAGCGTGCGCAACTGCTCGGGATTGTCGATGCCGTACGTCACCACGAGTGACTCCGTCAGATCGCCCGCCGTCATTAACGCGAGATCCGCGTGACGTGCGAGTTCATAGATCTCGCGCACGGTCTCTTCCTGAAGGATCACATCGCGCGCTTTCTGACTGCTCACATAAATCGGTGCGGCAAAAAGATAGCCATCCGCGCGGCAAATAGTCGCGAAGTCCGACACGATATCGAACGTGTTGATGCTCGTGCAATGCGACAAGCCGCCCTGCCGATACCGCCGACACCGGTCCATGCATGCGCCGCGGCATCGCGCACAAGACCGCGCGGATCGTGCGTCCCCAGCCGAGACCGATGGTCTGTCCCGCGACGATCTGCTTCGAAAAATACGTGGCCGCGCCGATGCCGAGCGCGGCGTAAGTCGCTTCGTTATTCGCGCCCGTGGGCACGACGATCGCGCATTCGAGCCCGAAGCGTTTCGCCAGCGCTTCCTCGAGCGCGACGCACGGCGCGATCTTGCTGTTGATCATGATCTGCACGAGTCCCGATTCGCGGCTCACCGCCAGCAACCGATTCACTCGCACACGATTACTGCCAATGCGATGCACGATCTCCTGCTGCGTCAGATTGCCGACGTAGTAATGCCATGCGACGCGCGCCTGCAGTTCCTCTTCCGAATCGATCGATTCGTCCGCTTCCGCGACCGTGATAGGCGTTGCGCTCTTGCTCATGTTCTCTGGTGGTTCCGATGAAAGGTGCGCGCGATTTTATTTCACCGCGCCCATCGTCAGACCTTGCACGAGCCTTCCGGACACGGCCAGCGCAAACACCACCATCGGCAGAACGATCAGCGTGCCAGTCGCCATGATCTCGCCCCACGGCAACTCATAGCCGCTCATGTAGCTCGTGGCCGCAACGGGCGACGTCATCGCGTCGGTGCGCGTTGAGCACGAGCGCATAGAGCAAATCGTTCCACGAGAAGATGAACGCAAAGATCGCCGATACGACGATGCCCGGCATCGCAAGCGGCAAATTGATGCGCCAGAACACGCGCCACGGCGATGCGCCGTCGAGCCGCGCGGCTTCATCGAGTTCGACGGGAATATTGCGGAACTGATCCGTGCAGATCCACACGACGCTCGGCAGCGAGAACGTCAGATAAAGCAGAATGAGCACGATATGCGTATCGACGATATCGAGCTTGGTCGCGATCAAGAAGAACGGCACTGCGAGCACGACGGGACTGACCATGCGGTTCGAGATGAACCAGAACCACAAGTCTTCCTTGCCGCGAAACTCATAGCGCGCGAGCGCATACGCGGCGGGCGTGCCGAGCAAAATGGCGAGCACCGTCGTGCTGCTTGCGACGATCAGCGAATTGAGCAGACTGCCCGCGACATCGTGTTTGAAAAGCGCCGCCGAGTAATGATGAAAGGTCGGACTGAAAATCCATTTGGGCGGATACGCGAGTGCATCGGCCTGACTCTTGAGACTCGTCGTGACCATCCAGTAGGACGGAAACACGGACGACAAGAACACGACCAGCAAACCCACGAAGTGCCACCCTGTCGCGCGTTTTCTTGCGGCGCGCGCACGCTTCGCGCGTTGCGTGATCTGAACGTTCGATATTGAACTCACGCGGCCTCACGATACACGAAGCGGATATAAAGACGCGACAGCACGATCGTCAATATCAGCAGAATGATGGCTTGCGCCGACACCATGCCCTGATCGAAGAGACGAAAGCCGATGCGCTGGATATAGATGCTGATGAACTCGGTCGCCGCGCCCGGTCCGCCACGCGTTATCGTGAAGACGGCGTCGAACATCTTGAGCATATCGGCGGAACGGAGAATGAGAATGGCGGTTAAACCGGGCAGCAGATATGGCCGCTGTAAATGCCACAGAATCATGCTCCATTTAGGCGTTTCGAGGCGCGCGGCTTCTTCCGCTTCTTTGGGCACCATCGACAAACCGGCGAGCAGAATGAGCGCGCAAAAAGGCATCCATTGCCAGATATCCATGATCATCACGGAGACGAATGCAAGCGTCGGATCGGCAAGCCAGTCTTGCGGCGGAATGCCGATCAAGCCGATCAAGTAGTTCGCCACACCGAACTGCCGGTTGAAGATCAATCGACCGATCAGCCCGACGACCGCATACGTGGTCGCCATCGGAATGACGAGGCTCACGCGCGCCGCCGCGCACATCCACGGCAACGCGGTGCGATGAAGCATCAACGCGGCAAAGAGCCCGAGCGCGACTTCGATCGGCAACGCTAGGCACAGAAACAGCGCGGTGCGTCCGAGCGCTTCCCAGAAGGAGGGATCGCTCAACGTCGCCACATAATTGTCGATGCCGATAAACGGCGTGCCCGAACCGAGGTCCGCCAGCTTGTACTGATGAAACGAGTTATAGAGCGCCAGCAGCAACGGATAAATACCGATGATCGCCAGCGCTGCGATAGCGGGAATCAGGAACCAGAAGGCGGGCAAACGCGGCAAGATGCCAAAGTAACGCGCGGGCTTGCGTGGCCTTCCTGCGTGCATTACGGGTGATGCCATTCGATCGTCTCCGGTTCCTTGAACACGCCTGCGTTACTTCAGCAAAGGCTTCTTGCCGTCGTAATAGCCCGCTTTCTTCAGGATGTCCTCGGTCTTCTGACCGATGGTCTGCGCGCCCTCCTTCACCGTCACCTGACCGAGCATCATCTTGCTGCCCCATTCGCCGATGACTTCGGACACCGCAGGCCATTCCGGGAAACGCGGACAATAATCCGGCACGCCGCCTTGCCACGATTCGACCATCGGCTTCACGAACGGATACTTGTCCTGCATGGCCTTGTCCTGATATACCGCCGTGCGCGCCGGCACGCCGCCCGCTTCGAGATACGGCTTGGCCATCGCCTCGGAGGTGATCCATTGAATGAAGAGCCACGACGCGGCCTGCTTCTTCGCATTGGACTTCGCATTGGACTTCGCATTGGACTTCGCATTGACCGCGAGCGAGAAGCCGCCGAGCGCGGGCTTCAGACCCGCCGGGCCTTTCGGTTCAGTCGTAATGGCAAGGCAATTGCCGATCTTCGACTTGCTCGGATCGGTCAGAGTCGGATAGAACGCGGACCATTCGGTGATCATCGCCACCTGGCCTTGCGCGAGCGCATTCACCGCTTCCGCATGATCGAAATCGACGATGCCCGGCGGCATGAATTTCATCAGCTTCTGCCAGTATTCGAGGCCCGCCTGCGATTGCGGCAACATCAGATTCGACTTGAACTTCGCGTCGAGCAGCGAGCCGCCGTTGTGCCCACAGCACGCGCATGAAGCTGTCCGCCGATTGCGTTTCGCCCCGACGCGATTGCAGCGCGAACGCGTACTTGTCGCCCTTTGTGAGCTTCGGCGCATACGTGGTCAACAACTCGTCCCAGGTCTTCGGCGGTTCGTCGAAACCTGCGTCCTTCAACATGCACTTGTTGTAGAACATCAGGCCCGAGTAGTTATCGAACGGCAGGCCGTAAGTGACCTTGTCTCATGTGCCGAAGGAATCGAGCAGAATCGGGAAAAAGCCCTTCAAATTGAGGTTCGGGTCTGCGAGCTTCGAGTCGCCGGTGAACTTGGTGATGGGCACGAGCCACTTGTTGCTTGCGAATTCACCGATCCACACCACATCGACCAAGACGACATCCTGATCACTGCCGCCCACGAAATTGAGCACTTCCTTTTCGCGCATGTTCTCATACGGAATCACTTCCCAGCGCACCTTGATGCCGGTCTCTTTCTCGAACTGAGGAATCAGGGTTTGCGCGGCCTTGTAGCCCGGACGATCAAGGAAGATCGCCTTGATCGTGGTGCCCGAATACGGTTCGGCGGCTTCCTTCAGCGTCCACGCCTGAGCGTTCGATGCAGCGAATGCCGCACTCGCCGCCAGTAGCGCCCATACCGCGACGTGTTTGATCGAGCCAGCGTGCGTGGCCCGGATGAAGCGCTTCTTCATGCCTGTCTCCTTGATTCTTTTTGAGCGGAAGTGGCTTGCGGATGGCGGGTAACTTCGGTGCGTTTCGTGTGTTGTTTCACTTGTAATTTCGGTTTTACAATTGTAAATTTTGGTGCGAACGGCTTGTCAAGAAATAAATCGATGACGCGTTGGATGCTGCGCTGCGATGCAGCCGGCGTTGACAGGAGACACACGCATGAGCGCAGTTCACCTCAGCAAATCCGCAAAGCCTTCGGCAGTGTCGATGTGCTCAAAGACGTCGATATCGAAGTGACCGATCGTGAGTTCACGGTCTTCGTCGGGCCCTCCGGCTGCGGCAAATCCACGCTGCTGTGCACCATCGCCAGACTCGAGGGAAGCGACTCAGGGCAAGTCCTGATCGGTGGCGAAGACGTCACGGATCTCGAACCCTCGCAACGCGGCGTCGCAATGGTGTTTCAGTCGTATGCGCTCTATCCGCATATGTCGGTGTACGAGAACATCGCGTTCGGGCTGCGCATGCTCAAGCTGCCCGAGGCGCAGATCAGGGAGCGCGTGCATCGCGCGGCGGAGATTCTGCAGATCGGCCAGTTGCTCGAAAGAAGACCGCGCGCTATCGGGCGGTCAGCGTTAGCGCGTGGCGATCGGCCGCTCCATCGTGCGTGAACCGAAGGTCTTTCTGTTCGACGAACCGCTCTCCAATCTCGATGCAGCCCTGCGCGTGCAGATGCGCCTCGAACTCATCAAGCTGCACAAGCAGCTCAACGCGACGATGATCTACGTTACGCACGATCAGACCGAAGCCATGACAATGGCCGATCGCATCGTCGTGTTGAATCATGGGCGTGTGGAGCAGATCGGCTCGCCACTCGAATTGTATCGCATACCGAACAATCGTTTCGTCGCGGGTTTTATCGGCTCGCCGAAGATGAATTTTCTCGATGTGCGCGTTTCGCGTGTCGATGCAGCCGGCGTGACCATTGCATTGCCGGGCGGTGACATGCTGACGCTGCTATTCGCGGCATCATCGGTGAAAGCGGGCGAAATGCTCACGCTTGGCATCCGGCCGGAGCACTTCGTCGAGCAATGCGGCGGCGATATCGACAGCGGACTCACCGGCGAAGTCATGGTGATCGAACATCTCGGTGGCGAAACGCTGTTGCATGTGCGGTTGCCGAACGAGAAGGTGATTCAGGTGAAAGGCTCGGGCGAATCCACGGCCGTCGAAGGGCAGCGCCTAATGCGGGCTTTTCGATTCGCCACGTGCATCTGTTTCGCGAGGATGGCAGCACGTTCGAACGTATACGGCCCGTTGCGGAGATCGCGGCGGTCTGATTAAGTTTTCGCCGGAAAGTGCCGTAAACGAGGACTGGCCGGCGTTCGCGCGTGCGCATCGCCGTTATTCGTTCATCTTCGTCCAAACATGGCATTCAGGTTCCGCTCGCTGGCGGCTTCGGCCGTCGTGCTCGTGCTCGCGTTTGTCCTCAGCCCGGCACCGTCGATCTTCGCGCATACCGGCAACGCCGAATTGCCCATCACACTGACCATCATCGATGTCTGCACACTGGGCACTACGACGCAACGTCCACGTGTCGCGTGCGCGGCGGGCGGGCAGTATCGCGTGCTTGCCGGCGAGTATTTCGCGCGCATCGGTACGGCAGCGACGCGTCGGATGGATCGCGTCGGCGATATTGTCGAAATCGCTTTTTGATGTGTTCACCTGCTTCACCCGGCAGTTACAAACTGTTTCAGCATCCCTCTGAGGAATTTAGATAATCGGGGCGTCTCGTTCTGGTTCTTCTCCTTGACCCTCACCCTCTCGAACATGGGCACACTCGCGGGCAGCGTCGTCGCGTGTTGTTCGTTGATGATGTCGATGCGGGATGCCGCGGCCACCACGCTGCAAGTGTCGCCGATCCGCCTCGACCTCTCCGCCGATACACCCGCCGCCGTGCTCACGCTGCGCAACGAAGGCGCCACGCCGATCGACGCTCAGGTGCGCGTGTTCGCGTGGACGCAATCGCTCGATGACGACTTGCTCGCGCGCACGATTCGCGCTCGCTCGAAATGCGTCGGTCCCCGCGCTGACCTTCACGCTCGAACGCGGCGACAACGCGCTCAAGCTGCGTGCATCGAACGATACGGACGTGCATACGCAACTGAGCCGCGTGCGCATCGACTGGCCGGATGGACGATCCACGACGGTGTCGGACGGTCTGCTCGGCTATGCGCTGCCGCATGCGAGCCGCCGCTGGGTCGTGCCGGATGCGCCCGCGCACGCCACCTTCGCAACGCTGCATGCGCTCATCAACGGCGAAGCAGTGACGATGCGCATCGTCATCGAGCGTTGAATGCAGAGCGAGCCATCCGGACATCCGCGTCGCCATGATCGATGACTAGACTGCCTTGAGTAGGTGTTCGGGATTGCAAAAGTTCCCAGGTGTCGCAGCGCAAATGTTCAAAAACACCGTTGTAACGAATGCATGTCACCGTAACGCGAGGCCGGCGCGCACGTAACGTTGGAGGAACGTGTTTCGTTTACGAACCGTTCTGCGGCGCAACACACCGCGAAAAACCCGTTCGATAATGGTTTCCCCGGCATCGAACGTGGCTGCGCAACAATCATCAGATCTGGCACGACTCCTGCAGACATCAGGCCGGTCCACCGGAAATGCGAACGAACATGACAGCCACGATTATCACGACAGAACCTGCGCACGCAGCGCATGGCGCGCCGAAGTCAGCCGATGCGCTGAGCCGCCGCGTGCTGGAAAGCTTGCGGGCCAACGAGTTTTGCATCGTGTATCATGGCATTTATCGAGTCGACAACGGCGAGCTTGCGAAGATGGAGGCGCTGATTCGCTGGCGTCATCCGGAATACGGCGTGCTGTTGCCGGGCGCGTTTTGCGAGACGTTCAAGGACGAGACGGTGATTCTCGAAGTGACGCGCTATGTGCCCGACGCCGTATCGCGCGATATCGCCGCGTGGCTCGCCAATGGCGGCGTGCGCTACCGGTCGCGGTGAACGTGCCGCCGTCGATCGCGGCGATGCCCGGTTTCGCCGATAGCGTGCAAGCCGTGTGCGACGCGCACGGGCTTGGCGCGGACTGCATCGAAATCGAGTTGTCGGAGAGCGAAGATCTGATGCGCTTTCCGTCGATGCCCGCGCTCGTGCAGCGGTTTCGCGATAAGGGCGTCAATATCGCAATGGACGATTTCAGCACCGGCTATGCGTGTCTCGCCGCGCTCGGTCCGATCGATTTCGGCACGGTGAAGATCGCCAAGGAATTGCTCGCCGATACGCCGCGCTGTCCGAGCGCGTGCATGGTGTTTTCATCGGTGCTTGCGCTGCTGGAACGGCTGCAGGTGTCGGTAGTTGTCGAAGGTGTCGAGACGCCCGCTCAGGCGCAATGGCCGAATGTGCTCGCGCAGGGCTTCTTTCTCGCGCGGCGGGCGTTCGGCATCGACAAGGTGCCGGGCGCGCGGATCAGCAAGGCGAGGCGTGCGTCGGCGAACCGTGCGCATCATGGGATACGGTTGGCGAACGCGGCATGATCATTTGTTGATTTTGTTTTGAGTTTCTTTTGACCCGGACCGTGCCCCCGCGATTAAAGCCCGGCCGACCAGAGCTTCTGGCAGCCCTCGAAAGGCCAGAACTTCAGCCGACGCTTTGGCAAGCGTCGGCGTTTTTTTTGGGTGAGATAGGCGATGAATCGAATAAGGCGAAAACCAAAACACACAACTGCGTAGAAACACAGCTGTGTGCATACAGTTCGTGATGTCTTGAAGATCTCACTTCGCTGTGTACGGCGATCCATCGAATTCAAAACCCGTCACGATGTTGGTGCCCTCGACGTTCGATTGAGTAACGCTACCGACATTCTTGCTCGCTCCACCAGCCAGTGGATTGAGCGACCATTGAAGTTCTACACGTTCAATCTTTTCCACTGCTCGAGCGACTCTCCTCAAACCACCCTCGTCTCCAGCTCCTCATCAAATATCTGAAACTTCCTCATCTTCTCCCACAACACCTTTCTGCTGATTCCCAAATACTGCGCCGTATCCTGACGCCGCCAGCCATTCGCATCCAGCGCCGCCATCACGCGATTGCGTTCGTTCATGTCCCACTTGCTGCGATCGACGAGCAGTTCCGCCACGCTGTCTGCAGGCACGCTCTGCGCATTGCGCGCGAGCATCAGCAGCCACTTCACGCGCGCCTCGTCCCAGCCGCCCAACTGACGCACCGTCACGCCGATGCGCTCCGCCAGATTGCGCAACTCGCGCACGTTGCCGGGGAAATAGATATCCGCGAGCCAGTACGGCATATCGGGCAGCGAAGCGAGCTTCTCCTTGCCCACCACTTCGCCGATAAACACCTTGAAAAGCGCAATCTTGTCTGATGCCCCGCGCTCCTCCAGCGACGGAATCTTCAACTCGATCACCGCCAGCCGATAGTACAAATCCACGCGAAACGCGCCGTCCTTCACGAGTTGCGGCAGGCTCTTGTTGCTCGCCGCGACGAGCCGGAACTTGAGCCGCACCGGCAACGCCGATCCGAGCCGCGTCACCGCCTGATCTTCCAGCACGCGCAACAGCTTCACCTGCTGATACAGCGGCAGATCGCCAACTTCATCGAGGAACAGCGTGCCGCCATTCGCCTGCTCGAAATAGCCCTTGTGCGCGACCACCGCGCCCGTAAACGATCCCTTCGCATGCCGAAGAACAGCGATTCGAACAGGCCATCGGGAATCGCACCGTAGTTCACCGGCACGAACGGACCCGCGCCGTATCGCGTGTGCTTGTCGTGCAGCAATTGCGCGATGCGCTCCTTGCCCACGCCCGTCTCGCCATGCAAGCAGCACGCTGGTGTCGCAATCGGCGAAGGTATCGACTTCGTGAAGCAGTGCCTGCATGCATTCGGCATGCGCAATCAAAGCGTGCGATGCCTGCGCTTCCTCGCCATGCGCATGCAACTGCTTCGCGAGTTTCGCGGCCATCGCGCGCAACTCCGCGCCGGTGAAATCGAGCGGAAGAATGTGCGAGTAGTCGGTCGGGAACATCGACGGATCGCGTTCGCGGGGCGCGACACCGACCCAGATCACCGGCATCGAATGACGCGCTTCCCAGTCGCGCAATGCGAACGCGCCGGTATCGACCACGCTCACGCTGATGATCGCGAGCGCGGGACGCCCGCTATCGCGCGGGGCGTTGATCGACGTGCCATCGGCGCGCAATACATCGACTTCATGGCCCGACAGGGCGCGCACGACGCTTTCGACGATATCGGCCTTGCCTTCCCACACATAGATATCCAGGCCGTCGATCTTGAAGTTCTGTTTCATGTCATCAAACCACGTTCAATACGTCAATTGCGATTCGCCGCACGTGAGCGACAAGTCATGAATCGTGCTCACGCCGATCTGCGCGCCGAGCAGTTGCAGCACCGGCACGAGCACCTGATCGAACCCGGCGAGAATCGTGGCGAGCACCGGCGTCAACACGCCGAGCACAAGCGGCTGGACCAGCGCGAGCACCGGATTGAGCAACTGCACGGACGAGGTGATCGTCAGCCCGTTGGGCTGCGACAGGCTGTTGCTCAGCCCGGACAACGCGTACGCGAGCGTCGCGCCGGGCGCGGCGGACATCGTCTGGTAGTCGTCGCTGTTTCCGGCGATGCCGTCGAAGGTCAGCGTCGTCGCCGCCGATTGCGGTACTTTCGCGGGCAGGCTCGCCGCCATCGTCACGACGAGCGCGCCCGCATTCAAGAGCGTCGCGGGCTGATTGCACACGAAGGTCGTTCCCATGTTCGCGGGCGGATTGCCGACGCACACGTCCGCCACACCGCTCTGCACGCCGATGGTCGATGTCCGCAATGCCGGCGGCCCCTTGCATTGCGTCGCCTGAAGCCACGCGGTGCCCGGCGCGACTTCGACATAGAGCGGCAGATGCAAGAGCGCCGAACTGTCGCCGCCGAGAATCTGGCCGAGCGGCACGGTGCCGACGGAGACATCGAGAAACGCGCGCACCTGCGCCGCGCTGGCGATGGTGCGCCAGTTGCCGCTCGCATCCTTGCCCGCTTCGCCGATCGCGAGCACCGGCGGCTGCACGATCTGCACCTTCAGCCCCGCCGAAATGCCGAGCAGGTTCAGCCCGCCGTTGACGACCACCGCCGCCTGCCCCGCCTTCGCGACTTCCGCCGTGACGAGCAGCGCATCGAGCGGGCTGATGGTCGCATCGAGCGCGGATTGCGTGTTCGCGAGCGCCACCGACAGCAAGCCCGGCTTGGTCGCGGTCTTGCCGAGCGCGATGGTCTGCGCGCCCGGAATGTTCGCGTTGACGATGGTCTGCATCGCGCCGATCGCCGCCGACAAGTTGGCATTCGCCACTTGCGTCGTGGTGAGCGCGTTGAGCATCAGCTTGGCGATTTGCGCGGCGGTGAGATTCAGCCCGAGCAGTTGATCGACAGTGCCGACGCCCGCCGCCGTCACGAGATCGCCGATCTTCACGCGCGCATCCGCCAATCCCTGATACGACGCGACCGTCAGATTCAGGCTCGTGCCGAGCAACGCGTTGAGCAAGCCATTGAGCGGACCCTGACCGATAGCCGCCAGCGTCGTGCCGATGGTGAACGCGCCGATATTCATCGAATGCGCCACGGCGGTCGCCGACACCGTATGCGACGGCCCGATGAAAAACGCGTTGACGGTGCGCGTCGCGGTGACTTTCACGGCGTTCACCGGATTGGCGCTGACCGCGTAGTAGTCCGGCGCGGCGTTGACTTGCGGATCCCATCGCCTGCATGTCGTCGTCATGCTGTTGCCGCCCGCCGCCGGATCGAAACCGTTGATGCTCGCGCTGCCAGCCGCTGCGGTTTACGAACGCGTGCAGGCGGAATCCGCCACTTGCGAGCCCGCGCTCGCCGCAAGATCGACGACGCTTTGCAGACTGCGCCGCGCCAGAAAGAAGTTGCCGACATCGATCGCGCCGAGCGCCGCCACCGCCACCGCCACGATGATCCAGATTGCCGCGAGCGTGCCGGCCGCGCCGCGTTGCGAACGTCGTGTAGCGAAAGGTATGCGCTTTTTCATATCGATGAGGTTCGCCGTCAGTTGCCGCCGTTCATATCGGGCGACGATTTGTACGCATCGCCGATCGACGATCCGAAGTGCTCGGGAATCGCCGTATCGAACGATTTCATGTAGCGCGTGTACGCCGCGCTCGCCTGTGCGCCGAGCATGGGCTGCGCGCCGGCCGCTGCGGCGTTGCTCGACTGCAGCGTGAGTCATGCTTGCGCGGCATCGCCCATCTGTGGCGTCTGCAACGTCTGTCCGTGGACGAACTTCGACATCAGCGCCAGACAGACGGCCGCCACGATCAACAAGTCCTTGCCGTTCATGTCTGCTTCTCCATGCGGATGTTAGCGCGATACCCACGTGCCGCCACGATGACCTTTTGCGCATCGCCACGAATGGCCTGCTGCACATCCGGGGCAAGCTTCTGCTGCGTCATCAGACTTGGCGCGTTCGCCGTTTGCCCGCTCGCGAGCAGATACAGCGCGACATTGCTCATGATCTTCGCGTTGTTCGATGCCAGCTCCGCCGCTTTCATCAACGGCACGCGCGCGCCGTCGATATCGCCCAGACGCAGACGCGCGTAGCCGAGATCGGAAAGCGTGAGCGCATCGGTCGGCGCGCGTTTGCTCGCTTCTTCGAAGCGTTGCGCGGCCAGCGCGAAATTCCCCGCTTCGCCCGCAATCAGCGCGAGACCGCGTAATCCACGCGCGGCGAGCGGCGTATCGGTCAGGCGCGCGTAGGCGGCGGCGCTGCGTCGGACTGCGCGGTCTGACGCAGCGCATCGGCGCGCAACAGAATGGTGTCGGGCGATTCGCCGAACTGCTGCTCGTACGCGTCGATATGCGCGAGCGACGCGAAGTACAAGCCCTGCGCCTGTATCTTGTCGATCAGCGCGAGATACATGCCGGACGTATCCGGCGCGACGTCTTTCTGCTGCGCGTGATCGAGCGCGGCCTGACGCTTCGCCTGAATACCGACGCCATAGCCGGTATCCATCTTGGCCGCGCAGGCAGTCAGCGCGGTGGACGCGCCGAGCGCCATCATCAAAACGAGTCGATGCATAACATTCCCAGCCTTAACGATGAAGATTCGACAGCGAATGACTGATCGCGATAAACCCCGGCCCCGCTGTCACGATCAGCAACGCGAGCAGCAGCGTGACGACCATCACGCCGGTCATCTTCACCGTCAGCTTGCCGATGCGTTCGCGCAGGCGATCGCCGAACTGCCTGAGCGGCTCCTGCACCACGCCGCCGTGCTGTTCGACCTGAATGATGAGACGCACGACGGCGGCGAGATCCTCGTTCTCGTAACTCGTCGCAAGTCTTTTCAGCGATTGCTCGCGCGTGCGTCCGGTGACGAACTGCGCCTGCGCCATCGCGAGTTCCCTGGCGAGCACGGGCAGCACGTTCGAGAAGTCGTGGATCATCACTTGCAGGCTTTGATCGAGCGACAAACCGACGCCCTGCAACAGATGCAGCAAATCGACGAACATCGGCAATTCGGAACTCACGGCCTGTTGACGCGCCGCCGCCTTTCTTCGCACGAACCACTTCGGCGCCATGAAGCCGCACGCTATCGCGATGAAGTAATACAGCGGCCAGCGCGACGATTGCGCGCCGACATGCGCGAGCGCCAGCACGAGCGGCGCGCCGAATGCGCCCGCGATCCGCGCCGCGAGAAAAAAACCACGCGCGCGGGCATCCATGTAACCGCAGCGTTCGAGCAGACAGCCGTCTTCGAGCGCCACCGCAACGCAGCCGACCGGCGTATCGAGCCAGCCCGCGCTTGCGCGTCCGATCGCGGCGATGAGCCCGCGCGTCGGCACTTCATTGGCGGCGTTGTCCGGTGAAGGCGCAGCAGGCGCGGCACGATGATTCAACGCCTGATCGAGCGGGCGCACCGAGCGCTGCATGCGGCCATAGCGCGACAGCGCAATCGCGCCGGAGAGCGCCGCCGCGACCGATCCGATCGCCAGCGCCGCAACGGCAAGCAAGTTGGGCGTCATGTTCATGTCCTCAGCTTCGCCAGTCGATACAACAGCCACGCGCCCATCATCTGCAAGCCGACGGCCACATAGACGAGACACTTGCCGAACGGGTCGGTCCACATCGTGTCGAAATACTGCGGGTTCATCACGATGACCGCCGCGTCGAGCACGATCGGCAGCAATCCGAGGACCCACGACGACATGCGCGTTTCCGTCGATAGCGCGATCAGTTCGCGATCGGCCTGTTCGAGATCGCGCATCAAGGCGGCCATGCGGTCGAGCATGACGTCCGAGCGCGCCGTATTTCACCGATACGCGCAGCACCGAGCCAACGAGTTCCAGCTCGCGCACGCGATACATCCGCGCGACGGCGGCCATCGCGTGATCGATCTCCATGCCGGTGCGCAGCATCGGCAGCGCGCGGTCGAGGCATTCGCGCAGCGGCGCTTCCGCGCCCGCGAGCGTCGCCTGAAACGCGGCCGGCACGCTATGCCCGATCACGATGAGCCGCACGATGCCATCGAGAAACGGCGGCAACTGCCGCGTGATGCGCTGATGCCGCTTCTGCGCGCACCAAGACAGCACCGCGTAGATCGCGACGAACACGAAGAGCGCGACGCCGAGGCCGAACATTGCGCCGGCGCGCGAACCCGCCCACAACGATGCGCACGCGGCCACGCCGAGCGTCATCGCGATAAGCACGCGCGGCTTGCGCACGCCCGCGCGCCGCATCAGATTGACGAGCACGGTCCACGCACGCGCTGCTTCGAGCATGACGCGCGAGTGGGAGTTTGTGCTTTCCGCGCGCGGCGTAGCGCCTGGCGCGCCCGAAGCGCCCGCCGCCTGCATCTGACGCTTGACGAAGCGCGCGGCCATCGCCCGCTCGCGCGATACGACGCCGAAGCGCCACAACGCGAAGCCGCCCGCCGCGCACAAGCACGCGAGCAACGCGACGATCGCGACGACGCTAGACATTGAAGCCTCCGCCGAACCCCGCGCCGAAGCGCTCGGTATAAGCCGCGCCCAGCGTCTGCCGGTACTTCGCCAGCTTCGGCGAACTCGGGTGAATGCCGAGCGAGGTCCAGTGATCGACGTCCTCGCCGTTGGCATCGGTCGACGGATCGTAGCGATACAACTTCTGCGTCGCGATGATGTTGTCCGACAGCCCCCGTCACTTTGGTCACCGACAAAATCCGCCGCCGTCCGTTCGAGAGCCGCCCGATCTGCACGATGAAATCCACCGCATTGGCGATCTGCCGCCGCAAGCTGCTTTCGGTGCTCTGAAAACCCGCGAAGCCCGCGAGCATCTCCAGCCGATACAAACACTCGCGCGGCGACGATGCATGCGGTGCCCATCGAACCGTCGTGGCCGGTGTTCATCGCCTGAAGCATTTCGAGCACTTCGCCGCCGCGTACTTCGCCCACGATGATGCGGTCCGGCCGCATGCGCAGCGTGTTGCGCAAGAGATCGCAAATCGACACGACGCTCGAGCCGTCGAAACCGCCCGGCCGGCTTTCCAGCCGCACCACGTGCGGATGATTCAGCGACAGTTCCGCCGTGTCCTCGATCGTCACGACGCGTTCGCGCTCCGGAATGAAAAACGCCAGCGCATTGAGCAGCAACGTCTTGCCCGAACTCGTGCCGCCCGACACGAGCACATTGCAGCGCGCCTCGACCGCCGCTTCCAGCAGCGCGGCGATGTCCTGATTGAACGTGCTGTTAGCGAGCAAGTCTTCCGGGCGCAGCGGATCGCGCCGGAACTTGCGGATCGATACGACCGGCCCGTCGATCGACAGCGGCTCGATCACCACGTTCACGCGCCCGCCGTCGGGCAGGCGCGCATCGACCATCGGGTTCGATTCGTCCAGCCGCCGGCCGATCGGCGCGAGAATGCGCCACACGATACGCAGCAAATGCGCGTTGTCGGCAAAACGCACCGGAATCTTTTCAAGGATGCCGTGCCGCGACACGTACACATCGCTATAGCCGTTGATGAAAATGTCTTCCACGGCGGCATCCGCGAGCAGATCCTCGAGCGTACCGAAGCCCGCGAGCTCTTTGGTCAACGCCGCCGCGACGAGCCGCACTTCGCTTTCGTTCAGCGGCACGCGCCGCAGCCGCACGAAGCTGTCCATTTCCAGATCGACGAATTGCTGGATGGCCTGACGCGACCAGCGGCCGAACTCCGCGCCGAGTTCCTCGATGCGCGTAAGCAGATGTTCGTGCGCCGCCGTCGCGACATCCTGAAACTGCTGCGAATACGCGAATGCCACGGCGTCTTCGGCCAGATCATTGGCGAACGCGATGTTCTTGCTGAAGTCCTGTGCCATCGTCTATGAGCGTTTCAGAAAAGTGGGAAGGAAATGCGCGAAAGGCGTGCACTGCGGCGTTCGATGCGCGGGCGCGGGCGCACATAGGGATCACGCTCGGCGATATCGCTCAGCAAGCGCCCCTGGTTCACCGCGCGCCCGAGCGCCTGCGCGCGCTCCGGCAACACCGCGACGAGCGGCAGATCGAGCCGCGCGGTCAACTGGTCCGCGCCGAAGTTCAGCGCGGCATCGAACTGGTTGACGACGAGGCCGAGCCTGGGCGCGGGCGCGTCGTTGGGCTCGCTCGCGTGGCCGCGCAAGGTGTCGATGAGCGCCATCGTCGACACCGCCGATGCGACGTTAGCATCGCACACGAGCCACACCGTGTCCGCCGCCGCCACGACTTGCGCGACGAATTCGAGATTCGAAAAGCCGCTGAGATCGACGATCTGATGATCGAAATACACGTGCAGGCGGTTGAGCGTGCTGACGGCGGACGCGAACGAGATCGCGCGCATCGCGGCAAGATTGGCTGGCAAGGTCGTGAGCGCGAGGCCGCTCGCATGGCGCGCGAACGCCGTGTTGACGAAGGTTTCGTCGAAGCGGCACAGGTTACGCACGGCATCGACGAAATGCAGTTCGCTGCGCGTGTCGAGCAACAGCGCACTGTCGGCAGCGGGCAGACCGAGATCGAGCAAGGCCGTGGTTTTTCCCGCTGATGCGCCGCGCTTTTGCACGCTGACCGCGAGATTGGCCGCGAGCGTGCTCACGCCCATGCCCGCGCGCGCCGAGCAAAACCGTGATCTTGCCGTGACGACTCACCGGTTCGGGGCGCTCGTCGGACAGACGTTTGACGACGGTGAGCACATCGGCGTGATTGCCGGTGATGTCGATGAAATCGCGCACGCCCGCGCGTAGAAAACGCGCAACGAACGCCGGTTCCGTCGTGCTGCCGAACTGGACCGCATTCATTGCGAGAATCCCGGCGCAGCGTCGCGCATAATCGTGCCACCGAGGAAGCTGCGCCACACCGGGCCGTCGCGCTGTTCGGACTGCTGGCCGGGCGTCACCGGCAAACTCGCGTTTTTGGCGATCGGCGCAATCAGATGCGGCGTCACGATAATCACCAGCTCGCGATCCGTCTGCGAATACTGCAAAGTCTTGAAGAACGCGCCGATAATCGGCAAGTCGCCGAGCACCGGCACCTTGTCCACGTTCGACGCCGTTTCGCGACCGACGAGCCCGCCGATCACGAAGCTCTCGCCATCGCCGAGTTCGACGGCCGTTTCCGCGCGGCGCGTCGTGAGCGCGGACACGGACACGCCGTTGAGCGTGATCGCGTGCGCGAAGTCGAGCTGGCTCGCCTCGGGCGCGACCTTGAGCGCGATGCGCTCGGGCGAAAGAATCGTCGGCGTCAGCGACAGACCAATGCCGTACGGCTTGTACGTGATGGTCGTCGTGCCGAACGACTAGGGCACGGGAATGGGGATTTCCCCGCCCGCAAGAAAACTGGCGCTTTGACCGGACAGCGCGACGAGCGTCGGCTGCGCGAGCACGCGCGCGAGGTTATTGCTTTCGAGGAGACTGAGGTTCGCGAACACCCCCTCGAGGTCGAGTTGATGAACAGGTTGAAGGCCGCGCCGATCGGCGAGGTCGAGTTGACCGACAGGGGGTTGGTCGCGCCGCCCGTCACCGTGTCGAGCGTGCTGGGCGCGAAGGTGCCGAACGCGAAGCCTGCATGGTTCTGCGCGAACAGGTTGAAGCCCGCTTCCTTCAGCACGGACTTACTGAATTCGACCACTTTGACATCGACCTGAACGACGCTTTTGACGGCGACCGTGGACGTATCCACGAGCGCGCCGTCCTTGCCGACCGATGCCCGCGCCGCCTCCGCCGCGCGTTCGTGCGCGATGACCGTCGGCGTCGAGCCGGAAAGCACGGCGGTCTTGCCGAGCACTTTCATCTGCGGCGTATCGTGGCCAAGGAGCGCGGCGCTCGCGCTCGTTCTCACATCGATCACATACGAGCGCGGCACGTCCTGGCCGCGTTCCCACATCAGGAGATCGGTCGTGCCCGCCGCCTTGCCGACGATCAGCACGCCATCGTTTCCCTTAAGCGTGATGACATCGGCGACGTTGGGATCGCCGATCGCCACGCGCGAGAACACGCGGCCGCGCGCGCCGCGCCGCTATCACCCGCGCTCACCTGAACCAGCGATGCATACGTCTGCGGCGGCTGCATCTCCTCGTCGGCGGCGTTGCGCAGCGCGAGCGTCAGACGTCCGGCGCTTTCCGCGAGCGTGATCGCGTCGACATCGGCGGTGCGCGCGCCAAGTCGCGCGGCGCTTGCGTTGGAATCGCGGGAAGCGTTGGCGTCCTGACCAGCCATCGATGCGCTGCCCACGCTCAGCACGCGCACTTTCGACAGCAGCAGGCGCGCCTGCGTCGCATTCACCTCGCCATCCGAATCAATTCCGCCTTGACGCTTGAGCGTGAAAAACACATCGACGAAATTGCCCGGACGAAGATACGTGCCGACGGCGTTCGTCTCGTCGATCTGCCCGGCGACCGCGCGTTCGCCGGGCGCGACGACATCGGCGAGACCGCTGGAAAGCGTGTCCACGGTGAACGGCGCACATCACGCGGCCGGTGAGCGAGTCGACATCGTTGAACGCGCCGGGCGCGGCTTCGGACTGCATGCGCACGGAGAGCGCGGCGGCATCGAGCGGCTGGCCGGCGGACAGATCGCGCGCGGCGACGACCACCGACACGAGATGCCGATCCGCGACGGCCTGTGCATCGACGGGCGTTTCGCGATGCGTGGCAAGCGCAGGCGCAGACGGCCGCGCGAGCATGAACGCGAACGCGCCAAGCGCGACGGCCAGCACGAAAAGCAAGATGGCGAGGGTTCGAGTGACATGGGTCATAACATCGTTCCTCTTGAGGAGGTTCACAGCACGTTGTTCGGGTCGAGCTGCACCATCGCACGCGCGACGTGCGCATCGGGCAGCGCGAGATTCAGCAGCGGCAGCGGCGGCAGAATCGGCCGTTGCGCGTACGCGTAACCGAGCGTGACCTGAAGGCAGCGCAGGGTCGCAGTAGGTGCACGGCGCGGGCGCGGCGTTGCAGGTGGCGAGACCGGCGAGCCAGTTCGACAGGTTCTTCGCGGTCTGACACGCAGCCGCGCAGCGCGAGCGACTGATTGACCGTCTGCGCATTCGGCTGAAAACGCAGCGCGGCGCGCGCGCCCTCGGCTGCCGCGAGCGTCAAGGACTGCTGCGCGACGAAGATCAGGCTGTACGTGACAATCGCGTAAAAGACGAAGAAGAAGAGCAGAAACACGATCGCGAATTCGATCGCTATGTTGCCGCGCTGGCGTTGCCGGTTCTTCATGAGCGCACCTTCAGTGCATGCAGCGCGCCGAACGGGGTCGTGGCGCGACGGCACTCGGCGGGCGATGCATCGGCGGGGAGATCGCGCAGCGCGAACACTACGCGGCGGCGGGCGAGCAGAACGAGCGCGTGCACGAAAGCGGCGAGACTTGCGGCAATCCAGATGCCGATGAGTGCGCGCGGTCCGCACCACGCGCCGAGCGCGGCGAAGATCTTCGGATCGGCCGCGCCCATCATGCCTAGCAAGTAAAATGGGAAAAGCGCGACGCCGCCCACGGCCAGTCCAAGCAGGGCCTGCGCGAACGAAAGATCGAACGGCGAATGACGCGACGCGGCCAGCGCCAGCGCGGCGAACACGCCCGACAGCGCGAGGGAACTGGGTATCAGCCTGCGCCACGAATCGAATAAAACGACCGCGAGCGCCCAGGCGATAAATATCGCTGATTCGATTAAAGACATGACGACGGAAAATCGGCAGGCAAAACGAAACCGTTAATCCCGAGGGATTAATCAAAACCAGCAGGCAATCATTATCCCGGCATTATCCCGGCGCGCCGAAAGACTCCGGCGCGTCTGGATTGAATCAAGCGGTTAATACGGCGAGTCGTCGATAATGCTGTCAGGCAGAGGAAGCCTTGGACAGCTCCGTTTTGATATTCTCGAAAGTCGATTTGAGTTGCGTGGCAACGTTTCGGACTGCCACCATGATGCCGAGCGCCAAAGCGCCGGCAATCAATCCATATTCGATCGCGGTGATGCCCCGATTATCGCGAAGAAACTGCAGAACTTTGGCTTTCATGTTGTCTTGCCCTCCGATTGGTCTTGCTTCTGCTACTGACGCGCCCTCCCGCCCCGCTTTCGATGCCATCCGCGCGAGATTTAACGCGTGTACGTGACGTCATCGAAAGCGGAGCAGGGAATGTCCGCATCGAACTCTCAGGTTCTATATATGTTTTTCGGCGATAGCTTCCTCCGGCATCGTTTGCTGAAAGAAGAATCTGCTCTTGCCGAATTTATAACCCAGGCTCATCTCAAAAACAACTATCGTCTGACCAATTTATGACAGCCCCCGCGAAGCATCCGGAAAATTAGGGAATGCGGCTGTTTGGAGACAGAAAAAGTTTCTGTTCCACCGTTGACAGTCATTGATCGCCACCGCTAAACAGCGGGCAAATCTTTTAGCGTGCAAACTAATTTATGAGATTAACTCTTGATTAGTGGTTTCGCCGTGTCCGACGTAACGCGGCTTCGCGTAACACGCCACGTAAGCCGTAACGTTACATGCGCGCTTTCACGCGTTCGTCATTAAGCCGGTGATTACCCTCAACAGGCGCTTTCACGCAATCCTAACTTCCGATCGGATAAGACATTTCGCGCCTTCGCATGGCTTTTGGTCACGCCGGCTCGCGCCGCGCAATGTGCGATGGCACACCTTTCGCAGTAGCACACCCGGCAGTTCTTCAAAACAAAACACTGAGGGCGAAATGAATACGAGGACCATCGGACGCGAAATCTTGCGCACTACCATCATCGCGGCAGCGGCTGCGAGTCTTTTGTCTCTCACCGCATGCGGCGGCTCGGGATCGATTAGCAAAGGCCCGAACGGCACCAGCGCTGCCGGTTCCGGCACGATTTCGACGGGGGACGGTGGCGGCAGCTCCGGAACGGGTACGGACACCGCTGGCACGGGTACAGCAGGACAGGTACGGGAACCGCGGTACAGGCGGAAGTTCGGGGACCACCACCGGCGATAACGGCAACGGCGGGGGCGGCAGCGGGGAGAAATAGCGGCGGTGGCACCGGAACGACCGTGGTTCAGCCTGTCGCATCCGTCACCAACAAGACGGGCAACGTGGTGTCCGCGCTCGGCGATACGGTCTCGGGTCTGGGGACGGTCATCGGTTCGACCTCCACGCCCGCCGCCAGCACGGACGCCACGAAAGCCGCCGGCGATGTCGTGTCCAACCTGGGCGGTGCGGTATCGACGCTCGGCGGTGGTGGGTGGTGTATCGAACGGGCTCGGCACGATCGGCAACTCGACGGATCCGGTCGGCACGACCGTGGCGAGCGTCGGTGGCGTCGTCCAGAAGACGGGCGATGCCGTGTCGAGCGCGAGCACGCTCGTCTCGAGTCTCGGCAGTGGCGCGCTCGCGCCTCTCGCGCTGGTGACGACGCCGGTCGGCAAGATCGTCGGCATCGTCGGCAATGCGGTGAACCAGACGGGCGGCGTGCTCGACCGGACGCTCACGAGCGCCCCCGTCACGCAACTCACGCAGACGGTAAATCAGGCGATCACGCCGATCACCTCGGTCGTCGGCAACACCACGCAGGCCGTCGGCGCGGCGACCGGCCTCGGTCAGCCGGTCAACACGCTGCTAGGTTCGCTCGGCGGCGCGCTCGATCAGGCGGGCCGGAACGTGGCGGCCAACGGTGGAAATGCGCTGACGTCGGGCGTCGGCAATCTGGTTTCCGCGACGGGACAAACGGTGGCATCGGCGGGCGGGTTGCTCAACGGCACGGCGGGCAGCAATCCGCTTGCGCCGATCACCGGCATCCTCGGCGGTTTGACCGGCAGCGGCACGGGCGCGGGCGGCGTGCTCACGCCGGTGACGAGCATCGTGGGCGGCTTGACCGGCGCTGCGGGTAACGGGTCTGCGACGCCGGGCATCCTCGCACCTGTTACGGGTTTGGTGAGCGGATTGACGGGTACAGGTTCCGGAACCGGTTCGGCTGCGGGCGTACTCGCGCCGGTCACGGGTGTGGTCAGCGGCATAACGGGCGGGACAGCCAGCGGTGGCATGGCCAACGGCGGACTACTTGCTCCGGTGGCGGGTCTCGTCAGCGGCGTGATCGGAACGGCTGGATCGACCGGTTCGACGGAAAGCGCCGGCAACCCCGGTCTGCTCGGCACGGTCACGACGATCACCGCCGGTCTCGGCGTCACGGTCGCGACGAACCAGGGCACGGCGGCGGCCGGAGCGGGTGCAGGTCTTTCGTCGACCAGTGGCAACACGAACGCGACGAACGGCACGACCAACGGCGGCGGCCTGCTCGGCGCGGTCGGCTCGGTGGTCGGCGGCGTCCTGGGCGTAAAGCGTTAAGCATCGCGCCGATGTCGAGCGATACAGCCACGCCAACGGCCGTATCGCTCGATGGCGCATGACACATCGAATCAACACATAACGACACACGACGAAGAACGCGGCGGCCTTTTCACGCACGACGTTCTCGCGAATCCATCGAGGGAATCACCATGCAGATCCATCATTTGAAACGGGCGCTCTGTCTTGCCGCGTTCGCGGCGCCCATCCCGGCTCAGTTCGCCTACGCCCAGAGCGCGCCCGCCGCGCCGCGCGCGAGCATCGGCGGCAATCCGCTGAATGCACTGCCCCAGGTCGCCACGCCGCCCAAACCGCAGGTTTCCGTCGAGATGCAAGAGCCCGCAACCGCGCTCGATGCGCTGCTCGCCCGCCACATCACGCCGCGCAGCTTTCAGGTGGAAGGCGCGAAGACGTTGCCCTTCGAGGACGTCGCCGCGCGTTTCACGCCGCTGGTCGGCAAGGACGTGACCATCGGAGCACTGATCGAGACGGCCAATGGTGTGACGGCGATGTACAAGGAACGCGGTTATGCCCTCTCCTTCGCGTTCATTCCCGCGCAGACCTTCGAGGGCGGCGCGGTGCGCGTGGTGGTCGTGGAGGGGTACGTGGCGAACGTGGTCATCAAGGGGAACGCGGGCGCGTCGGAAAAGCGGATTCGCGAGATCGCTGATCGTATGCGCGCCGACCGGCCGCTCAGACAAGCCACGTTCGAGCGCTATATCAACGTGCTGGGCATGATTCCCGGCGTAAAAACGCGTGCGACCGTTGCGCCACCCGCTAACACCGATGGCGCGGTCACGCTCGAACTCGATGTCGAGCGCAAACCCTTCAACCTCAGCACGGGAATCGACTTCAACCATCCGGGGGTTCAGGGCATCCTGAGCGCGACGGAGAACGGCATGCTCGGGCTCGGTGAATCGCTGACCGCGTCCGCGCTGCTGCCCAAAGGCCGCAACGATCAGACCTACTACGCGTTCAACGGCACGCTGCCTGTCGGCACGGACGGGTTCACCACCAAGGTCGATGCCTCGCATTACCACGGCCATCCGGTCGACAACACCGGCTTGCCATCGACGATCGAGCGCACCGTCGTCAACGACAAGCTCGCGTTCTCAGCCGTGTACCCCTTCCTGTTGTCGAATGCGCGCAGTGCCGTCGACGCAGCGACGGCCTATGCATCGCACGATGAAGACCGTCTGAAGAACACCGTCGTGACGGGCAACCCGTACTTGTCGCAGCGCTCGCAGATTCGAGTGACGCAGCTTCAGCTCGACTACACCGGCATCGGCGCGGGCGTGGTGCGGCGCGCGAGTTTGAATGTGGCGAAGGCGTTCGACGTGCTGGGTGCGTCGAAGAACGTGGAGACGAATATCGCGGGCTTTGCGCCGGTCAATCCGGTGTCGCTGACCTTCGTGCGCACCGGCGCGACCTATACGCAATCCAACGACTGGCCGCTGAAGATCGGCACCGTGTTGTCGGCGACCGGCCAGTATTCGCCCGATACCTTGCCCACCTCCGAACAGGTATCGTTCGGCGCAGGACGATTCGCGGCGGGGTATCAACCGGAAGAGGTTTCCGGCGATTCGGGATGGGGTGCGTCGTTCGAGGTGAACCGGCCCGTGGAAATCGGCATGACGTACTGGAAAAGCATTACCCCGTATATTGCCGTCGATGCCGCCCGCGTCTACCCGCACGGCGGCACGGCCAAACCGCGGCGGCTGTCATCGGTGGGAATCGGCTTTCGGGTGACGGACGCGAAGCACTACAGCCTCGATCTGTCCGTGGCAAGGGCCACCGGCGATGCGCCGATCGAAAGCGCCTAGCGCAGTCCGCGCGTGAACGCGATGTTCTCGTATCAGCTCGATTGAGCAAAACGGCCCGCAGCCTCAGACGGCGGGCCGCAATGTGTTACGGCGTCGAAGCCGGCGCGGCCTTGCCGGCCTTTTCCGCCTCGACCTTCTTCTGCGCGTTCTGCAGGTTCTGCGGATAGTTCGTCTGCTCACCGCCGGGGTTGTAACCGTTCTTTTCCAGATCCTTCAATTCGGCGTTCTTTTTCGCGCGCGCCTCTTTGCGCTCGGCCTTCCTGACCTGCTTGGGCGTCGATGCGCCGCTGTCCTGCGCCTGCGCGGGCGCGGGCGCGACTGGCAAGGTGAGCAACGCGGCGGCCGACAGTGCAATCACAACCAATGATGCGGTGCGGATGTTCAGCATGGTTTCTCCCTGGTTGTCGAACGCCACACCCTCAGCAATTAGCGATCCACGATCCGGCTCAAATTTCCGCGTACCCGTTGCAGAAGGGCGATCAACTGCTCGCTCTCGTGACGGCTGAGACCCGCGAGCGCCTCGGCGGTGATTTTCATCCCCACGTGACGCGCCTGATCGAGCGCCGATTCGGCCGCAGTCATGCTGACCTGCCGCTCGCGACAGTCATCGGGGTTAAGCCGCCGCTCGATCCAGCCGCCCTCCTCCATCCGGTCGAGCAAACGCCCGGCGGAAATCGGCGCGACCTCGAGGAGGTTCGCAAGCCGCGCCTGATTCACCTCGCCGTAGTGCGACAAATACGCAAACACGCGACACTGCGCGCGCGCTCAGATTGAGCGACGACTTCGCCAGTTCATCGAAACGGTTGCCGCACAGGCGGTCCACGTCGGCCACCAAAAAGCCGAAGCGTTTGTCGAGTTGGTCTTTCCATCGCGCGATTATAGGGAGAGGTGACCGGAAGCGTCCTCGTCCTGTTTATAATAAGCTTGCTTATTATCACCCCACTTATAAAATCCTTACGCCGCGCGCGGCATCGCCCCCATGCAACCGGAAGCCTCAGAAGTAGCGAAAGCGCCGCTGAACCGCACCATGCTCACCGTCTCGATCATGCTCGCCACGCTGATCCAGACACTCGACAGTACTATCCGCCAACGTGGCGCTGCCGCATATGCAGGGCGCTCTTTCCGCGTCGCAGGATGAAATCACGTAGGTGCTGACCTCGTATATTGTCGCGGCGGCGATCGCCACGCCGCTGACCAGCTGGCTCGCGGATCAGTTGAGCATCAAGCGGCTGCTGTGCATTTCCATTGCGGGGTTCACGGTGGCGTCCGCCTTGTGCGGGTTGTCAGAAACCCTCACGCAGATCGTCGCGTCGCGGCTTCTGCAGGGGATTTTCGGCGCGGCGCTCGTCCCCCCTTTCGCAGTCCATCCTGCTCGATATCAACCCGCCCGAGAAACAGGGTCAGGCGATGGCCGTGTGGGGCATGGGCGTGATGGTCGGCCCCATTCTCGGCCCTACGCTCGGCGGCTGGCTCACCGACAGCTACAACTGGCGCTGGGTGTTCTTCATCAATGTGCTGATTGGCGCCTTCGCGCTCTTCGGCGTGCTGACCTTCCTGCCCGCACAAGTGGCACGGCGCGCCGTCAAGTTCGACGCATTCGGCTTCGCCACGCTCGGTCTCGCCATCGGCGCATTTCAGGCGATGCTCGATCGCGGCGAACAGCTAGACTGGTTCGGCTCGATGGAAATCCGCATCGAAGCCATCGTTGCCGCGCTGAGCTTTATCTTTTTCGTCGCGCACACGGCCACCGCCGGCGTGCGCTCGTTCTTCAAGTACGAGTTGCTCAAGGACCGGAACTTCACGACGGGCACGTGCTTCATCTTCGTGATCGGCGCGGTGCTGTACGCGACGCGCGCGCTCTTGCCGCCGATGCTGCAAAACCTGATGAACTACCCCGTCGCGACGACCGGCCTCGTCACGGCGCCGAGCGGCGCGGGCACGATGGTGGCGATGCTCGTCGCCGGGCGGCTGCTCAAGCGTATCGACGCGCGCCTGCTGCTGCTCGCGAGCTTTCTGACATCGGCGTTCGCGCTCTGGCAGATGATGTGCACTACACCATCGTCCTGTCGGCGTCGGACATCGTCTGGCCGGGGGTGATTCAGGGTTTCGGGCTGGGGTTCGTGTTCGTGCCGCTCTCCGCGCTGACCTTCTCGACGCTCACGCCCGCGCTGCGCGCCGACGGCACTGCCACCTATAGCCTGATGCGCAACATCGGCAGCAGTATCGGCATTTCGATCGTGCAGACGCTGATGACGCGCAACACGCAGGTCGCACACGCGGACCTCGCCGCGCAGGTCACGCCCTTCAACCCGGCGATGCAGCCGATCCTCTCGTCCGGCTCCATGCAGGACATGGCGATGCTCAATCAGACCATCACGCAGCAGGCGGCGATGATCGCGTACCTGAACGACTTCAAGCTGATGTTCGTGGCGACGCTGCTGGTGGTGCCGATCATTCTGCTGATCCGCCCGGCGAGCAAAACGCCGGACGAGTCGCTTGCGCATGCGGCGATGGATTAAGCGCGAACCCCTTCAGGGCGTCCGCAGCCCGTTCGATCACCCCATCCCACTCGCCCGTTTGCTCCTGCCGGAACAGCCGCGCCGACGGATACCACGGCGAGTCGTCGCGGCCGATGAGCCATCGCCAGCACTGGTCGTAGCGCGACAGAATCCACACCGGCTTGTTCAGCGCGCCAGCCAGATGTGCGGTCGACGTATCCACGGCGATCATCAAATCCAGATTCTCGATGATGGCGGCGGTATCGGCGAAATCGGTGATTTCGCTCATCGGGTCGAAGGGGCGCAAGTCGGGCGGCAGCGCCGCGATTTGCGGACGCGTCGTCGCGCCCAATTGCAAATTGACAAACGTGATGCCGGGAATGCGCAGCAGCGGCAGAAACTGGCGGAGGTGTACGGAGCGACGCTGATCAGTCGCATCGACCACACGCGCTGGGCGGTACGCCGCTCACTCGCCCAGACGAGCCCGACGCGCGGCCGCGCCGCCGGGAGTTTGGCGTCCCATGCCTTTGCGGCATCAACGGGTGCATGGAGATAAGCGGTAGCGGCGGGAACGGTGTCGAGCGTCGTGCCGAAGCGGGCCGGCAGACTCATCATGTAACAGTAAAAGTCGTGAGGGGGTATCTCGTGGGGGTTTGCGCTGGTCAGGCAGGCGTCGACACCGGCGATTTGCCCGAACAGGCGTGCGAGCGGCGGCTCGCATACCACGCTCAGGCGCGCGACGCCTTTCGCCTTGAGCAGCTCCAAATAGCGGCAGAACTGAAGCGCGTCGCCAAGACCCTGTTCGCACAGCACGAGAAGCGATTTGCCCCGCAGCGGCTGGTCTCGCCACACCGGAAACGGCAGATTCGGGTCCGGAAAATTCGGCTTCGGATGACGCGTCGCGATACGCGATTCGTACAGCGCCCACCCCTCTGAATATTGCCTCTTCGTCAGGAGCGCCATGCCGAGGTTCGCTTCGAGGTCCGGATCGGCCGGCACGTGCGCGAGACCATCGCGGAACACGGTGATTGCTTCGTCGAAACGTTGTTGCCGGATGAACGTCCAGCCGAGCGTGAGATAGCCGACGACACCCAAAGTCCCATCAGGATCGAGTTCGATTGCCCGGCGCAGCGCGCTTTCGGCTTCGGGCAAACGGCCGATTTCCGCGAGCACTGTGCCTAGATTGAGGTGCGCGAGCGGCCGGTTTGCATCGATGTCGAGCGCCGCGCGCAACGCCGTTTCCGCTTCCTCCATGCGCCGTTGATGCAGCAGCACAGCGCCTAGATTCACGTGCGCATCGTCGAGCGCGGGATCGAGCGCGATCGCTCGCCGGCTCGCGATTTCGGCTTCGTCGTAGCACTCCGCGATGGTCAGCACCGCCGCAAACCCGACGTGCGCGAGTGCATCATCGCCAGAGTCCAGTTCGACGGCGCGGCCGAAGTGGGCGAGCGCTTCATCGTGAGCCACGAGCGCATGCAACGCCCGGCCGAGTTCACGATGCGTCGGCGCAAATCGTTCATCGAGCGAAAGCGCCTGACGCAGCACGGTTTGCGCATCGCCCGCGCGTGCCGAGTCGAGCAGCAGCACGCCGAGGTTGTACAGCGCGGTGAGATCGCGCGGATCGAATTCGGTGGCGCGCCGAAACAGCGCCTCCGCTTCTTCCCGCCGCCCGCGATCCAGCATGACCGTGCCGAGACTGCCGAAAAAGCGCGCCTGCGGGTCCGCCGCGATCGCGCCGCACGAGTCCCAGCAGATGTAGCGCATCCGCGTGACGCGGCGCTTGCGCGATCACATTCCGATAACCATGTTCCGCCTCATCCAGACGGCCCGCGCGATGTGCTTCAAGGGTAAGGTCGAACAGCGACATGCGATGAACATTCGTTAGGGAGATAGCGGAATTATCGGCCGATGAACTGATTCGAATGTCTAAATTTGTTGAAATTCTTCGTTTACCAAAAGAGGGGTGCGTCGCGCGCTCCCTGGAACCCGGCTTACCTCTTAAAATCCGATCTTTCACCCTTTTTTATCAGCATTCCTCTGTACTTGAGAAGAGATAATGAACCGAAAAAAGCACCCACACCTTCTGCCCGTCGATGCCTCTGGAACCAACGCTCTCGAAGCGGCCGCGCCGCTGCGTTGGGAAAGCGTGATGCCGCGGCTGATCGAAGGCTCAGACGGCGGCGAGGAATTGCGGCGCATGGGCCTGGCGGCAGATGAATACGCGCATCGCAAATACGTCGCGCAGGCGCTTTCGCAACGTGATCTCACGCCGCTGTTCGAGGCCTTTCCGGGACATCCCTTTCTGAAGCCGTTCGCGGTGCTTTACCAACTTGCAGACGATGAACAGCGCTTCGCGCTGCTCGAAGGGGTCGGGTTGACGCTACTGGAGTTCGCGCACTGGAAGGGGTGGCTACCGCATCTGGCCGTGCCGCCGAACCCGTTGGAGATGGCCGGCATCGTGCCGAATGCTGACGCGCCGAACCCCGCAACCATTCCGGCAAACACGCGCGAAACTGCGCCACTGGACAAGGCACAATCGAGCGTCTGGGACACATCCAAGCGCCAGAAGATGAGCAAGGACATGAAGAAGCGCTCAAAGGACTTGGCCGCGGCGCACTTCGGCGTGAAGCCCGCAGAGTTCTCGACGAGCGCGGAATTTGCGGAGAAAGCCGGAGTGGCCGACTGGAAGCTTCAGGAAATGCAAAAGGACGGGCACCCTTTCCTTTCCCCCGTTGCGCGCGCCGAAAGGGTATCCATTGCTGTGGAGCAAGACCGACGTTTCGGCGTTCACGCGCAAACTGGCGCAGCAAAAGGCCAAGCAGTCGGCCGGCCGCGCCTGAACCGTTAGGCGCTCACTTCACGCGCTTCGAGCAAGGTCCCGAACGCATCGGCCGACAGGGGTTTCGCCAGCAGGAACCCCTGCATTTCGTCGCACATCATGTCCTGAAGGCGGTCGAGCTGCGACCCGGTTTTGACGCCTTCCGCGACCACATCCATATCAAGCGAATGCGCCAGCGCGATGATCGCGGACACGATCGCACGCCCTTCCTGACCGTTCTCGTCGAGCCTGTTCGTGAAGAAACGGTCGATCTTCAACTGCTTCGCGCGAAACCGCTGCAAGTACGCGAGACTCGAATACCCCGTGCCGAAATCGTCGATGGCGATCTCGAACCCGTTCTCCTGGAACGCGTGAATCATTTCGATGGTGCGCGGCGCGTCCTGCATCGCGACGGTCTCGATGATCTCGAATATGATCATTTCGGGCCGCACACCCTGTTCGCGCACGATCTTAAGCATGTTCGCGACGAGATCGGTTTCCGTCATCTGGCGCGGCGACAGGTTGACCGCGACCTTCACCGGCAGCCGACCTTCCGCCTGCCAGCGGGAAATGTGCTTGCAGGTCTCGCGCACGACCCAGTAACCGATCTGCACGATCTGCCCCGAACGCTCGGAAATCGGAATGAATTCCATCGGCGTGAGCATGCCGATCTGCGGATGATCGAGCCGGATCAGCGCTTCCGCGCCCGCCAGTTCGCCGCTCTTGCCGCGAAACTTCGGCTGGAATAGCAGAAAAATAATTCGATGCCAGTGCGTCGTGCAACGCCTGTTGAATCTGCAGCGTGCGCGCGGCGGCTTCGTTCATGCTCGCTTCGAAAAAACGATACGTGCTGCGCCCGCCGCGCTTGGCCTCGTACATGGCGACATCGGCGTGCTTGAGCAGCGTATCGACGGCAACCCCGTCCTGGGGATACAGCGAAATGCCGATGCTCGGCATCACCTGTAAGGGGTGTCCGGCCGCCACGATCCCCTTGCGCATCACTTCGAGGATGCGCTCGGCCATTTTTTCGGCGTCGGTCGGCACGGTAAGGTTTTCGAGCATCACGACAAACTCTTCGCCGCCCAGACGCGCGACCGTATCGCCGCCGCGCACGCATTGCAACAGGCGCTTGGCGAAGGCTTTGAGCACTTCGTCGCCGACCGTGTGACCGAGCGAATCGTTGATCGTCTTGAACCCGTCCAGATCCATGAACAGGATCGCGAAGCGGCTGTCGCTGGTGTTGGCGCTGCTGATCGCGCGCTCGATGCGCTCGGTCATCGTGCGACGGTTCGGCAGATCGGTGAGCGTGTCGAAACTGGCCATCCGGACGATCTGGCCATTCAGCCGGGACACGTTGCCGGCGAGCATCGACGTACGCGCGTCGAAGCGCGACAGCACGAGGGTGATGCTCAGAATCGCGAGCTTAAAGAGCACGACGGTCGTCGCGAGCCAGCGCGAGTCGATGTCGTTGGCCGCGCCGCAAACGGAGCCGGGCAGGAAGTTGGCCGCCGCGTTGCCGGTGTAATGCATGCCGGTGATGGCGATGCCCATTACGAGCGCTGCCGCCGCGCGCTTGCTCAGCACGTTGTTCTGGCTCGCATCGGCCAGCGTGCGCGCGATCCACAGCGCCACGCCCGAGGCCACGATGGCGATCGCGATCGACACCGCGAAGAGCGCATGATCGTACTGGATCGCGGGCTGCATGCGCATGGCGGCATCGCCCTATATAGTGCATCGCCGCGATGCCGATGCCCATCGCCACGCTCGATACGACCAGCCGCCGAATGGTCAGCCGCGCACCCTTGATGACCCACAGCGCGAAGTACGACACGCCGATCGCGATGCCGAGCGAGGCCGCCGTGATCTTGAGGTCGTAGCCGAGCGGAATCGGCAATTCGAAGGCGAGCACGCCGATGAAGTGCATCGACCAGATGCCGATGCCCATCGACGCCGCGCCGCCCGCGAGCCACACATGGCGTAGGCGCGTCTGCGAAATGCTCGCAATGCGACCCGCAATATCGAGGGCGGTGAATGACGCAAGCGTCGCGACCAATAATGACGCCGCGACTAGCCAGAAGTTATAGGTGCCGTGCATGTCGGTGCCAGGATTGGAGGAGGCTCGTTAGCGTAAGCGTCTTATCGGCGCGGACTCATGATTCTTTAGCCCGCGCACGCGATTTATTGCGCCGGGCTTTTGTCTACGCGATGCGCTTTCAAAGCTCGGGGTCGAGCAGCGCTACCGCACGATCGAGCAGTTTTTCAACGAGCGGCCGGCGCCGCCAATCGTCCAGCGTGATGCGCTTTGCCTTCGCCATATCGTCAGCGGCGATGCGCATCTGAAGAGCCGCGAAATCGCGGTCGTAGATATTGAGGTTGGCTTCGTCGTTGAGCCGGAACGAGCGCATGTCGAAGTTGGTCGAGCCGACCGAGACGAGGTATTCATCCACCACGAGCACCTTGCAGTGGAACATCGTCGGCTGATACTTGTACATTTCGACGCCCGCCTCGAGGAGGTCGCCCCAGCAGGCACGTGACGCCTCGCGCACGGTATGCGTGTCGATCTTCTTCCCCGGCGTGACGATGCGCACGGTCACGCCGCGTTTCACCGCTTCGACGATCGCGTTGATCGTCAGCTTGTCCGGCACGAAGTACGCGCTCGACAAATGAATGGAATGCGTCGCGGCGGTGATCGCCATGAGGTACATCAACTGCATGTCGTCGCTGCCGCCCGAGGGGGGAACTGCTGAACATGTGCGCGAGGCCCGCCCCCTCTTCCGTCAGCGGCGCGATTTCCGGGAAGTACTTCGGACCGTGCAACACGTTGCCGGTCGCCTTGACCCAGTTGTCCATGAACACCGCCTGCATCTGGCCAACCGCCGGACCTTCCACCCGGAAATGCGTGTCGCGCCAGTGCTTGTCGTCCTGCGCGTGACCCGTCCATTCCTCTGCGATCCCCACGCCGCCCGTGAACCCGATATGCCCGTCGATCATCAGCAGCTTGCAGTGCGTGCGGTCGTTCATGCGCCCGAGACCAGTCCAGTGCGGCTTGTGATACTGGATAACTTCCGCGCCCGCATCGCGCAACAGGTTCAGGTAGCGCTTGTCCATCTTCTAGGAACCGACCCAGTCGAGCAACACGTGCACGGCAACCCGCGCCCGCGCCTGATCCGCCAGGACTTTGGCAACCTGTTCGCCGATTTCACCCGACCAGTAGATGAACGTCTCGAAGGTGATGGTGTGCTTCGCCGCGCGGATGACATCGAGCATCGCGGGGAAGATTTCACCGCCATTGACGAGGACCTCGAACCGGTTGCCGCTCACGACGGGCGGGCCGAGCAGCAGGCCCATCGAGCGAAGAAACTGCGGATCGTCGCTCGAATAGAGGCGCTCGATCTTGTGTTCGACCTTCTTTTCGCCGCTCGTCAGATTGGCGATCACCAGCACGACAATGACGGTCACGGCGACCGTCAGCGCGATCACGGCTATCGTCGGCATACGCTTACCCCTCGCATGGCGAGTCTGTGTCGGCGCTTCCAGGCACGTTGCGTGCCTGAGACTAGCTCGCGCTCATCCAGCCCTGCGCCGCGCCGCGCCGATCTTCGTGATCTGTTTGGCGATGGCGTCACCGAGCCGCGTTTCGTCCGACGACACGTCTGCGTGCTTCGTTTCGCCCATCGCGTGCACGCCGCCCGACACCGCCAGCGATGTCGCCGCATGCCCCGCCACCGCGCCGATGCCCGCCATTTCCGCGATGCCCTGCATGTGGCCGCTGTCGGCGTTGGCATCGAATTCCTCGATCAGTTACGGCGCGCCGTGCGCGGGCTTGAACACGAGCTACACGCTCGCGCCGACCTTGCTTTGCCCCGCGCCGAGGCCGATCAGCATGGGGCGGCGGCGATTGCCGGCATCGATCGAATCGATGTTGCCTTCCACCACGAGCACGTTCTGGTCTGCGGCGACGGAACCTCCGCGCGAACGGCACGCAGGCCCATCGACTGCAGTTTGGCGACGATCGCGTTGGCGACATCTTCGCAGGTCTGCGCGGCGTCTTGCGCCTGCTTCTGTTCCGACGAATCGCCAGACATCGCCGACGACAGTTTCGATACGACGCCGTGGTTGTCGAGCTTCACGTCATCCGCGCTGGCGTTGAAGGCGTACACGTAGATCGTGTCGGGGCGAACGGCGGGAATGGTTACGGCTTGCGCGGCGAGATCCGATGCGTTCGCGCAGCCTGCGAAAAGCGCCGTGCCGGCGAGTATGCTCGCGGCGATGACGTTGCGGAGTTTGCGCGAAGCGGATTTGAACGCGAGTGACATGGCGTGTCTCCAGAGGGGGTTGGCGTTTCGTGTGGAAGCACTATGCGCGAACCCCTTCGGGAACACCATCGAGGAGTTATGTCGCGGAGTTTCACGGACCTGAAAGGCTCGCGGGACAAGGCTCAGCGCCGTGCGAACATGGTCTGGTACAACGCGAAGGAGCGTGCGAAATCGCCCTCGAAATTCGCCGCGCCCTGATGCCGTAGATTCGATTGCGTATCGACGAACAGCTGCACGCCAACTTCCCTGATACGCCGGCAAAACGCGAAATCCTCCGACAAATAATAGCCGGTGTCGGGGCAGATCATCGTTTCGAAGAAGGTGTAATGAAACGGCAGCGCAGCGGGCGTACTTTCCAGCGGGCAATACGTCGCGTCGGGGAAGCGCTCGATCAGCTTCAGAAATACCTCGCGGCGGATCAGCATGAAGGCGGTGGGCGCATCGACGACTTCGATAAAGCCGTCCGCGTCCAGCTCTGCACGCGGTCAAACAGCGCGTTGACCGGATATTGCGCGTAATGCGCCAGAAAATCCGCTTTCGTCGTTCCGGCCGGCAGCGCTTCGCGCAAACCCTCGGCGGGCCAGAGATTGAGCTTTTTCGGATACGCGCCCGCCGCGACGTGCCGGGCCGCGTGCACGAGGCGCATGACATCGGCGGCGCGAAAGCCGATATCGCTGTCGATCCACATCAGATGGGTGAACCGGTCGTCCGCGAGAAAGTTCGCTACCATCGAGTTTCGGGCGCGCGTCACGAGGCTTTCGAACGAGTTGAAGCCGACCGTAACATCGAGGCCGATCTGCGTCGTGTGATTGATCAGATCGAGCATGCCGACACGTAGCCGACGGTGACGGTGGTGCCGTAGCTCGGCGTCGCGATATGAATGTGGGTCGTGGGGCTCATGTGTCTTACCGGTGATGCGTCGTCTGAACGC